>CAVQFR010000016.1:0-101559 GCA_963711845.1 uncultured delta proteobacterium
CGTCCCCGTTATTGTTGAGGGAAGTAAGGTTACTGTGGGTTACGGAGGGTCCTGAGGGGTGTGAAAGAACCGGTCGTGTACCGGTCACTTACGACTTTTAATGGGAGTAAGAACTAAAAACTCCGAACTCCGAACTCAACACTCCGAACTTTATTGGATCAGGTGCCCATTCCGATCTCTTTTAACTTTCCGATGATCTTCTCTTTTTCCATGATCCCGACATTTCTGAAGGTCTCTTTTCCCTTTGAATCAAAGAAAACCAGAGTAGGGAGCATGAGAACTTTATGTTCTCTGGCGAGATTCTGATATTTGTAAACATCAATCACCAGAATTTTTGCCTTTTCTGAGTGTTGAGCTGCAATTTCCTTAAGAACAGGCCTCAGCTCACGACAGGGGAGGCAGGAATTTGCCCCAAAATCCACCAAAACAGGTTTCCCACTTGTAAGAGCCTGTTTCAACTCATCCTCGGTATTCATTTCAGGTGGTTTGACCGCAACCTTTTGTAACTTCTCCTGATTGATATCGACCTTAGCATTTTTTCGAATCTCCTCTAAAAACTGCGCCAATGCCTCTCGTGACTTTGCATCCCGGATATACTGTTCAATCGCTGGAGCTACCTCCTTTAGGGGTTTCCCTTCCATCCGATTCTTATACATCTTATAGAATCCCTCGACCTCCTCGCGTGTTACCTCCGGCGGCGAAGAAAACTTTTTTCCAATCAACTCAGCAATGATAGATTCGTCTGGAGGAAGAGGGTTCGCCGCCGCATCTTTGAACGTTTTAACCGGAGCAGAAACTCCCTGCTTCTTTGCCTCCTGTAAAAGGAGCGCCCTGACGATCATTCTTTCGAGAAGATTATTGGGTTCTTCCCGAAGCATATCTCTTATTAAAGCAGGTTCCACTTTGGCAAGTTCTTTGTTGAATTGATCTACCGTGATCTTCTCATCATTCACTCGAACAAGAATTTGTCGGCTGGGATGTTGGAGGTAGAAGAAGTAAAAAAGGATGGCCCCTGCCAATACGACGACGGCGATGGCGGAAAAAATAATGGGTTTTCGTTTCACCCTTGGTGTCTTAGGTTCATTCTGAGACTCATTTTGAGGTTCAAGGGGTTGTCCTTCAACGGTATCATTCATTTAAGCCCACTCCTTTCATTATTTCGGGATCTTTGTTTCATTCAGGGATCACTCGGATCATCTCTGAATCGGCCAGGCAAGGAAAGACACGGAAGATTCTATAGGATCCGAATAACATCTTTATGACTTATATCAGAGTCAAAATCAATATCCCTGCCAGGGCGAAAAAGAAAGCGGAGGTGAGGAGCTTAATAGTGGATGCCCTCTTCTGAAGAAAAAAGGAAAGTTGTTCCGAAGTGACTCCCCAGTAGACGATACCGAAGATGACCAACAACGGAAGGATATAAACAAAATTATACAAAATAAGGTACAAAACAGCATTCCCTCTGAGTGATGGGATATTCGTAACAAAAAGGATCGTGGGGAGATATACCTGACTTGTACAAGTTGACTGAAATAGGGTGACAATGAAACCAATCACGACAGCAGCAAGCAAGAAACGGATAGATAGGCTTTCCTTATTCGCCTCCAACACATTACTTCTCGCCCGAATCATCTGATGAATCTTCTTTTTTAAAAAATTCGGAACCTGAAGTTTCATCTTGGAAGGTCGCCCTTTCTTAAGTTGGATGTAATCGTAAAGGCTAAAGATTCCAAGAAGAAGGGCGAATAAAAAAGTGATAAAGTAAACGATTTGTGAGAACAGGGGTAAAAATGAGAGATGCTGGACGAAACTTAGAATTCCAATGCCGATCAATAAATGGGTGATGAAGCCTGTTCCTGAAAAAGCCAGCCCACCCCAGAAGATCTCTTTTCGTTTTCGGCCAACCATGGTGAGATAGGAAATGAAAAAGACCAGAGTGGCTAAGGCACATGGATTCATTCCTTCCATCAAACCTGCCAAGAGAATGGCCAGGACTCCAAAGGATTTAAAGCGTTGTATAATCGACTCCTCAGCTTTTTTGGACTCTTCCTGTGACGGTGATAGCCCGCCTGCCGGAGAGCCTGTTCGGCGGGCAGGTGATGGTGCTGCTTCTCCATATTTCTGGATCAATGCCTCCACCCCGGATTCTGTGATCTCCCCCGGGAGTAGGGAATCGGTCCCGATAAAAATACTGGGCGCGATCAGACGTTTCTCTATCGGGAGGTTGAGCCGGTTGGAAAGAGTTTCGTTCAAGCGCTTCCCATCCGGGGTATTGAGGTCGATCTCTTTGATATTCAACTGAGGATATTTCTTGGTCATATACTTGAGAAGGGCGCTTGCTCGATCACATTTTGGGCATCCCTTTTGATAAAAATAGGTGACATCCAGTGTAAAGCTCTTTAAAGAAGGCTTGGACAAAGATGGAATTTCAATAGGAGGAGGGAAGGAGCCCCCTTTCGCCTGAACCTCCAGAAGGAGAGGATTTAACTTCTCCATAATGTCCATCTCTCCGGAGAGCATTTGATCTCCGACGAAGACGACGGGGAGTTGACTTCCTGATCGGTCAAACTTTCTCTCCAGTTTGGCAAGAGCTTCATAATAGGCCGGGTTTCCAACGTCGAACGTTTTGACTTCGAGGGTGGGAACCATCGTCTTCATTGTTGGAAGGTAACTCTGAAGAATGGTCTGACAGGGTTGGCAATCTTCAGCATAGAAAAAATAGATCTGGATGGAAGAGGGGTTCTGTGCTTTTCCTTCAATAGAGGGATGGAAGAGGGCGAGGATAAAAAGAAAAATCAGAAGCTTTTTCATATTACCATTCCCGTTTACTAAGTGTGTTGAAAATGTCCGGGCCTAATAATCTTTGTATCACCGAGCCATAAGGGTTAATTCTCCAAAATACTAACGCTAATTGAGCTTTTTGTCGAGATGTTCAATAGATAAGGGGGAATGGCGGGAAGAATTTTACTCATGCAATGGGCTGCCAATTGAAAAGAAAATATATCCTTCTTTAAAATGGTTTTTTCGATTTAAGAGTTTCCGGTTTTGATTTTCCGACATGAACAGCGGCCACAACGTGGTTGCCCCGTTTGTCTTTGGAGGATACAACAATAAAGGGAACTTTGGGCTCGTCCACTTTCTGATGGGTCTTAAATTACGGGTCAGGGAGGAGGGGAACGGAGTCATCATTCAGGGTTATGATAAAGTTTATAGACCTTACAATCTTTGCACTCCCATTTGACTCTGAGCAGCTTTTTGCAATAAGTGACAGCATGTTCCCAGCAAGGCTTATCCTGATTCTGATAAGCCGGGCAATTGGAGTAGACATATTTCGAACAGTCCAGAATAACCCAGCATGGTCTTTTCTCTTCCCCGGCGTTTCCCACCCACACTCTCCCAGGAAATAGGATAGATCCTCTTTTAAACTCCCGTGGTCTCGGATTCGTTTTCTTTTTGAAAATTCAGCTCTTCCGGAACCCCCAGATAATTTTTTTCGAAGTTGATGAACTCTTTGGTTAAGTTGCCAAGACAATGATAGAATGGATAACGGCTATATTCCACCACCTTCTCACAGAAGGTTGGAACCCATGGAAGAATGAAACGAGATAGAAAATTCATCTGGATTTCTTCCAATTTGATCTTTTCATTCCCCATTGCTTGACCTTCTTCGCCTGCGAGTATCCCCATGAATTCGAGTTCATGGGCAATGTGATCGGGAAGGTCACGTAGGTCTTCCTTGAGGGTGAAACCCGCCTCATGGTAGAAATGCAGCACCTCCGAGGTCGCTTTCGCAGAAACCAGTCCTTTTTTTTCCAGATAGAACGACCCATAAGGCGGGGCAATGACATGCGGAAAGGCATCAGTAAAGAGCCGCTTGTATTCCCGGGCCATTGCCTGTTGTTCATCCTCTCCTATTCCAGAGATTGCCTGCTCGATGGCTCTAAGATGGTCATCAAAAATGTTTTCATCCAGCAGGCGCGATGCCTCTCTGACCCCCCTGATCCATTCGCCCGCCGCTATCGATGCATAGACCCTTTCCTCCGGACAGACATAGCAGAGGGAGAGCGTGCTGTAGATGCGGCTGCGGGCCGCTGACCGATCCATATTGCTGAACCTCGCCAAAACAAATAGGGAAGCGTTCCTCTTTGCTGCCGTACTGTCTCTTTTGCACCATGAAATAAGTGGAGCCGGGGTTCCCGGCCCCACTTGCTGCAATTGATTCTGCGAAGGCAGCAGATCTATGGAAAGATCTTAGTCCTTATCGCCGCTAATCCTGGCGAAATCATGACACTTGCTACAGGAGTTCGGCATAATGTCATAATCGCGACCTTTTGATGGGTCGGGGTTTTTAAGGATTACGCTCTGGCCGGGCCAGACGATGTCGAAGACGTGGGACGGTACGTTGCCCTCAGCCACTGCGCTCTTCCCATTCTTGTCGAAGTCCAGGTGGTACATGGCATCGACGTCGATGTCCTGTAGCTTGCCGATCTTCGCCATATGGCACGATGCGCAGTTGCCCACGGGCATTTTGGGATCGTCGGGCGTATAGAGTGCCCCGCCCATCCCGGCTTTTCACCTGCATGTGCTTGGCGACGGCCCGCGCTACCCGGTTTCGGGACAAGAAGGCGTCAGTGGGTTTCACAGAGACGGCGGCTCCGTCCTTCGCTACCTTGTGGCCTGCCACGAGCTGAAGCACTGCCACATCGGCGGTAGATACGTCCTTGAAATCACCGCGGGCGGCGTGGCATGCCAGGCACAGGGTGTTGTTCCCATAGGCCGCGTTCACGAAGTTATAGTTTCCAACTTTCAGCGAGGCCGGCCCTGCATTCAGAGTGTGGGCGTCATGGCATGTGTAGCAGGTGAGCTTTTCCGATTTATTGTTGTAGTGGGCGGAACGGCGCAACTCAGAAAGCTCCATGGAGTGCGAACGAGCATGGGTCTGGTCGGGCCAGGAGTGGAACGCTCCCTCCTTCCAGTCAGGTATGAGACTGGTTGTGGGCTTTTCGTAGTTGGCAAAGAATGTCTCGAGACTGTATACGCCTGGGACAAAGAACCCATGGCCAAGGGTGTCTTTGTAGTTCCCGTCATAGGCAGGTTTATATATCCCTGGAGGAGTTATGCTCCTTCCATCGTGGTTTCCATGGCACTGGCCGCAGAGCTCATTGCCGGCCTTTGCGGTCAGGTATTTGGGTGAGATGATCTGCTTCTTGTCGGACGTCTTCGCGTGCTCAGAACCCGGTCCGTGGCAACGCTCGCAGGTTATATTCAGATCTTTATAGTCCCAGTCGGTGACGACGGACTTGTATTTATGATCCGGATTCGGATCGCCTAGGAAATCCTTTGTTTTAATCGTAACCCCGGTGGCGTGGCATCCTGCGCAGTTTCTCGATAGCGTGTTATCCGGCGTGCACCAATGACCCGGGGACTTCTGCCAGAACATTGGGGCGCCAACCTCGCCTTTAGCCAGCACCTTCGACCCCACAGGAGTGCCATCCTGCATGACGAACACCGGCATGTAGCAGACGTAATCCTGTTTTTGCCCTTCCCGAGACACATTGTTATCTTTCATCCATTTCACGAGATACGGCACATCCTGGACTCTGCACATGTAGCGCTGCTTCCCCTCGCCGAAATTTGGGTGGCTGTCAGGGGTTTTGTGATCGGGATCGGTGTACCCTTCACCCCAATTTCCCTGGCCACCGATCGTTGCGGCAATTGGAATCCAGACGGCGTTCGAAGGCTTATCCGAACAATCCAGATCGGCTTCGGTCAGAGAGACACCCTCTTTCTGCTCGGGGTAGAATTTGAAGAGATACTGGCGATTGGGATCGTCGCCTTTCGTACACATTGCCACATGAACCCGGCCATTGCCGTCCAGGGGGTCTTGTACCTTGAGCAGGTTGCCCTTGGGATCCCTGGGCAGGTATTTTCCGTTAGGCTCCGGCCACATATTCTTGTAAACCAATTGGCTTGTTCCCTCGGTCACGAAGCGCGAGTGAACAGCTGCGTGCGGGGAACCGTCAAGTGCCTTGGACAGGCTGGCGTCGTGACACCCGGAGCAACTCTTCATTCCCACATAGGTGGCGACTGCGCTGGGACGGCCCGAAAGGGTTATCGTCACACCGGAGACTGTGGCGCCGCCCTTTACGGAGATGGACTTTAGGGTCTCACCGTCCAAATACGCTTTGGACGGCGCGGTTGCGTACAGGTAAACGTTGCCGGGGGCCACCCCTTCGAGTTTGAAGGAGCCGTCTTTGAACGTGGTGGCAGTGATCTTCTGCCCCTCAACGGCTACTTTTGACCCCCGCGACACTCTTGCCGTTTACGTCCAGCACTTTGCCAACGATCTTAGCAGATGCCGCATACGCCTGATCAAAGGCTATGATCAAGCATGACAACATAAACAAGAATAACAATTTTTTCATTTGGAACCTCCTCTTCGAGTAATTTTTTAATCCAGTTAATGCAATGCCTTCATGACCGTTCCTATCTATCACTCCACCTCCCTTCTCAATGAGTAAACTTTCATTCAGGTAGACAGCATATTGTAGATGAGGCCGGGGCCGTTGACCTCTCCACATTTTGGTAGCCTTGGAGGAAACCCCGCCCAGAGAACGATAAAGGTAAACCTTTTCACGACTCGACCTCTTCAAGAAGCATTTTTACTTTCACCTCCAGCATATCCCTTATCCTCCGCACTTCATAAATGGGCTTTCCTTTTGGATCGGGGATTTCCCACTCGATGATCTTTTTCGCCAGGACGGCTGGGCAGGTCTCTTCACATCCCATGGTGACGAGGTAATCCATCTCGACGGGGGGAAGATCGTTCAGTCCCTTCGGTTTCTTGCTCGAGAGATCGATTCCTTTCTCTTTCATGACCTCGATGACCAATGGGTCAATTTGGGAAGAGGGACTGGATCCCCCGCTGTATACCTCCAATCTTCCTTGTCCAAAGGCATTGGCAAACCCTTCTGCCATCTGGCTTCGCCTGGCATTTTCAACACAGATAAAAACCATCATCTTTTTTTTCATGATTCTCTAATCCTCCTCATTCCAGAATTCTAGCTCATGGTTCGCAGGTCACATGACACACCCCGGTCGGAGTTTCCACCGCATAAGGGAAATATTTCTTCTTAAACCAGAGGGCCACGTTGACCAGGCTGATTAAGACAGGGACCTCCAATAAAGGGCCGATGACCGCTGCGAAGGCCTGCCCCGAGTTAACCCCGAACACTGCCACAGCCACAGCAATAGCAAGCTCAAAATTATTCGATGCCGCTGTGAAGCTTAGTGTAGTGGACTGTTCATAGGTAGCACCCACCTTCATCGACAAGTAGAAGGAAACAAAGAACATGACCACGAAGTAGATGAATAATGGAATCGCTACCCGGACGACATGGAGTGGAAGCTGAACAATGAATTCTCCTTTTAGGGAGAACATAACCAGGATAGTAAAGAGGAGGGCAATCAAAGTGATTGGACTAATCTTGGGGATGAATTTCTCCTCGTACCATTCCCGTCCAAGTGTCTTGAGGCCGATGATTCTGGAAAGAACACCGGCGATGAAAGGGAATCCCGAGATAAATGAATACGCTCTCTGCGATCTGCCCAATCGTGATCTTGACCGCCATTCCCTTTAACCCTAGCCAGGGGGGAAGGACCGTGATAAAGATGTAAGCGTAAATCGAGAAGAAAAGAACCTGGAAGATCGAATTGAAAGCCACCAAGTCCGGCGCAATACTCTCTGTCTCCGGAGGCTAGGTCATTCCAAACGATGACCATGGCGATGCATCTGGCCAGCCCGATCAAAATCAAGCCCACCATGTATTCGTGGTATCCGGAAAGAAAGGTAATGGCGAGAAGGAACATGAGGATGGGCCCAATGATCCAATTCTGAACCAGGGACAAACCCAGCACCTTGAAATCCCGGAATACCTGGCCCAGTTTCTCGTATCTCACTTTAGCCAGCGGTGGATACATCATCAGAATGAGCCCGATGGCAATGGGGATATTGGTCGTCCCCACCTGGAATTGATTCCAGAAGCCGACCACACCCGGAAAGAGATAGCCCCAGCCCACACCGACAAGCATCGCGAGAAAGATCCACAACGTCAGAAACCGATCCAAGAATGAGAGTTTTCGATCAACTTTTTCCTCAGCCATCTTCAGAATCCTCCTTTATGAAGCTCCCCGTCCATCCCGTCAGTACGGGACAGGCACGACGGGGCTTCCCGGAAAAGAATTATCATTTCATATTGTGTCCCTTCCTGCCTGCCGGTAGGCAGGGACCCCACCCACAAGGCGGGGATTACGGGACACTTGCCGGCCAAGCGACATTGTATCCGGCGGCATGAAGCAGCTCGGACAGCACTTTTCGCTTCTCCTGATACTCTTCTGAGAAGAGAGGGATGCATTTTATGATCTCGATCTCCTGGCCGACCAATCTGACAGCGAAGGCAAGGCAGGTCGGTTCGCCGCACTTTTTGCAATTTGTGCCTGGGAGGAGTTTAAAAATATCCAGCGCCTTCAGATCCGCACCCTTGGAAAAATCGGGCTCGATCCGATCTCGCTTCTCATATGTTTCGTTAATTAGATTCTTCAACCATCCCAGAATTTCCTCGGCTTCTTTCTCGTCTTCGATTTTCGCCAGCGTAATATGGTGCGCATGAAGGGTGAACAATTTCCCATCCTTTTTGATGGTCAATGTCAAAGCCGGATGATTATAGATACATCCTTTGAGGGTGGCATTCAGATAAGGAAA
The DNA here is from genome assembly GCA_963711845.1 of uncultured delta proteobacterium. Classification (GTDB taxonomy): domain Bacteria; phylum Desulfobacterota; class BSN033; order BSN033; family UBA1163; genus CAVQFR01. The sequence goes on from CAVQFR010000016.1 coordinate 8,762, forward strand.
TACCTCATGAATTTCATCCGATATTTCTGCAATCACCCTGATCTTTTCCGGATCAGCTAAGCAAGGAAGGACACGGGTGATTTTGTATGAATTGAGTAACATTTTGCCCCTAACTAAAGCGTGATCCCTAAATAAAACATGTAAGCTCCTACCAGAACGACGATTGAGCCCCCGATCCTTTTCGCCCAGATGGTGAGATTTGAGATGCCTTTTGACTTGATGAAACTTTCAGCAAAACCCGTTGCCGTCCCCGCCAAAAAGATCAAGGCGCAGTGGCCGAGAGCGTATATGAACAACAGGGAGGTCCCGTAAACAACCTCTCCTTTTGTGGCAACGAAGGTCAGGATCAAAGCCAGTATCGGAGTCGCACAGGGGGATGACACAATACCAAAGATGAGGCCGAGGATGAATGCTCCCAACAGGCCCCTCTGTTTGGGTTGAAGGTGACCGGGAAAGGGAAGGTTGAACTCATAAAGCCCGACCAATTGAAGACCGATGGCAACAGCGATTCCGCCCACAACGAAGTACCATGTGCGGCTGATTATTCCGAAAAGGCCTCCGATCACGGAAGCGATAGCCCCTAATACCGTAAAGGTAAGAGAAAGGCCAAGGATGAAGGTGAGGGAGTATAAAAGGGCCTTGCGACGGTCCCCCTCTGAATAGCCTCCCACATACCCAATCACCAGAGGAATGCTAGCCAGGACACATGGACTTGAAGAAGAGAGGATCCCTCCAAGAAAAACACCGAGATAAGCAAGAAGAGGGTTTTCCGTAAGTGATTGCGAGAGATAGTTAATAAGGATTTCCATGGGTCATTGAACCCCCATTTGCTGGAATATCTTCTTAATTGCCTCTTTATCCATAAACCCTTCGTGCCGGAAAACCTCCTTATTCTTTAAATCAAAGAAGATTTGTGTCGGAATGAGTCGTATCCGGTTTACCCGGGTAAGCTCCTTTTCCTGGTCAATTTCAATTATTTTAATGATTACTCGCCCTTTATACTCTTCTGACAATTCTTGAAGAATGGGAGCCATTTTCTTACAGGGGATGCAAATACCCCTCCCAAAATCCAAGAGTTTCGGAAGGGGACTTTGGGCAACATCTTTTGGAAACCGTCGATCTACGACAGGCTCTGAGAAAGTGGCTTGATAGGGAAAAGCCAAGATCGTGAAAATCAGTAAGGTCAAAAATAAGATATTTCCCTTTTTCATCGGTTCTCCTCTCCTATTGGGAAATTATGGACCTTCGAAAGAACGAATTAAATGGCCTCTTGTAGCCTGATCGAGCTGAGGTTTGAGACATTGTTTTAGAAACAGAAGCGCCTCCTCCTTGTCCTCGTCGAGGAGGATCCTGGTGAGTCTTAGAACATCTTCAGGAGTCAATTTGAGAATGATTGGTTCGTTCGTCATTTCTCCCCTCCAACTGGCAGCACTTTTGAACAGCACTCCTGCTTTAGTGCTTACCGAAGGTGTCCTTTTGAGAAGGCTTATACGAAGCCTCAAAGACAGGCACTCAATGATCCCGGGTCGCATGATCTAATTGAGGCTTCAGACATTCCTTAAGGAATGCAAGAGCTTCGTCTTTGTCTTCGCCAAGAAGGATTCTCGTAAGCCTTAGGGTTTCCTCAGGGTAAAGATTTAGCACAACCTTCTTGATGTTCAACCTCTCTCCTCCCTCCGATTCGTCGCGTCAAGAGAATGTAGTTATAGTTAGCGGTCGTAGCCCGAGCACGGGATGCAGACATGCTTATCGCCCACCACGCGGAGGTACGCATGGGCGGTGAGCTCACCGCAGCCTGCACACGGCTTAAAGCCCATCAATTCGGGGAACCATTCTCCTTTGTACGTTCCCACCTCGCCGATGGTGAGGATGTCCGCTTCCGGTGCATCCCAGACGAGGTTCACCAGCTCCATCTGTTCTTCGAGCGGAATTTCATCCGGCATGACGCCGAGGCCTCGTTTGCGCATAAAAGCCGATTCCCCAATCTGTTTTTGCAGCGTGGCCTTGTAACTGACGCGGACAGATCGGTTTGTGGCCTTATCAATCAGCGTGAGGGCGAGCTTCCCGTAGAGTTCCTTACGAATATTACCTTTACCAAAGGTGCAGCCGGTGGTATATTGCACGCCATCGCCAAAGCACATTCCGCCATGATCTTCTCCGATTTCCACGATGCCGAAAAGCTGCGTGCCGCCAGCACGTTTCATGCCCAACGTCCGCAGCGCTGCTGACCCGACACGCACGCCCGCCACGCTTGCCCAGCATCTGTGTCCATGAAACTTGAGTGCATCCATCAAGATCTCTTTATCGTCCATTGTTTCCTCCCTGGTGAATGTTGCTGAATGAATCTTGAATTCCAATCGAATTTTAGCATTTCTAATAGGCTGTCAATCTCCCTGAAGGATCATCCTGTATCGTCAGGGATAAATTCCTGTGTTATGGTAAATTATGTTCTTCTCCCATTTTAAAAATTAGAAAATGGCTCCCCATGCCATCTTGAGGGCAATCCCATAGAGGACAATCCCGATGATCATTTTCACATGCTTGCTTTGCAGCTTCTCGGTCATGAGCCAGGAGCCGATCAGGGCCCCGGCAATGGAGCCGATGGCTGAAAGAGAAAGGAGAGTCAAATTCACGTGGCCCGTCGTGGCATGACCCAAAAAGCCGCTCAAGGAAGAAAAAATCACGATGAAGGCGGTCGTCGCCGAAGCCTTCTTCGGATCGAATCCCAGCCATACCAAAGCCGGCACAATAAAATTTCCTCCTCCCACGCCAAGCAATCCTCCGAGGTACCCTGCGAAAGTCCCGGTTGCGACACCCGATATCAATTCCTTCCTGGCCGATTCTGACGGGACTTTTTGTTTCGGGCGATAAAATAACATCATGGAACCTGCAAAGACGAGAAAGGCTATAAAAAGACCCAAGAGTAGCTTTTCCGAGAAAAACCTCGTTGAATAAGCGCCCAAGGGTGAAAAGATGACGGCAAGAACAATAATAGGAATTGCCGTCTGGAAAACCACCAGTTTGCGGCGGATGTAATTCGCCGAGGCAAAGACCATGCTGAAGGTATTGAGGAGCAGGGCCACGGCCATCGCCTCTTTAAGAGGTATGCCCAACCAATAGAAGGTGGGGATAATGATAAACGCTGCCCCGACACCAGCAATGGTTAAGACCGTGGTAAAAAGAAAAACCAATGTGGCAGCTACGATCAATACAACCATCATTGTCCTTTGGAATGGGGCAGTGGTCTGTTTCCTGCTCCATTCAGGATGAAGTAGGTCTGAAAATAAGTTTTATCTTCTTTCTGCCGCTGCACATGGGATGCAGAGCAACTTGCCGTCAGGCGTTTTCTTCAATTTGTCTGTAAAAACAGCCTCTCCGCATTTTGAGCATTGTTTCACTTCAAAATTAGGGGATCCCTTTTTCACCTCTTTTTGAAATACTTTGCTGATGTTGAGAAACTCGGATTCCGGCAGATTCAATATGCGCTCTACTAACGGATTTGTTGTCTCAGGAGATATATCCTGAGGGGGAACCCCCTTCTTTCGCTCCTGAACAAATGGGGACTGGAGTGCTTTTTCAAAGAACTCGGGCTTTAAAGAAACCCTTATTCCCTTTCCAGACTTTGCCTCAATGAGAGTAAACGCCATCTTGCTGTAATAAAGTTTCTGGATGTTTGCCTTACCATAAGTGCATCCGGTAGAAACCATGACTCCATCCAGAAAACATCCGGCTGCATGCCCGCTGCCCGTTTCTGACTCTACGATCAATTCTTTGTCCTTGGCCCTTTCAACTCCAAGAGCTTTCATCGCTGCAATGCCAGCCCTTAAACCCATTGGCATGGCGGGGCATTTGTGGCCGTGAAACTCCAATGCAACATCCAAAAAGTCTTTCAATGTTTCCATCCATGTACCTCCCTTTCTAAGGTTTTGTTAAATTCAAACTCTTAAGACTGAAGAATTTCGGCGAGCATCGCCTTCAATTTATCAAAGATGTTTTTCGGCCCGAATAAATCTATGTGTGTGTTTCCGCCAAGGACGAGTTGATAATGCTTTTCTATCATCTATCTATCTTCCGAATGCCTCAGATCCCTCTCCTTTTTGAAACGAGGGATGTCATGTGACGGCTCACTTTCCCAACGTCGGAAGAGGCCACATTGAATTCGTGGTTTTTCTCGATACCCAACTCAGTCACCTGGACATATTCGTCGATATTGAAGCCTGTATGTTCCAGAGTCTTTTTGGCACACCCCACCGGACAACCATCAATGGCGATCAGCATCTTGCCTGCGTTGGTCGATTCGATCATCCCACTGACATGGCCTCCAATACCTGCAAGACAAAAGTACCTGCCAATACCTTCTTGAGCCAGCCTGACAGCAGCTTGATTGGCGATCTGGCCGACATTGGAGCTACCGGCACAAGAAAAAATCAAAATTTCGTTCGGTTCACAAAAGCATCTCTCATCCATGTTTGCTTCCCTCTCCTTTATCTGATCCAACCATTAATCTCTTCCGGTTTCGGAACCTTTCCCGCAACTTTCACCACGCCGTCTATCACCAAGGCCGGTGTGGATAAGACACCATAGCCCATGATCTTCTTGATGTCCTCAACTTTGGTGACTTCAACCTCTTTTCCACTCATCTTCACCGCCTCAAGCGCATTCTGGTACAGCTTATTGCAATTCGCGCAGCCCATCCCTAACACTTCAATTTTCATTTCCGTCTCCTTTCCGGTTTGATTAACTCACAAAATAGCATTGAAAAGGTAGCCCACTCCAATAATGGCCACGGCGACAATACCAAAGAAAACTAAGAGAAGCCGCATCTTCAACACGTTCTTTAAGATGACCGCTTCAGGAAAAGAAAGCGCGGTGACCGCCATCATAAAAGCCAGCACCGTGCCAATGGGCATCCCTTTTCCCATAAGCGCTTGAACGATCGGGATGGTTCCGGCGGCGTTACTGTAAAGAGGCACGCCGATCAGGACCGCTACAGGAACAGCAAAGGGGTTGTCAGGGCCTGCGTACTTGACCAGGAAGTCGGAGGGGACATAACCATGGATGAAGCCACCCACCCCAATGCCAATGAGAACATAGGGCCAGATCCGTTTTAACAAGTCTTTCGTATAATCTTTTGCATACACAATCTTTTCTCTGAACTTCTGTTGAGGGATTTCAGCGCTTCCTACTTTCATCTGGTAGATATAGTCTTGTACATATTTTTCCATCCTCAGTTTCCCAATGGCGATGCCGGCGATGATGGAGACAAGCAAACCTGTCCCTACATAAAGCAAGGCGATCTTCAAGCCGAAGAGTCCCAAGAGGAGAACCAGAGCCACTTCATTGATCATTGGAGAGGAGATGAGGAAAGAGAAGGTGACCCCGAGAGGTACTCCCGATTCGACAAAGCCGATGAAAAGGGGGACTGCAGAACAGGAGCAAAAAGGTGTCACAATGCCCAAAAGCCCCGCCAGGCCATTGCCGAGATATTGGCGGTTTCTTGAAAGAATGCGCCGTGTTCTCTCCGGCGGAAAGTAGGAACGGATAATGGCCACGAAGAAAATGATCACGATCAGGAGGAAGAATACCTTAATGGTGTCATAAATAAAGAAGTTAATCGCCTCACCGAGATGGGTGCCCGGCTCTAGGTTAAACAGGTTGAAAACGACGTATGCTGCAAATTTCTTAAGCACAAGTTGCTCCTTAAATAGAATGCTGATAGATGTTAGATCGCCATAATTAATCGGCTCTGTTCATTCATCTGGCTTCTTAAAATACTGTTTACTCTGTCCAGAATATTAAAAATCTCCGGATCGCTCACCTTCACCATCACCTTCACCCCGTCCTTTCGGGTGGTTACCAGATGGCTTTTCTGCATCAAGGAAATGTGCCGGGAGATATTGGATTGTTCTCCCTTAATCGCCGGGACTATTTCGCAGATACATTTCTCTCCGTTCCGGAGCAATTCCAGGATCTTTAAACGAGTGGGTTGGGCCAGGGCCTTCAAGATTTCAGCCTTCAATTCCAGAACCCTATCTTCCATAAGCTCCTCCATGAATATATGATTCATTAATCATATAATCCATAAAACATAATCTGTCAAGGGGAATTTTTTGTCCATTCCAAATTGGACATAACATATTGAAATTAAGGTTTATTCGTTGAGAGGTAGCCTGGATTGAATATATGGGAAAGGAAGGGGGGATTACTCCCCCCCCTTAAATTAAACTTTGATCAATCTGACCTTCGAGTCATAAAAGACCACACTTCCACCAACGGGGTCCTGAAGGCTGGTATTTTTGAGATAGGGATCGATCCACATGGCTGCGTTGAGATGGACTCCAGTGGCTCTTCGTGGGTCGCCTTTGATGACCTTTCCATCGATCGTCACATCCGAAGCCCCGGTTGCCCAGTGACCATGTCCCAGCGTAAATGTAATGACTCCGGGCTTGATTGTCTGGGTTACCTTTACCTTACCTATCATCGGTTTCTTTACCCCGTTCTTAAAATCCCAAACCCCTTCAGGATTGGATGTGGAGACTACCTTTACTCGGTCACCGTCTTTCAGACCCAATCTGTCTGTATCGGTTTTGTTCATGATGATCGCATTCTCAGGGCGGATCGCCTGCAGCCAGTAATTCGTAATCGTCCTTGATTTGGTTTGAGTGATATCCCTCTGAGTGAGAAGATGAAGGTCGCCTGTCAGACCATCTGCCTCCAAAGGTTTTCCGAGTGAGGATTGGATGGGGATATAGGTGGCATAGCCAGCATTTGATTTGCCTGTAAAGGCATTCTTGGTTTTGGCCGTCTTCTCCTGATACATATTGATCTGTCTTCCATACTTATTGGCCACCTGATCTCCTTTAAAGATATCCGTATAATCCTGAAACCTTCCACCGCGGTTGAGGATATAGATTACTTTTCTCCAGTTCGCATCGCCACAGGCCTTCTTCCAACGCTCAGGATCGAAAACACTCTTTGGAAGATGGGTTCTCGATTTAAGAAAGAGTTCCACCTCTTTGTCATCTGCATCGGGAACAGGTTTCCCATCCGTTGCAATATTTGTCACCATTTTGAGATAGAAATCTTCTGGTCTGGTAAAATCGAGCCCGGGCCCAAAACCATCCTTTCCAAAACCAGGAAGTTTCATCTTTTCTGCCATGGCGAGCATGGTCGCTTCATAACTGATGGGCATTTCCTCACCGAAGACAGTTACGGTCTCAGGGATGGGAGCGATGACAGGATTCCTTACCGGTTGAACCTTTACTGGGATATTTGGATGGGATCCCTGCATCTCCCATCGCTCTAAATAACTCAAATCCGGGAAGATGTAATCAGCATACATGCTGGTTGGTCCAATTAGAATATCCCATGTGACGAAGAGAGGAATCTTTTTCGTGTCGACAAGGATCTCATTCGTGGTATGACCCGCAGGTAATGAATAGTTTGGAGCGCCCATATAAAGGAAGTAGGCTTTGATCGGGTAGGGATAAGCATCTCCCAGGGATGGGATGATTTCCTGGTAAATGTCTGAGGAAAGAGGCCACCAATTCCGCTTGGCCGGATAACCCGAAAAGAGGGTGGTTTCTTCATATTTGATATCGTGACGGATGATGCTGATTCCAAAACTCGATATCTTTCCAGGATGGAGTTTTCCGAAATTAAAGGGTTGTTCTTCTTTTGTCCCCGCTACATTATAGGTCGATGCTGAGATTAACCCACCCCGGTAGTCATAATTTCCGATCAAAAGTCCAAGGTTGTAAAAGGAGAGCACATTATAAAAACCATTCGTATGCTGCGAAACACCTCGATGGATATCGACCGAGGCTTTTCTTCCGTGAGAAGTAAATTCCCTGGCCACCTCTTCGATATCTTTCACAGGGATGCCACAGATCTTTGACCATTCTTGCATCGTTTTTTCACTGGCAGAACCGGCAAGGATCTGGAGAGAGGATTTGACATGGATTTCCTTGCCATCAGGGGTTTTAAGTTTTGTGTCCACCAAAAGATCACCTTTGACTGCCTCCTTTTCATCATTGGGATCAACCTTTTGTGGTTTTCCATCCTTCAGGGCGACCATATATTCAAATTCATATTCCTTGCCATCCTTTGTTTTTCTGATCTCTTTGGGAGCCAACCCAATCTCTTGGGCCCTGAGAAAGACATCAGGAGTTCCATCTTTGATCTTCACCAGCCAAACAGCATTGGTCCAGGTGGGCTCCCCGGATGCTTTGGCTGCTGCCTTGTTGGCATTTTCGAGATAGGAGACATTGTAGCGTTTGTTTTTTATGATCCACTGGATCATTGCCAAAGCCAGAGCCGCATCGGTTCCTGGATTTACAGGGAGATATTTCCAGGCCTTGGAGGCGAGTTTAGAAAAACGTGGATCAGCCACAGCAATCTTTGTTTTTCCCGAGGTGATGTTAGGGATAAGTCTGGCCGCTCGGTTTGGAGGACCATAGTTTGCATCGAAAAGATTGGCGCCTACAAAAAGGATGAATTCAGCACTCTCAATCTCTGTTTGCCAGTAGAATTTGGCTCCATCCTTCCAGGTTCCATCGACATATTGCTCACTCATCGCTTTCCCGGAAAAGTAGAGAGAACCCTGGCAGACAGTCGTATGACCATGTCGGTTCGTTGTTCCAAGGGCATCACCGAAGAATCGTCCCGAGAAATCGCTCCTTCCCCCTTTTTTTCGTCCCCAGGCATAAACCAGCTGATTATTCTTTGGTCCGAAATCAGGATGGTCAGGGTCTATGAGATATTGGAGGTTAGCGGCATGTTTCCTCTTGTACTCCTCAACCGCCGCTTTTCTCTCTTCAGCGGTCTTAGCCCTACGAATTGGACCAAGATCATCAGAGAGGGACTTTATGATCTTAGGATCCCTTAATATACAAATATCCTTCACCCCCTCCACATTCCGATTCTCTTCGCCCTTCACATGTTTGAAGAGAAATCCACCATTGACGATCTCATCGATCGCCTGATCGAAGGGAATGGTCATCCACTTACCCTCCCCTCTCTTCCCGGCTCTTTTTAAGACTTTGGTGATTCGGTAAGGGTCATAGGCTGTTTGAATTCCAGCCTGCCCTTTTGGGCAGATGGCATTATCTATGGTGTTGACCTCAGAGGGAGAAGTTTTATAGGGGAGGTGGGGAACAGCACCCCATGGATCAAAGGGATTTCCATCTATTTTTAAAGCCACTGCAGAACCATTCTTTCTGAAGAACTTCACCTTGATTCCGCACCCTGTATTGCATTGGAGACAGACCGTATAGAGTGTATTCTCGGCTCTGATCAGTTCGTACTCCTCCTCTGGAGTCAGAACTCCTGCTTCAGCCCTTTTCATCAAATCCGTTGCCCATTCCACCTGGGAACTGAGGAGAGCGCCTCCCAAGATGGCAGAGCATTTCATAAACTTCCTTCTTGAAATTCCATTTCCATTGTTTCTATCTTCCATTTTCTTCTCCTCCTTAACCTTAAGGGAGTATGTAGTAGACTCTGGGTTTTGTGGGAGCGGACTCTATGAAAACAGGAGTTTTGCCAGGATAGCCAATCTTCTCGGCAATCTCCACTGAGGTCAGATTTTTCAATTGAGCAAAGGTCACTTTGACCTCTCCATTGCCTTTGACGGATTTGAGAACCGAGATCCTACTGGCCTTCATTACCTTGTAGATTAAACTTTCTTTATCATCAGGATCTCCAAAATAATTTGCCCGTGCAATGCAAGTGCTGACACACATGGGAAGCATCCCTTGTTTTAACCGGTGATAACAGAAGTGACACTTCCTCGCATTTCCGATGGGAATGTGGTGTTTCTCTCGAGGCCACTTCCTTGAATATTCCCAGGTGGGTGAGGTTTCATAGGCTTCAATTTTCGGAGTTCCTTCCGTATAAAATGATCCGGAATCTAAATTTCTTGCCTTATAAGGACAGGCCACCACACAGCGACCACAACCGATACATTCTTGATAATTAATCATCACAATTCCTGTGCTTATGCCCTTGGTACTTTTCCAGGTCGCTTTCCCTTCGCCTTTATTGGGACAGGCTTGAACACAAGGTGGATTGTCACATTGCTGACAGGGTCTGGGGGTATAGCGTCTTTTCACATTGGGATAGATTCCCATCTCCTCCTCGTAGACGGGTCGGTAGACGATTCCAGGAGGGCTCTTCTGTTCAGCCACACAGCCGGCTGTGCAGGCATGACAAAGGACACACCGTTTGAGATCGATGAGCATTGCCCATCTTCTCTCCGGTTTGGCTAATGCCCTTTTGATATCCTCCTGAATGATTGCCAGTTCATCTCTTCCTTCGTACATGTCGGACCTCCACATCTATTTATGACATTTTGAGCAGCTTCCTGTTGCTATAAACGCCTCTTTTCCGTTATGGCAGGCTCCGCAAGACTTTCCTTGAGACATCTCTGCCATGGTCACCGGTTTGTCTTTCTCCTTTGTGATATAGAGGCTGGGGTGGCATTTCTGACAGGTCAGTCCCAAGTCCTTTACATGAAGATCGTGGGTGAACACGACTCCTTTAGCCTTCTTAGGCGTGAAGACGATATCTCCACCCCCAATTCTTCCCAATGCAAGGCTTGAAAATAGGAAGAACAAAATGATAGATGAAAAAAATAGAATTCTTTTCATTTTCCCTCTCCTTCCTGCCAAAAATAAAAAGGGGCGAACAGAATAACGAAATATCTGTTCCCCCCTAAATTTCTCGTTATCTTAAAAAACTCTAGAAGAAAAGTCAAGAAATTTCTTAAAAACCTTGATCGGGATACTCAAGATTATTCTACCAAGCTTATAGCCCACCTTCTCAAACCAAGAAAGCTGCTACGTATCTTTAGCCTTCAGCTCGTCAGATATTTTAATGGGTGATGAAAGTGGCTTTTCTAAGCGATCAGGTTTGGTCTTGGGATTTGAAATTCACAGGGAACGTCGGTTTGACAGAGGCCACAGGAAGGGGGAGGGTTTTCCAACCCATATTCGGTCCGTTTCTTTTTCAGAGCTTCCGAATCGACATATTCCTTACACTTATCCTTATCATGTCCTTTTTCCGAAATCGCGCCGGCTGGACATCTCGGAATGCACTTTCCACATTTTTCGTTTCGAAACTGAAGGCAATTTTCTCTGTAGTGGCGGTATTTCTTCTCGCTCGGTGTCAATTTCAGCAGGGTGACGATACTGCCGAATCGAACGGCCATTCCTTTGGGAGTGATGAGACCATCATTGAGGCTGAAGGTTCCAAGGCCACAGGCATAGGCGATATGGCGTTCAGACCAGGGAGAGGCCCAGCCCACCTTCTCATCCCTTAAATACTGAAACGTTGGGGAAAGCGTTGGCGCCACGGCAGGATGTCCTAAATCCTCCAAAAAGGTCATGACATGTTTCCTGAGGGCGACATTACAGGCTTCGCCAAAATCTCTGGTGTAAGCCCAGAGTTTCGATGGAAACTGCTTCTCCTGACGGTTGCTCTTGCGGGTATCTTCTGAGACGGGAAGGGCCCATGAAATGACGCTGATCTGTTCAATTTCGGTAAAGAGAAGACTTCTCCCCCTCTCTTTCAGAGCTGCTGAAATGATCTCCCTTGGAGTGAGGTGGAAGGGACCAATCAGTGTCTTATATTCAAAAAAGAGTGGGTCAATGCCTGAGGCAAATCCAACCAGAGGTTCTTCCCAGTAAATTCCGTGGTCGAGTTGGGTTCTTCGATTGGGTTGAGCTTCATTAACGAAGTTCTTAATAAGTTGTTCCAGAACATGATTTGGATTCTTGAGAAAAACAACCTTTTCTTCTTTGGTCATGAGATCGTCCTTCTTATTCCTTCTCCATCTCTTTCATATCAAACCCACCTTTTTCGTGAATCCCAGTCCGCTTGCATCGGCATTCCTCGATCGCCAATTTTAAAGCATCCGTGGCCAGGGTGAAGCACGGAACTTTTTCTTTAGGCAGTTGGGAGAGGACTTCCTTAGAAGTCTCCTCCGATATCTTCATGGCCTCATCCAGCGTGGCCCCCTTGATCCGCTCTGTCAGAATAGAACTGGTGGCAATGGCAGCCCCGCAGCCGAAGGTCTTGAACTTTGCCTCAATAATCTTATCACCATTCACTTTGATGAACATCTGCATGATGTCCCCGCAGGAGGCATTTCCGACTGTGCCGATACCGTCCGGATCAAAAATCTCACCCACATTTTTTGGATTCTGAAAATGTTCCATCAAAACTTTCGGATATTTTGCCATGTTTCATACCTAACAAATTAAACTGGGGTTTACCCCGTTAGAAATAATGCCCCTCTGCTCTACAGTCCCGCTATACCGGGATCACATTCTAAATAATTCCGGCGGGTACGATGCCCCGCTGACAACTTCTAACGGGGTTTACTTCAAATCTTAACCTAAGCCTCAACCTTGACCTTCATTTGTCTAATCTTCGTTCTGTTGGTTCTCCAATCGCTTGACCCTCTCTTCTAATCTATTGTGAAGTTGAAGAAGCATCTTCATGAGGTCAGACAGTGGGTCCGGAAGATTTCCATGTTCGAAATCGAGGTCTTCTTTTTCCGGATTTAAGGATTCCACAATGCGGCCCGGGACACCGACGACGGTCGCGCCGGCTGGAACGGTTTTAACCACCACGGAGCCAGAACCGATTCTCGCCCCGTCGCCAATGGCGATGGCTCCTAAAACAGTGGAGTTAGAACCAATAATGACACGGTTTCCCAGGGTGGGATGACGTTTCTTCCTTTCGAGGGTGGTACCGCCCAGCACCACGCCTTTGTAGATGAGGCAGTCATCGCCGATCTCGCTTGTCTCTCCGATGACCACCCCCATTCCGTGGTCGATAAAGAGCCGCCTGCCGATCCTGGCCCCTGGATGAATCTCGATTCCTGTAAACCCTCGATTGAAGTGGGAGACGAGGCGAGCCGTTGTATACCAGCCTTCTTCGTACAGAAAATGGGCGATGCGGTGGAACCAAATCGCATGGAGACCCGGGTAGCAGAGAAAAATCTCCACAAGGTTTTTCGCCGCAGGATCTCTCTCCTTAATAGTTCGGATATCTTCCTTAAAGCGTTCCCACATCGCTGGATTCTTTTTTCATTGAATATTTAATTCTAACTTACAGATTGAGCGAAATACAATGGCGAAATCAACAAATTTTTCATGTTTTAGGCTCCTTTCATAGAATCACAGAGTAATAAAAATTTTAGGGTTGACCCTAAAATCCTCTTGACAACTAAACAAATGTATAGTATTTGTAAATCACAGTTCGGAGTGATGAGTTCGGTCGTTACGACCGGGGAGTTCGGTGCAAAGATTTAACAATGAAGGCCGTGAATTAAAAAGGGGAATGATGGAACTGACATCCCGGCAAAAGGAGGTATTCAACTTCGTCAGGACGTTTATCAAGGAAAGAGGCTATCCCCCTTCTGTACGAGAGATTGGCGAGCACTTCAACATCTATCCCCGGGCAGTCTTCGACCACCTCAAGGCGTTGGAGAGAAAAGGTTATTTGAAACGGAGGGGCTCGATGTCCAGAGGCCTCGAAATACTCGTCTTTCAAGGATATGAATCGCATGGTTCATACCCGCGGGCTGGAACGTATGGGGAACATCTAAAGAAAGAGGGGAGGCCATTGAGTCGGGAGGTTCCTATCTTAGGCAAGGTGGCCGCAGGGAAACCCACCTTAGCCGTAGAACATGTGGAAGGGACGATTCCCCTTCCTACGGAATGGGTGAAAGGGAAAGAGGTTTTCCTTCTGAAAGTGAAGGGTGACAGTATGTCCCCCTATATCCTGCCTGATGACTATGTCGTGGTTCGGGCCCAACCCTCGGCAGAAAATGGGGATGTGGTGGTGACCCTGATGGGGGAAGAGGCAACGGTGAAGCGTTTTTTCAAAAAAGGGAGGAAGATCGAGTTGAAGCCAGACAATGAGCGCTGGGAGGTGATTCAGATTGAGGAGGGATCAGGAGTTCAAATTCTTGGAAAAGTCATTGGGGTGTTCAGGAAAGTTTAAATAATAGTTCGGAGTAATGAGTTCGGAGTTCGGAGCAATGAAAAGTAAAACGAAGAGACATTAAGAAACTCCGAACTCATTACTTCTATCTAAGAGAGGAGGGAATCATGGGTGAAGAGAGATTTGATTTTGAGAACTTGAAGGTTTATCAGAAATCACTGGAATATATTGATTTTGTTTATGAGGTTACAAAAGATTTTCCTAAAACAGAGATATTCTCTTTAACAGACCAATTCAAACGTGCATCGATATCAATTTGCTTAAACATCGTAGAGGGAAGTGGAGGGAGCAAGACAGAGTTCAGTCGATTCCTGAGAATAGCCAGAAGATCCGTGCGAGAATGTGTTTCTATTGCAGAAATTTCATATAGGCAAAAATTTATCGACGATAAATTCAAACAGCGATCAAGAAGGTTCTGTGTTGAACTATCGAAAATGGTCAATGGATTGATGAAATCCCTAAAAGGATCAGAGAAGGATACTCCAAACTCCTAACTCCGAACTATGTGGAAATGATACTCCGAACTCCTAACTCCGAACTCCGAACTTTGTGGGAACGAGACCCCAAACTCACAACTCTACCCCTTACCCTCGATGAAGTCTTGTCACAAGTCCAATCTTATACTCCCAGAAAAGTTCTTTTTTGTGGGGAGAGGGCAGAAGAAATTTCATCCTATGTGGCGGGATGGATGGCAGGGAAAGGAATAGAGGTGATCGTATTAGACGGAGCCAATCGTTTCAACGCCTATACGGTCTCATCCTTCGCAAGGAGGGCATTGATTCCTCCGGAGAAGCTTCTCAAAAGCATTCGGATCGCAAGGGCCTTTACCTGCTATCAGATGGCCACTCTGATGGGAGAGCAATTGATCTCATTGCTGAGGCGAGAGGGGGCAACCGAGCTGCTCCAAAGGCGATGGGTGATCCTTCTTGGACCGCTCACCACCTTTTTGGATGAAGATGTGCCTGAGAGAGAGGTTCGTCCTCTCTTTGAAAGGTCTCTGAGAAAGATAGAAGGAATGGCTTCGAAAGGAGTCCCTTTTCTTCTGTTCCAGTCTAATCCCCCCAGCCCCCCTTTACGAAAGGGGGAAGAGGGGGGATTTATGAGTTCAAAGAGGGCTTATCTTATGAGAAGACTCCTTCAATTTTCTAACGAAGCCTGGAGGATCGATTTGGATGAGGAGGGACCAAAAATGATTTTGGAAAAAGGAGTAACAGAATTGCAGATTGCAGATCGCAAATCGCAAATTGAAAAATCTGTAGCGCCCCCATTTACTGGGAGCGAACACTTTAGATAAACACTGAATGAATTTCGGTATGCGCTTTGAACAATGTCCAGCGGTTTCGAGATTTATTAGTGAGCGGACACGAGTCACGCCTGCGTGCCGAAACGCTGCACTTCGGCGTGCAGGCACGGACACGGAGCACGAGTGATGGGCAGGACGGTCCTTCCTTTTAGCAGGGTTCTGGAACAGGAAGTCCAGGAATGGAGAAAGTTTCGGAGAGGCCTGAGGAAAGAAGATCAGCAGTTCCTCGACCGGCTCTTTGAAGAGGCAAGGCTTCATGTACAAGCTGGAGTCTATGCTTCGAGGCCCTGGCCTTTTGAGACGATTCTGATCTCTATTCTCCTCGAACATGAAAAGGCCTTGGTTGACTTGAGGTCGAAACTGAAGTCAATAGAAGAAAAAGAGCAGAGGGAGTAAATCGAATCCCTGCGCTCCTGTACGGAACGGTTTCAAACCGTTCCCTACTCGATCACTCCGAACTAACTAACCGTTAGGTAAACCCATGCAAATCAGAGGACGGCTCTTCGATCTTTACCCGTTAGAGTCCTCGATGATCCTGTGGATCAAGGAAGAGGATGAAAGGCTTCGCCGGTTGGAAGATCCTTTCCGGCCTCGATTCTATGCACAGGGAAAGAAAAGCGATCTTCTCGATCTCTTCCACTCTCTCCAGAGAGGCCAGCGGGCAGCAGGCTACCAGTGGACCAGAAAGAAGGAGTTTTGGAGTGGTGAGGAAGTGGAAGTGATCGAGATCGAGGTTGTCGATTCGGAGCATTATGCCCAGCTTCCGAGAATTCTCCCTCCATGGGAAGAGAAAATGACCTTCTACAATTGTGACATCCCTTTGCCCCAGACTTATCTTTATGAGAAAAAAATTTTTCCAACAGGCCGATGTCTTGTTGAGGTTGAAGGAAATCGAATCTTTGAGATTCATCCTGATCCATCCGAGTCTGTGTGGATAGACGATGAAGGCATTCCTGACCTTCGGGTCATGGAACTTCGAATGGATGGAGACTCCCTTCGGAAGAAGTCTCTCCTACTGGAGTGCGAAGGATATCGTGTGGAGATGGAGACGATCGATGTTGGAGAAGTCGAGAAGTTTCTCAGACATTTCGATCCGGATGTGATCCTGAGCGATGAGGGAGATGCCTCTCTCTTGCCTCTTCTCTTTTCTGGAGAAAAAAGATGCAAAATCTCCATCCCCTGGGATCGGGAGCCTTATCCTGTGAAAAGACAGATTCATCCGAAAGGCTTTTCTTATTTCTCCTATGGACGGACCTATTATCGGGCTCCCGCCCATCTCTTTCTCGGTAGGTGGCACATCGATCGTAAAAACTCTTTCATCCATGGAGAATCGGGGATGGAAGGAGTGATTGAGCTGGCGCGATTGGCCAAAATTCCAGTTCAACGAATGGCCCGCACCTCTCCGGGGACGGCGATCACCTCGATGCAACTCGACCGGGCCTTTCAGGATAACATCCTCATCCCCTGGAGAAAGGGGGAGCCGGAAAGATTTAAAACAGCGTGGGATCTGCTCGTTGGAGATAAGGGGGGTCTTGTCTTTCAACCTAAGTTGGGGATCTTTGAAGATGTGGCAGAGATTGACTTCGCCTCGATGTATCCTACCATGATGGCGATTCACAATATCTCTCCGGAGACCGTACTCTGCGGATGTTGTGAAAACCATAGCGTCCCGGAGACGGGTTATACGATCTGTGAGAAGAGGGAAGGGATCGTTCCCAAAACACTCCGGCCTATCTTAACAAGAAGGGCATGGCTTAAGAAAATGGCCAAATCCCCCTTCACCCCACCCTCTCCCCCGGGGGAGAGGGGAAGGGTGAGGGGGCAGTAGGCAGTAGGCAGAAGGCAGTAGGCAAAGAAGATTGCGGAATAAATAGAGAAAGCACAAAGGATTGGGAAGAGGAAATGAGAAATAAAGAAAAGAGAAGAGAAACCTACAATCGGAAGCAGACGGCGCTCAAGTGGATGCTTGTGACATGCTTTGGATATTTGGGTTATCGAAATGCTCGCTTCGGAAGAATTGAAGCTCATGAAGCGGTCACTGCCTTTGGGAGGGAAAGCCTTCTTCGAGCCAAGGAGATCTGTGAGGAGGAAGGGTTCGAGCTCCTCCATGCCATTACCGATTCCCTCTGGATTCGTAAGAAAGGGTTCAGAGAGGAAGAGGTTCTTGAACTCTGTCAGAAGATCAGCGAGGCCACCGGGATCACGATGAGTCTGGAGGGAATTTATCGATGGATCGCCTTTCTTCCTTCGAAAGGGAATCCGGAGAGTCCGGTGGCCAACCGTTATTTCGGACTCTTCCAAAGCGGAAAGATCAAAGCGCGGGGATTAGCGTTTCGACGAGGCGACACGCCTCCTCTGATTCAGGAGGCTCAGCTTCGAATGCTTGAGATTCTGGCAGAGGCAAAAGATATGGATGATTATCGGGCGAAGATTCCAAAAATTTTAGACCTTCTTCTCGAATATAGTCTGATGTTGAAGGACGGACAGGCGAAGAACGAGGATCTGGCCATCGGAAAGAGGATCTCTCAGGAACCCAGTGCCTACAAGGTGGATAGCCTTACCGCTCTTGCCGCTCAGGAGCTTGAGGATGTTGGAATGCCGATCCATCCCGGAGAGAAGGTTCGGTATGTGATTAAGGATGCCGAGTCAAAAGATAAGGCAGAGAGGGTAAGACCTTTTCCGTTAGTGGGGCCGGACGACACCTACGATGTCAAAAAATATGTGGGAATGCTCGTGAAGGCGACCGAAGAGATATTGATTCACCTGGGTTATGATGCAAAACGATTGAAAGAGGTAATCGATTTCTCCCATGCTGAGGAAGATTAAGGTGGGGGGCGGCTATTTTAATTTCAGAAACAAATTGACATATTTTCAGGTTATGGTAATTTCTGTAGAGTAAGATTGATCGATATCCCCGGGCAAGCCGAAATCATAGCGAGCAAGATAGGTTTGATCCTATGGCTCAGGTGAATTTGACTTTATTTGAACTACCAAAAACCAATGGGGAAGCTAATAAGATAGACCCGTTGGACAGGCCGATCCACGATTGGTATCGCTTTGTCCTCTCCTTTCCGCCACACCTGGTAAGGGAGTATCTGAAAAAACTTGGGTTAAATGACCAAAGCTTAGTACTGGACCCTTTTTGCGGGACAGGGACAACGATTGTAGAATGCAAAAAGAATGGCATACCTGCCATCGGGATTGAAGCATTACCGATGCCACATTTTGCCTCGATGGTCAAAACAGATTGGGAGATTGATCCTGAAAGGCTTCGACATCACGCAAAGCAAATCGCAGAGAGAGCTATTACCAATCTAAAACGGACTGAGATTCAAAACGAGCCAAGGGTTGCAAAATCATACTACCATAATGGGTTACGGGTACTTCCCGAAGAATCTCAGAGGTTATTGCTCAAAAATTCGATCAGTCCATTACCATTACACAAGACTCTGGTTCTTCTCGATGCGATAAAATCGGATAAAGAAACTAAATTCAGAAATCACGAGTTACTCGCTCTCGCTAAAGCTCTGGTTACAACGATAGGAAACCTAAGATTCGGTCCGGAGGTAGGCCTAGGCATCATAAAGCAAGATGCACCTGTAATGGAACTATGGCTTGCCAATGTTGAGAAGATGGCGCGAGATTTGGCCACCGTTTCTATGCAAACTAAAACACAATCTGAAGTCTATCAGGGGGACTCACGAAATGTTACTCATATCCTACGATCAAAGGAGGTTGATGGGGTTTTTACTTCTCCTCCTTATCCTAATGAGAAGGATTACACGAGAACGACACGACTTGAAACCGTCCTGCTTGGTTTCATAAACAATCTTTCAGAACTTAGAAGCTTAAAGAAGAACTTACTCAGATCGAACACGAGAGGCGTTTACAAGGCAGACGAAGATGACAAATGGGTATCGGAGAATATGGAGATCCGCAGAATAGCGACCGAGATTGAAAGGCGCAGGGTTGAGCTGAATAAAACGTCAGGCTTCGAACGCCTTTATCATCGAGTCACCACGCTCTATTTCGGAGGCATTGCTCAACATTTGGCATCCCTTCGTTCAATTCTAAGACCCGGTGCATACTTGGGCTACGTTGTAGGAGATCAGGCCTCTTATCTGCGTGTAATGATTAGAACAGGGCAGTTAATTGCACAGATTGCAGACTCTCTCGGCTACAAGGTTGAAAGGATAGATCTGTTTCGGACTCGAATAGCGACGGCGACTGGGGAGCAGCTTCGTGAGGAAGTGGTCGTTCTCCGTTGGCCAGGAAAGAAATGATCACCTAAGGGAAAGAAGCCAGCTATGAAGCCCATTAAACAAACCAAACTAAATCGTTACAGTCAGATTATTGAGAGGATCTTCCTTGAGAAATACAAGGGGGAAGTGACTGAACTTACCTTCACGCGCGAGGACATCGTTCGAATTGCTAAGAAAATTGGGGTAAAATTACCCAAGAATCTTGGGGACCTAATCTACTCTTTCCGTTATAGGGCGGAGCTGCCAGAATCAATAAGGGCTAAGGCGCCCAGTGGATCTGAGTGGATTATTCGTCCAGCCGGCAGGTCCAAATATGTTTTTGTCGCTACGTCGTCAGCTACGATTCGACCGTCTGTTTCGCTCGTAGAGACTAAGATACCGGACGCAACTCCGGGGATTATAGCGATGTATGCACTGAACGACGAGCAAGCCCTGCTTGCCAAGTTGCGTTATAACAGGCTTATCGACATCTTTACGGGTGTCACCTGTTATTCTCTGCAAAGTCATCTTCGGACATTTGTAGATAACCTCGGGCAGACAGAGACTGATGAGATTTACGTCGGCGTTGACAAACGAGGCGTTCACTATGTTTTCCCTGTACAGGCTAAAGGAGTCAAAGACAGAATTAGTGTGGTTCAGATTGAGCAGGACATGGCGATGTGTAAATCGAAGTTTCCCAATCTCGTCTCCAGGCCGATTGCAGCCCAGTTTATGAGGGAGGATCTCATTGCGTTATTTGAACTGGAACAGACCGAATCTGGATTGGGAATATCCTCAGAGAGACATTACCTTTTAGTCGAACCTGATAATCTATCCTCAGAAGAACTCCAGAAGTACGCGGTAAGAAATCTGGACTAGAAATACGGCAAGCTTACCTTCCAGTTTCCTTGCTTTGTGCATTATACGGGGAATGTCCATACCTGCCTGCTGTCCTTCAGTCAATAGAAAGCTGCCGGCATTACCGGGCGCGGGTCTGGCGGTAATACCACTGGAGCTGGCTTTGGCTGCTGTCCTCGTCCACGTTTTCTTCAGCGAGTTTTTTCTTCCCAAGGGCCGGTGGCAAAACTTCTTTAAGCTTCCACTGCTCATCCAGGCGGCCGAAAGTCCAATACTCCTCGAAGGGGGTCACATATTGCTGTTCGCTCCTGATCTGATCGCCTTTGTGAATGATCCTCTGGGCGTGGGCGCTGATTCGTGCCGTAAATTCGTCCTTGGCCCGATCGGCGAAGTTCCGTACCAGGATCAACTCAGCCTTTCGAACACATAGATTACGGTATTCGACTTTTAATCCTTGCCCTTGCCACTGGCGAATTTGCGCCCGGAGGCTCTCCGCAATTTCCGGAAATAGATCTGCCACGGGCACGCGGCCGGGATCTCCTGATTCTCTGGCCAGGTAAACGCTCAGAAACACCCGACGCGCCCGTTCAAGCATCTGGTTGCGATTCCAGAGCTTGTCGGTCTGGACGAGGAAGTTCAACATGCGCTCGATGCGCGTTGCCTTTTTCTCTGTCTCCTTTTCCAGCCAAGGTCCCGCCTCTCCCTTTTTCTCAGCCACTTCTCCGTAGATCCCCCGGAGCGTATCATCGGTCAGCATCTCGACGAAGTTCTCGTCCTTGAGCATGTCAGATTCTCCTGCTTGTTCGATCTCTCGCAGGAGCCAGCGGTCGCCCAGGCGATGGAAGGTCCAAAACTCCTGAAAACGGGCCGGTGCCTCATCTCCTCGAAGGAATTTCTCTGTTCGGTCGTCCACATAGTAGTCCCGTGCCGAGGCGGTGATCAGTGCGGTGAATTCCCGTTGATCCGGTTTCTCCGTGTACCGGACATTCACCAAATCGACATGCTCCACCTTGAGGCTCTCGATACGGTTGATTTCGTGATTCCTTACAAGCCCTTGAAGTTGAGCCGTGTGTTGAGCAAACAGGTCCGGCATCATGAGAGGTTGCATAGGGGAATAATCGCGTGCCTGCCAGCACTCCTGGAGCTTCCGGAAGGTGGACTCCGTAAGCTTCCGCAAATCCTCCGGAGACATGGGGGAATCTTGTTGGCTGAGGAATGTCAGCAATTTCTCAGTTTTGCCTGCCTTGGGGGAGATTTTATTCCGGTCATAAACAAAGTCGAGGTTTTCCTTCTTTTCTTGAGATTTGGCCCTTGCCCAGATGAAAAGGATCAGCGCGAAAACCGAGATGGCCCCAACGGCAGCGATAAACCCAAATATTGAATCGTCGCCGGATGAACTGCCACGACTGGAACTGGAACTCGAACGACTGGAGCTTCCGCCCTTGTTGTGGGTCACAAAATCCGCTGCGAGGAAGGTGTTCGGCCACCCGACGCTGAGGTTATACACCTCTCGCTCCTGCCCTTCCAATGAAGTCCCAAGGACAATGGCAGAGTGGACTCCGCCATTCTTCCAGACGAGCAGCTTCTGTCCTGGCCGAAGCTTTCCTGCGGGCAAAAAGTCCCCTCCAGGAAGTGCCAAAGGATGGTCCGTTGTGGTGTGCAACAAGCCATGATCCGTGTCGACTGAAAGCACGAGAGAGCGGGTAGCGAAGATCTTATCGACACGAGTTTGGATCATCCGTCCTTCAGGGCCTACCGCGAGCACGGAGTCTCCCGGAGAGAGCTTCTCGATAAAGGTCTGGCCTTGCGGTGTACGGATGGGAGTTCCTGTTGGAAAACATCCTCCCCCCTTGTTGTGCACGACAATCTCTTCTGCCACATAGGTGTGGGGTTCACCGACCTGTAAGTCGAAGACTAATCCCTCGTCTTCAGTGAAAAGTACCTTTCGAACGGTCTTCGCAGTCAATCGCCCGTTTTTCCATTTCATGACGCGGTCTCCGGGGTGAAGATCTCTTGCCTGTTTGAACATGCCTTCCTTGAGGCTCACAGGATGTTCCGCTGTGGTCACCAGGTCCCCGCCATTGGTCTTTATCCTCACCATGGTTTCTTTACTCACGAAGACAGTCTTAACAGTGGACCGGACGGTAAAGCCATCCCTTGTGACCGCGAGGACTTCATCTCCTGAGGCCAGCGACTCGATGGCGACCGGGCCTTTGGGCGTTGCGATCCTGGTTCCGGCCGGGAAGCATCCGCCTTTGTTATGGACCGCAATCTGCCCGGCGAAGAACGTATTAGGGTGATCCGTTTGGAGGTTAAAGACCTGGACCTGCTCTCGAATTCTCTCTAAAGAAATGATCCGCTGCTCGGTAAGCCACTGGCCGTCCCAGGCAAAAACGAGATCTCCTTCTTTGAGCGCTTCGACTGTCTTGAACGTGCCGCGGCCCACATAGAAGGGATGCTCCTTGGTCACCCGAAGCGTTGCCCGGTCTGTCTTGAGGAGTATGTACTCGTCTGCCTCATGACGAATGATCTCCCGGACCCTCGTGCGAACCATACGTCCTTCTGGCGTAAAGGCTAAAACTTCGTCCCCTTGACGAATGGCACGAATCGGGGATTCATGGCCGTCGGACATAAGGATCTGACTGTCGTGTAAAAAGCACCCCTTGTTGTGAAGGACAAACCGTTCTGTAATGAACGTCCCACCCGGGAAGACGAGCAGGTTATAAGCCGGTCGTTTTGCTGAGATTCGTCTGATAGAGCGAACTTCAAATTCATCGAGCTTTCCATTTTGTACCAAGCAAACTGTATCCCCTACTTGGATCCGACCTGCAAGACGGTACTCACCTCTTGCCACCATCATTGGATGTTCGGGAGTAACCTCCAACCTTGCATCACCGGCGGAAACCTCCAGGTATTCCTCTGGCTCCACCTTGATGAGCGCTTGGACTTCGCCTCGCTGAAGTTTCCCGTCAATGATGCTCCAAACCGCATCTCCCTTCTTCAGCTTCTCGATAGCAACGGCTCCCTTCGGGGTCAGAACCCGTGTGCCTTCGGCGAGACATCCTCCTCCACCCCGTGCCCAAGAAAGCTCCGGAGCAAGACAGAGGAGCAGCATGACTGCCGACCAGATTGCCCATCTCATATAGACATTCCTCAACTTATAAGACCAGCCCATACTTTTATAAACGTCCATGTGTGATGCGAAGGCCTAATGAAGTGCGGCGATGACGCCGCCCAGCACTGCAGCAGCGACAACAATGCTCAATCCAATAATTGTGGCGCCTGCCACCCGGCCGAAGTACTCGGCAACTGCGGAATTCCCCCGCGCAATCTCCTTCTGCTCGTCAATGTTTGGGGTCAATCGGTCAATCAATCGCGGCACGATGAGAGAAGAAATCAGCACGAGGGCCATGCCGACGAGGCCTCCGATGAATGAAAACACAACCGACCAGCCGATATTTCGAATTGTCTCCATCATAGATATCCCCTTCCATTACTGAGTTTGAGTGGTTCCTCTTCTTTTGTACAATCGAACAAAAGGTGCTCGAAATTGGACACAGGAGGATTGGAGTTAAGGAGTCTTTCATTCCTCAAACCTTGATCTGAGGGGCCAAACGCTCCCCGGCTGCCTCCATCTGGAAGAAAGGCTCGGACCGAAAGGTAAATAGATTGGCAATGATGTTGCTTGGAAAGACTTCAACGCTGTTTTTGTAGCGCATGGCCGCGTCGTTGTAATACTGCCGGGCGAAGCCAATTTTGTTCTCGGTGGTAGCCAACTCTTCCTGCAAGGCGAGGAAATTCTGGTTGGCCTTTAGGTCAGGGTAGGCCTCAGCCAGTGCAAAGAGGGAACGTAAGGACTCTGTAAGGATATTCTCAACCTTCGCCCGCTCCTCGACACCACCGGTGAAGCTGATTGCTTGCTGGCGTGCTTTAACGACCGCCTCGAACGTTTGTCGTTCGTGAGCCGCGTAGCCCTTGACCGCCTCGACCAGGTTGGGGATCAGGTCATACCTCCGTTTGAGCTGGACGTCAATGGAACTCCAAGCGCTTTTCACCTCATTACGACCACGAACCAATCCGTTGTAGAGATGGACCACATAGAAACCCAAGCCAACTGCGATGACGATTAAAATGGTAAATATTACCATTTCACCTCCTCTTTTAACGTGAGGGAGTATATAAAAAATAGTCTTTTGTGTCAATGAACTCGTTCCATGAAGATATGGAATTCAGCCGTACCTTTATAAGCATATTATATTGGTTTAGAAGGATTGTTTATAAAAGAATCCGGGGCAATCAAACGATAGAGGTGGAAAGCGTGTTTGAGGTTTCGAAAAAACCCAACTACAGCCTCACCAGATTGGCGCCATAAGTCAGGCCGGCTCCGAAGCCGACAAGAATCACGAGATCCCCCGTGTGGAGCTTCCCTTCTCGAAGGGAATCGTCAAGAGCGAGAGGAATGGATGCGGTGGAGTTGTTCCCATACTTATGAATCGTCACGATCATCTTATTCTTGACTGCCCCATCGGGAAGGTCGAGTTTGGATTCAAGATGCTGTGCAGCGCTGTTGATGATCCTTTCATTGGCCTGATGGGGGATGATTCTGTCAACATGATTGAGCAATGCACGGAGTTCTTTTTTGCCCGCCGTCCGATCAGGGTCAAGAACGCGCAGGCAGCTTTCCGCCATCGCGCCTTTGGCGAAAGCGTAGACCCGATTCCCATTCATCCACATGAATCGGCGGCTATCGCCTCCATGATTGCGAAGCACAAGGGTATCCCGCAATCTATATTCACCGCCCAGATAGGATCGGATAATGCCTTCTTTAGTCCTCCGCCGCAAGACCACGGCCCCCGCTCCGTCTCCAAAAAGGACGCATGTGTTTCTATCCTTATAATTGGTGATGGCTGAAAGCTTGTCCGATCCGACCACCGCGACGGTTCTGTACTGTCCCGATTTCACAAATTGCTCTGCCATGGCCAGCGAATAATTGAAACCGGTACACCCTGCCTGCACATCAAAGAAAGGCATATTTTCATGGAGATTGAGGAGAGAAGCGATGTGGCCTGCCGCAGAGGGCCATACCGGTTCCGTGGTGTTGGTCCCCATCACGAGCATCTCAATCTCTTTCGGGTCGATGCGTGCGTTTTCGATAGCCCTTTCAAGGGCAAGTCGGCCCATGGTCACGTTAGTCTCTTCTTCTGCCGCAATCCTTCGCTCACGGATGCCTGTCCTATCCAAAATCCATTTGTCACTGGTCTCCACCATCTTTTCCAGATCGTAGTTTGTAAGAACCCTTTCTGGAATATAAGAGCCTGTCCCAATGATTCCAACGTGATGCATACAAAGCCCCTTTCGGAATTCTTAGGGCTAAGGATAACCTTTTCTCAAATTTGTGGCAATAGAATCTTGAAATCGATACGGAGCCTGCCGGGATTGGGCCCCCTTCCGGGCCGGTCTATCACGTTCGGATTGATAGAGCGTGTTATATAAACGAAAACCCTTGACGGGGCGGTCGTCAAGTTGGATATAATAGAGCCATACAAAAATGATGCTCCCATGGAGACCTAAACAAGGGACAGTTAACCCTTCGACTGACCCCTCGGCCTGATCTCTAGGGGAGCTGATGTGGAATACGCAAAATCTCATGAAAGGGAAGCGAAATCGATGGATAAACAAGCGTTTTTCATATCCCCTGTGACCTCCCTGGGCGGGGTTGCGGTACGCTGGGTCAATGAACTCGGCGCGATGGTCCTCTTTCTTCTCAGGGCATTTCTGATGATCTTTCATCCCAAGCAGTTCCCCAGCATTATTCAACAGGTCTATTTCATCGGAGCCAGGTCTGCCATGATCGTGACGTTTGTCGGCCTGTTCACCGGCATGGTTATGGGACTCCAGCTTTTTCATACACTCGTGAAGTTCGGGTCAGCGGGCGTTCTGGGCACAGCGGTCGCGCTATCGTTGGTCAGGGAATTGGGCCCCGTGCTCACGGCCATCATGATCACGGCTCGGGCAGGCTCCTCCATGGCTGCAGAAATCGGGATTCAACGCATTTCCGAGCAGATCGACGCTCTTGAGACGATGCGGATTGATCCGCTCCGGTATCTGGTCAGTCCGAGGATCGCCGCTTCCATCATCAGCTTCCCCCTACTGACGGCCTTCTTTGATCTCATCGGTATCCTCGGGGGGTTCATCACCGGGGTGATGCTGATGGGTCTCAACGCGGGCACGTACTTTCACCACGTGCGGGTCGGCGTGGAAATGGAGGATATCACGGGAGGCTTTGTCAAGGCGGTGGTGTTCGCCGTCCTTGTCTCAATGGTCTGCTGCTTTCAGGGGTACTATACCCATCTGCGAAGGGATGGCTACGGTGCGAAGGCCGTGGGGCTTTCCACGACGTCGGCGGTGGTCATGTCGTGCGTGCTCATCCTGATTGCAGATTATGTGGTCACGTCTCTTCTTCTGTAAAGATCGATGACAAATCCACTGATTGAATTCCAAAAAGTGAGCAAGCGGTTTAACAACCATGTGGTCCTCGATCGGGTTGACCTGACGATCTATGAGGGAGAGGTCACCACCATCATCGGGAAGAGCGGCAGCGGCAAGAGCGTCCTGCTTAAACACATCATCGGGTTGCTGACACCCGATGAAGGCGATATCCTGTTTCGCGGGCAGCCTGTTCAGAAAATGAGCAAGAGTGAGCGGGATCAGGTCTTCAGTCAAATCAGTTACATGTTTCAGAATAATGCCCTCTTCGACTCGATGACGATCTTTGAAAATATTGCCCTGCCCCTTCAACAGACGACCCACCTCAGCCAGAAGGCCATTGAAGAGCGGGTAACGGCCAGAATGGAGCAGATGGAACTTACGAACGTAGCCCAGAACTATCCGTCGGAGCTCTCGGGGGGCATGCAGAAGCGAGTGGCATTGAGTCGAGCCCTGGTGATCGATCCAAAGATGGTGCTTTTTGATGAACCCACCACGGGCCAGGATGTCATTCGCAGGAATGCCATCTTGAGCATGATCGCTCAATACCAGCGAAAGTTCGGCTTCACGGCGGTTCTCATTAGCCATGACGTCCCGGACGTTTTCTTCATCTCAAACCGTATCCTTGCTCTGAGTGACGGAAAAATCATTTTTCAGGGAACCCCAAGACAGTTCGATGATTTCGAGCATCCTCTCATCGATGAGTTCGTCCAGAGCCTTGAGGATTTTCAGGAACATCTTACCGGAATTCAATCCAAGCGGCAATTCAGGGTTCGGAATCAGATGGGCCTCAGGCGGAAGGGTCCTCAGGACAGCTATGTCGTGGCCTTATTTACGCTGCAGGACTTTGAGCAGCTCTCTGAGCATCTGGGGCACACCCGAGGGCAAGAAGTTCTCAATGCCATGGGGGCATACCTGAACAAGCATTTCGGCGCGGTGGGAGGATTTTCTGCCCGGCAGAGCAAGAATCAATTTACCACCTTTCTTCCCTTTTCAAACCTCAGCGAGGCGGAACGAATTCTGAAAACATTTGCCCTGGATCTTCAGAAAGAAGGGTTGCGCACAATCCAGGCAGAGGCTCATATTTCTCAGGACATCTGTTTCCCCTTCGCCATTCTCGCGGGATTCGCTGAAAGCAAAGCAGGGGGTGAGGAGATCGATCTCGTTTTTAAGAAGGCCGAGGCGAGCCAGAGGGAAATCGCCAGGGTCTACTGTGAAATACGGAGGTAAATGGGAATGAAGAAATATCAGTATGAGACAGTGGCCGGAATCTTTGTGCTCATCGGGCTGGTATGCGTGGGATATATGACCGTGAAACTCGGAAGGGTTAAACTTTTGGACCACGATTCGTATCCTCTCTACGCCCGCTTCAATTCGGTATCCGGGTTGAGGGCCGGTAACCCCGTGGAGATGTTGGGGATCCAGATCGGAGAGGTCGCGGGTTTCAAGCTCGATCAAGAAAAGCAGGTGGTCATGGCGGAATTCAAAATAAAAGAGGGGATCAAGGTGTATGAGGACGCGATTGCGTCCATCAAGACGTCGGGCCTCATCGGGGATCGGTATGTCGGTCTCGATGCGGGAGGATCGGGCTTGATCTTGAAGCCGGGAGGGGTTATTACACAGACGGAATCGCCCCCCGATCTTTCGGACCTCATCGGGAAATATGCTTTCGGCGACGTCGGAAAAGAAGGGAAGGAGAAGAAACAACCATGAAAAGATCGCTCGTTGTGTTGATCGTTGCTCTTGCCGCGCTCAAGCTCTCGCCGGTTTCCGCCTTTGCAGCTCCCTCTCCTCTGGAAACCATTAAACCCCAGGTCGACCGGGCGCTGGAGGTGTTGCGGGATCCGGCCCTGAAGGCCGATTCCGCCAAGGCAGCTAAAGAAAAGAAGATCTGGGAGATCCTCGACAATGTCTTTGATTACACCGAGCTTTCGAAACGGACATTGGCCCAAAATTGGAAACGGTTCTCCCCGGACCAACAGAAGGAGTTTATAAGCCTTTTCGGGAAACTCCTCGGCACTGTTTACATGGACAGGATCATCGCGTATAAAGACGAGAAAGTGGTTTTTGGCAAAGTCACCCAGATCTCAGATAAAACCGCTGAAGTCCAAAGTGAGGTGGTTCAATCATCGAAATCTATTCCGATCCATTATCGAATGATCTTACAGAACGGAGAGTGGAAGGTCTACGATGTGGTGATCGAGGGCGTCAGCCTGGTACAGAATTATCGCACCCAGTTCAGGGAGATTCTGACGAATAAAACCCCTGAGGATCTTCTGAAAACACTCCGGGAAAAGACTCGTAAATAGGCTTCACCGTAAGGCTTGGTTTCAGGAGATTATCGAAAACAAACATTACGAGCTTTTGATGGTCTGCTTTGACAGGCCGGAAACGTTCTTCTATCTCGATCCTTCTTACTATGGGTGGGAGAACGATAATCCTACCAAACTCCCCGCGCAAGAGTACTTCCTGAACTCATCGCCTGACAGATTTCTCCCATGATACAAGATTCCATTCTGTAATTGTTATCTGCAATACGGGACTAAAACCTTTCTTCATGTCTTGATGTCTTGTACTTTTTGCTTCACATGCAAATTCGTTTTCCGTATGTTCAACTCTCCAGAAAGCGAGTTCTTCTCATTAAAAATAGCATCATTCGACCTCTTTAAACTCATCAGGCAATTTCCTCAATGGCATAAGTCGATATTTGCGCAAGAGTTCGCTCATATCCTTCTTAATCACCTCGCCATTTTTGTTAAGGAGAAAAATAAAGTCGCGCCGTGTGTATTCTAGCTTAAGTATATTGCATGTCTTAGATCGATAGATCCATTCCTCACACCCATTCTGGTTTCTCGTCGCCGAATCAGGCTTTCCTAACATCTGTAGCAGATCCTCTTGATTCCTGACATCTTTAGCCATATCCAAAGAAATTCGGTGGGTGACACATCCTAGCACAGCAAACAAACATATAAGCAGAATCCATGGGGTTAAGCACTTTGTATCCATTCTGGGTAATGCGGAGGTGAGGATAACTGGTCCTACTGGCTCAGTTACTTATTAAATTCGTCTACGACCGCCTGAGTTGATTTAGTGATCCCGGTTTGGGGTGATTGTGATATGCTTTTAGTGACAGTAACGGTCTTTCTTCCGTCTGCATGTGTGGTCTCCGCAATGGTTTTCGTTATCGTCGTTGGGTATGTACAAGCTGCGAAGAAGGCCGAGATGCCGATAACAAACAGTAATTTTATTTTTTTCACTATTAGTACCTCCTTTTCTAATGTATTATTCTTAATAAGATACATCTAAATTAACCTAATATCACTTTACGTTAACTCACCTCCGCTCACCCCTTCGTTCGCGACTATATTACGGCAAGAATTACAATGGAGTCAAGTTTTTTATAAGACTGTGTCAAGCCAATTTAGGAGTGTCATGCTTTCAGATTTTAGGTTCGATGTGTTTACCTCGGTCATATTTATGGATACCAAACTTGAATCTTCTCCTCCGGGGATGATCTGGTGGAAGAGTAAAAGGTTTCTTCTTTGGCACCACCACCGCCTCTTTCCTCGACCCCTATAGTTGATCCTGATTAAACCAACGGTTCGGTTCTAGACCCTCATCTTAGGGAGCGACCTGGAAATCCCGCCCTAGCGGGCCAAGGGCCGTCCCTTCTACCCTTCTTGTCATCAGAATCGGGTCGTTGAATTCGGGGAGTCGCCCTGCTTTGAGGTGCTCAAACGCTCAAGAAGGTTCCTCGCCATCATTTTATCTTCAACTCTTTCAAGTCAAAATCAACAATTCTTAGGTTAAGACTTGCTCGACGCTTTGTGGGTGAAACTGCACAGTCGGTTTTAGTTTTAAAATCCGGCCACGAGGTTTTCGCAGATGGATTAAAGGACTGGTCAGTTTGGCGAAAAAAACTGACCAGAAACGAAGTCGGATAAGAATCGTCGAGACATTTCAAACTTTCCCGATCCCTTCGTCCCAAACTACGGCATTTCCCCAATTTCACCACGATCCCCGCGCAAAAGTACTTCCTAGCGAGAATCAGCAATATGGGATAATTATGGAGTGGCAAATTTTCCCCTTGACTCTTATCCCGAGTGAGGGTACTTTCAAATCGTCGTTTTCCGCCAGTCCCTGATTAAACTTACAACCTAACCTATTACCCTTTGGAGTATATTGCGAGAAGGAGTTTCACTACATGAGGCATAGCAATGGCGTTGACAAAGAAAGAAACAGAATTGCACTGGAACGGATATCATTTCATCTTGATGAGGCTATGCGGTTTTGTAACCAGCTCGATCTTTCCGGACTCGGCCCCTTAGAGCAAACCGGATGGGATAGCAGGATGAAGACCTGCAAAAATGCCATTGAATTTACAAAGGAATCACTCAAACAGTTGAATAAGATCCTTGAGTAATTTCTATTTGATTCAGTCCCATTGCCTTTGGGGTAAAAGAACGGACAGATTCATTTGCCGCACCACTGACCAATAGCGTTCTAGGGCGGAAGTTGTGTGGGAAGACAAATCTAACATTGTTTTGATCGGGATGCCGGGAGCAGGGAAGAGCACCGTGGGGATCATTTTGGCCAAGCTGACGTCACGGGACTTCATTGATACGGATGTTCTTATCCAGATTTCACAAGGTCGGCTCCTGCAAAACATAGTTGATACGGAAGGCTACATGGCCTTGCGGAGAATTGAGGAGGACATCCTTTTAGGTCTGCGCTGTTATCATCATGTCATCGCTACCGGAGGCAGCGCCGTTTACAGTCCTGTTGCAATGGAACACTTGAAGTCGAACGGAATCGTCGTTTTTCTTGATGTGGATCTGTCTACACTGGAATCGAGAGTTCGTGATTTTGACACGAGGGGCCTTGCCAAACGGCCGGATCAAAGTCTTTCCGAACTGTTTGAGGAGCGTATCATTCTATATAGAAAGTACGCGGATGTCACTATAGATTGCGTGGAGCTTTCCCAAGAAGAGGTTTGTGCACAAATCATCAAAAGGGTTAAGACAGGGAAGCCAACACGGAACTAAAGGGAACGCGTAAAGGCCGCACGCCTTACCGCCCTCGTTATGCTGACTTTCGATCGGTGATCCGGAAATTGCACCTGTTTCTCTTCCCCCCCCCAGATACAATCTGGGATGGTCATCACGGGACGATTTCAGAGCATTTCAGAGGGACGTTCGCGCAAAGCTTGCTTGACAGGAGCCTTGGGGTGGCTGGTTCTTGGGGGACAAGGATCGGGGGCGAGAGGCAGCTTTCGGAATAGGTTAGATCAAGATATCGGCTTGGCCAGGCACGTCCCGCACGAACGTCCCCATAGTTATTTCCTAATAAAAATATAGAAGCAGCTTAAAAAAATAAGTTGGCGCATTCAACAAAGGAGAGGATCATATGACGCGACCGAGAGTTCCTGAAACGAACCAAGGAATTCAAGGAGAATTTACTGTTGAGATTTACGATCAAATGCAGAGAAGACTTCGAGATAAAGGCTGGATTGAGACACGGGATATCACTAAAAGCGGGATCACTCACGGTCTCGCCCTTGAAATCGGCCCTGGCCCAGGATACTTGGGACTCGAATGGTTGAAAAACACTCAGGGCACCAGCCTGAAAGGACTTGATATCAGTGCAGATATGATCGCCGTTGCCGAACGGAATGCGAGAGCCTACGGGCTGTCCGAGCGAGTTGAATATGTCCACAGCAGCGGAGCCAGGCTCCCCTTTGAAGACGGGTCATTTGATGCCGTGTTTACGGCGAGTTCACTGCATGAATGGAGTGAGCCCCAAAAGACTTTTCATGAAATATGGCGCGTGTTGAAAGCGGGCGGGAGGTTGTTGATATCCGATTTTCGACGGGACATGTTTCCATTGCTCAGGTGGTTTTTGTGGCTCATTGCCAAACCGAAAGCAATTCGTCCTGGACTACTCACATCGATCAATGCAGCCTATGCTCCAGATGAACTGAGGGCATTGATACGAGAGACCGAATTGTCCTCTTGTGAAGTCTCAGGAAATCCGATGGGACTGAAAATTACTGGTATAAAGGGACCGTGACATTCGCGCTAACAAGGGAATCTACCGGATCGCCGATAAATCCGGTTCCCGGTGACCTCTGCATCTTCCACTCTTTCGATCGGTGATCCGCAAATTGCACCTGTCTCTCTCCCCACAGACACACTCCAGGATGGTCATCACGTCGATCCCAAGTTCCGATTCGATATGTCTTCCGTTTAGCTGTTCATAACCCACTTTACCCCGCCATCAAATAAATGGTAAGAATATAGAAATCCGTTACATCACCCCGTGCAAAACCTGAAAGAAGGTGGAGTAGGAAATCATGAGGCGATTAAAAAAATGGAGGCAAGAATTGAAAAACAAGAGTAGGAACGTATTTAGGTTAGACAAAAAGAGAATCCTTATGGATGCGTTCCTGCTGGTTTTCTCTTTTAGCGTTGGTTGTGCCCACTATCCGGTCAATCAGCCGATTAAAGAGGTTCGCCTTGATGCAGGTTACAGAGCCGCCACCATGAGAACTCCTGAAAATTCAGACAGCCTGCTTCTGTACCTCACTTTTTCAGGTGGGGGGATGCGGGCGGCTGCACTTTCCTACGGCGTTCTCGAAGAATTGCGAAAGACTGAAATCGTTCTTGACGGAAGAAAGCGGCGGCTTCTGGATGAGGTGGATGGGATATCAAGTGTCTCCGGAGGAAGTTTCACGGCAGGGTACTACGGGCTCTTTGGAAACCGTATCTTTGAGGATTTTGAAAGCAAGTTTTTGAAGAAGAACATTCAAAGAAGTCTTATTTTAAGAGCCCTGCTCAATGTTGCCAATTGGGTGCGGCTTTTTTCGCCGGCCTTCGCCCGGAGTGATCTGGCTGCTGAATATTATGACAAGCATATTTTCGAAGGGGGTACCTTTGGTGATATCGCAGCCCGAAAAGGCCCCTTCATCGTCATGAACGCCACGGACATGACGCATGGGACCAGGGTAGGGTTTACTCAAGAGGCTTTTGATCTGATCTGTTCAGACCTCTCTCTTTTCTCCGTGGGAAGGGCTGCCGCCGCCTCATCAGCAATTCCTATGGCGCTCACCCCCATCACATTGCGGAACTACGCTGGGACCTGCGGTTTTAAGACACCGGAGGGATTCGAGAAAGTCTTAGAAGGCCGTGACATCTTAGAGCGGCAGTTTTATCTGCACAATGACATCGCTCCATTTTTAGATCCTGAAAAGAAGCCGTATATTCATCTTGTCGATGGCGGGGTGGGGGATAATCTGGGTTTGAAGGCCGTTCTTGAACGGGTCATCGTCAGAGGGAGCGTCTGGGGAACGATGAAAGGGACGCCGATGGAAAAGGTCCGCAAAGTGGTCTTCATCGTGGTGAACGCTGAAACAGTACCCGATCCCAAGTGGGACAGGACAGAAAAGATTCCCACGTTCGGCGTCATGCTTGCTTCTTACTCCTCGATCGCGATCGACCGGTACAACGAAGAAACCATAGCCCTCTTGAAAGAAAGCGTCGGTTCATGGGCGGATGAGATAAAGACTGAGAGATGCAGGGGAGGAGCGGTTTCCACCTCACCGGGTTCCTGCGGTGATATTCAGTTTTATATCGTTGAAGTGAAGTTCGATACCTTGAAGGAGGAAACGGAGCGAATGCACTTCAAGAGGTTACCCACCGCCCTTAAACTGGCTCCCGAGGAGGTGGACAAAACACGGGATGCCGCCCACCGTATCCTTGCGGAATCTGGAGAATTCCAGCGGCTGCTCCTTGACCTGAAGTAGGAAATGAGGGAGATCGCTCTCTAGCGGTTTTGGTGAGTGAGGGTAGCCCATGCTTCGACGAGCTTCATCAATTCGGAACCATGATTTCTTGCTGAAATTTTCTCTTAATTAATTTTTCAAAAAGGCGTATATTACAACTAAAAATAAATAATGAGCGTATGTAAGAAAGCTTAAAGAAGATGAACCTGGAAATCACGCTTTTCGATGGCCGCGGAAAACTAGTTGCATACCCTCAATAAGAAAGAAAGAGGAAATTATGATGACAAAACATAGTTTGAAAAGGTATTTTCTTGCTTTTGCAGCATTGATGACCGTCCAGTTTGTTCTTCCGGGACTTCTGGCAGCAGTGGAACCCGCCAAGATCGTCCAGGCCCAGGCCATTCTGACCGTTTCCGAATCGAAGAGGCTTATCGCCCAGGCCGTGAAAGAGATGCCCATCGTCAAGAACGCCCTGGCAAACGGCATGGTGATTATTGTCAAGGGAACGACGAATGCCTACGTGGCTGAAGAAATTACGGGGAAGAAAATCGAAAAAGCAGCCTTTGTGCGGGGGAGGATTCAACCTGAAAAGGGGAGTAAGAAACTCCCCGATGTGAAAGCCGCTCCTGACGTCATCCTTGAGAAGGGGAAAGTTGTTGACCTGCCACTCGCCGAAGCAGTGAAGAAGTTGAAGCCCGGCGATGTTGTCATCAAGGGAGCCAATGCCCTTGATTATAAGAATAAACTCGCGGGTGTAAACATCGGTGCCCCAGACGCCGGCACCACGGGGACCACCATGCCCTACGTGGTCGCTCGGAAGGCCTACCTGGTCATCCCCATCGGCCTTGAGAAGTTGGTGGCCGGGGATCTTGTGGACCTGACGTTGAAGATGCGTGAACCAGTTGAAAGCCTGAACGGTCTTCAGTCCATGTTTCTTCTCACCGGGGAGATCGTAACGGAACTGGAGGCCATTAACGTTCTAACGGGAGCCACGGCCTTCCAGTGCAGCGCAGGTGGCATCGGCGGTGCAGAAGGTTCGGTCTGGCTCGTTTTCAGGGGGACCAAGGAGCAGGTAACCAAGGCCCTCAAGCTGGCTCACTCTATTCAGGGCGAACCGACGTATCTGGAATAGCCCCTCGTCACGGAAGATTCGGGGTCAAATTTTTTATGGAAACGAAGCACCCACAGTTGAAACGGCCCTTCCGACGGTCTGGGCGCCGGATGGGTTTCATTCTTTGACGTTGGCGCGATGCCGGTAGCGTTGCCTCCCGCAGGGTGAATACCACCTGTTTCTGAGGGGGAAGGAAGTTTGTGGAAGTTCGAAATCTAACAAGCCGTTAAAATGGAAAGGAGGAAAGCATGAAAGACATGAAGGGTCAAAAAACAATTACGCGGAGAGGTTTTATGAAGGGTGCCACCGTTGCCGGCGGGGCTATTGCAGGTGTGGCCATGCTGGGCGGGCCGGCGGAATCAAAAACTACCCCCGGACCCGGAAAGAAGAAATGGGACCGGGAAGCCGATGTGGTCATTGTTGGATCGGGTGCGTCGGGATTGTCAGCAGCCGTTGAGGCGGCGGGCAGCAAGGCGAAGGTGATCGTTCTCGAAAAATTGCCGGCCATCGGCGGCACCTCCAGGATGAGTTTTGGAAACTACGGTACGCTCAACTCGCCCGAGCAGCGGAAGGGCGCGGAGAAGGATCCCTATTGGTATGCCAACGATTCCACGGATCTCTTCATCAGGGAAAAATTATTGCTGGGCGGGTACCTGAACGATGCGGCGCTCGTGCGCATCTTCGTCGAGCAGTCTCTCGACGCGTACAACTGGCTAACCCACCTCGGATTCACGCATAACGGCATCGCGGTTTACCACAGCCTCGGTCCTAATCCGATGCCCGAGAATCCCCAGGCGATGCGCATGAACATGCTTTGGAACATCCCCTTCGTCGACGGCGCATGGCAGGGAGTCTACACCAAGGGCAGACAGCACACCGGGGGAAAATACCTGGACTATCTCAACGGAGAGGCAGGGATCATGTGTCTGGCCGACCATGCAAAAAAACGCGGGGCAGAGGTCCTGAACCAGATGGAAGTGTTGGAGATCATCCGGAAGGGCAGCCTGTCGGCGGAGGTGCTCGGCGTGAAGGTCAAGGACATCGCGGCGAATAAGGAGATCTTCATCCGCGCCAAGCGGGCCGTGGTCCTCGCCGCGGGCGGTTTTACCGCCAACGGCAAGCTGTGTAACCGCTACGACCCTCGCTTGAACCCCGCAGTCAAGGCTTCCTGTCAGGCGACCGGAAAGCCCGGTGCAGGATGTACCGGAGAGGTTCTTCTGGCCGCCATGGACGTCGGCGCCGATTCGGCGCTCCTGAATATGCAGCAGCTTCGGATGTCGGGATCGGCGATCGCCTTCAGCGGACCCGGGTCCGCGCTTATCGCGGACAAGGAGGGGACCTTCATCGACGTCGACAACGTGGGCAATCGCTTCTGGATGGAAGGTGGCGACCAGAGTGTCTACCGCCAAGCCCGGCTCACTATTTTGCATGAAAAAGGCATCTACCAATGGTGGGGCATCTGCGATTCCACAGCCGCCAACAAGGTTCATCTTAAAGGCGCCCTCGAATCCAAAAGCGCCCTTGCGGCGGATACCCTGCCACAGCTGGCGGAGATCATCAAGGCCCCTGCCGCGAACCTTGTTGCCACCGTGGATCGCTACAACAAATTTGTCGACCAAAGCTATGACGCAGATTTCGGCCAGTTTAAGAGGTTTTTGAAACAGAAGATCGAGACCGCGCCTTTCTATGCCATGCCCAAGACTTATTACCGGCATGCCAGTCTCGGCGGGGTGCGCATCAACGTCAATTCACAGGTCCTGGATCGGCATGATCAGGTCATCCCCCGGCTTTACTCCGCGGGCGAGATGATCGGAAACCTCCAGGGCTGGGAACGAGACGGGGGCTGCGGCTGGACCACATGCGTTGTCTTTGGCCGCATCGCGGGCAAAAATGCCGCCGCAGAAAAACCATTGGCGTGACATTGCTCCGTCTGAGGCGTCACACAGGGCGGGCTGGGAGACCCCGGCCCGCCTTGCTTTCGGAGGTGCCCGGCCAATAGCCGAGCGCGACTCCAGACCCGTGGACAGAAAAACCTTTGAAACGAACAGGAGCTCACGTGAAATTCAGAATCTTGATTCCTGCGATGGCTGTCTTGTGGGTCTGGGGGTTTTCCGTTCTCTCGCCCTTCGGTCCGACTTGGGCCGCCGAGGGCCTTTTCCTGAGAGACAAACATAAGAACAGGGGCATGGACTGCTTAGGCTGCCACAAGGAAAGCCCGCCGAAGCAAGATGTTCCGATGGCGGTCTGCCTGGGGTGCCATGGAGATTACCGGAAGGTGGCGGCGAAAACAAGTAAGCTCGACCCGAATCCCCATGACTCGCATCTTGGGGAGGTTGGCTGCGGGAAGTGTCACCACGCTCACAATGCTTCCGTGAATGCCTGTAACGAATGTCATCAATTCGATATGAAGGTGCCTTGACCGGATAAGGTTACCGTCTTTTCCTGCGGGAGACATTGCTGGAGTAACCGTAGCGCCGGACCGTCGGCCCCTCCTACTCGGGACGGACATGCGAGCACATGGCCGCGGGCCGCTCCACGGCGTTGGACAACGCTACAAAGCGGAGACTTCACTTTTTGGAATGACCAGGAGGGAATGACTCTCTTCTGAAGTCTTCAGTCGAGTATCCGCGGCTCTTTCTCAGCTCCTTTTTCACCGGCCCTCTCACCTTCCACATAGGCTTCCCCCCTTGCCAAGGGTACTTCCTTGAGGAAGAGGGTAATCAGCAATGCCACGCCGGCCATGACGACCCCAGCGAGGAAGACCCTTCCGAGAGAATTTGCGAGTATCGATTTCGTCTTATCCAGTAGTTGACTGAACAGGGATAAACCTTCGGGCGGAATCCGCATCTGGATCTGGCGAAGGGCCTCCGGATTGACCAATACACGCGGGTTTCTTAAAAGACTTGCAACATGAGGCGACACGTTTGACAGGTCGACGCCGGCAAAACCGTTGTTCATGCTGCGAAGCATGATCGACCCGAATATGGCTGCACCGATGGTCGCTCCCATATTTCTAAAGAACTGAACGGTTGAGGTAACGAGTCCGAAGTGTTGACGGGGGAAGACGTTTTGAACGGCCACACTGAAGGTCGGGAGCATCATTCCCGAGCCGACACCCAAGGCCGCAGAGTATGCCAGCGTCTGAACGGGAGGCGTCCCTCGGTTCATCGCCGAGAGTAGGCAAACGCCGGCCAGGGTGATCACAAATCCAATAATCGCCCATACTTTGTAGCGACCCGTTCTCGATATCAGTTGTCCGGTGACGATTGAAGAAGCGCTCAGGCCCAGCATCGTCGGCGTGAGGATGAAGCCGGAAGCGGTGGCGCTGGTGCCAATGACACCCTGCATGAAGAGTGGGATATAGATGAGCCCGCAGAACATCACAGCACTTGCAAGAAAAGAGGCCACCAGGGAGATACTGAGAATCGAATTCTTATAGATGGAGAGAGGCATGATGGGTTCGGGGGCCTTCTTCTCGATCAGATAGAACAGAACGAACATCACCATGGAAAAGGACAACATCCCGGTGATCTGAACGGAAGTCCAGGGATAGCTTGTTCCGGCCCAGGAGAAAGCCAGGATGAGTGGAACGAGGGCCGTGGTTAGAACGGCTGCTCCTCTGTAATCGATAACTTTCTTCGTGGCGGAACCCTTGAAGCCGGGCAGATTGGCCAAAGTCATCGATATGGCAACCAGTCCCACGGGAATGTTTACGTAGAACACCCATCTCCAACTGAGATGATCTGTAATAAATCCACCCACGGCCGGGCCTACAATGCTGGCAACCCCCCACATGGAACTGAGCAGTCCGGCATACTTTCCCCTCTCCCTCGGCGGAAACAGATCCGCCAAAATCGTGAAGGCAATCGATATCAAAATGCCCCCGCCCACACCCTGAAGGCCCCGGAGGATGACAAGTTGTACCATGGTTTGAGAGAGACCACATAACATGGACCCCGTCAAAAAGATAATAATGCCCGTGAGAAATATCGGTTTGCGACCGTGAATGTCAGATATTTTCCCGAATAGAACGATGGCGATGGTTGAACAGAGCATATAGGCTACAAAGGGCCAGGCATACAAATCCATCCCCTGCAAATCGCCTACGATTCTGGGCATGGCTGTGCCGACGATCGTGCTGTCCAACCCACTGAGAAGGACACTGATCATCAGACCTATCATAATTAACGTGATCTCTCTTCTCTTCATTTGATGCTCTATCATAGGCCAGTCGCCTTCCTTAGTCTTTTCCTCTTATTGCTGAAATCGTAGACCCTGATCCCGAAACAGATTCAGGAGGACATCACTTGATTCAGGGCTTGGTTCAGGGTGACCCAAAAAAGTTTCTTAGCAGCCTGCCCAGAATGGGCCGAGTCAATTCCTAGCGTAAGTTTTGCGGGTGCACGTTTCCGTGCTCCGGAAGGAAATTATCACCCATTTCCCGCCCATTCTCAACAAGACGTCGACTGAGCAAAGGAATTGGGATATCAAATTCTTCAAGAGTTTATCGATCACTTTCGCAAGACTTCGGGAGGAGAAAATGGTGGGTAACCGGAATCAGGCCCTTTCAGGCCCCCGACAATCTTTCCTCATCCACGCCCAGGACCTTGAGAATTCTCAGCGAAGCGGGCAGGATTTGGTGATGGATGTAGTAATCAGTATCGATTCTTTTCAGGTCTGCGAATTCGACGGGCTGGGCTTTCTCACTGATCGAACCCGAACCTTTTTCAATCACAAATCCCACCACGCTTCCTTCGTTGACAGGTATTCCTTTCGCCATCAATTTTTTGGCTGCGGAGATGTGGGGTGAGATTAATTTGTATTCTCCGATGGGTTTGGTCAACTGCTCATAGACCACAAGGTCCTTTAATTCAACCTTCCGATTCTTCAGCATCTTTATTCCTTCCATTACCAATTTCACAGCTTCCTCAATATCTTTCTTGCCCAAAATCACTTTGAGAATCTCCCCTTGTATCCTTTTTGCAAGATTGGACCAGTCCCTCCTCACCTTCTCCAATCCCCTGATTTTCAGGTTCCCCTTCTCATCGATCAGAGCATACCTCTTCTTGGCCGCACCCCCTCCAACCTCCCTGGGGATAAAAATCCCCCTCTGATAGAAGTCCTCCAATTCGACATGCATGACCCCGGGAAGTTCCTTGTTCAATTCCTCGAGGAAATTGAGAAGCTCCTTCTTGCTCTTCTTCCCTAAACCCAGAAAGGCAGAATCCGTATCGCCATAGAGGGTCTGGAATCCCTTTCTCTGAGCCTCCTCCATCATTCTTTTTATCCAATGTCTTCCAAAAGCCGTAATGGATTCGGCGCATTCCTTGCTATACCATTTGCTTGCGGCGAAACCATAGTAGCCGTAGCTTGCATTGGCAACTGTCTTTAAGGCCATCTGTCTTGTGTTGATGAGATTGTATGCAGGGGTATGAGGAGCTAATTTCTTCAACTCTTTCTTCAGCTTCTCCCTCTCTGTGAGGAGATCCTTTACGACCTTTGATTCAAATCCTTCCTTTCTTCTACAAAACCAGAAGGGTAATTCGGGGACCTTGTGGCCATCCTTCCTGCAGCACGAGCAATTCAATGTTTCCGTAGAGATGTTGTAGGTTGACGAAATGGAGGGATAAAGAGAGGCAAAGTCAATCACGGCTATGTTTTCATGAAGACCTGCCTCGGGTTCTTTCACATAACCTCCCATGTAGGTTTCCTGTTGCCTTTTCTGAATCTCTTCGAACTTCGGTTGGTTGGGAATGATCCTTCCCATCTCCTTTGCCCTTTTTGTATAGTACCATTCCACGAGCTGGCCGTACATCATCCGGGAGGTGTC
Organism: uncultured delta proteobacterium; assembly: GCA_963711845.1. Taxonomy (GTDB): domain Bacteria; phylum Desulfobacterota; class BSN033; order BSN033; family UBA1163; genus CAVQFR01. The sequence goes on from CAVQFR010000016.1 coordinate 50,381, forward strand.
AAAGAGACTCTGCCCCACAATTTTTGTCAATTGAAAGATCTGGGGCAAAAGCACTTTTGAAAGTTTGAAGGTCAGTTCGGAATCCTTGAGGCAGTATCGGGCAAGTTTTTCGAGATTCTTTTCTTCTTTCCATGCCTCCACGATTTCCGCGTACTCCATTTCAATCTTTTCGTCCCCGAGGATCTCCGCTGAGACCGCGTCCAGGCTGAGGACTTCCGTCTGCAGTATGGATGCCAGGATATTGTTTATGAAATGAAAGAGGTCAGCATGGACTCTTCCCTTGAGCCTTGCCGCAGAACCCCGCGCCCTTTTCGAAAGAGCCACTCCTGACCCATCTACAGAAAGATTGTCCAATTTTACCTTTATTTTGGTTGCCCTTTCCCTGATGACGTCGAAATCGTAAAGGTCAGAATTGTAGCCGGTGACGATATCCGGGTCGTATGCATTAATAGACTCCACAAACCGACGAAGAAGCTCATTTTCATCTTTGACCACCTCCACACCGTCCGGGAACTTCCCCTTCTTATAAGTGATGACCTTTTTCAGTTCTTCTCCGTAAAGGGAGATCATCACCAACTGTCTTTCTCCTCTCTTTTCCTCCACCACTTCCGTATCAAAGGCAAGGGCCTTAAAAGGTATCGTCTCTCTGTCTATTTTCTTAATCGTCCGCGCCTTGACAACGAGGTCTGCATCAAAATCGAGGTCGAAAACTTCTCCTTCCACTGCAAGCCAATCGAGGCATGAAATACCTCGATCTGCCAGATAACCTCTGTAGAACCCCATCTGGTATTCATACTCCTCCAGAATGCTTCCGGATCCCCCTCTCTTTTCCTCCAGGGTCTTGATCACATCCCTCACCTTGGTGGTATCCTGGGGCATAAAGCAATAGACCTTGATGAAGTCTCTCTCTTCCCCAAGAAGTATTCTTCTTGTCTCTTCAATCCTTTTCACCTTCATGTTTCTTTTTTTAAGGAGGGCCTCGATCTCTCTTTTTGCCTTATTCAGATTCTTAGGAAGGACATAAAAATAAGGCTCGTAAGTCGGATCCACCACGACCACTCGCTTATGATCAGGGGTTCTCCCGTAAAGGATGAGGGAGATATTTTCATCGATCTCCTCGTAATCCAGATCAAGGAGGCAGATTTCCGCTTTCATAAATTCTCCTTTTTCCCCTTCAATGGTATCAACTTTTTGGACGGGTTACAACGTGAATAAGGGTAGGAAAATTGTGAAAAACCTGGGGGGAGACATCGTTATTGCTTCTGATAGGATTTCATATTCTCCCAAAACTCTTTTCTTAGAATTTTAAGAGAGAGGAAAGAGGAGATCGCTACGGAGACCAACATGCCTAACATAAAGAGGAGGATCAATCTCTCTTTTAACACCGTATACTTCGTTTCCAGTATTCCCACATAAAGCATTCCAACAATCTTTTCTTGAAAGTCGCGTATGGGCTCATAGGCGGTGATGTACCAGTCGTCGACCACATAGGCCCTGTGCATCCACGGCAATCCGTTCTGGAGGACCTGTTCCTGGACTTCTTTCATGGCACGGGTTCCAACCGCACGATGCCCTTCTTTGTCTGTGACATTGGTGGATATCCTCCACTCCCCTAAGAAGAGGGTGGCTGTCCCAATTTCCTTCCCTTTATATTTTGCATCCCTGAAAACGATATTCTTAATCCGATCCACAATTTCGTAATTCCGGTTAAGAAGGATGGCACCCACCAGAACCCCTAAAACCTTCCCCTTGGCATCCACGACCGGATAAGCCGATTTCAACACCATTCCGGAGGTTTGATCTAATTTTTCAATGGGTTTTTCCTTGGGTGTCGGAACGAGGGGAAATACTGCTTTATCGGCTAAAGGTTTTCCTTCCTTTGATAATTCGTCTCTCAAGAGCACCTGGGTTCCTGAAAGGGCTTTATTGTTAAGAGCGTCTTTAACGAAAGGATCGTCTTTCAAACTATCTCCCGACATTCCGGGATGATGAACCCTCAGCAAGACGGTTCCCTTTCGGTCCAGCAAAGTTAGAAAATCCAAACCTTCATCAGCCATCAACCTGGTCAAGTCGTCTTTTAGGGATGAGACCTTTTCCTTTTGGAAAGCCTCTTTCAGTATATATCGGATGGAAGTCAAACGAATGGTCCGGTCAATATCGTTCAATTTGGAAGTATAAACCCATCGGGCTGTATTCAGAGCCTCTTTCACCCTCTCCTGGGTTTCATGGATCACGCGGTTGGCGATGACAGAGTTGACGATCAATCCTATGATCACCCCCGTAGAAAGAGAGATGACCACAAAAATCAAAGCCACTCGCTTTTTAAAAGATGTATTCATAAGGCTTACTTTTACCAGATAGAAAATGAAAAGTAAAGAGAGGGAATTCCACGATCGGATGTCTCAAAAACGGTAGAAATAGCAAGATGAAGAATCTACTTGACGGAATTTTTAGGCGAGGTTATGAAGTATGAAAATTGGAAATTCTATTTTAGTGAGGCTCCTATGATTTCGGAGATTACGCAATGGATTATGGAGTCGATGAGGACCCATGGCCAACTCTCGGTCTTCATCGGCGTGATCATTGAGCAAATCATCGTTCCCATTCCTTCCCCTCTGATCATCATGGGGGCAGGGGCCATTCTCATCCCTCCCGGGATTTCCATCCCAAACGCCTTCCTTCAGATTCTGTGGACCATTGTCCTTCCCGGGTCCATCGCCTCGACGCTGGGCTCCTATATTGGATACATGATCAGTTTTTACGGGGGAAAGGCCCTGGTCGTGAGGCTCCAACGTTTCCTGGATGTGGACTGGGACCAGATAGAAAGATTAGAGAAACGATTTCAAGGGAAAAAAGAAGCCTTGAGCATCTTTCTCTCCCGAGCCATTCCTGTTTTCCCCATCTCTTTGGTTTCTATCTTTGCCGGCCTCCTGCGCATTCCAATCAAACCCTTTACGATTTATACCTTTTTGGGTTCGATCTTCCGATGTTTTTTTCTGGGTTTTCTCGGATGGTGGATTGGAGCCACCTACGAAAAAGTAGCCACCCGCTTCGATTCCGCGGAGACGATCGCCTCTGTCGTGATGTTGATCGGAATGGTTGCGGCTTTCGGATACCTCTACTATAAATTTAGGAGGGCGACTTGATTTCAAGAATGTGATTATGAATAATAAACGAACGGAACAAAATGGAAAGGAGAATGGTCAATGAGAGCAACCGTGGATGAGGAAACCTGTATCGGATGTGGACTTTGTGCAGAGACTTGCCCAGAGGTCTTTGAGATGAATGATGATAAGGCTCGTGTCAAAGGAGATGAGGTTCCCGAGAATGTACTGGAGACATGTAAAGAGGCGGCTGAAAATTGTCCGGTAGAGGCCATCCAGATAGAAGAATAAATTTCTCGAGCGAGAATAAAAAGGGGCACTCTTCGTCAGACAAGGAGCGCCCCTCTCTTGTTTTCTTTTCAAAAAATCATTCAAAATATTCCTTAATTTCCTTATAGCGTTTGGGATCTCTCAAACGATCAAGGGCTTTGGCTTCGATTTGTCGAATTCTCTCTCGACTGAGACCGAACTGCCTGCCGATTTCTTCGAGGGTACATTCCCCATCTTCTCCAATGCCAAAACGGAGTCGGAGAATCTTTTCTTCTCTTGGAGAAAGGCCGGACAGGAGCTTCTGGATTTGATGAGTGAGGTCTTTTTCTAACAAAGAATCACTGGGCGAAAGACTCTTTTCATCAGGGATCAGGTCTTCCAGTGTACTATCCTCTTCCCCAATAGACATATCGAGAGAGATCGGTTCTTCAATGAGATTCAGAATCTTCTCCACATCGTGCAAAGGAATTCCACTATCCTTTGATAATTCCTGCGAAGTGGGTTCTCGACCCAACTTCTTCACCTGATCCTTAAAAGATTTCATCAACTTTCCTTTGATCTCAAAAAGATAGTTGGGAATTCGAATGGTTCTCGATTTCTCCGCAAAGGCTCTCAAAATGGCAGCCCTGATCCACCAGGAAGCATACGTGCTGAATTTAAAGCCTTTGGTATAATCGAACTTGACCATGGCCTGGATCAGACCAAGGTTTCCCTCCTGGATCAAATCTAGAAAAGAAAGCCCCCGATTGGCATATCGTTTTGCAATACTGACCACCAACCGGAGATTGGCCTGGATCAATTCATTCTTTGCCTGCTGAAGATCGAACCCTGCCCGTTGATATTGATTCAACATCTTTCTATAAAGAAGATGTTTCTCCCTCATTTCTGAAGGATTCGGTTTTGTTTTTTTCCCGTTCTTACCGTTCTTCCCTTTCAACTTATATCCTTGCCGGGTATGGGTGTGAGTGCGTTTGCCCCCGTTTCTCGGGATCGGAAGGGGATACAATTGGGTTTTGAGGCGATTGGCCTTTGTCTCGAGAATCTTGACTTGACGCTCACCCTCCTTAATCCTCTTTGCCAATTCAACCTCTTTCTCCGGCGTAAGAAGGGATATTTTTTCAAGGCCTTTTAAATATTCCCATGTGATATCCTGAGGTTGAAAAATGGTTTCTTCCTGCGGAACCGGCTCAGCCGAGATTTCTTCCGCTTCCTCAGCTGCTAATTCCGCTTCCTCCGCCTGGAGATCAAAATCCTCTACAGTCTCTTCTATTTCAGCCTCCACATAGGTTGCGGATTGGATAGGTGGAATAGAGGTTGGGGGTTCAGCAAAAAGAGGTGCGGATCGAACCGGCTCAAGGGCCAACTCCTCTCTATTTTTGTTTGTTGCCTTATTATTTTTCACCGATATTTGCCCCTTTCTTTATCTAACAAAAAAACCCTCTCCATTCTTCGTCCATGGAAAGGGTAGATTTATTCATTTTTATTTTGCCCAAAAACCCTAACCGGCCGAATGGACCTCCAAATGGTTTATTTAATCCTTAATACTAATATATTAAAGTGAAGAAGCTTTGTCAAGCATTATTTTTTGTAAAATTGTTTATTTATTTCAATAAGTTATGAATAAACATCTAAATATACCTGTATTCATATAGGATTAATTCTACGCTTTTGCTTATAAGAAAAGGGCTTGCTTAGGGATGATACATTGCGTTTGGAATATGAGAAAAGTTGGAATAAAACCTTCTCCTTAAGGTAGGAAAAAAGGTAATGGTTCTACGGGCCGTTGAAAAACGTCCCTGCCTACCGGCAGGCAGGCATCTGTCCCGCGCTTCGCGGGATTCTCCGGCCGCCTCACCCTCTCGGCGGCGTGGCAAGGAGTCGCTCCTTATTCGTCGCGACGCCACCCCTCATCCTCGCCCTGTTAGATGAAGAGGGCTGGCTCTTAGAGAAAGAGACTCCACATATTATTGAAATTGATGAATGCGAAGCTCAACCAGGGTGTTATCTAACAGGGCAAGTCGTTGCAGCATACATTCAAGTACGCCTCACTGCTCAGGATTTCGGGCGCCCCCGCAAACGGGATTTCGCATGGCTCAACTTGCGTCTGCCTGCCTGCGCGTAGCCCCGCCTTGCGGGACGGAGGCAGGGGTATTTTTGATCAGCCTAAAAAAAATGAGTTTTTCAACAGGTTCTCTAGGTTTGACCCTTCCCACGGCTTCAGGCCCCGCCTTCAAAGGCGGGACAAGGGGGTGCCGCTCAGCGCAACCCTGAGCAAGTTTCATTCTTCGGCTATCAAGTCGAAGGGTTGACTTTGGGTGGAGCATCTCTTATAAAATTTAAATCTGGATAATTATTGCTCTATTTCCCTTTCTAAAATGGATTGAGAATGCCTATGGGACATGTGGATTTGCACCTCCATACAACCGCTTCTGACGGGGTGCTAAGCCCGTCAGAAATCGTGAGATATGCAAAAGCAAAAGGGCTTCAAGCCATTGCAATCACGGATCATGATACCATTGACGGGTGCGAGGAAGGGTTATCAGAAGGAGAGAGAATTGGTTTTGAAGTGATTCCGGGAATTGAAATTAGCGCTGAGTATTCACCCGGTTCCATGCATATCCTTGGTTTTTTTCTTGATATCCATCATCCCCTTCTCAATGAGAGATTGGAATACCTTCAAAAGGCAAGGGCAGAAAGAAATCCGAAGATGGTTGCGAAGCTAAACCAATTGGGAATGGAGGTTACTTACGAAGAGGTACTGAAAGCCTCTGGAGGAGGGCAGGTTGGGCGACCCCATTTTGCCAATGTGCTTTTGGAAAAGAAGTACGTCAGAAATTTCCAAGAGGCTTTCGAACGGTTTCTGAAAAAGGGAGCCCCGGCCTATGTGGACAAATTCAGATTTACATCGAAAGAGGCTCTGCATTTCATTCATGAAGCTGGAGGGATGGCGGTCCTTGCCCATCCCAATACGCTCGGAGTGAAAAGATATTCTGAATTGGAGAAACTCGCCCTTCAACTCGTCGACGAGGGGCTTAAGGGGATTGAGGTCTATTATCCCGAACACTCTGCAGTGGAAGTCGCGCAGTATAAAAACCTTGCCGACAGATACAGTCTCCTGTCGACAGGGGGGACGGATTATCATGGAATCGAAAAAAACGGATTGGATATCGGGGTAGGGAGAGGAGAAATGAAACTTCCATACTCCATCGTGGAAAATATGAAGGCGGTACGAAATCGGTCTTGATCGGGGAGGTAAGAAGTTGGTTGTCTTTTTGTTGATCGTCACCACCTTGTTATGGGGAGCGACCCCTATTCTTGAAAAAACAGGTTTGGCAAAAGTAGACCCTTTGATCGGCGTCACCGTTCGGAGCGCCATCGTCACGGCAGGCCTTTTCCTGCTCACTTTTCTTTTGGGGAAAGGAAAGGCGTTGATCGAATTAGACGGGAAGAGTATTTTTCTCTTCGGCGCGAGCGGCATGATGGCCGGTCTTCTTGGCATGTGGACTTATTACAGCGCCTTGAAAATGGAGGCCACCTCCAAAATCGTTCCTATCGCAGCCTGCTACCCTCTGGTCACCGCCTTTCTGAGTGTCTTGGTTCTCAAAGAAGGGGTCACCCTTCACAGGGTCATCGGCACGGCACTGATTGTCTCAGGAATCTGGCTGGTCAAATAACCCTTCACCCTTCCCCTCTCCCTTCAAGGGAGAGGGATGGGGTGAGGGCACGGACGGAGGAGAACATGAAGAGACGGAAGAAAACCAATCGTTTGAAGGCAGCCTTAAAGAGGAAAAACGTTAAGCATTCTTTGAGTAAGTCTAAAGGAGAAAGAAAATATCCAACCTGATCAAAATAGTAACGTGACTCGTGTCCCTGCCTGCCGGCAGGCAGGCGTGATTCGTGACCGTAACTCACGGATTTTCAAATTTCGTTTGCAGCAAACCCACGATGGCCGATTTTGAATACCCCAGGCTCATCCTATCAGACCCTGAAGGGAATATCTTTGATCATCCGTCCCTAAAGCTTTCAGGTCGATCTGGAAACCGGTTTCTCCTGCCCCCTCTATCCGAATTCGTCCCTCTGCCAAAAGGGAGTCAACTCTTTACTTTACCCGGGAGAATTCCAATCGGGTGGGATGAAGAGAAAAGATCTTTCGTCTCTTCGAGAAAAGTCAGATGGGGGGAGAGAGAAGTGGCGTGTACCGCGGTGGCTGCTTTCCTCCCACCCGGATATGTCCGGACACTCCTCCCTGCCACTCAACTGAAACCCAAAGCGCCCACCCTTCCGCTCTGGGCTTACAGTGCTGTGGGTTGGAGAAATGGGAAATTTTTGACGACAGGATTATTCATCGATCCTGATCCCCATTGGGATCCAAAGTATTTCGGGGACGATCGTCTTCTGAAAAGGAAGGTTCGTCTTTTTCTTGGTCATGCTCCTAAGAATCGCCTCCTTGAGCAACTTTCCAGATGTGCTTTAGAATATCACTGTTTTGCCGCAAAAAATGTTTTTTTTCGAAGGTGGGAATGTCCATTACCTACTTCCCCTTCATGCAACGCAGATTGCTTGGGTTGCATTTCCTTACAACCTTCTGAATGTTGCCCGGCCTCACAGGAGAGGATTCGTTTTGTTCCTACCGTCGATGAGGTCCTGGGTGTGGCCTTGCCCCATCTGGAGAAGGCAGAAGATGCGATCGTCAGTTTTGGTCAGGGGTGTGAAGGAGAACCATTGACCCAATGGAGGCTCTTAGAAGATTCGATCCTTCTCCTCCGGGAAAAGACGGATCGAGGAACGATCAACCTCAATACGAATGGCAGTTTTCCAAAACGGTTGGTGAAGCTCTGCGAAGCGGGGCTCGACAGCGTTCGTGTCACGCTCAACAGTCCCCACTTGAAATTTTACAAACGCTATCACAGACCCAGGGGATATTCCTTCGGGGAAGTGGTGGATTCCCTGGTCCAGGCGAAAGAAAAAGGGATTTACGCCTCGATGAATCTCCTCGTCTTTCCAGGGTTCACAGACAGGGAGGAAGAAGTCGAAGGATTGATCGAATTGATCCGGAAAACAAACCTCGACCTCATCCAAATGCGAAACCTCAATATTGATCCAGACCTCTATCTCAAGACCATGGGAAGAGGCGAGGGAATAGGTATCGCTAAGATGATCGAAGTTCTAAGAAAGGAATTTCCCTCCCTGCAATTTGGCTATTTCAACCGCACCAAAGAGAGCTTTAAATAAAAGGGTTCAAGGATTCCAGGATTCGAAGGACCAGGTGGTTATTAAATTCTGGGCCGGTTGAATACAGCACGGATAGAATGAGAAAGTTTTTGTAAAAAGACTCGAACCCTTGGCCCCTGGAACCCATTATACTGATTCGTTAAGGAAACAGAGTTTGTTCATGATGAATAGCGACCAATTCAGAGGAGGGATGAAGGCTGCTCTCCCCATCGTTTTAGGATACCTTCCGGTAGGGGTGGCTTTTGGCCTATTGGCTCGAAATGCAGGACTTACTCCATCCGAAGTCGGCTTGATGAGTCTCCTCGTCTACGCTGGAGCAAGTCAATTCCTTGCGATCGAAATGATTTTCAAGGGGATGACCTGGCTTCCCATCGTGGTGGCTACCTTTTTTATCAACTTGAGACATTTTCTCATGAGTTCGAACCTCTCCCTCTATTTTAGGAATACTCGGTTCCCTCTCCTGGGCTTCCTTTCAGCACAATTGACAGATGAGTCCTTCGGTGTGGCCATTTCCAATCTTCCAAAGGTGAAAAACAACCCGCCTTACCTTTTCGGACTCCAAATGACTTCTCATTTCGCCTGGGTGATTGGATCTATCGGGGGTGCTTTATTTGGTCCTTTTATCAAAATTTCGGAATACGGTCTTCCCTTTGCTCTTCCGTCTCTCTTCATCTGCCTTCTGGTGTTTCAACTCAAGAGTTTCCGTCATTTCTGGATAATGGCCGTTGCAGGAGTTTCCTCTCTTTTCTTCAAATGGGCGTTCCAGGGCAACTGGTACATCTTGCTTGCTGCCCTTCTTGCTGCAGGAATAGGGGTGGTGATTGAGATCGTAAACGGAAAGCAGAAAGCAGGGGGCGGAAGGCTGAAAGCTGAAAGCTCAAAGCAAAAGCCTTAAGAAAAATGCTTAAAGTTGTAAGCCGAAAGCTCAAACACTCTATCATGATCAAGAGAAGCAGGACCGAAATATGAGAGAAGAGATGTTGGCGATCATTTTTGGGATGGCAGTTGTGACCTTTTTACCCCGGTTTCTGCCGATGGCTTTTTTGACCCGATGGGTCATCCCAGAAAGGGTTAAAATGGGATTGGGTTATATCCCGGCGGCCATTTTGAGTGCTATCGTTTTTCCAATCCTGTTTTTCAACGGAAGAGGGGAGGTTGTCATTCAACCTCACTCTCTTCTTTCTGCCATTCCCGTTTTTATCTTTTCTTGGAGGCTGAAGCGGCTTTGGGTATCGGTGATCCTAGGGATGCTGGTTTACTGGGCACTGGGGTTTATCATGTGAGGGGGCAAGGTGTCAAGGTTTCAAGTGAAATCACTCATTAAGAATTCCTGTCATGTTTTTTTACCAGAACCCATGAACCCTTCACCCTTTCTTAGGGTTTTTCGGCAATCAGGCTGGCAATCGCTTTTCTTCTTCCACCCTCCCTGAAGACTCCTTCCCGATAGAATAGGATTCGGAAGTCTTTAAAGAGCCTGAGAAGTTCGTTCGGTTTTAAAAAATATTTAGCTTGTTTGGGCCCTCCTGTGGCCAGGGTTCTGTGTTCAAGGAGGTAAGTCTCAAAGATTACTTTTCCTCCTTTTCTAAGTCCCTTTCTGATCCTTGGGATGAGACGGCGTTTGAGAAAATAGAAATTAGCGATGAGATCGTATCGGTCTTTTTCAATCTGGTAATGATCGAGGTCAACAAGAAGGGTGTTTACCTTGACTCCTTTTTCTCGAGCTAATTTTCGGGCTTTCTTCAAACCCTTCCCAGAGATATCCAGGGCATCTACATCAAATCCATGTTGAGCCAGAAAGACTGCGTTTCTTCCCTCGCCCGTAGCCATATCGAGTGCTTTTCCTTTTGGAAGGAGAGAGATGTGTTTCTTCAGAAAAGGATTGGGTTCTTTCCCCAGAGCGAATTCTTTCCTCACGAACCTTTTGTCCCACCTTTTTTGGTCAGTTTTCAAAATGCCTCCATTGTTTGAGCCTACACATCGATTCTACAGCAGTTAAAAGGAAATTTAAATTCAAAAAAGTTTTTGTTCGCCGTCCCTCGGTTTCTTCACCTCATCAACACCCAAACCATCCGAAATGAGGCCGGATGAGCCTTGGAGAGTCGTTTGACCAAGGGAAAGAAAAGAGTGAATTTAACCCGTTCATCCGAAGGGGAAAAAAACTGAGAAAGGGAGGAAATTGTTCATAAAAGAAATCGAGTGAAAAGATAATCAAACTGGGCTATTCTTAAATGAGAGGAGGGTGAAGCAGTGGAGATAACAAGACTGACGCCTAAAGAACCTAAAGGATTGGTTGTGGTGATTACCGGCAATGGTAAGGGGAAGACGACGACGGCTCTCGGGATTGCTGTTCGAGCCTGTGGCCACAATCTAAGGACTTGCATGATTCAATTCATGAAAGGCGATATCTATGCGGGTGAATGGGACGGCATCAAGAAAATGAACTGTCAGGTCGAACTGATTTCCACAGGGAAAGGCTTCTGCGGTATTCAGGGGAATCCTTACCCCTTTAAAGAGCATAGGGAAAACGCCCAAGAGGCAATCAAATTGGCCCGTCAGAAGATGGAATCAGGACAATTTGATATCCTTATCTTGGACGAAATCAACAATGCCCTTTCCTTGCGCCTGGTGGACCTGGAGCAGGTGCTGGAGGTCATTCGGCAAAAACCTGCTGGAATGCATCTCGTATTGACAGGCAGGGACGCTCATCCTCAAGTCATTGAGTTGGCAGATACAGTGAGCGAAATTAATGAAATTAAGCATGCTTACAGAAAAGGGATTGAGCCCCAGCCGGGGATCGACTATTAAACCCCCCTGCTCCTATTCGGAGAAGGTTAGCTTCCTGCAAATGGTACGAGCCATTTGGGTTTCCTTAGAAAATTATAAATTCAAAACTGTGCGTTTTTAAAGGATGGGTTCAGTGAACGAAAGGAAAAGGGGTTATTATTGGGATGCCCAGCATTGCGGATCATCAGCAAAAAGATCGGGTTTCCCCTGGGTGGATGAGTAGGCGTAGGCCACCGCCCGACAGCCCCGACACGAGGGCCAGAGAGAACATCGGCCACATTTTCCCCGGTAGCTTTCCCTTCTCCTCAACTGCCAGAAGAGTCTCGAAGAAGCCCAGATGGCTCGGAGAGGTTTCTTCTTCAAATTTCCTGCAACCAAGCCGATTCTCCTGCAAGGCATTACAGAACCGTCACTGGTAACGGTGACCCCTGAAAAAGCTGCGCTGCAGCCGGAGAGGGTCAGGTTACAGCCAGAAGGGAGTTTCATGTCGGAGAGCGTTCCAGACAGAGGATCTCCTGAGACCACTTCAAAAGTTGGCGTGTTCATTGTGAGGATTTTCTGGTAGGAAGATTTGAGCTCTTGGGGAGTAAGAAATTGATCGAGCAAGGCTTTCCCCCTTCCACAAGGGACCATTCGCGAAAAACCAATACGATAAAAACCGATTGTCTTTTGCGACCTCCACCGTCTCTTCTATTTTATCAAAATTGAGGCGTGAAAGAGTGACATTCGCACTCACCCTGCTGCCTGCCGCAACAAGATGCTCAACCCCTTTGGCTGCAGCATGGAAACTTCCTCTTCCTCGGATTGAATCATGGAGTAACGGTGGCCCCTCCAAACTAACCTGGATATCGGATATTCCAAGAGAGAATACTTTTTTGGCTCTTTCTTTTGTGATCAGGCAGCCGTTCGTCATCATGGCTACCCCATAACCCTTTGCCTTTGAATAGGCGATGACGTCCAAAAGCCCTCGATAGAGGAAAGGCTCGCCACCGGTAAAGTGAATCGACGGGGAAACCCTTATGCCGTGCTCTTCCTCCCAGGCCTGAAACATCTGGGTTGCCCCGTCGATCTCACGCTTGACTTCACCCGCTGTCATCTCCCGAACTCTACCGCGTCCTTGATAACAATGACGACATCGGAGGTTACATCGTTCCGTGAGATGCCATTGGATGAAAAATTGAAAATCTTTTATTGCCGGACCGGCAATCATGTGCTCTTTCAACTCTTTCACTTGAGACATCGCTTGCCAGGGTCAGCAGCCCGCATCATCGCCCAGAACTTTGCTTCTTGCCGTCTGGCAAGCTCGTTCAAAGAGACCTTCTTTTTGGTCTTCAATCCTATCACCTCCTTTCCTTATCAATTGGCCTGGTTAAAAATGGGCTGCGGCATATACTTTCTATAAATACCAAAATGGACCGGAAAGTAAATAAGGTAATCCCTGTATTTTTCAGAGAAAAAGGCTGTATTCGAAGAATCCCCTCCGTCACCAGAAAATACGGTGTTTCTTCTGACAAAATACAAGGCTTACCCTATATACTTTATACAGGGTTTCCTTATGATAGGATCATATGGACATCGAGGCCTGTTATGATGATCCGGTTCACTGGTTCTGTGCTAAGGAGAGGTCTCACTGGAATGGGGCATAGAAAAGCCCTTCTTAAGAATAAGGAAGGGCTTGATCATCAAAAGAGAACACTCGTTATCGAATCGTAACATTCACTCTGTGGTCCCAGTCTTTGATCGGTGCCAAGATTTTGAGAAGGCCGCTTTCGTACTGGGCCTCTGTTTTTTCGGGGACGATCTCATGGGCCAACGTAAAGCAGCCTGAATACTGTGTATCCTTGCCTCTGGGGGCTGAAACGCAAAAACTATCTTTTCTCATCTCCAGGGAGATATCTTTTTTATCGACACCCGGCATTTCCATATCAATCCTGAGGCGACCTCCTTGATCGTCATGAGAAAAACAGGCACAGGGCATCACTTTTATCTTGTCGTCCATAAGAACACCTCCTTTCTCCGTTCAAAATTTAATAACGAGCTTTCCAAAAATCAAGATGAACAGGAAGGGGATTTATGGTATAAGAATAGTGATTTGCCTTTTTAAGAGGGCACCTCCGGTTGAGAGGCCGTGAGGAATCCAAATCAGGAGGTATTCCATGGAATGGTTAAAGGCTTTTCCCATGTTGATCGGAAGAATTCTCCTCGTTCTCATTTTCCTCCAGTCCGGAATAGGGAAGATTGAAAATTTCGGAGGAACAGCGCAGACCATGGCCAGTCATGGCATGCCTTATGTCAATTTCTTTCTCGTGGGCGCCATCTTTTTTGAGCTGGTTGGCAGCATCACGGTGATCTTCGGATATTTTGCCCGGTTTGGGGCACTCTTACTTCTCATCTTCTTAGTTCCCACGACGCTCATCTTTCACGGCAATTTTGCTGATCAAATCCAGATGATCATGTTTATGAAGAACGTGAGCATGTTTGGAGGATGTTTGATCCTTCTCGCTTCGGGGGCGGGCCGATTCAGTTTGGATAGCCTTTTAAGGAGCAAAAAGAAATAGGATGAGGCGGAGTCGTTCAGATGTCTGGTGGAAGGCCTTTCGGTTCCATTTCACCTCGGCTAGTTTCATGCCGGGGATCCTCGGCGGGATGATTGCCTGGACCGCGGATGGAAAATTCTATCCAGGATATTTCCTTCTGGTGATGCTCGGCCTGATCTTAAATCACATGGCTCTAAACATGACGGATGACTATTATGACTTCCGTCATCTGGTGGATGTTTTTGCCGCCGACGGGAAGAATCCTTATACAGGTGGAAGTGGTCTCCTTTCTTCAGGTTTGATCCAACCTCAAAGGATGCGACAGGTGTTTGTCATTTTCTATATCATCGCCATCGGCATCGGTGTCTTTCTCGGAGTCACGAGAGGACCGTTCATTCTTCTCCTTCTTGCCATCGGTTTTTTCTGCGCCTATTTTTACACGGCCCCCCCCATTCGATTTGGTTATCGAGGTCTTGGTGAATTGGCACAGCTTCTCTGTTTTGGCCCAGGCATTGGCATGGGAGCTTATTTTGTCCAGGCCCAAAGGATTTCCTGGGAGGCCTTCTGGGGGACACTTCCCTTTGGAATCATGCTCTTCTCAATGATTACCATCAACGAGATTCCAGATTATTTTGAAGACCGAAGGGGAGGGAAACTGAATTTGGTGGTTCGTTTCGGCAGAGAAACAGGGGTCTGGTTATTTGTAGCGAGCCTCCTTTCAGCTTATGCTGTGATCTCAGTCGGGGTGATCCTGGGAAGAATTCCCGTTCTGGGATTGGTCTCTTTGTTGACGCTTCCGATCGCATACAAGACGATTTCCATATTAAAAGCTTATTATCGGGAACCCATGAAGATGGCTCCCGCGAATCTGGGGATGATTTGCACCCATAATTTTACTGCCATCTTACTCGCCCTCGCTTACTTTATTGAAGGATTTAGGCCGGACGCATTGATTCCTTCCTTCCTACCGATGATCGTTTTGATCATTCTTTATATTCCCGTGGCCAGGTTGATTACCAGAGCGGTGTTCTCACGGAGGGGCGCTGAGGTAGAGACGGCAACCGTTTAGAATTGAAAGGAGGAAATAGAGTGGAAAAAGAATTTTATTTGTTTGAATTCATCGGAACAGAGTGACCGCACTGCCACAAGATGGCTCCTCTCGTGGAGAGGTTAGAGGAAGAAGAGAGCCTGAACATAGCGAAACTTGAGGTATGGCATAACGAAGCCAATGCGAAACGGATGAAAGAATATGACAAGGGTTATTGCGGCGGAGTCCCATTTTTCTTCAATCAGAAAACGGGAAAGTGGATCTGCGGCGCAGCAGACTACGAGCGTTTGAAGAAGTGGGCGCTGGAATAACACCGGAATATTGGAGTAATGGAAGTATGGAATGATGGGTTTAAATGGGTTGAGAATTTTTGGTAGAAATATCTAATCACTCAATATTCCAACATTTCACTATTCCATTATGCTATTACCCTTTCATAAGGAGGTTCTAATGAGTCTGATGGAGGATTACTATCCACTCAAGGGAAAGATGTTTCAGATTCTTAAACCCGACGGAACCCTTCAACCCGGTCTTAAGCCGCCCATTGATGACAAAGAAACGTTGGCCCTTTTTCAGAAGATGGTCTTCGTCCGGCTGGCTGACCAGAGGGGATTGCTTCTTCAACGCCAGGGGAGGTTTGGAACGTATGCGCCCATCTGGGGGCAGGAGGCCTGTCAAATTGGCAGTGCCTATGTCCTTCAAAAGGGAGATTGGGTCTTCCCCGCCTTTAGAGAAATAGCAGCCACGTTGATGATGGGGGTTGCCCTTAAGGACTTCATGCTCTACTGGATGGGAAATGAGATGGGAAGCCGTGCCCCTGAGGGAATCAATATGATACCGGTTTCCATTCCCGTCGGAACCCATATCCCTCAGGCCGTGGGAACAGCATGGGCAGCCAGACTCAAGGGGGATAAGATCGTTACCGTGGCATACTTCGGGGATGGAGCAACCTCCAAAGGCGACTTCCACGAAGCAATGAATTTTGCAGGAGTCTTTAAGACCCCGACCATCTTCTTCTGCCAGAACAACCAATTTGCCATATCCGTTCCAAGGTCAAGGCAGACCGCTTCAGCAACGATTGCCCAAAAGGCGATTGCCTACGGATTTGACGGGATTCAAGTCGATGGAAATGATCTTTTTGCAGTGATAACGGCAACGAAAGAAGCTGTGGAACGGGCGCGCTCCGGAGGAGGGCCTACGTTGATCGAGGGGGTTACCTTTCGATTCGGACCTCATACCACTGCAGATGATCCGACCAAGTACCGGACCGACGAGGAGATTGAGCGTTGGAAACCGTTTGACCCAATGATCCGGCTGAGATCCTATTTGAAAGCCAAAGGACTCTGGACCGAAGAGGTTGAGACCCGAATGACTGAGGACGCCCAGAAGGAAATCGACCAGGCGGTCAAGGATGCGGAAGCTGTCCCAGCACCCGCGCCCAAAGAGATTTTTGAGTACGTTTTTGCGGAGATGACGTCGCCCTTAAAAGAACAATTGGAGTATTTGAAATCAACGTTAATCTAAACTTCTTACCGAGGATGGTGAATTGAGGGTTGTGGATTCAGGTGTCGAGGAATGAAGGGATGAGGGAATTTTGGAAGCTTTCGGAATAATTTTTAATTCCTGAATTCCCGTATTCCAAAATCCTAAATAAAGAGAAATAAGTAGCGCATAACGTAAAATTAAAATTTGAAATTCAAAATTAAGGGGAACCGGGTATGGCTAAACTCAATATGGTTGAAGCAATCAATTTGGCTCTTCGAGAGGAGTTGGAAAGGGACAGCCGGGTTGTGATCTTTGGCGAAGACGTAGGGAAAGAGGGCGGCGTCTTTCGTGTCACCGACGGTCTGCAGCAAAAATTCGGGGGGGACCGGGTAGTGGATACACCCCTGGCGGAGTTGGGGATCGTGGCGGTGGCCTTCGGCATGGCGGTCTATGGAATTCGTCCAATCGCAGAGATTCAATTTGAAGGCTTTCTTTATCCTTGCCTCGATCAAATCAACAATCACCTTGGTCGAATTCGAAACCGGTCAAGAGGAAGATTCACGTGCCCCCTGGTCATAAGGGTTCCTTATGGAGGTGGCATCCATGCACCGGAACATCATTCCGATAGCCCGGAGGCCATCTTAGCTCATATTCCCGGGATAAAAGTCGTCATCCCTGCCACTCCGTATGAAGCCAAGGGCCTCGTGCTCTCTTCGATTCGAGATCCAGATCCTGTTATCTTTATGGAACCTAAGCGGATCTACCGGGCCATACGGGAAGAAGTTCCAGAAGGGGATTATACCATTCCTCTTGGAAAGGCCAGGTTGGTTCAGGAAGGTAAAGATGTAACCGTGGTGGCCTGGGGGGCAATGGTTCGGGAAGTATTGAATGCCGCGGAGCAATTAAAGGGAGATAAGATTGATTTGGAAATCATCGATCTCAGAACCATCTCACCCATCGATGTCGAAACCATCATCACTTCCATTCGAAAGACGGGAAGGGGAGTCATCGTTCATGAAGCACCAAAGACCTGCGGCCTGGGCGCAGAGATCATTGCCCTCATCAATGAAAAGGCCCTTCTCTCGCTTCAAGCACCCATTGAGCGGGTCACGGGATTTGATATTCCTGTTCCTCTGATGAAGACGGAGCACTACTACCTTCCCAATCCCAAAAGAATTGTGATGGCCGTGAAGAAGGTGATGAGTTTCTAAATGGAATAATGGAACACTGGAATCATGGAATGATGGGTTCAAAAATAAAAAGCCTAATCTTTGTTGTCCCCTTGTTTAAATGGTTCCTCTTATTGTTCCAATATTCCATCATTCCAATATTCCGATAAGACTTATTTGGAGGGCTTTATGGCATTCGAATTCAAATTTCCTGATATCGGAGAAGGGTTAACCGAAGGCGAGATTGTCCGCTGGTTGGTTAAAGAAGGGGACGGGATTAAAGAGGGACAGCCCCTCGTCGAGGTTGAGACCGACAAGGCTCTTGCGGAGATTCCTTCTCCGAGGACAGGTGTCGTTCTGAAAATAATGGCCAAGGAGAAGGAGGTTGTGAAGGTCGGTCAGGTGATTGTCGTGATCGGAGAGAAAGGAGAAGCCGTGGCCGCGGCACCTCCAAAACCTTCCGCGCCGCCAGCGAAGCCCAAATCCGTTGGCGTCGTAGGTGAACTGGAGGAGGCACCTGAAGAAGCCGCTGCAGCAGCAGCCAAGGTTGCACCGATGAAACCAGTCTTCGTCAGCGAACATGCGCTGGCAACGCCGGCTGTTCGGGCTCTGGCGAGAGAATTGGGTGTCGATATTAACAAAGTACAGGGCACGGGGTCTGAAGGCCGGGTGTTGGAAAAGGATGTGAGGCAGCTTGCGGAAGGTAAAGCGAAACCTGTTGAAGAAGTGAAGAAACCTGCGAAGGTTAAAAAATATGACCTGTATGGATATGTTGAGCGCATTCCTTTGAGAGGGGTAAGGCGGTCGATTGCCAAGGCTATGGTCAAATCGAAATATACGGCACCCCATGTTTCGGCGATGGACGAAGCGGATGTGACAGAACTCTGGCAAATCAGGGAAAAGGAGAAAAAAGTTGCAGAGAGTAAAGGGATTAAATTGACCATCCTTCCATTCGTCATCAAGGCCGTCATCGCCGGTCTGACCGAACATCCTTATCTCAATGCAACGTTGGATGATGACAGTGAAGAGATCATCCTCAAAAAATACTTCAATATTGGTCTTGCGACAGATACACCTGAAGGGTTGATGGTCCCGGTGGTGAAACTTGCGAAAGAGAAGTCGATCTTCGAGCTGGCACAGGAATCGGCTCAACTGGCAGAAAAGGCAAGAAGCAGAACCATCGATCTGGCTGATCTAAAAGGGGGTACCTTTACCATTACCAACTACGGGGCGGTGCGCGGAATCTATGGGACCCCGATCATTAATTATCCTGAAGTGGCCATCCTAGGCATCGGGAAGATTCAGGAGAAACCAGTGGTTAGGGACGAAAAAGTAGTTATCCGAAGAATCCTTCCCTTATCCCTCTCCTTCGATCACCGGGTGGTGGATGGCGCTGAAGCAGCCCGCTTCCTTAATACGGTGATCACACGCCTCGAAGACCCCGATCTGATCCTGTTAGAGACCTGAGGGTTCCTAGCCATTCATCCTCGATCCCTGCACAATGCAGGGATCGAGGATGAAATTTCTTCATACGATTGGCCGCAAAAATTTGTAATGAAACCCTTGACAAATCCGTTCTGTTGGCTTAAAATCAGCCTTAACTGATAATTCAGAATATTTATGATTGTCAGAAATCACGGGAGTGGGAGGCGATTCAATGCCAAAAAAAAATCAAAAAGTCTGTTGCTCCCCAGTGGGAATGGAAGAGAATTGTTGCAGAGTTGAATCGGTTATCAGCGTCGATGAACGAGGACAGATGGTGCTTCCCAAAGAATTGAGAGATAGGGCAAATATCCGCGCAGGGGATAAGATGGCAGTTATCAGTTGGGATAAAGGGGGGGAGGTCTGTTGCATCTATTTAATCAAGGCAGAGCGTTTGGCAGAGCGGGTGAAGGATTTTCTCGGCCCCATGATGAAAGGGATGGCCGAGTAGAAATGGGCATTGTGCAATTTAACAACATAGGAGAATTCTCATGGATGAAACAAAAGGTTGTGGACGGGAGTTACAGAATCAGATACTTGAACGCACAAACTGCTGACCTCCAAAAGATACGGCTCAGTTGAGTCTTCCGAGTTCAAAACAACCCTTCGTAACCGGATTGATTGAAACCTCGGTCGGGCCCGTGCCCCAGGTTTGCCCCTCTCTGACTTGGGCAGATCGTTGCGGGTCCTATAAGGCACGCTGGGGGGTAGGCCGCATGCATTATACCATCGAGCCGGGCCTTTATGCCCTAGGAAAGCCTGATGAGGGATCCCCGGTCTTGGTCACGGCTAATTACAAGATGAGCTTTGATAAACTCCGGGATGCATTACCCGGCCGGGACGTGTGGATACTGGTTCTGGATACGCGAGGGATCAATGTGTGGTGCGCTTCGGGCAAGGGGACCTTTGGGACGAGCGAACTGATCGGTCGAATCAAATTGAGTGGCCTGGCGCAGATCGTTTCACATCGGGAATTAATATTGCCTCAACTGTCCGGCCCGGGCGTTGCGGCCCACCAGGTTAAGAAATTGTCTGGCTTCAAGGTGACTTATGGTCCCATACGTTCAAAGGATCTCCCCGCTTTTTTGGATGCCGGACGTGAGGCGACGCCTGAAATGAGGCTCAAAACCTTTACGGCTTGGGAGCGTATAGAACTCATACCCATGGAACTTGTGGGAGCTCTCAAACCAGGTATCCTGATTATTCTCATCTTCTTTCTCCTGGCTTTCCTTGGGAGTTCAAAAGAGGGTTGGACAAATGCTTTAAGCCATGGCCTATTCTCTGTCCTTGCCCTTCTGGCAGCAATTCTGGCTGGTGCGGTCTTAACCCCTCTATTGCTGCCATGGGTGCCGGGCCGGGCTTTTTCGGTCAAAGGCCTCAGTCTCGGAGCTCTCTTCGCTGCTGTTGTTGCCGTCTGCTCCTGGGGTGGCTGGATAACAAAGGTGGGAGGTCTCGAGATATTGGCTTGGGTCCTTCTTATACCGGCCCTTTCGGCCTATCTGGCAATGAATTTCACAGGGGCCTCGACTTATACGTCTCTCTCTGGAGTAAGAAAAGAAATGCGGTGGGCTTTGCCGCTGGAGATCGGTGCCGGGATTGTGGGAATGATTCTCTGGCTCGGATCACAATTTATCGCGTAAGGAGCTCAAATTATGGATCGATTGGTCTACCTACGGGATGTTGTCACATTAAGGCTCGATCAGGAAAAATGTGTGGGGTGCGGGATGTGTCTTTTAGTCTGTCCCCATGCTGTCCTGAGTCTAACAAACGGAAAGATTGAGATCTTGAATCGAGACGCTTGCATGGAATGCGGTGCCTGTGCCCAAAATTGTCCTGCCGAAGCTCTTGACGTGCGCTCAGGGGTAGGCTGTGCAGCTGCGGTCATCAACTCCATGCTGGGACGCAATGAATCTTCCTGTTGTTGCACGATAGATTCTGAGGAAGATATCGAGTGATCGAGTAGAATGTTCCCGCGGTACGAACGGCTCAAAGTGTTGTTAGCCCAGGGCTGGAGGAGTGAAAAGATATGAGATGGGACGGGAGAGAAACGGAGATTAATCCGAGGAGATTAGCTACGAAAAGATGAAGGACAAGGAATACCATGGTCTGGCGTTTTTTTTCTTGGATAGAGCGTGATGTTGCAACTCGATGGACTCTGGGGGAATAAGACTTTTCAGATATTCTTCGTATCGGAGAAGAATGTTTTTCGGATCTAGGGTGAGATATCTGGCGTAAATATTCAGGTAACCTTTCACATAAGGGGTAGGAGGAAGAAGCTCACATCTGCCTTCTTCGATTGCTTTGAGGTGGTGCTGCTTTATCTTGGTGAACTTAGAGACTTCTTCAAGCGAGATGTTTCGTGTCTCCCTTTCTTTTCTTAGAAATTTCCCCAGAGACTCCATAATTGTGATGCCGAAGAAGATCTTGATTGTTATTTGGTTATTTACGCTCTCATAAACATAAGTAATGACCGGAAAAGACTCAATTTAATCAGAAGCAATTGCTATGCCAAAGAATACAAATTGTAATATATTGAAACTTAAGAATATTCGGAAGAGGAAGAATCAATGAGGTACCATTTTGTGCCAAATTTTGGCTAAATTGCGACAATTCTTCTAAGAGGCACCGAGAATATAAACTAAAGACTAAATAAGGATGGCTATTTTCGGCATATAGGTATTCATTGTTTTTTTGACCGATGTTTATTCATTAGATTCTTGCCTGTTTTAGTTTGAGGATTTTCTCCCAGCATATATGAAGAAAATCCCGTGATCTCCTCCCTTTCCCCTTGGAGACTGTGGTCGTAATCGTGATGGAGGGTAGATACGGGTGGAACAGACGGTCAGGCTCCTTAGCTTTAGAACGCGGTCACTTAGAGTTATGGGTAGTCGAACTTCTTGCAAATGGAATGTTTTCATGGGCTTGCAGCCCAGCAGCTGACTGACAAGAGGTTTCCGCCCTAAAGCTTCGTCACCTGATCCCGCCAAGGCGGGATTCCGTCTTGCAACCGATGTGGTCTCTCGATAATTATGACACAGTCTCCTGAGGGAGAGGGGAAGGGTGATAGGGGGTTGGATTTTAAGGAGGTGCCCCATGGATGGAAGAAGAGAGGGAATTGGTGACCTGTATCATGAAGAGACAAAATACCGAAGAGAATCCGTGCCGCGAGGAGGGCTCGATTGGGCCCATCAACCCCCTCCCTATAAAGAATTTACTCATGCATTAAACCGTTTTCCTATTCGTCCGCTTGATCAAAAAGGTGGAAAATCCCTCTGGGAGGCGATTGCTCAAAGGCGATCCGTCAGAGAATTTTCTAACCAATCCATCTCTTTCTTCGAGGTTTCTCAATTGCTCTGGGCTACTCAGGGGATTACCTTGAAGGCTCGGGGGTTTGATTTCAGGGCTTCGCCCTCTGCCGGTGCCCTTTACCCGATTGAGACTTATCTCGTCGCGAACCGAGTCGAAGAGATTCCACCAGGGCTCTACCATTACAATGTGAAGCGAGACCCAGTTAATTCTTTTGAAGGAAGGTCATTTTGGTTCGGATCTTTGTCAAGCTGGATTGGGTCAGGAGATGCTCGAAGAAGCGGCTTGCGTCTTCGTCTGGACAGCCATTGTCGAGACGATCGAAGTGGAAATATCGAGAGAGGGCCTATCGTTACATTTACATGGATGTGGGGCATATCGGGCAGGCCCTCTATTTATCCGCTGCCGCATTGGACCTTGGTTGCTGTACAGTGGGGGCCTTCTTTGATGAAGAAGTGGACCGGGTGATAGGTGTGGATGGGAAGAATGAAATTTCTGTCTATCTTGGAGCAGTTGGCCATGTTAGATAAAAGAGATCCGTCCATCTGATATCAAATGAAAGGAAACTTTGATCCATTCTTTATCATGCTAACAGCAGTAGAGATTCAATCTCAAAATACACTATTTCTAATCCTAAAATACATGGTTACCTTTATTTACTTTCAAGACCTTTATGATTAATTTTATAGAAAAGGGTTAAGGGATCATTCTTAAGGTGAACCGGTTAAACTTTTGATGGGGGTAAATATGGTGATAAAAAAAAGTTTATTGTTATTTTCTTTCTTTATCGTTCTCTCAGTTGGGTGCGCCACAACAGCTCCTGTTCGACCGGCGCTCAAAGAAGATCTCAAAGTCCCAGCGGGTAAGATTGAAGGAAATCAATTCACAGGGATTCGATATCCCTTTAATGTCTCGGTTCCTTCCCACTGGAAAATGGCAACAGAATTTCCTGATTTCCTGGAAGAGTTGGGTTATGACAAACCTTCTCCGACGGATAGGGAGCAGACAGAATTATATGTATTTAATTCAGAAACGAAATCAAATATTCAATTCGATCTCACGCCAGCAGGTCGATATGCAACCTTCAATCAGGCAAAGATCGAGTGGCTTGTTACTGCTGCAACGGGTAGTCTTAAGTCGGAAATAGAAAAGGATTATGGAAAAGATATGAAGGTTGAGGTGGGTCCTACTGAACCGATATCCTTAAAAGGTGTCCAATTTGCAGCAAAAAAATATGCCATTTATACGGTGAAAGGGCTGAAGAGGGAACAAGGCTGGATTTATGGGTTTACAGAGCCCTATCAGATTTTCATCCTTTATATGTTATTGGAAAAGGAAGGCACAGAATGACCGCCAGGATTTAAAGAAGATACTCGATTCTTTTGAGGTGATTTCAAAGAAGTAAAATAAGGGGAGAAAGGAGAAATGAAGAATGGCAACAAAATCGACGGCAAAAAAAGTTTATAAGTGTAGACTTGTGGGCTGGTCACCACTGAAAAAGGCCATCTCTGTCGTCCTAAAGAGGTGAAGAAAGCATACACCTGTGAGTATTGCGGCATCACCGTTAGTGATCCAAGGCATGTCTGCAAGCCGAAGATCGCAAAATTAAATTACGTCTGTGATGCCTGTGGCCGGGTAGCAGTGGGCAAAGAGGAAGTGTGCCAACCCAAGAAAATAAAGAGTTAGGTTGAGGAACTACGAATTTAAGGATCGGTCGTTTATTTGTTAACGAAGCGTCCATCTTTAGAGGCCCCTCAAACATCATCGTTTGAAGGGCCTTGATTTTTTGGAGCCCATGGTTTCTAATTGAGATATTAAAACAAGATGGAGGAGCATATGGAGACGGTGGAACTGAAGAAAGGGATTTATTGGGTTGGAGCGATCGATTGGAATATAAGAGACTTCCACGGCTACTCCACTCCTTATGGGACAACTTACAACGCCTATTTGATACTGGATGAGAAAAACGTTCTTGTGGATACGGTGAAGGCTCCTTTCTATCTCGAAATGCTGGGGCGGATTTCGGAAATCATCGATCCCTCAAGAATTGATGTGATTGTTTCGAATCATGTAGAGATGGACCACTCCGGTTCGCTCACTCAGATGGTTGAACGAATCGGGAACCCTACCGTCATCTCCTCTGAGAGGGGACAGAAGGGTCTGACCAAGCATTATAAAAAATCGCTGAAATTCAAGATCGTGAAGAGCGGCGAGACGTTTCCCATCGGTCATAGAACCCTCACTTTTGTGGAGGCTCCAATGCTTCACTGGCCGGATAGCATGTTCACTTATATCAAGGAAGATCAGCTTCTCTTGCCAAATGATGCCTTTGGCCAGCACATCGCCTCTTGCCAGAGGTTTGAGGACGAGGTGGGAGACGAGGTGATGAAACACGCTGCAAAATATTATGCCAATATCCTCTGGCCTCTGGCGCCACTGATTTTGAAAAAAGTGGACGAAGTGGTAAAGATGGGAATCCCCATCGATATGATTGCGCCCAGCCATGGTCTCATCTGGAGAAAGAATCCCGGCCGAATCATTGAGGCCTATGTGGACTGGAGCCAGGGAAAGGCTGGGAATAAAATCCTTGTGATCTACGATACGATGTGGGGAAGTACGGAAAGCATTGCCAAGGCCATCCTCAGAGGTTTGACTGACGAGGGAGCTGATACGAGGCTACTTCATCTCCGGTCCAATCATCGGAGCGATATCATCGAAGAGATGCTGGAAGCAAAGGGGATCCTTTTGGGCTCCCCCACTTTGAATAACGGGATGTTTCCTACGATGGGAGATTTTCTAACTTACATGAAGGGGTTGAGACCCAAAGGGAAAATCTTCGGCCTCTTTGGATCGTATGGATGGGGAGGAGGAGCGATCAAAGAAATGAGAAAGGCCCTCGAACCGGAGAAATTCGAGATTTGGGAAAGGGAGCTTCCTGTCCAATTTGTTCCGGATCCGGAAGAATTGAAAAGTGCGATTCAATTCGGAAAAGAATTTGCTCGTAAAATCTTAGGTAAGTAACAATTTGGAGATTGCGAATTTAGGAATTACGAATTTAGGGATTGTTAAAATTCAGGAATTTAAGAATTCTGAAATTGAGGGGTTTAATTCCTTAATCCCTCAATCTATGAATTAGGACTTAACTGAGGGTTTGGGAATGCCAGAGGAAACAACCTATAATCAGATGGTGATGGACCATCTGAAGCATCCGAGAAATATGGGCGAGATGGAGAACCCGGATGGACTCGGCGAAGCTCAGAATCCTGTCTGCGGGGATACGATGCGGCTTTTTATCAAAGTGGAGACGGGCCGGATCATTGATGCGAAGTTTCTAACCTTTGGGTGTGGGGCTGCCATCGCCTCTTCGAGCATGACGACAGAGATGATCAAAGGAAAAACGACTGATGAAGCCCTTCTGATTTCAGATCAGATGATCGCCAACGCCCTGGGTGGACTTCCACCCTCCAAAGTTCATTGCTCCGTCCTGGCAGAGAAAGCGATCCATGCGGCTGTGTCAGATTATCAGAAAAAGAGAGGGGGGTGATCCATTGATCAAAAAGGAGTCTGCTCTCCATTTATTAAGAAAGTTGGTCCAAGAATCGCCTGCGGATCAGACAGAAGCCATCCTCTTAACAGAAGACTCCTCACTCACCCGTTTTGCGGACTCCGCCGTTCACCAGCACGTGGCGGAGAGAAACCAAACGATCGTCCTCCGAGTGGTTTTGGGGAAAAAGATTGCAGTGGTCACAACCAATCTATTTCAGCCGTCTTCGGTAAGACAATCCCTTCAGAAGGCAATTTCTCTTGCCAAGGCTCAACAACCCAACGATGAATTCATTTCTTTGCCAGGACCGAAGTCCATTCCTGAGGTTGAGACCTTCTCCGAAAATTTAATTCGCCTCACGCCCCATCAGAAGGTGAAGATGGTTAAAAGCCTTTTGAGACGGGTGAAGGAGAAGGGATGCAAGGCTTCCGGCGCTTTTTCGAATGGAGAGGTTGTACTGGCAGTGGTCAATTCACTCGGGGTGGAGGCCTATCAGAAATTTTCTGACCTGTTCCTCCATCTGATCGTGGAAAATGAAAAGAGTTCGAGTTATGCGGGGTTCGTGGCAAGGGACCCTGATCAATTAGATGTCGATTCTTTAGCTCAAGAGGCGATCGGAAAGACATCCAGGGAAGAACCGATTCAGATTGAACCGGCCGAGTACGAGGTTATCTTAGAACCCTATGCCGTGACTGAACTCTTATCTTTCCTGGGCTATTTAGGGTTCCATGCGCTGGCGGTACAAGAAGGCCGAAGTTTTTTCTCTAATCGGTTCGGAGAAAAAATGGTGGATGAAAAAGTGACAATTTACGATGACGGTCTTGACCCGGACGGATTGCAAGTTCCTTTCGACTTCGAGGGTGTTCCGAAGAAGAAGGTCACCTTTTTTGACAGAGGGGTGGCGAAGGAGGTGACTTATGACTCCTTCACAGCCGGCCGAGAAGAAAAAACTTCCACTGGACACGGTTTGATCGCACCCAATACGGCAGGGCCTGTTCCCATCAACCTTTTTATGAAGGAAGGGGAATCTTCTCTGGAAGGGATGATCAAGTCTGTTCGAAGGGGAATTTATGTGACTCGATTCCATTATACTAACGTCGTGGAACCCATGAAAGCCGTCATCACCGGGATGACCCGGGATGGGACGTTCTTGATTGAAGGGGGGGAAATTACAAGACCGGTCAAGAATCTGAGGTTTACTGAATCCATCTTGAAGGCCCTTTCTCGAGTCACGGCTATCTCGAAAGATCGAAAAATCTGCTCTGAGGGAACTGTCTACTCAAGGCGTTTTGTCACCGGCACAGTCGTCCCTGCCGTTAAGATAGATGGATTCAATTTTTCGGGGGTATCCGCCTTATAATGAATAAAGGGGTCAAAGGGCCGGGGGCTGAGATTCAGGTGAACGGCATAAGAAAACTAATAAATCGTCTAGAAGGAGTACTTAAACCCTGGAACCCTAGAACCCATTCGGCAGCATTTTTCTCTAGGGGGAGTAAATAATGAAGCATCTTATCCAGAATATTCTTGATATCGCGAGGCTCAAAAAGGTGCCCTATGCCGATATTCGAATCGTTCGTCGTCAGAATGAAGAGATCGAAGTGAAAAACGGGAAGGTGGAGGGTTTGATGCACGACGAGGATTTCGGCTTTGGAATAAGAGTCCTTTCCCAAGGTGCCTGGGGATTCGCCTGCAGTTCAAAAGTGACCCGGAAGGAGATGGAGGTCGTCTTAGGGAAGGCGCTCAAGATTGCCAAAGCCAGTTCAAAGGCCAAGGGGAAAGAAATCCTTTTTCCATCGACTTCTCCGGTAACTGATCGTTATACGACCCCAATTTCTATCGATCCATTTGATGTTGCCCCGGAAAAAAAAATTGATCTTCTTCTTAAGGCCGATGAGATTATCCGGAGAAATAAGAAGGTGAAGATCTCAGAAGCTTTTTTGGGTTCTTATAAAACAGAGAAAACGTTTGCATCCACGGGAGGGTCCTATATCGAGCAGGAGATCGTGGAATGCGGAGCAGGGATCGCAGCGACTGCCATTGAAGGTGACGAAGTTCAGGTCCGGTCCTATCCCAACTCCTTTCGGGGGAATTTCGCTACCCGGGGTTACGAGTGGATTGAAAGATTGGCCCTTGCCGACCGGGCAGAGAGGGTGGCGGAGGAGGCTTCGCAACTCCTTGGAGCCAAACCTTGTCCTTCAAAGGTCACCACACTGATATTGGATGGCTCACAGTTGGCCCTTCAGGTTCATGAATCTGTCGGCCATCCCATTGAACTGGATCGAATCCTGGGGACCGAGGCCAGTTATGCGGGCACCAGTTTTCTACAACCGGGGATGGTGGGCCATTTTAAATATGGTTCGGAATGGGTGAATATCGTGGCCGATGCGACCTATCCTGGCGGGTTGGGAACCTTCGGTTATGACGATGAGGGGATAAGAGCTCAGAGAGTTCCCATTCTCTCTCAAGGGATCTTGGTCAACCTCTTAACATCAAAGGAGACGGCTCACCATTTAGGAAGAGAAAGCAACGGGACGATGAGAGCCGATGGCTGGAATCGAATTCCATTGATCCGGATGACGAACATCAATCTGGAACCAGGGGAGTGGACATTAGACCAGATGATCGCCGATACGGAGGAAGGGCTTTTCTTAACGACCAATCGAAGTTGGTCGATCGATGACAAGCGGATCAATTTCCAATTTGGAACTGAAATCGGCTGGGAGATCAAAAACGGTAAACTGGGTGAAATGGTCAAGAATCCCACCTACACCGGGATTACCCCGACATTCTGGAATTCTTGTGATGCCATCGCGGATAGAAATCACTGGCAGATGTGGGGAACGCCCAACTGCGGTAAAGGTGAACCAGGGCAGGTGGCTCATGTGGGACACGGTGCAGCACCCGCCAGGTTCAGAAACGTGCAAGTGGGAGTGATGAAATAATGCGGCCCTCCCCTCCTCCTCTACTTCGAGGGAGAGCTAACGGTCTTAAAAAGATTCTTAACCATGTCGTACTCTTCCGTCATTGCCTTCTTGAACTCCCCAGCCGGTTTATAATCCTCGAGGGCTCCAAGAGTCTGGACGGTTTTGGCCACGTCAGTTGATTTGATCGATTTCTCCAAAGCAGAGGCCAGAACCTTCTTCACAGGGTCGGGAACCCCGGCCGGAACAAAGAATCCGAACCAGACCGAGGACATGTCACGTTTATATCCTAATTGGGTCAGTGTTGGAATCTGCGGATAGTCGGGAATTTTTTTGGAGGTCAGAAGAATACGGACCTTGCCGGCCTGCAGCTGAGGTTGGACCAATGCGAAGGAAGGAATAGCAACCTCGACGTGTCCGCCTAAAAGGGCTGTTAACCCCGGGGAGGCCCCCTTGTAAGGAATCATGTTGATCTCCGCCCCTGTTTCCGTACGAATGACCTCATAGCCGAAATGGCCCACGGAGCCCACCCCTGTCGAACTCCCCCGGATCTTTCCTGGGTTTTGCTTCATATAACTTACCAGTTCCTGAAAAGATTTCCAGGGAGACTCCGGCTGTACGGCAAGGAGCAAGGGAACAGAGACTCCCAAGCATAAGGGTTCCAAATCCTGAAAGGGGTTGTACGGAACATTCTCTGGAGTCGCGGCATAAGAATAAATGATGTTGGAATTGATGTAAAGAAGGGTATGACCGTCCTTCTTCCCTTTTGCGACAAAATCGGCGCCCACCATCCCCGCTCCACCGGTCTTATTGACTGGAAGGACCGGGGTGTTCAGGATCTTAGCCATCTCCGCGCCGATCGCCCTGCCCGTTAGGTCGAGTGTGTCTCCAGGAGCCAAGGTGATGACCATCTGAATAGGCTGGCTGGGATAGGTCTGAGCATAAGACGGGCAAATGATGGACGTTGAAAAAACAAAGATAATCAATCCAGCCAATAAGCGTGCGGTAATCTTTGTCATAGATCCTCCTCCTTGCTTTAGTCCTTTTCCGGAAATCAATCCTTCATCTTGAAAAGTCTCAGCACATTCTCACCCAGGAAATTCCTTTTGTCTTCCTCCGAAATATTCAGCGATTTGATATTGGCGATATATTCCCGGGTGTCCCCGGGATCACGAAATTCATAGGGGTAGTCGGTCCCAAAGGTGACGCGGTCTCGTCTGATCCCATCAACGGAGGCTCGCATGACCACCATGGAGCCTCCGAAGCCTGCCGAATCAAAATAGATCTTATCAAATCGGTTATGAAAGTCATCCCACAGCCCCCATTCCTTCAATTCTCTTGGGGTGAGGCCGTGGCCTTTCACCCCGTCAGGAAGATTCCATCCCTCGGGCTGGTGGGAGGACAAGAGCCTCCATTTTAGAAAAGGCATTCCTCCTCCGAAGTGGGAGACAAGGATTTTCAGATCAGGGTACCTGGAAAATACTCCATAAAGGATCTCCACCACGGACTTTGCAATATCATATTCTCTCGAGAGAGTGGTCGATAGGTCATATTTCACACCTCCCCAGAGGGGCCGTCTTAAGGTCGGATGAACCACCACAGGGACCTGGTAAGCACTGATTCTCTCATAAAACGGCATCATTTCATCAGAGTCAATCGTCATGTGAGAGTAGGAGGTGATGAGCGCAACACCCTGGAGCCCCAGAGTCTCCACCGATCTTTTCAACTCATCCATGGCCTCAGCCCCCTGGTGGACAGGGACATGCGCGCAGGTAATGAACTTACCGGGGTACTCCTTCTGAATCTTGGCGTAACCGTCGTTAATCGCCCTGCAAGTTTCCAGGCCATTCGGGATCCAGGCGCCCATGCTCAGAAGGACCCTGTGGATACCACAGGCCTCCATGTAAGCTAATGTCTTTTCGACGTCTTGCATCAACGTGGAAGCTGTGGAAAATCGTCCGAGAATGAATGTGTAATCTCCATCGGCCGTCTTTTTTGCGTACTTGACGGCCTCTGAAGGAAGAAAATGATGATGGGTATCGACAACAATATAATCAGCCATGCTCTCTTACCTCCGTAAATCTCGGCAGTTATTTATGACAAATGAACATCGGTGAGGGAATCCTTAACCGGATCGCGCCTTCTTTGGGACAGTCCAGGACACAGGCATTGCAGTGCCAGCACTCTTCGGGATAGGTGATCTTTGGCACCTTCTTCCTCTTCGAGCCAAAGAATACGTCCTGAGGACAGATGTTAACACAGATCCCACAGGCAATGCATTGATTCTTATCAATGATCGGAGGCATCGCTTTCTCCTTCTATCCTTTTATCTCTCTCCATTCGGTAACCGGCTTGTTCCCCTTTTTCTTACAAACAAGAGTTTTCCCATCGAGCATGGGGTTTGTAAAGGGATAATCCAGGCGGGCAAACTTGTCCCGTGTCTCTTCCCTCTCGCGAACAGCTGCGAAGATGACTTCGCCGATGTCGAGCAGGTTCAGGACTTCCAAACAATGCATCAGCTCGTGTTGGTTTTTCGCCATGAGGTTCCCACGGGCTTTCTTTTTCAGTCTCTGCAAGTGACTGCTGCCGGCCTCCAGCAGGCTCTGATACCGGGTCGATCCCGCATAATCGACCATGGTCTGATTGAGGGCAATATTCACCTCTTGCCATGTTTCTCCAATTTCTCTCTGCCGGATCTCTTCCAGGAAGGCTTTCTTTTTCTCCACGCCCTTCCATTGGCGAATCGTCCGGCCTTTGACATTTTTCGCATAATGCGCAGCGTTCTCACCTGCAATCCAGCCGAACGTGGCTGCACAGGAGGCACCCCCAAAATACTCATCCCCCGCTGCATAAAGTCCTTTTAAAGAGGTTTCTGCCCGATGGTCGAAGTAGATCCCTCCTCGAGTGGTCATTTCGTACGTCATAAATTCAACGGGATTCTTGCGGAGGTCAATTCCTTGCTCCATCAAGTGGCCCATTAAGCCTGTATTCCCCTCATGGCTCATCCAATACATCATATATCGATAATCTTCGGGCGAAATGGACCTGCAGTCCATGTAGACAGGACCTTTGCCCGATCGGGTGTAATCCTCAAAGAGAGACTTGTACGAATCCGAAATGGGATCCCCATATCGCCGATTCGGTTTTTTCACGAAGGGGCCCACGGGTCTATCTTGCGGATCTCTAAGAACGCCCACCCACGTCCCTTTCCCGCATCTGGAGAAGTATTTAGGACCGGCCCACCGCATGGGGATCTCCATGTTGACCAGCTCCGCTCCTGCCCGGTAGGCCATGGCTCTGCCATCTCCGGTCGTATGCGGAGAATCTGCCCGATTGAACATCCAACCCGGCGTTGTTGCTGAATAGAGTCTCACGCACCCGCCTGTTCCCAGGACGACGCTCTTCGCCCGAAAGGTGATCAAACGATCAGCGCGGGTATCCACGCCGATCGCTCCGATGATCCCCCCCTCCCGAAGGAGATCAAAAACCATCATTCGATTGATAATCTCCACGCCTCTTTTTCGGGCTTCCCGAGTAAGAATCGGCTTTAGATTCTGCCCGGAATACTTTAAGGCGGTGAAAGGCCGTCCGGGGAAGGTGTGTCCCGCAAATTCCCACCTTCCTTTGTACTTCATGGGAATTCCCCAGCCATCCCACAGTTTGGCAATCTCAAAAGACCTCTCCATCCAGGTGCGTACAAATTCTTTGGTTCGCGTCCAGCCTGCCTGCGAATGGTGAACCTCCTGAACGACAGGTTCCATATCCGGGCCATGAAATTCCGGAATGTAAGCGCGAAAGTGGTCGCAGCCGGTTCCCGCAGAACCGCTGCGCAGCGTATTCGCCTTATCAGCGAGGACAACTCTCGCTCCCTTTTCCCTGGCTCGTATAGCTGCCATGAGGCCCGCGATCCCTCCGCCGACACACAAAACATCTGTTTCTACCGTCTTCTCGTTCACTGTGGACCCCTTCCTCGTGTGAAGATGCACTTAGGGCGACATCTTCAAATGTCAGGTTATTAATATTGGCATGAATTGTTTTGATATTCAAGAAACTTTTCAGGACTGGAAATCGCGAAGCGCAGGAAGAAGCAAAGGGGGTTTGAAAAATCATACTCCCCCGGCTTGTCCTTCGGAAATCATCTTGCTGACGGTCGTGGAGTGGATTCTCGGGTGCTTAGGCAATCTCTCTAAGCCCATCCCCGAAGACTGACTTCAGGTTGCATCTTCGAAGAAGCTCAATTTTATGGAATATTGGAGTGGTGGAACAACGATTCGCCTTCCTGCCTTCTGAGGATGTTTTCGTTATTTGGAGGTTGGAATTCGGCCTTTGCCAGAGGTCTGGAAATTGCAGCGTTTATTTCTCTTTCTTAGTGACGTCTTCCGCGTAGCCTTCTCGGAAGCCTTCGACAACCTTCTCAGAAACCTTTTTCGTAGCCTGAAAAATCTTTTTTAAACCTTCCTTAAGCAATTCTTTTGCTTCTTCGAGTTCGTCTTCTTTCTTGTCATCCATCATCTCTGTAAACAGCATAGCGCAGAGCGCATAGAACATAGCGCAAAATCTTTTGTGTGTTTTCCTTTTACAGAAATCAACATTCCGCAATCCCTGCCTACCGGCAGGCAGGCGCATTCCGAAATCTTATTTAGCGGGGGTAGGCATCGATTTCATCTTTTCCATTTGGGCCCTTATTCGCTGAGCCCTTTCACTATTCGTATCTACTTTCAGGTATTCTTCCCATGCTTTGATCGCCCCCTGAATATCTTGTTTATCATGAAGAAGGACAAGGCCGATATTATATCGGCTGTTGATATGCTTTGGATCGCTTCGGGCTGCCTTTCTGAACTCTTCGAGAGCCTTATCAAATTGTCCCAGTTTTCTATACATGATCCCCATATCTGTCCTGACGTCTGGGTTATCGGGTTTTACGGCGAGATAATGGCCATAGGCCTCAATGGCTTCTTTGGGTTGGTCCGTATCGAAATAAAGGTTTCCCAATTCCACCCAGGCCGGGAGGTTTTTCGGGTCTTTCTTCACGATCTCCTTCAAAGTTTGGATCTGAGAAGTCGCTTCGATGGAATCACGAGGAGGAGGGGCGGCAGGTGTTGGGGCGCCCGGCAGAGCCATTTGGGGTTTTTGGACCATGGCAGTCTTTTCTGCCCCTTTTGTCCCTCTAAGGATTGCAACGGTTGCGCCTGAGATAAATCCAACAAGAAATGCAATTACGACGATCAGGATCACAGTCTCTTTTTTCATCTAAATTTCTCCTTTTTATAAAAGACACCTGTTGAATACCGCCCAGCTCTGCTGGGCGGATGAAAACAGGTTCGCCGAAGACGAAATGTTTTAGAGTTTTAAATTGATAATTCCATGTAGCTTGGTACAGGGTTACCTCATCTGTCATTCCCACGAAAGTGGGAATCCAGGCTTGTTCCTTGGAAAACAGGGGACCAACATAAACTGGATTCCTGCTTGCGCAGGAATGACGACATGGAAATAGGTTTTGAATCTTAATGCCCCGCAGCTCTGCTGCGGGGTAATTTACTTAAAATTTTATCTTAAACAAACGGATTAATCAAATGGAAGATATTAAGGATTCAGATTTTCTGCAGAAGTAGATAGAAAAATTCTGGGAGATGGTCAAAAGGTGGAGGAATTTAGAATCTCTTTGATCTTATCAATGATATAGGGTTTCTCCACGTAGCCCCAAGCCCCTTTCTCTTTAGCGATCCTTGCAGTATCTTCATTTCCCCTTGCTGTAATGATGATCACCCGAGGCTGCGGCTGACTCTGTGTCGCCATTTTCAATACTTCCCATCCATCCAATTCTGGCATGATCAGGTCGGTGATGATGAAGTCAAAGTGCTGTGACTTAGCTGCCTCGACGGCCATCCTTCCGTTTTCGACCGCAGTGACCTCATAACCTTCCTGCCCAAGGGCGTGAGTCAGAGACCATCGGATCAGGAATTCATCATCAGCAACTAAGACCTTATACGATTGAATGGCCGTCCTCCTTTGAATGCCCGTTATTTCAATACTCCCTCGGATCGAGACTCATTGGGTGGCGATGCCGTTTCTCTTGCCCGCCCATCCTCCTGTTTAATCCCATAAGCCTCAACCATTAGAGCTAAGAATAGCGTGGTATCACGTGAGTCCCCCCAAATGGGTGTGAACAATTTTATGGGAGCCATCTTTTTCCATTCGAATGGCGATAAAAGATGGGATTCTGACCTCTCCTAACAAATTATGGATTGTAAGATCTTCATCTGGAAAGATGGGGAAGGGGATATTATGTGTTTGTTTAAAAACCTCAATCTCCGTGAGGGTATTCCCTGCTCCAATACCAATCAATTTTATCTTATTCTTGAGATCTGGATTGTTTTCAATTTGACGATATAATTTCGCCATAGCTAATGCGGTACTTTGGCAGATGGGGCAATACAGATTAAAAACCTTAATCAGCACACCTTCGGCCTTGATTTGAGGAATTTCAAAAAATCCCTCTCCTGAAAGTCCCAAATAAATTTTCTCATCTGAATCTCCGGGAATGGGAAGACGAATGGCGGGGAGTGTTCCGCCTTTGACCGGGGTCGAACCGGCAGCAAAGGCCGGACCGCCAAGGGCGAAGGATAGAATGATAATGGCAACAAAATATCTTAGGGTTTTATCCAATATCGATGTTCTCCTTCCCGGACATGGCAAAAATACGGCGGGCAGCCTCAAACAATTGCCCAAAAATTCTCCTTATCCACCGGGATTGACGCCATTTTATTACAAGCAAAATGTATACCTCAAACAACCCTTTCGTCATAAATCTCAAAAAACGATCTAAGTGATTGATTTTAATATTATTTTAATTTGTCCTCTATTATTGAAGATCCGAAAGAAAACCCAATTTCCCCAAATTATGTGATTTCCCCCAAACGGGTGAGAATTTTTACTCACTCGCAATTATTTTTGTGCAATTATTTTTGTTGATTTTCCAAAGGAATGATTTAAAATGAGGCCAGATATTGGGGGGAAAAATTGTCAGATTTCTGGAAAGGTAAGCAACCCTGTTGGATAATTCTGGGTTGTTCGAAGTACGTTTATGAAGATTGTCCTGCTTATCTTTGCCAAGAAAGGCCTTGTTGGGAAATTCCTTATACGAAGTGTGAGATCTTGCTTGGCATCAAACGAGATTGCAGAAATTGCAAGGTCTATAGACTTTATCATCCATCTATTGATCATCCTTCTAACCTTTTTTCTAAGAAAGATTCCCCGTAAACAGGGGGGAGGTCTATTCCCTTTTTCATCTCCAAAATAAGAGTTCCTGAGCTCTCCTCAGCGTTTTTAAGAGTATATTGCGATTGGATTACTCCGCGATAGCAATATCATAAGGATTTTCTGGAACGCCTATCCTCTTTTCTACTGTTCCAAGTATCTTGTTGACGACTGAAATGGAATTAGAACCTTGGTTGATCACATAGATTTTCTTCCCGTCAGGGTCAATCGCCAGATTCGGTCGGCTGTCTTTCGAGTTGGCAGGATTTTGGTGATCGTATTGACGGGTGCACTCACAAAGAGAAACTGGTTCGTTGTGGATCGGGTTACAAAGATGCGGTCTCCAAAAGAGTCTGCGAGGACTCCATATCCCCCTATTCCGATATTAATCTTACTGACGACCGTTTGACCCGCAGGATCGATGACTGAAACATTACTTGCTCCCGAATTCATCACATAAAGACGATCTCCTCGAAAGTTAAAGGCAAGGGCGATGGGCTTTGATTCAACAGGAATGGCACCGATCACCTTTAGAAGAGAAGTATCAATCACAGTAACTGTGTTTGAGTAGTAGTTGGAGACGAAGGCTTTTCTTCCCCTGGGGTCGATGGCGACTCTCATGGGGCCTTTATCAACATTGAGTGTGGCAAGTTCTCTCATTGAACTAGGATCCCGAATCGAAACTTGGTTGGTTCCAAAGTAACATATGAGTACGAACCGTCCGTCACTCGAGACTGCAATTCCCTCTGGTTGAGCTCCGAGTCGGGTGTTGATTTTTTGAACGACCCGGTTTGTTTGGGTATCGATAACGGATATTGTATCCTCTCCAGAATTAGTGACAAAAACTCGGTTGATGGAGTTATTGATTGCAATCCCATGAGGCTTCTTGCCCACTTCAATTATGGAGACAATCTGGTCCGTGTTTCGATTGAGCACGGTCACATTGTTCGACTTTTCCTGCGTTACATAGATCATCAGGCCCTTAAGCTGAGGTTCTTTGGAAAGAAAATTGAACACAGGTTTGAAAAAGATCTCGTTATCCACAGACCGATCTACATCCCAGTCAATAAAGATAGGCGTATTTTCTGTTGAGAAAATCTGAAAAGGGATGGAGATCTGAATTAAACCTTCTGGGGTGATCATGGTGACCTTCTCCCCGTCCCTCTCCAGCGTGACCTTTGAAATCTTAAAGTCAACTCCTTTATACCGGTTTGGAGGAAGCGATACTTCAGCCAGTTTCACCTGTTGGTCGAGCCATTCCCTTGAACTTGCCTGATAGACTTTGCTAGAGAGGGTAAACCTCTCCCCCTGGAAATTTTCAGTCTCAATGGAGTCGATTTGGAAAGAGATATGGAAAATTCCCCTGGCAATAGGTCTAAAGTAAAGGGAGAGTTGTCCAGTGGCCTTTCAGGAATAAAAACATCTTGAGAAACTCTCTGAACGGTGTCACAACTCAAAAGGAAAAAGAGCAGGAGGGAAATGGTCCAAAGTCTTTTATTATTATTTTCATGCTGATTCCTCCGTACATTTCCCAGGAAAGAATGGTAGATATGGGAGTCATCGATTAAGAGATGGAAATTCTCTTCATTCTTTAACTTATTTCGCTTGAGAAAGGCAAGGAGAACTTCGGATTGAATGCTGAGAACTTTCTTATTCCTACCTTTTTCTGAAATACCCTCGATATTCAATCTTCTCGGGTCAATGACAGGAGATGGCAGAGTTCCCTTTTTCCATCCTTTCTCACCAAAAACTTTTGGTCCCTGCCATGGGGGTATGACAGGTGGTACAGAGTATTTTCTCCCCTTCTCCTAAGGGAAGATCCCTTGGTTTCTTCATCTCTTTGTAGATGCCAACCTTTACCGGATGGCTGGGGCCCAGTTTTTCTTTGGGATGACATCCGTAACAGGATTCGAGTCCAGATTTTTCTTTCAATTTTAACGAGGGGTGAAGAAAATTATTTGACTCTTCTTTTGAGGATGGACAGCTTGATATTCTAAAAGGCTATCGCATGGTCGGTTAGTCTCCCAGGTAATCATAACATCTCTTTCAGTCACTTGAGAGATTGCGATGTTCGAGATGAAAAGAGGGCTTGATGAAAATTGGGCGATCGCGGGCGGAATTACCCATTCGAGAACTGGCATCATTTTTCGAAAATAAAGACTTATCATCTTAGAAGGAGTTGAAAAGGTGTTCGGCTCTGAAGTGGTAAGGCACCCCATGGCGTGGTAGAGCAGACACGATAGTAGTAGGTTGTTGCCGGCCGGAGACCATGAATGACTACCTGGTGCTCCTTTTTCGGTGAGGAATCGGTAGGGGAGCAGAAACCCATGGATGGCGTGATTCCATATTCTACCTTGGAAGTGGAAAGCTTGTCTGTCTTCCAGGAGATCTTGACGCTGATCAAGGTTTTCCATTTTATCTCGCCGACACTGATTTCCATAATCAGCGGAGGGATAAGGTATCGAGGGCTGCGAGT
The DNA here is from genome assembly GCA_963711845.1 of uncultured delta proteobacterium. Classification (GTDB taxonomy): domain Bacteria; phylum Desulfobacterota; class BSN033; order BSN033; family UBA1163; genus CAVQFR01. The sequence goes on from CAVQFR010000016.1 coordinate 88,996, forward strand.
CGAAGTTGAGAGCATTTTGTCGAAAGGGGATGGGGCATAAGCAGTGGTAGTAGTAAAGATGAAATCGTCCGACTCCATCACCACTGTCTTTCCCCTCGAATCTGTGGATTGGATTCGGAACTGATATTTCGTTGTAGGGATAAGATTCGAAAGTTTCACAGTGTGAAAATCCCGAAGAAAACAATCGTGGACCTTCGTCAGTGCGGTTTTATTCAATCCCCTTTGAATAAAGCCCTCCTCCAGATGGCAGCAGATACAGGCCTGATCCTCTTCGGACTTTATAAATCCAGGATGGCGGTGAAGGGCCTGCTCCATCTTCAACTTTTGATAGGAATGGCATTCTGGAGAAACGCAGGATGTACCCTTTGACTTGTTTGTTAATTGAGGGAGGGGAGAAAGCGGAGAAAAAGGATTGCGTGCATTTACCGGTGTTCCTAAGGATAGCAACAGAGGGATCGTTAAAAAGAAAATTGAAATTTTTTTGGGCTTCTCCATCTCTCCCCCGGAAGATAGTTAACCAATAAATTAGAATGAATAATCTCTCTCTTGAGGCTCACCTTTTCGAAAAGGTATTTAAGCAAAAATCATGCCTGTTCACTTTTTATTCTATAATTGAAAATTCTCCTTAAATACCAACAGGTTGTTAATAATGGGGAAAAGGTTCGGCGAAGAGAAGGCTGTTTTATGGTAGTCAGGTTTTTGTCAACAGAGGAATAAATTGTCCATTCCAGGCTGTACTTCTTTTATTGAGGTTTTTGGACAGGTTCAAACCTATCTTGGATAGTTTATCGAATTATAAGTTTTGCTGCTATGACAGGTGGGATAACAGGTTCCACCGGTTGATGTCTGTGTATAGTTGGTCAATCCGGGAGAGCGTCCAGTGACAATGAGAGCGGGTTTGGTTGTGCTTCCATGGCTCTGGTGGCAGCTGTAACAGGGGTACCGTTTATTTCCTACATGATAGGTATGTCCTTTATCGAAAGCAGGCGAATTGAAACGACTGTAACCTTGTATGGTATTAGAAGCGCTATTATTCGCATAGGTATCATACCGATGGCAGTCGAAACAGAACTCATTGGAGCTCATGGTTCGCTGACCGCTGCTTGCTGTATAAGGTTTCTTTAAAATATATCGGTTGGTTGAGCCATGAGGTCCCTTCACGGTCGTATCGTCACTTGTATGGCAACTGCCGCAATACATCAACTTGTCCCATGTCCAGGCATTCACGAAGGCATTGGCATTGATGTTGCGATTCTTTCCCTGAACCTCCACCGGATGAAAGGAAGGGTTGTTGCTATTAAAAAGCACCGCCATATCTGATTGACCAGGAGGAAGTGTCGTCCACGAGGAGTGGCATTTAAAGCAGAGCTCGTATTCGTAAACGAAGGTGGTATCGTTCGGAGCTCTGTAAGCGTAGCTGGGAGTGGTTCCAGCAGAACTGTTGTTTACTTTGATTCGGCTGACCCCGATGATTCGATTCGATGCACTCGGAGGAGTAGGAGCGATCGTATCAGACTTGTCATAATGGGGGTTATGGCAGTCCTCACACTCCGAATGCCGATTATTGGGATAGGCAAAATTCCCAGAGGCATTTTCTGAAGTAGAATGCTTTCCGGTGATGGCGACGGGATGTCTGTAAAGTTTCTGGAATTGGGCATTGATGTTTTTGCTTGCAGGTGAACTATCGTGACAGGTCAAGCAGAGGTTTTCCTCTCGTGAGAAGGCCATGTTTGGTATAAGGCCGGTTGCGTCTTTGTAACCATGAGGGTTGTGGCAGTTCACACATTTCCCCCAATCAGAACCCGGTTTGGCAGGTGGTATGGTTCCTGGCCACACGACAGAAGAGGAGGTTGCGTGAGAGGATTGATTGTAAACATTTGAACCCTGATAGACATTCAAGGCACGTGAAGTATTGTGGCACGTGTAACAAAGATTGTTTGTATTATCTGCAAAGAGTGCATATTTATAAGGCCCTGCGGTTTTAGATCCACCATAACTGGCATGTTGAGTATGGCATTGGGAACATGACCCTCTTGGTGCTGAACTATTACGATAAACTCCAATTTTAGGATCCCCGTGCTTGGTGGAAGTGTAAACACCGCCCTTGGCCAGTAGCAGATGCGGAGGCAACACTGCAATCATGAATGCCAGCAGAATCCAGATAATCTTCCTTGGTTTTGCTTTCATGGCTCCAATTCTCTTAAGTTAAGATTCCAAGCACCAAATTCCAAATCACAAATAAATTCCAATTTACAATGACCGAATGACCAAAACTATTCTCATTTCATAAGAATAGCAGAAAATATCTTCTTCAACTCCACGGCCTCATCAAACAGTTTCTTTCCGTCTTGCTTGTATTTCTCATCATTGGTTTCTATGATTAATCTTAACCAATAGGCTGATTCTTTTGCCTCCTTACGACATATCTTGATCCTCATCATAAAATCTTTCTTACTCAAAGCTTCATTAGCCTCAATGTAATTTGCTCCAACAGAGCCCGAAGAATCTACGACCTGCCTGCTGTATTCAAGGTTTGAAATACTTTTAGGTAACTGTTTTATGTAAAGAGCGACACTCTTTGCAAATTGATATGTTCTATCTTCTAAATCAAATTGTTTGGGATTTTGAAATTCGATCATTGGAATTTATTTGGTGCTTGGTACTTGGAATTTGGTACTTCTCATCTCTGCGCTTGGCGCTTTGCCTTCTCACTGGTTATGGCACTGCTGACAAGTCGAATCAAGAGTTGTCCCGTCTGTAAAGATCAACCCGGATCTATTTGCAGAGCCATGAGCCTTATGACACGAAAGGCAGAACACCTGGTCATCATTCGATGGGATCGTGTCATCCGTCGGCGTCTGAACAGGGACACGATTTGTAATCGTTCCAGACCAATAAGCATAATCGGCATTACCGCTTCCAGAAATCTGCTTGTCAGAGGGATGAAGAAACCCTGAGCCTTCGGTTCCGCCTGAGTGGAAATTGGGATGGCAATCATTGCACCACTGGGATATCCCGCTTTTGTATTTTAGATTCGAGGGAATATAGACTTGGCCGGGGTTGCTTCCATTCGCCTTCACCGCCTGATTCACGACAACGAGCGTATCGGTTGTATTTCCTGAGCCAACTGGGTTCCGCCACAGATTCCGGTAGTTTGAATTTCCATGGGGATCGTGACACGAGACACAGGCGAGGATCAGAGAGTCATTTCCTCCTGGAGCAGGCTCGGGAGACGGCATTCCAAGGTTGTGTCCTGTGTTCGTTGCAGTCCCACCCGTATTGCCAAAAAAGCCACCTGCAGGGTCGGAGACATAAGGAACAGGAGCAATCACGTCAGGAGCATTCGAATTGCTTCCGTCATGACAGTAGTTGCATAAGGAAAGGGACGTGGCGTGGCGAAGGAGCCGGGGCGCCGGGGAAGATTGCCGATCATAGCGCATGGGCTGGCCACCTTGGCTGTTGTGCATAGTATGGCAGTCCGAGCAGAGAAGCTGATTTGCAGTATGCCAGTCGCCCCCCCTTAGAACAGTTGGGAACGGGAGGAGTAAAAGAAAGACAAGAAAAAGGTGTGTTAGTTGTTTAACCAAAGTGTAGACTCCACCCAATGGCAATTTCCCCACACAACCAAATATATTATCCAATATAATACGAAAACTTACCTAAATTCAACACACAAAATTCATGCCACTCTCTAATGTTAAGCACATAGCATATAGGAATCTCATAAACCGCATCGAGCACCACGCTGAGGGTATAGCGTAACCGGTATTATAACTAAAAAATTTCATTATTCTGAAAGCAATTTTCATCATGTAAGGTGAAATTTTGGTCATGATAACCGAGGAAGTAAAGTTACTACAGGGGAACTCTTTAGGCACCCATTAATTTAAGTGAAGGTGTTCTGGTTATTCGGACTTGGCGTATGGAATTCTATTGAGATATGGAATTTTAGGTTTGGTATCTATTGCTATTCCCTCTGCACGATGCATTCTTAATTTATGGGTCGTGGCACTGATTACAGGTATTCGCCATGGAAGCGCCTGCTCCAACAGTTTCAATGGCAAGGGTTCCATCACTATTGGTATAGATGAGCCCAAAAGGATTTACGGATCCATGGCCTCTATGGCAGGAGAGGCAGGAAGGCATGTTATCCGTTGCTGGGAAAGTTCCGGAGTTGCTTAGGGTCTGCACTCGATAGGTTAACCCAGACCATCGGGGATAACTTGAGTGGGCATTGGAATTGGCGCCAATGCTCACATCAGCAGTCGGATGCCTGAACCATGGGCTATTCACGTCACCTGCGCTCTTACCACCCATGTTTGGATCCCCGCCCTTCCCATGGAAGTCACCGTGGCAGCTCTTGCACCAATCTCCAAAGGCAGACTTTGTTGGAACAGGTTGATTAAAAGAGATATCGCTGATGTCATAACGAACACCAATCCCGTGAATTCTATGGCATCCAGAGCAACTGCTTGATCCGCTAAAAGGGGAGGGGGTTCGCTGAAACACATCTTTTGAGAGGTCATTCATCCCCGTCACATAGGTAATCGATTTATTGTAAAACCTATTTCCGGGCTCGCCTGAAATCCACAGATTTCGATACTGAATTGCCACATCACCGTGGGGCATATGGCAGTCAATGCAATTCAACCCGTTGGGATTGCTGAATGTCCCTCCTGGAGCAGTAGAGGTTGAGGCCAGGGTGTGACTCTTCCAGTGTTCATACGGGCTAGATGAGGTCAATTTGCTCAGCATTCCGGCTTGGCGAATAATACTTGTGTTGCTTGGGCCTTCCAGCACGTCAGGCCATCCATAGGCCCCCCGCCCCTTTGATCGTGACAAATGAGGCAAAGATTGTTTACCTCATCTCTCAAAAGTTTATTATAGGGGCCTGCCGTACCCATCTTGTCGATAATACCCATGCTATGGGCTTCGTGGGTAATGCTGTAATGCATGACATGGCACGTGGAGCAGATTAATGTCTCGCCAGTATAATAGTTCGCCCACCTCGACCCTTTGATTAAAGGGAGAAAGAATCGTAATAAACGAGAGGAGTAAGAAGAAGGTTTTAGGAATGAGCCTCTCAACATCTTTGAAATTCATATCGTCACTTTTTGGCGTTTCCCGTTGATTTTAAGGACAAAAAAAAGGTGGTAGGGAGTGATACTACCACCTTTTTTTGTCCTTAATTTTAGGAAGCTAACCGCCCTGGACATGGCACTGTTTGCACAGAGTGCCGACACCGCCATTTGCGGGATTGTTTCCATCGGCGTCCCCTTCCTCTGTGATCGGGCCTGTGCCCATCAGGTAGATGAGACCAAAGGGGTTCTGGTTACCATGGGATTTGTGGCACGACACGCAGCTCGGGGTCAGATCATTAGGCGCGGTGGCCCATGGAGAACCCTGGCTTCCCCAATTCCCTGTAGGGCTCATCACCTTGACGCGATAGAGCTTGTTTTTAAAGACATCAAGACTTGAACCTCCCCCTCCGGCGGCGCCGATGTTAGCATCCGCCGTCGGATGTCGAAGCCAATCCGTCCCACCCGTTCCTCCCATATTGGAGTCACCTGCTGCGCCGTGGAAATCTGTATGACAGCCTCTGCAGAACTTTCCCATCGCAGATTGGCGAGCATTGGGTTCATTCAAGTCCACATTGTCAACACCGTAATTCGTCGCAATCTGACCAAGCGTCCAGCTCCGGAGAAAAACATCTTTGGTCAAATCATTGGTTCCCTTTGCATAAGTGATAAGGTTTACTGTTCCATCTAAGTTGCGGTAGTTCGTGTTGCCATGGGGACCGTGGCAATTTGAGCACTGGAGCTTTATATTCATTGCTCCACCTGGAGGCGTGGCAGTTACGTTCAGGGTATGTCCTTTCCAGTTTTCATAGGGAGGGCTGTCTGTGGTGAGAGCCCCTGCCTGTCGAACATGGCTTCCCGTATTTGCACCCAGCACATCCGGGGCAAAAGTCTTTCCATCATGGCACCCGAGGCAAAGCTGGGTTTCTTTCTGTCTCAAAAGGGCTTCGTTCGGACCTCCCGCGAGCGGTGGAGATCCAGCTCCTGATGTCCCGTCGTACTGGTGTTGCTGGCTGTAATGCATGGTATGACACTCAGAGCATATCAGTGCGGATCCGTAATGATATTCTCCAGCGAACGAAACGGATGTGGATATTACTGCAAGAATAACGGCGGATAAAATGGAAAGCAAACAGCCCTTCATTCCCTTCCCTCCTCTATTATTTATATTGAAGTAGATCAAGAAACGAAAAACATGTTACCCTTTGAATAAGCAAAAAAATACACATTAGGCTTTCTAAAAAGGTGGCAGGACCGATTCCTGCCACCTTTTTTAGTTTAATCAAGCACCTTGGCTATGACACTGTCTGCAAAGATCGCGCACAGCGACCCCGTCACCTTCTTCTGTAGGAGCATTAGTTCCCGTGAGATAAATGAGACCAAACGGGTTCTTGTTGCCGTGAGACTTGTGGCAGGAGACGCAGGTTGGAGTCTGGTTAAGGGTATTGACTCCTAAAGCAGTTCCCGGCGTGCCCCAAGCGCCTGTTGCGCTCATTACCTTCACCCGGTATAAAACTGTGGAGAAGCGACTGGTCGCACTCTGTGAAATGTTGGCATCGGCTGTTGGGTGCCGAATGAAGTCAGAGCCATTATTCATATTGGCATCAGTCGAAGAACCGTGGAAATTGGTGTGGCATCCCATGCACCATTGTCCCATACCGGACTTGGTAGTCACAGGCTCGTTGAAGTTCACAGTAGCCTCGCTGTAATTGCCAGCGATGTTTCCCAAAGTCCACCCTGTCAAATAGACATCCTTGGTGAGGTCGTTAGTACCTTTGGCATAGGAAACCGCTAAGTAAGATCCGCTTGCCACTCCACCGCGTCTATTTGAAAGGTTGCGGTAGGTGTCCGTTATGCCGGTCGTTCCGAATACGTCAGGAGCGTTGCCCCTGGAGCCATGAACTGCATGGCAGTCCCCACAAGTGAGTCCTTCAGCGCTGGGGGTCCAGGTTCCACCCGGCACCACTGCCGTGGAACCCAAGGTGTGTCCCATAAATTCGCTATACCCAGTTCCTGGAGAGGCCATTGATCCAGTTCCGTTAAGCGCCCCTGCCTGGCGTACATGGGACCCTGTATTCGTGCCATACACATCTGGAGCAGTACTCTGGTTATCGTGACAGGCAAGACAGAGTTTGTTTTCTTGGTCACGCAGCAAGGCCCCGAAAGGACCACCTGCACCAAGAACCATATTTGCTGCAGCGCCACCGGAGTAGTCATGGGCATAGCTGTAATGCATGGTATGACAATCGGAGCAGATGAGTTGAGTTGAAAAATGGTACTGACCTGCCGTAGCCACGCCTGCTCCTAAGGCCACAAATGCCATGGCTGCTACTAAAACAAGTAATTTCTTCATTCTCTAAACCTCCTCTTTGATTTAAAATTTTTTTTTTACTTCCAATTTTTTACTTCTTATTTCCTACTTTCCACTTTCTTCCTCTCGCCGCTTCCCACCTCCTTTCTAACCCCCCATATTCTCTTTCACATTGCGCAAAGTGCATAACGCCAAAAATTTTGAAATCCCAAATATCAAAATGCTGCATCCAAAATAAATCCCAAATTCCAATTCCAAACGATCCAAACGAATTCGTTTAGATATTGGAATTTCGTTGATTGGAACTTGTTTGTTATTTGGTGCTTGGAATTTGGTGCTTGCCATCATTGTTTTGTACCTACGAACTTGGTTTTTGGGGTATTTCGACTTCCTGAAAGACCTGAACCCTTCTACCAACTTTCTCGACGACGTAGATCCGGTCAGAGGGGTCAATGGAAATGTCAACCGGATAAGCTACCTGTCCAAGACGGTTTCCAAAGCCCCCGAAACGAAGGAGTAGCTTTCCGTCTTGACTGAAGACTTTTATGTCCTGTCTTAATGTATCGGCAACGATCACCCTGCCCTTGGAGTCCACAGCGATTCCCCCGGGCATAGAAAAATTCTGAGGTCCGGATTCATGCTTTCCCCACCCGAGGAGAAAGTTTCCGTTCTTATCGAAAACCTGATACAGGGGTGGCCTGATAATCGGTTACATAAATTCTGCCATCTCTGTCCACGTGCAATATTGGAGATTGACTGGAATTGTCCTTTCTCCTGTCCTCTTGTCACCGAATTTTAACTTCAGGTTGAATTGGGGATCGAAGACAAAGATCTGTCCGCTCTCGTTCTCCCCAACATAAAGATCTGCCTTGTGGTCAATCACCATGGTTGCAATAGTCGGTTTCCCTGAAGACCGAGGAGTTCCAAGTTTCTCTAAAATTCCCCGCGGTAGTTGAAAATCTTGATCTTGCTTCTTTCAATATCGAGGACGAAGAATTTGACTCTGCGAATCTGTCACCACCTTGATGGGCTCTTTGATGTCCTCGTTCGCTCCAAATGAAAAAACAGAAATTCCATTTAGGTTGAAGATACCGATGAGATCGTTCTTTGTATCAGCGACATAAATCTCCTGAGCCCTTGGGTCGAAAAAATACGCCCAAGGGTTCCTCGAAAAATCCCACTGTACATGTGTTGAAAGAAGGTAAAGAGAGGCTGGATCCGAGGAACAGTTTGGGGGGGATTGATTGGATTGTCTTCAGTCAGCCCCTCTGTAACTGCGACAAATAAAAGCATAGCGCATAGCGCATAGCGCATAGCAAACCTACCGAAAGAACGCATGGCGCATAGCGCAGGAAGGCGAGAAACTTTCATTACCGTCGTTTGAGATTGGGAATTCATCATGAGCCATCAAAGAGCAACAAACATACCAACGGAAGAAAAATGAAAAGTAAAATTGGCAAAAAATTTTGTAGAAATCCTATTAAAAAATCATAATGATTTCCGAATAATATGAATAAGTTCCGAAATATTTTTTTTATTCTTTTTTCCCGGAATAGTTTGAGGCTAAAGAGAAGGCTTTTTTGTGGGTGAAATTCCGCACTTTTGAGGATTTTCCCACATTCCTTTTCCACAGATTCGACTGGAGAAAATTCAGTTTTCGCCGGTTTAGGAAAGCGAAAAAGACGATTATTGATTTTTGGAAGGTAACAGGCTATAAATTAAGTGCTTTCCTTACTGAGAATAGCTCTTGAAAAAAATCCTCTAATATATTTGGAAACTTTAAATTGGTTTCATCATGAAATCTACCTCGTTATTCTTTAAGGTTGTCTTTGTTACCAGCCTCATCCTAATTTTTGCCATTTCCTTTAATGTCTGGTGGAATACGATTCTTCACGGAGCCAGCATAGAAAAATTAACCCACGAAAAAACAAAGATTATTGCGGAATTTATCGAGGAGAATGTCGTCCGGGCAATGGAGAAGGGAAGACATTTTGATATGCACCGTATTTTGAAAAATTACGTCGTCTATAAGGATGTTCGGAAAATTTTTCTCTTCAGCATGGATGGAATCATCAGGGCTTCAACCCAAGATGACGAATTAAACAAAAAGGTCACGGATATTGAGTTCTATCTAAAAGACCGCGATTTCATTCGGGAAGAGATGGTTGAGCTTAAAGATGGAAGAAAAGAAAGAGGGAGAGTTTACTATTATAACACCCTCATTTTGAACAGGCCGGAATGTTTTCAATGCCATGATAAAGGGAAGAAGGTCATCGGAGTCCTGACGATAGCCAATTCCTTGAAAGAAATGGAAACGATGATTTGGAGGATTGAGATCCACTCGATCATCCTTGCCATCATAACCATTGCGTTTCTATCCTTTGCGCTAGGCTTCCTGTTTTTGAAATTCGTCAACGTCCCGATCAAGAAGTTGACTGGGACAATGAAAAAAGTGGAGGAGGGCGACTTTACTGTAAGAGTGAATGTCAAGGGCAGAGATGAAATGGGAGGTCTGGCCCAAAATCTCAACATCATGATCGAGAAGCTCCAGTTGGCAAAGCAGGAGGCAGAGCAATATCATCAAGAACTCGTCCAGAGGGCTGATCGGATGGCCTCCATCGGAGAGTTGGCCTCTGGGATTGCCCATGAGATTAGAAATCCATTGGCAGGGATTCAGGGAGCGATTCAAATCCTGGCAGAGGGATTCCCGGAAGAGGATCCCCGAACGCAGGTGACGGATGAGATTCAGAAACAGATCTATAAATTGGAACGATTGGTGAAAGATCTCTTAAACTATACCAAACCTGTCCCGGCCAATTACTTACCCACGGATATCAATCAATTGGCCGATAAGGTCCTCTCTTTCTTTATCACACAACGGGGAAAATCAGAAGATTTTAAAATTGAAAAGAATTTTTTTTCTTCCCTTCCCAAGACGATGGTCGATCCCAACTCTATGGAGCAGGCTTTCTTAAATATCATCCTAAACGCCCAGAAGGCAATGCCCGAAGGTGGAACGTTTACAGTCTCAACCCTTGCGCTTCCTCAGAGGAAAGACGATGGGAAAGAGGCCCGTGAAGTCCAGATCATTTTCGAGGATACGGGCGTAGGAATCCCGCGTGAGAACTTGCCTAAGATTTTCAACCCCTTCTTCTCAACCCGTCCGGACGGGACCGGTTTGGGGTTATCCATCACGAAAAATATTGTGGAGCAAAATGGGGGAAAGATAGAGGTGAAGAGCCAAGTCCATGTCGGAACAAAATTTATCATTACCCTCCCGGCCATCAATTAACCCGCTGAGCATAGAGCAAAGAGCATAGCCAAAAGATGTACTAAAGTGACTAAAGTTGAAAGTGCCTAGAGTGACTATAGTACGAAAATAAAGAGGATGGAAAACAAAGAATTTTCTAAATTGCTTGAGAAGAGGACTCGTGATTTCAGTATTAGGATCATTCGATTATCAGCTAATTTGCCTGATACAACTGAGGGTAGAGTAATAAAGAGACAGATTACTAAATCGGGAACTTCCATTGGAGCAAATTATCGTGAGGCAAACAGGGCGAGAAGCAAGGCAGATTTCAAAAATAAAATTAGGATTTGTGAGGGCGAGACAAGTGAAACCCAATATTGGTTGGAAGTGGTTGACGAATTAGGGTGGTTATCGAAGGAAGAAGTAAAATTTGAATTGAAAGAGTGTGGCGAGTTGCTCGCTATTTTTACTGCTATTAACAAGAAATGATGAATATTCTGCTTTAGGCACTTTAGTTCACTTTAGGCACTTTAGTTACTCTTTGCTTTGCGGGGTAAAAACGTTGTCCGAAGCTCGAATCTTAGTGGTTGACGATGAGTATCTCATCCGGTGGACCCTTCAACAAAACCTGGAGAAGGAAGGTTACGAAGTGATCCTTGCGGAGACGGGCGAGGAGGCACTGGAAAAAGTAAAGGATGAAGCCCCGGATTTAGCTCTTCTCGATATAAAATTGCCCGGGATGGACGGCTATCAGGTCCTTGAGAAGGCACTTGAGATTGATGAGGGCATTATTCCCATCATGATCACCGCCTTTGATGACGTTGACAAGGTTGTCAAGGCAATGAAGTTGGGAGCCTTTGATTATATTACCAAACCTTTTGATTTTAGTAAGGTTTACTTATCCATCCAGAAGGCATTGGAAGCCTCGCAACTCAAGAGGGAGGTCAGGCATCTCAGAAGGGAAAAGAGAAATTGGTATGGTTTTGATAACATCGTGGCCGTTAGTCCGGAGATGGGAAGAGTTCTCCAAATTTCTGAAAAGATTGCGCAAAGTGAGGCGGCAACCGTGCTGATTCAAGGGGACAGCGGCACAGGAAAAGAAATCATAGCTCACCTCATCCATGAGCGGAGTAAAAGGCAGAATATGCCCTTCGTTACAGTCAATTGTGCCAACTTCCCGGAACAGATGCTGGAGAATGAACTTTGCGGTCACGAGAGAGGAGCCTTCACCGATGCCAGGGAGGTCAAAAAGGGACTTCTTGAAGTAGCAGATAAGGGGACATTGTTTTTGGATGAGATCGGGGACATGAGCCTGAACCTTCAAGGGAAAATTTTGAGGCTGGTTGAGCAGAAAACTTTTCGAAGAATAGGTGGCGTTAAAGACCTCAAGGTGGATGTCAGAATCGTCACGGCGACGAATAAGGACCTCCTCAAGTTGAAGGAAGAGGGCAAATTTAGAGAGGATCTTTTCTACAGAATCAATGTTGCTTCGATAAAACTCCCTCCTCTTCGCGAGAGGCCGAGTGATATCCTCCCCCTGACGAAATACTTCATGCAAAAATATAACGAGGAATTCCACAAGAAAGTCCAAAAAATTTCAAAAGGAGTGGAGGATTTCCTCGGGAGTTATAATTGGCCTGGTAACGTGCGGGAGTTGAAAAATGTGATCGAAAGGGCAATGATCCTTGTCGAAGAAGATACTCTCCTCATGGAGCATCTGCCGATAGAAATTCTTGGTCAAGCATCGAAACAGGGGGGAGTCATTGAAGGAATTCGAATTCCACCGGAAGGGATTTCGATGGAAAAAGTTGAAGAAGCTCTGGTGAAGCAAGCCCTTAAGATGACCAATGGCAATCAAACCAAAGCAGCCAAGCTCTTAGATATCAGTCGGGACGCCCTCCGATACCGAATGCAGAAGTTCGGAC
>CAVQFR010000017.1:0-159451 GCA_963711845.1 uncultured delta proteobacterium
GCTATCGGCCACAACCAGCCGTTAGCGTTTGCGCGGACATTTCCGGTGAGCGGCCGTTCGCGACAGCACCGAACTCGCGCTGACGATTGATGCATGGCGGCGGCACCGGTCACGAATGCCGCGTCCGGTACTGTGACCAAATTCTGACGGAGCCAGGCACCGACGGGAGAGTCCGTCGGCGCTTGTATGTCGATCCCGGTACGATACGTCTCGGCGCGCGCAATTTCCGGCGCGCCAGGGCGACGCTAGCAGATCTCCTCAGGACTATACTCTGCCCGAGTGGCTTTGAGGTTGCGGCGGAACACCAGGTACAGAAGAAACCGAAATGAACACAGTTCGTTATCGCTCGATTGGCGCGATCAAGGAGACCCTTCAGATCGCCAAATCGCGCAAGCGCGGTTGCACGCTTCTGATTGGCGCCGGCTGTTCGGTGACGGCCGGCATTCCGACTGCGGCCGGCTTCGTGAACATCATTCGAGATGAGCACAAGCTGGCGTACGAACGAGCGGCAGCCAAGACATACCCGCAGTGCATGGCCGAGTTGCTGCTTGCTGAGCGCCGCGACTTGATCGCCCGTTACGTTGACAAGGCTCAGATCAACTGGGCACACCTGTGCATGGCGCTCTTGATGCAATCCGGATACGTGGATCGGGTCCTCACGACCAATTTCGATCTGCTGGTGGTTCGTGCGTGTGCCGTGCTGGGTGTGTTTCCGGCGGTATACGATTTCGCGACCTCGCAACTCTTGAAACGTGCGGACATCCCCGGTCAGGCGGTGTTCTACTTGCACGGGCAACGTACCGGCTTCGTGCTGATGAACACCGACGAGGACATGAACAAGCACGCCAAGCTGCTCGGTCCCGTCTTTGACGACGCAGGGAGTGGCCGCGTCTGGGTGGTCGTGGGCTACAGCGGGGAAAACGATCCGGTCTTCGGCCATCTGGCCGAGGTCCAGCGATTCGACAACGGGCTGTTCTGGATTGGCTATCAGGACAGCGAGCCGGCGCCGCATGTCCGCGATCACCTGGTCGGTCAAGACAAGGATGCGTTCTTCACCAAGGGCTTCGACGCCGACTCATTTTTTGTCGCGCTGACGCGGGAATTGAATATCTTTCCGCCTGACCTGGTGGCGAAGCCGTTCACCTATCTGGAGCGTGCGTTGGCCAACATCGCACCGTTCGTTGAGCCCGGCAGCAGTGGAGCGGCGTTCGAGGACGACGTGATGCGAACGCCGCGTGCGTGGATCAGGAACGCCATCACCCAGTTTGAGCAGCCGGCATGGGAGATCATCACCCACGGCATGTCGCCGGATTTACCAGCCCAGGAGCGTGCGATGCTCCACGCCGTCGCGGCGCGTTACCTGCTCATGGCTGGGCGCTACGAGGAGGTCTTGGGTTTTCGCAAACAGTATGATGCCGCCCCTTCTCCGGAATTCTCCAACGTCCTGTCGATGGCATATGTACTCCAGGGTAACGCACTGCTGGATCGGGCCAAGGCCACCTCCGACGTTGAAGAGGCCGATCACCTCTTCGCAGAAGCCAAGGCGATGTACGAGTCGGCTATTGCCGTCAAACCTGATCGGTCGGAAGCGCTGCACAATTGGGGGAACCTGCTCCTGGACGAGGCAAAGCGGGCGACCGGCGCCCTTGCCGATCGACTGTTCCTCGATGCGGAAGAGAAATACGGGCAGGCCCTTGCGCTCGATCCCAACCGCTACGACGTACTCGTCAACTGGGGCAATCTGCTGCTCGACAGAGCGAAGAGCACCGCGACTCTGGAGACGGCCAGGAGATTCTTTTCCGAAGCGGAGAAGAAGTATCGGGCTGCCTTGTGCCTCAAGCCGGATCTGCCGTCTGTCATGATCAGCTGGGGCAATCTTCTGCTGGATCGCGGCAAATCAGAACGGGGCGAGGACGCTCTCCGCCTGTTCAGGGCCGCCGAAGAGAAGTACAAAGCAGCGCTCCAGCATCGTCCCGATTTGCACGAAGCCTTGTCGCAATGGGGCAATGTGCTCCTGGATGAGGCCAAGCACACGGACGGCGCCGAATCCGAGCAGCTCTTCGATGCGGCGGAAGCGAAGTTCAAGGCGGCGCTGGTCATCAATCCCGACATGTATGACGCACTCAACAATTGGGGCAATGTCCTGCTAGATCGCGCGAAGAGGCATCAGCCCCGCGACCGCCACGATTACTTCGCGGCGGCTGAAAAGAAGTACAAACAAGCGCTCCAGATCAGGCCAGGCGCCCCGGATGTTCTTCGCAATCTCAGTAACCTTTACACGGATTGGAGCGCAGCGACAGAAGGTGCGGAGTCCGGCGAGCTCGCGAGCAAAGCCGGCGAAGCGTACGCGCGTGCCACCGATCGAAAATGAGTGAATATCACGAGTCGCTAACGACGGTCTGGGGCGACGGTCCGGCTGGCCGAGCAGTTCAAGTCGAGCGGCTTCCAGATGTTGCGGGGAAGGAAGGCTAGGAAATGCAACCGCACAAGGTGTCCGCTACGTTCTAGCTTTGCTGTCCACTCTAATGGAATCTTACGTCTGCGCGTCATACAGGATTTCCTGAGTGCCCCAGAAGAGGATCGATTCGAAAATGAATATTCTTGATCACCGGAGCAACTGGATTTATTGGAAGATATCTTACAGCAGCCCTATCCAAGACCTATTCAGTAAGGTGTCTGGTACGAAAAACCAGCGATATCAAAGAGTTAAGAGATTTAAGTGTCGACCTGGTTTACGGAGATTTACTTGATAAAAACTCCTTAGGACCTGCCTTGGATGAAGATAGATCTCGTATACCATTTGGCCGGAGAAGTGTATTCTCGAAAAAAGAACGATTATTATAAAGGAAATGTTTTAGCCACACAAAATCTTTTAGAGGCATGCAAAGAAAAGGGGACGAAAAGGATTATCTTCTTGAGCAGTACAGGAGTTTATAAGCCAACCTATACAAAAGAGTTATTAACCGAAGAAGCTGAATGTAATCCTATATCAATTTATGGCAAAACTAAATTAGATGCCGAGGGGCTGATCAAGAAATTTGATATTCCTTGGGTAATTGTTAGAGCCCCCGTCATTTATGGTCCTCATCAAAAATCGGTACTGAATCGATTTTTTCTCGACGCCATCAATAACGGGAAAATATATATTTTCGGTAGCGGGGATAATTTAAGAAGCCTTTGTTTTATCGATAATCTTGTTCAGGGATTGGTATTATTAGCGAACATACCGAATGTCGATGGGAAAACGTATATATTATCTGACTATTCCCCATACACGTATAATGAGATGATTGAACCTATATCTA
Organism: uncultured delta proteobacterium; assembly: GCA_963711845.1. GTDB lineage: Bacteria > Desulfobacterota > BSN033 > BSN033 > UBA1163 > CAVQFR01. The sequence goes on from CAVQFR010000017.1 coordinate 3,306, forward strand.
GAGCCCTTCAGCAAAAGCTAAAATTGGTCCAGTTACCAAGTTTCTTGGGCAATATCTCATGGGGAATCAATTGCCTAATTGGTAATGTATTTGGTTTATCTTTTGTGGAACTTTATGCCATTAAAAAAACTCAGTTTCACGAGGCCTATGATATCTCGAAGGCCAAGAAAGAAATCGGATATTGTCCCAGCATAAATCTAGAGGAGGGAATGAAAAGTACGATTGATTGGGTAAGAAAGACTTATATTGGGAGGCAAAGTAGATGCAAAAAAGAAGGGTTGTTATAACCGGAATGGGAGTGATTGCTCCCAATGGTATCGGAATAGATAACTTCTGGGATTCGTTAGCTCATGGAAGATCGGGGGTCAGAAAAATAACCCATTTCGATGCATCCTCCTATCCTTCTAAAATAGCGGCAGAAGTAGATGAATTCGATCCGTCACAACTTACATGAACCCCAAAAGTGCCCGTCGAATGGATAGGTTTGCTCAATTTGCTGTCGCATGTTCAGGAATGGCTCTAAGTCATTCAAACGTGAAGGTATCAGATAAAAATTCTGACAGAATTGGGATTGCTTTAGGATCAGCCCTTGGTGGTATACCATCCGCAGAAGAACAACACAGCGTGTTTATTGAAAAAGGATTGAAAAGAGTAGATCCGTTGTTGGCAATAAAAATTTTTCCAGGGGGAGCAACTAGCCAAGTTTCTGTTGAATTTGGTATCAGAGGCCATTCTAATACAATTGGAGGGGCATGTGCAGCAGGGACTGATAGCGTCGGATATGCATTCTATGCGATCAAAAATGATCTTGCCGATATTATGATTGCGGGGGGTGCCGAAGCACCCATTGTCCCATTAACATTCGGTGCGTTTTGTCTAATAGGGGCACTTTCAACGAGAAATGGAGATCCTACAAGAGCTTCAAGGCCATTTGATAAAGAAAGAGATGGTTTTGTAATGGGTGAAGGGGCGGGTGTCCTAATAGTGGAAGATCTTGAGCATGCCTTAAAAAGAGACGCCTCTATTTATGCAGAAATACTTGGGTACGGAACCACCAATGACGCCTATCATATGGTTCAACCTTCTACCGACTGGAGAGCAGGCAAAAAAATCAATTCAATTAGCCCTTCGCGATGCCAAAATAGATCCTAAGGAAATCGATTATATTAATGCTCATGGTAGTTCAACACCGCTAAATGATAAGATTGAAACAAAAATAATTAAACAAGTATTTGGAGAGTATGCTTATAAGATTCCGATTTCAGCCAATAAATCGATGATAGGTCATGCTTTAGGAGCCGCAGGGTCAATAGAGCTCGTTGCAAGTGTTTTAACAATAAAAAATCAGTTTATTCCTCCAACAATAAATTATGAATTTCCAGATCCGGAGTGCGATTTGGATTATGTTCCGAATGAAGGGAGAAAAGCCTCTGTTACCACAGTGCTAAAAACTTCATTCGGTTTTGGTGGTAAAAATTCAAGCATAATAATAGGAAAATATAGAGTTTAAGAATGAATACATCTTATATTATTTCATGTGCTATAACCGGAACACTAAGCTTCTTGTTGGGAATTTTTGTTTATTTAAAAAACAGGTCTTCAAATGTTAATAAGACTTTGCATGCTCTTAAATCTAAGTGTTTCGTTATGGAGCTGGTCTCTTTTCGGAAGAGAGTTGGCTTACGAAAAAACAACCGCTCTTTTTTTCGTAAGATTATGTTATGTTGGAGCCATTTTCATACCCGCACTTTTCTTCCATTTTGTAAGTTCTTTATTGAAGTTGGAAAAAAGTAAGTTTGATTGTAGCTCTTTTATGCGTTAAGCCTTACTTTCTTAATCTTCGATTTCACCCCTTTATTCATTAAAGATGTAAGGCCAATACTTTCCTTTCGTTATTACGGTATTCCTGGAACGGTTTATCCTTTTTATGCTGTTTCGTTTATCAGTATTATAGCCTATAGCCATTACATCTTGATCAGATATTTTAAGAAATCTGAAGGGCAAACAAGAAATCAGATCAGATATTTGTTGTTTGCAGCCATTATTGGTTTCTTGGGAGGTGTATCCACATTTTTGCCAAATTTCAATATTGAAGTATTTCCATTCGGATTTTACTTAGTTTCAGCTTACGTGGTAATTATTTCATATGCAATTGCAAAGCATCGGTTGATGGATATTAATATTGTCTTAAAGAAAGGGACAACTTATGTTCTTCTGTTGATACTCCTTGTTTGTCCCGTCATTTCTTTTCATTCTTCTCAGTCAAAAGGTCTTTTTCTATAAGATTAGTTATTTATTCTCGGCCGTTATTGTTGCACTCCTCTTTTTAGTCACCCTCCTCTTTTACAGGATTAAGCCTCAGACTGAAAAAATGGTGGAGCAGTTTTTATTCAAAAACCGTTACGATTACCGGGAAACTTTAGGAAATTTCAGCAAGGCCATGGTTTCCATCCTCGATCTGCAATCTCTTTCAAGAAGAATCTTCGAAACGATTACACAGACAATGGGGGTTGAGAAGGGGTCTTTATTTTTATGGAATGAGGAAAAGGCAGGCTATTCTCTATTCGAATCAAAAAATATAAGCATGACTGCTTCAACTCCTCTCATTCCCAAAGACGATCCCCTACCCCATTATTTGCAAAAAATGGGAGAGATTATTATCCGAGAAGAATTGGCCAAGGGAGCCAATATCCCACAATTGAAGGATATTGTGAATAAAATGTCTCTCTTAGAAGCAGAAGTAACCATCCCCTTCATTTCAAAGGGACAACTCGTGGGTATGATTAACCTGGGCTATAAGTTCACAAAAGATATTTATTCCCATGAGGATATTGAATTGCTCAGCACCCTGGCAAACCAAACGGCGATCGCCATTGAGAATGCAAGGCTCTATGAGGATTTGAAGAGATCAAAATCTTATATCCGCCGAGCAGACCGTCTTGCTTCTCTGGGAACTCTCACGGCCGGACTCGCCCATGAAATTCGTAATCCCCTGGTAGCCATCAAGACCTTAACTCAGTTATTGCCAGAACGGCTTGACGATGAGGAATTTCGAACCCAATTTCTCAAGATTGCCTCCGGAGAGGTAGACCGGATTTCTTCCCTCGTCAATGAGCTCCTCGATTTTGCCAGGCCTTCCGATCCCAAGTGGGCGTTGGAGGATATCAACACGATTTTGGATGGAATGATTCTCTTGATTTCAACAGAGACGAAGAAGAAACTAATCACCATTATCAAAAACTATACCTCCAATCTACCCCCTGCTCAGATTGATCGGGAACAGATTAAACAAGTTGTTTTGAACATCTTATTGAATGCGATTGATGCCACCTCCGAGAATGGCAAGATTACGGTTAAAACCCGATCCTTTATAAAACCGGGCGGAGAACCCTATGTCCAGATTGAGTTTACGGACACAGGCTGTGGCATTCCAGGAGAGCATTTAGAAGACATCTTCAATCCCTTTTTTACCACGAAGGTCACCGGGAGCGGATTGGGGTTATCCATTTCGAATCAGATCGTTCAAGACCATAAAGGATATATTGACGTGGAGAGTCAGTTGGAAAAGGGATCTTCCTTTTTTATCAATTTGCCCGTCAATCAAGATCACCCGAGGAGAAGAACGAGGGATTTAGAAAATAACAAAAATATTTCCAATATTTTTGAGGAACGATGAACTACCAAGAGTTGATTCATTCCCCAATCATTCCATCTCAGACCATTTCGCTCATCCAGAAAGCCTCGCGTAACAGCGTTCCCGTTTTCATCCAGGGAGAGCAAGGAACAGAGAAAGAACTAATTGCAAAACTCATCCACAATGCTGGAGATTGGAAGTATTATCGATTTTATAAGATCGATTGCAAGACGCAAACAGAGGACCTGTTCAACGACCAGCTACTCCGTATCTTCTATGAAAACAATTTCGGGACCATTCCTGCTACGGTTTACCTGAAAGAAATTGGAGAGTTGAGACAATCCATCCAGTTAAAGCTGTTGGAACTGGTTGAAGACGGCTTTTTTCAAGCGGGCACTGAGAAAAAGGTCATCAAACATCCCAGGTTCATTGCATCGTCTTCGGAGGATTTAAGAGAAAAAGTGGCTCAGGGCAGGTTCTTAGAGGATTTATACCACCGAGTCAATACGCTATCGATCCATATCCCCCCCCTGAGAGATCGCGCCAAAGAGATTTCGACGATCGCACGATATGTCTTGGAAGAATATTCTAAACAAATGAAAATAAATAAAGTCGAAATTTCCAGCACTGTATTGAAATTACTTCAAAACTATTGGTGGCCGGGGAACCTGAGGGAATTGAAGCAACTCATTGTTCGAAGTGCCATGTTTTCAGAAGGTAACATTCTGACGGAAAAAGATCTTCTTTTTGAAACGGAGAATGAAAACAAATCCTTTGTCGCTTTTTTGAAAAAGGCCGACATCGGATCAACCGAATCTAAACCCAGGAACGGCACATCCGACCAGAATACCCGTTTTTTTTCACTCTTTTTGATGGAGTTGGTTCATCGTGTCAAGAATCCTTTGGTCTCCGTTAAAACCTTTACTCAGCTTTTGCGAGAAAAATTCAACGATGAAGAATTTAGAGAACATTTTTACAAGATTGTTACAGAAGATATTGAAAAGATCGACGACGTGATGAATGGCCTTGTCCGGTACGTTAAAATCAATACTCCGATTGAAAAAAAGGACACGATTCACTTCATCCTCGAAGATGTTTTAAAGAAACATGAGTCACAACTGGAAAACAAAAAGATAAAATTATTTAGGAAATTTGAAAAAGATCTTCCTGAAACGATTGTTCACGATGAACAGCTGAGATACATCTTAAATGCCCTTCTTCAATACGCCATCCCTTTCATCTCTCCCAATGGGAGCATCGGATTCTTAACCAAATCTTTTGATGCGGAGGCCCAAACCGTCGACGGGAGGACATCGCCCCAACCGGACGGCAGATATATTGAAATATTGATCGTTTTTACGGGTTACAGGAAGCCCTTTGAACAATTTGAAACCGTACTGGGAATTCCTGCTGTTCAAAAAGAGGAGGCCGTTGAACTGGAATTAAGACTCATTAAAGAAATTATTCAAAGGAATCAAGGGATGATGAAATTCGAAGTGAATGAAAAGAAACCCAGGACAGTTATTTCTCTGAAAATCCCTATTGAAAGAAGAAAGTTGATTTACTATCAACCTGCGAATGTTTAAGAAGCGAGCTGTGGAAAACTACTCTACGTTCTCCTGATTACACAGATTTCAAAAAATGATTAAACCGGTTTTCTCTACTTTCGATGCATTTTAAGCCTGTGGTACCGTTTCATAGTCAATGGTTTCAGAGATTTCTGAATTTTTCAGAAATCTAAGAAAGGAAGATTTTGCCAGTGGACGAGAAGATGAGAAGTGTCTTAGTTGTTGATGATGAGGTTGGGGCCAGAGAATCTCTCAAGATGATTTTAAAGAATGACTATGAGGTCTTTTCAGCCAAAGACGCGGAAGAGGCATTTCTTCAAATCAAAGTGCGCTCCCCGGACGTCATTCTCCTGGATATCATTTTGCCCGACCTGGATGGTTTAAAAGTTTTGGAAAGAATCAAGCAGAATGACCCCGATATGGTCGTGATTATGATTACGGCCACAAAAACGGTGAAAACAGCCGTCGAAGCAATGAAGCTTGGAGCGTATGATTACGTGACCAAACCCTTCGATATCGATGAACTGCGTCTCATTATCAGCCGGTCTCTATCCACCAGGGCTCTGGAACAAGAGGTCAAATACCGTCGAGAAGAGATGGATAGAAATTTCGATTTTAGACATATTATTGGCAAAAGCAAATCCATGAAGGATATTTTCAAGGTGGTTAAACAAATCGCTGACTCAAAATCCACCGCTTTAATCATGGGGGAGAGTGGGACAGGAAAAGAACTGATTTCTCGCGCCATCCATTATAATAGCAATCGTAAAAATTATCCCTTTGTTACCATCAACTGCGCCGCCATTCCAGAGACACTGATTGAGAGTGAACTCTTTGGACACGAAAAAGGGGCCTTCACCAATGCGATAGAGAAAAAACTGGGCCGCTTCGAGCTTGCCCACCAAGGGACCCTCTTCCTTGATGAGATCGGTGAATTGAGTTTGGCCACGCAGGCCAAAATCCTCAGGTTTCTCGAGGAAAGAGAATTCAATCGTGTGGGAGGATCGAAGACGATTAAGGTCGATGTGAGGCTGATCACGGCAACCAACAAAGACTTGAACCAAATGATCAAGAAGGGAGGATTCCGTGAGGATCTCTATTATCGAATCAATGTTGTCCCCATCTTGATTCCCCCTTTAAGGGAAAGAAAAGAAGACATTCCTCTATTAATCGATCATTTTGTAAGTAAATTTAGTGTTGAAAATAATAAGAATGTAAAAGGAATCGTTAAAGAGGCTTTGGAAGTGATGATGCAATATGAATGGCCCGGAAATATCCGGGAGTTAGAAAATTTGATTGAGCGTGTGATTACCTTGACCTCCAATGAGTACATTCCGCTGAATGAATTACCTCCTTTTTTCAATAGTGTTCCCAAAGTGGATGGATTAAAAGAATCTGTCTTGGACGGAAAAGTCTCTTTCCTGCAAGCGGAAGAGGAGTTTGAAAGGGAAGTCATACTGGACGCCTTAAGAAAAACCAATAATGTCCAGTCCCATGCTGCAGAAATCTTAGGGATCAGCCGTCGAATATTGAAATATAAAATGGATAAACTAGGCATCAATCAGGGTAAGCTCAAAGATTACTAAAATCATTACAAAATTGTTAACTCCCGTTCAATTTTGAAGAATTTTGATCCAGATTTCCCTCCGATGGCATCCCCCTCCAGATTACTTAACGATTCCCTTTGAATTCCAAATACTTACACATTTAATGAAATGATGTCTTATACCAGCATATGGCAAACTTTTTGCTTAGGTATCTCTTTTATCCAATTCTTATTTTGAGTTTCGTAGGAGGGGCAATGGAAGCAAAAACCAACGCATCTAACATTCTCATTGTAGATGATGAAATTGGGCCGAGAGAATCCTTAAGGATGGTTCTAAAACCAAACTATAACGTCTATACCGTTGAAAACGGATACGCCGCCATTCAGATGATCCAACAAGTTGAGATGGATGTATTGACGTTAGACCTTAAGATGCCTGGCATGAATGGAATCGATACCCTGAAAGAGATCCGAATGGTTTCCCCTGATGTGATGGTGATCATTATCACAGGATACGGAACTTTAAAAAGCGCCATTGAGGCTATTCGTTACGGCGTCTTTGATTATATCCCCAAACCTTTTAATGTCCCCGAAATCTTATCCATCATTGATAAATCTATTCAACGACGAAGACTGAATCTGAAGGTGAAAAAAGTTCTTGGTAACTGTTTCAATCAACAACTGCTTAAAGAACCTGTGGCCGGTTCTGATTCCCCTCTGCAAGAAGAAAACAAAGGAGTCACCGATTATAAATGGGATGATATTAACCTCTCAGACACACAAAGTTGTCTCGAATTTGCCAAGGTTCTGGCCTACACCCTTGAAGAAAAAGACCCCTATACCTCAGGCCATTCAGAGCGGGTCTGTTACTATTCGGATTTCATTTCCAAACGTCTTTCCCTTTTACCTAAAGAGCGGAGCGAACTGCAGATTGCTTCCTATCTCCATGACATCGGAAAGATCGGCATTAGCAATCGGTTCATTAATAAAAAAGGAACCCTGACTCCAACCGATTGGGCCGTCATTAAGCAACATACCAAAAAATCGATCGAGCTCTTAGTACCCTTAAATCTCTCCTCTAACATCATTTCTTATATTCAACACCACCATGAACGTTATGATGGAACAGGCTATCCGGACGGATTAGCAGGAGAGAAAATCCCCTTGGGGGCAAGAATTATTGCGATCTCCGATTCCTATGACAGCATGACCTCTGATCGCCCCTACCGAAAACCTCTTACCAACGGAGATGCGAAGAGTGAATTGCTGAAGAATGCCGGAAAACAGTTTGACCCGAAGTTAGTCGCTCTCTTCTTAGATGTTTTGAAGGAGATGGAAGATGTCTTCCTCGTGAAAGATCATCTCAGAGCTCCTGCTATGTCACATTAATTAAAGTGGTCCGGGAGATTTAAATGAACCAGCTTATCCGTTGTAAGAATTGTGATCAAATTTTTATGAAAAGCCCTTTTGACGAATATCCGGAATACGAATTGGGTCCCGACCGTCCCCCTGAGAATTTTCGAAGTATTGAAAGAGACGATTTCCAAGATTTCTTAATCCACCATCACGGCCACCAATTAGAAAATTTGAAAATCATTGAAGACTCTTACGTCAGCGAAAAGGCCTACTCCGAACCTATCAAAACTTCTTTTATTAAGGCCACCAATGGAATAGAAAAATTTGTAATCAAAAAATTTAGAGAGAGAATTGATGAACCGTTGAAATACCAGTTGGTCCCCGGAGACTATTCCCTAAAATGCATCGCCGTAGAAATTCAATCTGAGGAGATCTCAAAACAATTAGAAAGAGAATTAAAACCTCCCCTTTCTCAAGACAAAATGGATGCCTTTCTTAAGTTGGTGGGTGCTATTGTTGAAGGCATCGATATTAAAAATTTAGAAAGGATTCCAGAGGAATCTCACCATCCTCTAGAGGTCTATTATAAAATAGACGATGTCCGCGTCATCTATTTATTGAGAAACTGCCGCAATATTTTCAAAGGGAAGGAATATTTGGCAATGGAGGAATTCATTCACCGCCATAAAGACGATGGGGTATTGTTATTGAAAGCAACCTATAAAATCCAGATCACCCAAATGGCCAAAACAAGGAAAAGGACGACCCCACCGCCCCTGCCCTTCGAAAAAGAAAAAATCCTTGGAAAAAAATAGACTTCTCTCTTCTCCTCCTTCTTTTTCCCAACACAGGGGTCCCTGACTCACCCTCAGGGACTTCTGTGGGTTTTTTAGAAATCTCAAACAATAAAATTGACAACAATACTTTAATCAGTTATTTTAGAATTAAATCTGCTGTTTACACTCTTGGAGCATTGATATGGGTTCCTTTTTATCAAGCCAAACATTTTTTAATATTTCAATGGGTATCTATCTCTTTTGTTTCCTGGGTTATCTCATCTTGACAGCCTACAAGAAATAGAATGCTCGGGACCCTCTCCACCTCCCTACTCATCATTGGACTTCTTATTCACTCGGGAGGTCTTGTCGTCCGTTGGTTGGAGACACATCAGACGGGTTACGGCTATGTTCCCTTGTCCAATATGTATGAATCCTTGATCTTTTTCTCCTGGACCATTGTTTTGATCTATTTGATTCTGGAATTCAAATACCAGCAGAAGATCATCGGGGTTTTTATCACTCCTTTTGCTTTCTTGGCGATCGCCCTTACCTCTATCATCCCGGGCATAGACGCAAAGATCACCCCCCTGATGCCTGCCCTCCAGAGCAATTGGCTAACCATCCATGTGACCACCTGTTTTTTTGGATATGCAGCCTTTGCCGTGTCTTTTGGAGTCAGTATCCTCTATATAGTCCGGGACAGAGAAGGCTCGCCCAAGGAGGGAGCTTCAAAATGGCTGCCTTCAACCCAGATCCTGGATGAAATCAACTATAAATCCATTGTAATCGGTTTCCCCATGTTGAGCTTGGGCATCATCACGGGTGCTGCATGGGCTAATTATGCTTGGGGGAGCTACTGGAGTTGGGATCCAAAAGAGACCTGGTCTCTCATTACCTGGTTTGTTTACGCCGCTTTCTTGCATGCTCGACTTACAAGAGATTGGAGGGGAAGAAAGGCCGCCATTCTTTCGATCGTTGGATTTGCCGCAGTCTTATTTACCTATTTTGGCGTCAATTACATTCTTTCAGGGCTCCATAGTTACGCTTAGGCGCTTAAAAGCGATAGAGCTCCTCATCGTACATATGAACCCAATTCTTCCTTAGAACCTGCACGGCTTCGTCCATTTTATCCACGCCGACAATGAGTACCGTCTTTTCCCCTGTCCCGAGGCAGGTGTAGAGATATTTCACATTAATAGAAACTTCTTTAAGGGGTTTTAGAACGGCGTTCAATCCTCCTGGATGATTCGGCGTCTCCACCGCTAACACATCGGTCATTCTTTATCGAATAACCGTGGCTTTTTAAGACATTCGCTGCTTTTTCAGGATCGTTCGCTACAAACCGAACAGCACTGATATCTGCGGTGTCGGCGACACTTAAGGCGATGATATTGACGCCGTTTTCACCCAGGAATTCACTCACTTCGGAGAGTTTTCCAGGAACATTTTCAAGACTCACTGAGATTTGTTTAACAGGCATGCCTCCTCCTAATCATTTTAGATAATCAAATCCCAATTGCAGAGCGGTTTTATTGGATTTGAAAACTCCTGGGTTTCGGTCTCCAAAAGTACTTTTCACGACATGAAGCATGGTGTCCAGAGAAGCGAGACCAGACTTCTTGATAAAGGCTCCCAACATAATCATATTGGCCACTTTACCCCCCAGGGATTCTTTGGCCAGGTCATTAACCGGAACTTCAAAAATCTCCAAATCCCCCCGGATGGGCCTTGACTCGATCATGCTCGAATTTAAAAAGATCGTTCCCCCTGATTGGACCTGGTTCTGAAATCGAAACAAGGAAGGACTATTCATCAATACGGCAAACTCGGGTTCTGAGGCAACCGGCGATGCGATCTCCTCCGTGGAGATGACGACAGTGGAATTGGCGGTCCCTCCCCTCACCTCGGCCCCGTAAGAAGGCAAACAGGTTACGTTTTTCTCTTCGTACATACCCGCTATCGCCAGGAGGTAGCCCATCATGATCACCCCTTGTCCGCCAAACCCGGAAAAAACGGTCTTAATGAGCATCTTTTTTATCTCCAGTCACATCTTTTAGGACTCCCAGCGGGAAATGGACGGACATGACCGCATCGATCCATTTACAGGCCTCCACAGGCTCCATCTTCCAGTTGGTGGGGCAGGGAGACAAGACCTCGACGAGCGAAAATCCGTGTCCTTCGAGCTGAACGCGAAAGGCTTTCGCAATCGCCTTTTTCGTCTTCAATATGTTTGCAGGGCTGCTGACGGCCGTTCTTTCAATATACGCACTGCCTTTGGCAACGGCGAGCATTTCGCTGAGATTGATAGGAAACCCATCTCTTCTTTCCTTCCTTCCGCCGGGTGAAGTGGTGGTGGTTTGGCCTAAAATGGTCGTCGGGGCCATCTGCCCGCCTGTCATTCCATAAACTCCATTGTTAACAAAGATGGTGGAGAAATTCTCTCCCCGGGAGGCGGCATGAATGGTCTCGGCTGTTCCAATCGCAGCAATATCCCCGTCCCCCTGATAGGTGAAAACCACACGATCCGGCAGCGCCCTTTTCATCCCGGTGGCTACTGCGGCCCCCCTTCCATGGGATGCTTCTCCCATATCGATGTCAAAATAAAAGTATGCCAGTACCGCACACCCTGCGGGCGGGATACCGATGATTTTCTCCTGAAGATCCATCTCATCGATGACCTCGCCGATGATTCGATGCAAAAGACTATGCCCACACCCCGGGCAATAGTGAAAGGGAGTTTTTTTAAGAGATTTCGGTCTCGAAAATACCTTTTTCATCAACATCATCCTATTTTCTTCTGATAATAATAGCTGGAGATCACTCTTGAAATTTCCAAAGGAGTTAGAATAATTCCCCCTGGTCTGCCATAAAAATGGACTTCTGCGTTTCCTTCGAGTGCTAATTTGACGTCCTCCAGCATTTGGCCCATATTCATCTCAAATACAAAGAAGTGCCTCACTTTTTTCGCTAACTCTTTAATGGCCTTATAGGGGAAAGGCCAAAGGGAAATAGGTCGGATGAGTCCCACTTTCAGCCCTTCATCTCTCATTCTCTTGATCGCCCCTTTTGCAATTCTGGCTGCGATCCCGAAGGCAACCACCATCAATTTAGCATCATCGGCAAAAGCTGTTTCCCATCTCACCTCTTCTTTGATAATCCTTTCGTATTTCCTCATCAATTTCCAGTTATGCTCCTCTTCCTCAAAGGGGTCTAAAAGGAGTGATCGAAGAAATCGGCTTGGCCTTCCTTTGGCACCTGTCAGGGTCCAGTCTTTATGCGGCAGCTTCTTTATTTGAACCTCAGGGGGCAATTCGACGGGCTCCATCATCTGTCCGAGCATCCCATCTCCAAGGATGATGACAGGTATCCTGTATTGATCAGCGAGATCAAATGCCTCATAGGTTAAATTGGCAAGTTCTTGGCAGGAGTTGGGGGCCAGGACAATATTGCGGTAATCTCCGTGTCCTCCTCCTCTTGTAGCCTGAAAATAATCGGATTGGGCCGGAGCAATGTTGCCCAGACCCGGGCCTCCCCGACTCATGTTGACGATGACTGCCGGCAACTCCAAAGCTGAGAGAAAAGAAATGCCTTCCTGTTTAAGGCTTATTCCAGGGCCCGAAGAGGAAGTCATGACTCTTCCGCCCGCCATGCTGGCACCGATCACCATGTGAATGGAGGCGATTTCGCTTTCCGCTTGAATGAAGACCCCCCCTTCCAACTTGGAAAGTCTCCCAGACATATATTCGGGAACCTCATTTTGGGGGGTGATTGGGTATCCGAAATAAAAACGGCATCCCGCGCGGACAGCTGATTCTGCAACGACATGATTCCCGCGCATCAATACCTTAGGCACGATACACCTCGATGGCAATTTCCGGACATGCGATGGCGCAGAGACCACATCCTGTGCATTTTTTGCCTTCCTTTTTCAAATGCTTTTCAATAAAAAAAGCGGGGTAGTATCCCTTTGGATTCATTCGATCAGAAGACTCGATTAATCGATGGGGGCAAACAGAAATACATAATTTACAGTCTTTACACAATTCCGAATCGATTTCGATCATTCCTGTTGCCAAGACCTTCCTCCAAAGAATCCTCCTAGCCCCTCTTTAGCAAAGAGGGGTTGGGGGGATTTGTAATATCTTGACCAAACAATCAATTTATTATAAAGTTTAGTATCTATAAAATCAATGCCTTTAAGACCGCTCTTTTGACTGGAATGAACCATTCATTAAAACGCCTGGATAAAGAACAAAAGCGTTTAATTATGATTGGAGGAAAAGGAGGAGTGGGCAAGACCACTTGTGCCTCTGCGATCGCGCTCCATTTTTCCCTCCAAGGAAAGAAGACGTTGATCATCTCAAGTGACCCTACCCCTTCCCTTTCAGACATATTCGAGATGGAGATCGGTGATCTGGAAACCCCTATTAAGAATGCAAGGGCCCTCTATGGAATTGAGATCAGCTCCGAGGGGGTCTTGAAAAAATGGAAAGACAGATTCGGACCGGAAATTTATGAAGTCGTTTCATCCTTCACCTCACTCGATTACGACTTTGTTGATTATATCGGCGGGGCCCCGGGCATTGAAGAAGAATACATGCTCAATTATATTTTAGAGTTGGTTGAAAGCGCACAATATGATTTGGTCGTTTGGGATACGGCACCTGCAGGCCACACCCTTAGGCTTCTCCATCTCCCTCAGATATTTCTTAAGCATCTTGAGGCAGCTACTAAATTTTATATGAATCTGTATAGTTATTTTGAAAAGTTAAAGGAAAATGTGAAGTTGAAAAAGGGTAAGAAATCCTTATTAGAGATTATAAGCGGATGGGAGGACTTAGCGGAAAAAGTGGTCAATTTCATTCGGGATCCTGAAAAATCCGATTTCATCATTGTGACCATACCTGAGGCTCTTGGTGTAAGACAGACGGAGAGGATCATTAAAGATTTTGACGAATATCAACTCAAGGTAAATCATTTAATTATTAATTATGTCATTCAAGAGGCAGACTGCAATTTTCACAAAATCAGGAAGGAAATGCAGCAAAATTATATCCAGATATTGGAAAAAGAATATTCTTCCAGGATCGGATTGATAGAACTCCCTCTGATGCCCCAAGAGGTAAAAGGAGTTGAAAGGATTAATAGAATTTCAGAGATCCTTTTTAAGGAGGTATAGAAATGTCTGTTCTTTCTGATCGAGCCAAAAGCTTAAGACCTTCCCCTACCCTTGCCATTAATGCCAAAGCAAAGTCGATGCAGGCTCAGGGAATCCATGTCATCAGTTTTGGCGCAGGGGAGCCGGATTTTGATACTCCCGAAAACATCAAAAAGGCTGCCAAGAAGGCCATTGATGACGGTTTTACCAAATATACTCCGGTTGGAGGAATGGATGACCTGAAAGACGCAATTATCAATAAATTCAAGAGAGATAGCCAATTAACCTATAAAAGGTCTGAAATAATAGTTTCCTGTGGAGGAAAACACTCTTTCTATAATCTGGCCCAGGCTATTTTCGGTCATGGCGATGAAGTCATCATTCCGGCCCCTTTCTGGGTCTCTTACCCTCCCATGGTTTCCCTGGCAGAAGGATCCCCGGTTATTGTTGCAACCACGGAGAAGAATGAATTCAAGATTACCCCGGAGGATTTGAAAAAGGCCATAACACCAAAAACAAAAGCCCTCATCATCAATAGCCCGTCCAATCCTACGGGAAGTGCTTATACCATGAAGGAACTGGAGGGGATTGCGGAGATTGCTATTTCGAAAGACTTCTTTGTCATATCGGATGAGATTTATGAAAAGATAGTTTACGATGGTTTCCCATTCACAAGCATTGCTTCTGTAAGCGAAGAGATGAAAAAGAAAACGATTATAGTCCACGGAGTGGCTAAGACCTATGCCATGACAGGCTGGAGAATTGGTTATACCGCAGGATCCGAAGAGATTATTTCGGCCATGAACAATATCCAGAGCCAAAGCACCTCGAATCCTACTTCCATTGCCCAGAAGGCCTCCGTGGAAGCCTTGGCCGGTCCGCAGGATGAGGTTGGAAAAATGGTTTCCGCCTTCGCCCAAAGACGAAATTATATTGTCGATCGTTTAAATAAGATACCGGGGGTCTCTTGTTATAAGCCGGCAGGAGCTTTCTATGTCTTTCCAAATTTTTCTTCTTATTACGGCAAGTCCTACCAGGGCAAGAAGATTGAAAATTCGACGCACCTGGCCGACTTCTTTTTGGATGTGGCAAGAGTGGCTGTCGTTCCGGGAGTCGAGTTCGGCGCTGATCCCTTCGAAAGACTTTCTTACGCAACCTCTATGGAGGATATTCAGGCGGGGTTGAAACGGATCGAAGAAGCCCTGAAGAAATTGGGTTAGTCGTGCCGACAAAGCGCGGGGTCTCGCAACGACTACTCTGATAAGCCGTTCAATATAGCAATTCTCCGAAATCAACAAGGATGAGTTTATTTCTCTTTTTTCTACTTTTTCTCCTTCTTCATCCCCTTTTCGAACTCTTTCTTAAGCCCTTCTATTTTTTCTCTGAACTCATCAGTGACTGTCTTTGACTGAGTTTCGTCTGTGATAATATGGGGGGTTAGAAGAAGGATCAACTCTCTCCTTTCATACGCGCGCTTATTTTTTCCGAAGAAAAAACCGATAACGGGGATTTTACTGAAGAAAGGAATCCCTTGGCTTGACACATCCTTATTATTCCTAATCAATCCGCCGATAGCGATGGTCTGGCCCTCTTTAATGGAAAGGACTGTCTTAGCGGTTGTCTTGTTAAAGGCAGGAACTGAAAAGGTCGAAGAAGAACTTGCTACTGCAGCTGTAGTACTGGTATCCTTCCTCCCGATTTCCCTGGAATCTAAGCTGCTCTCCTCAATAGAAAGCTCTAATGTCACCAATCCTCCGTCACTGATACGGGGAGTAAGACTGAGAATTGTCCCGATATCTTTATACTCGATCGTTCCCTCGACAAACCCGGTTGGTGTCGTGGCTGTTGCGGTTCCGGTTGAAGTATAAGTGTTCGTAAGAATGGGCTCAGATGTCCCAATCTGAATCTTGGCCTCTTTATTGTTGGAGGCAAGGAGATGGGGTGAGGTAAGCACTTTGAGGCGTCCAAGAGTAGCTGCTGCTCTGATTGCGGCAGAAAACTTTCCGGCTTCTTGCACAATCGAATAGGAAATTCCAGGCCCTGCTGTAGCAAGTTGTGAAAACTCTCCAAACTGAATTGATTGTTGCCATTTTCCTCCGTCGAGGTATTTCACAAGGTCTATGCCAAATTCCTTGTCATCTTTTAGAGTGATATCAGCCAGTAAGACTTCAATTAAGACCTGTCTTGGATAGATGTCTAATTTCTTGACGGTTTCCAGGATACTCTTATAGTCCCTGGCAAAGGCCCGGACGACCAAAGCATTGTTTGCTTCATCGACAACGATGTTGATCTCACCTTCAGGAACTACTCCCCCCTCCGTTGTGGGAGAAGTGGGAGCAGCGGGAGGAGTTGGGGGTGGTTTGGTCCCTCTGGGAGATTGTTCGGTTACCTTCTCTTTGAACTCCGTTTTTTTCTCTTTCGTTGTTACGTAGATCTGCTTCAAGACCTCAGCCAGATCCTTAGCCTTGGCATTCTGGACATGGTAGACAAAGACGCTATATTTCGTCCCTTCCATGGGTATCTTGTCGAGTTCCTTAAGCCATCCTTCCACCTTCTCAAAAATGTTGGGGATGGAACTTACGGCCAGAAGGGAGTTGATTCGGGCGATCGGCGTAAAGGTGATGCCCACCCCTCTCCCGGATTTTGTGGAGACTTCGAAGGAAGAAAAAATTTTCTCCATCTCCTTTGCAACCTCCACGACATCGGCGTTGAGGATCGGATAGATTCTGACCCTCAAACCGGTGAAGACATCGATATCGAAAAGATTGATGATGTCCATCGATTTCTTTACGTTCGATGCGAGGTCACCAATGATGAGGATGTTGCTGGGGGGGTGCTCCACAATGTCCGCCCCGTCTGAAAGGAAGGGTTTGATCATCTTGGAGACTTCTGCTGCAGGAACATACTTCAGCGGGAGAATTTGAATAAGGTATCTCTCCTCGGAACCCGGTTTTCCCGAATCCTGAAGGGAAGAAGGCGAAACGGGTAACTTTTTTGCTTCCGGTAATGGAACGATTTCATAGATGCCATCCCTCTTGACGGCAGTGGCTCCGTTCAATCTCAATATGGATTGGAAGATGGGGAAGACGTCTGCCGATGAGATCTGTCCGGAGGTATGGATATTGACAGTCCCTTTCACCCTTGGATCAATCATATAATTGATCTTCAGTATTTCTGACATCACACGGATCACTTCATAGATATCTGCATTATCGAAATTGAAGACAACGCCCGAACCCGTACGAAGGGCAGCTGCAGTTGCTGGCGGAGAAAGGCGCGTTCCCGGCGACGGTTCCGTGCCCGCAGTCGGCACGGAGGGTTGAGCCTGACCGGGGGCGGAAGGGGTTTCCGTGGGTAGCGTTGAAGGTGTTGGTGCGGGCGAAGCAGACCGTTGAGGCATAATAGGCGGACGTCTTCTTTGAAAAGGCGGCGGAGCGGCAGGACTGGGCGCAAGGATTGTCGTTGGGGGTGGAGAACCAGGCGCTTGGGGTGAAGCGGTGGGAGTCGGAGGCACAGGTAAAGTTGGAGCTGTAGGTTGGGGCCCAGAGGGGAGTTGGGTTGTTGATGGTTGAGGCACAGCCGGAGGCGGTGTTGTCCCAGAATCCGGAGGCTGAGAGGGTGATCCCTGTGCCACGACAAAAACATCTCGGTTCGGTTCTGCTCCTAATGATTCCATTCCGAAGCAGACGATCATCCCAGACAGCAAGCAAAGGACAAGAATTTTATTGAACAAATATCTCCCGTTTCTCATATGATTATATCCCTTCTTGTAATGACATCCCTTCTTCAATTCCCCTCCGTTTTTTGCGATGGGGCTGATGGCGGGTAATATGGCCTTCTTCTTGGAAAGCCGGGGCTGGGGAGTGCTTGACCTCCAGGGCCTGCGGGTGCCGCGGGTGCCGGCGTAACCGCCCCTACAGGAGAAGTCGGCCTGGGTACGACCGTAGATGGGGTCGGGGGTGTTGGCATTGGCGATCCCGGGACAGGAGGCGAAGGAGCGGGTTGAGCGCTTGTGATGGTGGTCGGTTTGATTTCTGTCCTAATCTCACTCCTCTTCTTGGGCATTGATTGATCATACAGGAGGACTTCAAAAGTATCCCCCTCTGCCTCCAATGTAACCCGGTCAGACGATACTTTTACCAGCTTATATCCCCCGATTCGCTCTCCCTTTTTTACAGTGAACGTCTCTCTCTCGCCTTTTTGGAGAGGTCTCCCCGGGCTGGCGACCGAGGCGGCCTGGTAGTCCCCCGCCATCGTCACTCCGTATAAAATAACCTGGGGACGTACAAGCTGTTTTATCCCATTGCCGGTGGTGGAAACCGGAAAGTCCTTCCTTTCCGGGCTGAAAACGTTTTTCTCGGCGATCGAAATATAGGATTTGACAGAGGTAGGGTTCTTCTGAGTTCCAAACGTTGAGAGAACCTCCGGTCTGTTCTCCGGCTTGCTTTGTGGTCTCTTCCCGATGTTTTCTTCGGGCGCCCATTCGACCGGTTGGGTCCATATTTCATAATTCTTGAGGACCAGGAGGACGACCAAGGCAAGAACCAGAAAACTTAGGAGTCCATACTTGGACGACATCATCCTTGCCTCCCCTTTTCTTTGGTTTTCATCTTTTTCATCAATCCGGTGATTATCAGGCTCCCCTGGACATTACTAGGCATCCTCGGGTTGAAGACGAGGAAATCCATTTCAGAGATCATCAACTCTTTTTCATGGTGTTCGATATCATACATAAATTGTCCCAGGCCCGACATACTGCTGATCGGATTGAAGTCAACGTGAAGCGAAACCTTCAAGTAGACATTCATCTCCTTTGGCTCCAATATCCTGACACTCCGAATGCCAATCCCGTTCTTCTCGGAAAGCCGCTTCACAATCTCCTGAAGATTGGCGGCTCCGAGTTGCGGTGTCTCTCCCGAAAGGAGCTTTTGCTGAATCCCTTCATACTCTTTAGACGTCCGACCAAGCTCTTCTTCGATTGCCTTCCGATTCTGGAGGAACTGTTCGTATCCCGATAAAGCTCTTTTCTTCAGGACAATCTCCTCCTCCGCCTTCTTCTTCGCTTCGATGAGAGGAAGAAGTCCGAAGGAAATCACCAGGACGATCGCCACGATTCCAATCAGCAAAAAAAGAATCCTTCTCTGAGAAAACTTAACCTTCTTCAAGAAGTTCAAATTGAAGAAGCTCAAATTTCCGGGAAATTTTAGGAACTTCAAATTGTTGGGAAACGACCACCTTTTCAAGATGTTATTTTCTCCCCTCAATCTTCGTCTTGATCTTGAATCTCTCTTTCTCCTTGTTCCCATCTCCCCTCATCTGCATTTCCTTCGTCACAGGGGCAAGGAATTCCACCTTTTCGAAGAGAGGAGACTTGTCGAGAAGAGGAATCAGGTCAGAAGCCGAATCCGCAAACCCGCTCAGCTCGATTTCTTTGCCGTTATATTTGAGATTCCAGATCCAGGTCGTGTTCGGCAGAAGTCGGGTCAACTCTTCCAAAACCTCTACTTTACTGATCTCGCCCGATCGGATCTGGTTGAGTTCGGTTATCTCCTTTCGATAATCGTCTCTCTGCTTTTGCAACTTTTCAAGGGCCTCTACGGCAGGCCTCCTCTTTTTAATCTCGGCGTTGACCGCTTCCTGTTCTTTCCTATAATGCATAAACGTTCCCGCTCCCCACGTCAAACCGAAAAATAAGGCCAGTGCAGTCAAGATGATCAAGAGAGGCTTCCCAATCTGTCTTACTTTTTTCCTCATCTCGGGCGGAAGGAGATTGAGGTCAACCCGGGGGCTAATCAATCCTTTAAGGGGAACTCCGATGGAGGCATAAATTCTGTTGGAATTCGATTTTTCCCTTTCCCCTTGAATGCGATCCATCGGAGGAAGTAAAACGCCTTTGAGCTGATCGGCCTCCTTGAGGCTCGTCAGGATGGTCTCGTCGGCGCCTAACCCGTAGACAAAGAAAGTAGAGTTTGAAGGAGGGTAAACGTCCCCCGAGCGCTTGAAGGTGTTGATGATTTTTGCCACTTTTCCATCCTCGGGAAGGGGTAGATGGAGGCTTTCCCTCCAATCCTTTCCCTGGACGAGATTCATCTCAAGAAATGGTTCTGCGACATCGACCAAAACCGAGGTTTCGCCCTCGCTGCCTCCTCTGTTATAGAAGAAAAGATTCAGGGCCGCGACAGAGGGAATTTGGATTGAGATCGGTTGAATCCCCATTTTCTTCAAAAGCGACACATAAGCATCGACCTCTGCCATCCTGGCAAAGACTGCAAAAAGATGAATCCAATCCTTCTCCTCCTTGAGAACGCAATAGTCAAAATAGATCTCTCCTTTTTCGAAGGGGGTGTATTTGGGCATCTCATATTCCAGGACTTTTCCCAGGTTTTCCTTGGCAGCGATGGGAAGCCTGATGAAGCGGGCAATCACTTTTTCCCTCGGGATGGCAACAGAGACCCTCTCCCTGTTGATCTGATGTTTGGAGACGAACGTATTCACGAGGCCGATGATTTGTGCCTCCCGTTCCTCTTTCTGAGCTTCAGGAGAGATGGGATAGACCGCATAGTCCACCAGATCGATCCGCGCGAAGGACCTCTTTAGAAAAGTGAGAACGAGATGATCCTGTTTGAAATCGACCCCTAGGCTTTTGTCTGAGATCAGTATGGGGACAAATTCCCGCCACTCTTTTGCCAAATCCCTTAACGCTTTCATCCGGGGCTCACCGATGCATTCTTCATCCGCCTACGCAGGAGACCATAGCCTTGGCCGTGGAGGAATGCGTCACTTTTGCAGCAACCGTCACAGCGATCGACCTGCTGTGCTTCGGCGGATTTCGCCAACCGGCGGATGACCCACCGAAGCCTTGGCGTAGGTGGGTATGCTTCTTGGGGTCCACGGGCGTGCCCGTGGGGCTCCATGGTCAAATAACGGAATCCACCCATTGAATGATCTTATATCCCTTCTTATCCATCCGGTCAATTTTGACGATCGTTTTGAGACCTCGAACAGCGCCCCCGTCTTTACTTTTTCCGCGAGACTCGATGGTATAGTAAACCGTCGTCAACGGAGTTGATGTGGATGAGAATACAAGGCGTCCAGTGATCTCTGCGATAAATGGCGAGAGTTCAGGGACCCTCTGCACGAGATCCTGTTGATTCTGGAAACCTTTCTCTTCCCGGGCCTTCAGGATGGCTTTTGCAACTTCGCTCGGAAGTCCTAAGACGGCCCTCAACACCGGCAAAGAAGCGCTGTTGATGTCAACCTGTTCTCCGGGGGCGTAAACGGAAAAGATATCCTTGAACCCGACATCGGATGTCTTCGCTCCCTCGTCTCCCCCTTTCGTCCCCTTCCTTCCATAGAACAGCTCGGGAGTGACTCCTTTCACGAGGAGAAGTTCCTCGATCGAGTCCAGATTGCCGTTTTTGCAGCGATAGGGTTCTTTCAAGGACTGATAGTAGTCATTCTCCGCTCCGTTGATCCGGAGGAAATCATCCGGATCTCTCCAGTCCATAATCGAATCCACCACGACGTCTCTCTTTTCTACCTCCAAACCCAAATTCCCGATCAGTTTTCGAAGCGTCATCTCAGAGATCGTGTTGATATTGATCTTTCCCGCTTCGCTCATGATCCGGATCTCGCATTCCCCTTGATCAAATTGGACGGGATAGGGCCTCCCGTCCGCCACCCACTCTTTCTTCTCCGGAGTAACCTCCTCCGTCTTCATGGTCTTCCTCAGTTGTTGAACTCTTGCGTCATGCTTAAGAATCAACTCTGCAATGGCCCGCTGAACCCCTCCCTGCGCGATGGCATAGAGTTGCAGCTCCTCCTTGAAGTTCTTGGTGATATTGACTTCCGTTCTCATGGCAAAGCAGAATTCCAGCACCACCACGGTGAGAATGGTAATAACCCACAACACCATGATGAGGGCAACTCCCCTCGATTTGCGGAACTCGGAATCCGACACTCTGAATTTCAGTTTCATTTAAAAACCTCGGGGCTGTGGCCCCGCCTGAGGTAACCTCCGTACCAACCCGGCCTTCATCTCTTCGAACTGGTAAGCTGAAACCGTCGCCAGGACAGTAATCGGAGAAGCCTCCTCTTTGCCTTTTCCATTCCAGTAGGTGATGGTCATTCTAACGCCCTTCGGCAGTTCCTTCTCTTCTTTTGCATTCCATTCCTCAACCCACTCTTCCTTCCGGCTCTTCTCCTCGTCGGCTTCCCTGTAGTATTCAAAACGGACCTGAGAGACGCCTCCAAAAAGCGTCACCGCTAAGTCTTCCGTCAGATCATCTTCGAAGAAATCTTTGTTCAGAGCCCTCTGCTCATAAAGGACCAAACGCCCTTTTTTATCTCCCTCGTCTTTGAATTGATAAACCACGTAAACAAACCCCTCCGGCCGTCTGGCCTTGATGGGCAGAGCAGAGACAAATCTTAGGGAATGGGCCTTTCCATCGAAAGCAAGGTAATTCCCCTCTGCCTTTTCGGTTTTTATTTTATAAGGAACGAGCGACTTCATCTGCCGGGATACCAATTGCGAAATCATCCGGATCTTCTGGTAATCCTCCTTGATGGTATCTCCTTTTTCCCAGGAGGAAAGACCGAGGCGAAAGGTCCCGGAAACCATGAGGAGGATAAACCCGAGAATCGTCAGCGTTACGATCACTTCAAGCAAGGTGAACCCCGATGAGACAGAGAGATCGACGCCCGCAGGGCCCATCCTTTTCTTAGATTTTCGATTCAGCCTCTCTTGACCCATCTGTCATCCCAACTCCAATGTAAACCCTTATTTCGTTTATTTGGTTAAGAAAGGGAGGAAAAACCGTTAACTTTTCTTCTCACCCTCCTCCGGTTTGATCGCCTTTAAAGATTCTACGGTCGTTGACCGTTCCTTGGTACCCGATTTCCAGAAGACATCGATCTTGACCTGATAAAGCTCGATCGGAGGCTTGTAGTCAACGCTCTTATCGATGGAGAGAAGATCGACTTTTTTTACCGCCACCTGCCACCGGAAGGTCTTGTCATCAGACTCCCCTTCCTCGGTCCCCTCTTCGACTGCCGGCTTCGCTGTGAACTCTTCCATTTTTATCCGGGCATAGTTGACAGCCTTTGTATATTCCATGGAGGCTCTTGCAAGACGAAGTCCACCCGAAAAGAGTTCGATGATCACCGTTAACCCTACCCCTAAGATGGCAAAGGCGACCACCACTTCGATCAATGTGAAACCTTTATTTCGATTGGATCGGTAAATTTTCATCGAATGATTGAATTCTAAGTTCTAAATTTTGAGTTCTTAATTCAACACTCATAACTCAAAGTTCAAAATTGCTTCTTCATTCACTGTTCTATCCCTACCATCCCCGTGAGGAAATCAACCTTGATCCTGTATCCTTTTCTCTCAGGGCTATTGAGGAGAACCGAGCCCCCATTCGACCCCCCGTTGGGGTAAAATTCAACCGCTGGGAGGTCGCAGGGGTACTCAGGAGAAGGAAAATCGAGTTCCTTCATCTGAATACCCTCAGGGAGTCCGTAAAGGGTCTTAGCGGCCTCCCCTCCCTTCTTCTCGTCCGCTTCCTTCTCATCGGCTGGTTCCATTAAGGATATCGATTGAACCTTCACTGCCCTCGATTCAGAATCAAAGAGAACCTGATAGACCGATCCTTTGTTGATTGCTTCACTCCGGTAGTACCGGAGGATTCCTGAAACCTTCTTAGCTGCTGCTTTCAACTCGATCGTCCTCGAGAGATTGGACATAGAGGACGTCACTAAAGAGATGGATAGAACAAGGATGGTTAAAACAATGATTACCTCCATCAATGAAAAACCCTTGTTCTTCATTTACCGACATCCTTCCAGCTAACGACATCCTGATTTTCTCCTTCACCCCCTTCTGTACCGTCGAGGCCATAGGAGAAAAGATCATAATCGCCATGTTCGCCCGGGCATTTATAGATATAAGGCTTTCCCCATGGGTCGACGGGGATCTCCTTGGGAAGATACGGACCCTGCCATGCCTCCGCTCCAGAAGGTTTTTCCCGAAGGGCCTTCAGTCCTTCTTCCATCGTCGGATATCTGCCCACATCGAGCCGGAATGTGTCGAGGGCGGTGCCGAAAAGCTCAATCTGTGCTTTGGCGGCCTTCAGCTTTGCCATGCTGACCTTCCCAAATAGCCTCGGTCCCACCAGGGCAGCCAGCAAGCCAAGGATGGTGATCACTACAAGAATCTCAAAGAGAGTGAAACCTCGTTGCCTTTGTTTAGCGCCGTACCGCATCTTTTCTTCTCCTTTGCCGGACATTAAAAAGGAAGATCGTTCACACTGAGTATCGCCCAAAGTATCGATACCACAATGAATAGAATGACCCCTCCCATAAACAGGATGATCATGGGCTCCAACAAGGAGACGAACCGCTTCACGGCGGTCCGGACATTTTCCTCGTAGGCCTCCGCCACTTTGATCAACATCTGGTCGAGTGTGCCGGTCTCCTCCCCCACGCTGATCATGTGAATCGCCAGGGGGGGGAAGACCCCGGTCTCCTCCATCGCTTTGGAGATCCCCTTCCCTTCTCTCAGCCGATCGTGGACGTGGGCGATCGATCTTGAAATCGCCAGGTTCTGTGAAATCTCTTTGACGAGATTAAAGGCCGGGAGTATGGAGACGCCGCTCTGCAGCAGGGTTCCCAGCGTCCTGGCAAACCGTGCCATCTCCACTTTCTTGATGAGATCCCCCACGACCACCCATCTCAATTTGGACCGGTCCCACCTCCATTTCCTTTCCTCGTCCTTTGTATAGGCCTTCAGCCCGAAGTAAATCAACAATACCGCTCCCACGCCGGCCCACCAGTAATCCCTTACCAGCA
Source organism: uncultured delta proteobacterium (assembly GCA_963711845.1). GTDB lineage: Bacteria > Desulfobacterota > BSN033 > BSN033 > UBA1163 > CAVQFR01. The sequence continues at coordinate 28,198 of CAVQFR010000017.1, forward strand.
GGCTGAAGGTGAGGACGATCTGCGTCGGCAAGGGGATGGTCTGTTTGATGTCGGAAAATATCCTTGCAAATCTCGGTATCACAAAAGTAACAAGAACGGTGATAGAGATCCCCGTGACAACCGTCAATATCAGGGGATAAATCATCACGGAAATCAAATGGTCCTTGATCTCTTTCATGCCTTGAAGATATTGCGCCAGCCGGGACAGGATCGTCTCCAGAAAGCCTCCCGACTCTCCCGCCCTGACCATATTGATATAGAGCTTGGGAAAGATGCGAGAATGGTTTCCCATTGCCTCGGCCAATGAATTTCCCCCCTCTACTTTTTTCAACACATCCTTCACAGTCTCTCGCAACGTATCATTTTCTGTGAGCGTCCCTAAGATATTGAGGCTCCGGTCAAGCGGCAAACCCGCCGAGATGAGCGTCGAAAGTTCCTGGGTGAAGGCGAGCAGGCTTTTAACCCCGACCCGCTGTCGCAAGAAAGGGGGCAGACGGAGACCCGCCCCTTTTTCCTGTTGGGAGATGATTCGAATGGGGATGTACCCTAATTGGTGGAGGCTCTGGATGATCGCCTCTTCATCCTTCCCATCCATTGCCCCTTCCACGGTCTGCCCGTTCAAGGTGGTCGCTTTGTAGAGATACTCAGCCATACGGTTAAAGCACTTCCTCCTGCGTGACGCGCAAGACTTCGGAGATGGTGGTAATCCCCTGTTTGACCTTTAACCACCCGTCCTCTCTCAGCGTTCTCAAGCCATTCTTTCGGGCCGCTTCCTTGATGATATTCGAATCTTTCTTCCCCAGAATAAGCTTCTGGACATCATCGGTCATCTTAAGAAATTCATATATTCCCGTTCGTCCCCAATATCCCGTGTTAGAACATTTTTCGCAGCCCTTCACTTCTGAAATCTTAAGACCCGCAAGGTCCGAGCTATTGAGTTTCATCTCTTTCAGGACGGCAGGGGACGGTGAATAGGGTTCCCGACAGAAAGGACAGGCGACCCTCACCAATCGCTGCGCCAATATTCCGATGACAGTGGAAGAGAGGAGATAGTCTTCCGTTCCCATATCGATGAGTCGAGTGATGGCACTGGGGGCATCATTCGTATGGAGGGTGGTGAGGACCAGATGCCCGGTCAGGGCGGAATGAATGGCGATTTCAGCCGTCTCCGCATCTCGAATCTCACCGATGAGGATTACGTCCGGATCCTGGCGGACAATCGATCGCAAGGAATTGGCGAAGGTGAGTCCGATCGCAGGCTTGACCTGAATTTGATTGATCCCTCTCAATTGATACTCCACCGGGTCTTCTACGGTGATGATCTTCTTCTCAGGGGAGTTGATCTTTTCCAGGGCACAGTAAAGGGTGGTCGTCTTTCCGCTCCCCGTAGGACCCGTGACGAGAATAATTCCGTGAGGCCTATGGATGAGGTCTCTGAACCCATCCATCGTATCCTCCGGAAAACCTAATTTCTCAATGTCCAGGACAATGCTGCTTTTATCCAGAATTCTTAAGACAATGCTTTCCCCGTGAATCGTCGGAATCGATGAAACCCTGAAATCAATCTCCTTCCCTTTGACCCGAAGCATGATCCGCCCATCCTGGGGAAGACGTCTCTCTGCGATGTTCAATTTGGCCATGATCTTAACACGGGAAACGATGGCTGCCTGGAGGCGTTTCGGAGGGGATTCTACATCATGAAGCACCCCGTCAATTCGGTACCGGACTCTAAATTGCTCCTCAAAAGGTTCGAAGTGGATGTCACTCGCCCGCAATTCAATCGCCCGGGTAATGATCAGGTTGACGAGCCGGATCACGGGCCCTTCAGAGGCCATGTCCCGCAAGTGGTCGACATTCTCTTCATCTTCTCCACGATATTCCGGCACGGTCTCCGTGTCCTCGATAATCTTCTCCATCGACGTCGCACCCACCCCGTAAGATCGCTCGATGGCCTCCAAGACTTCATTCTCCCGCCCTGCGAGCACATGAATCTCATAGTGGGTCGCTAATCGGATGGCGTCGATCGTATAAAAGTCGAGGGGGTTGCTCATGATGACCGTTAACCTGTTATCCGTCAAACGAGAGGGGATGAATTTTGACTCTTTCATAAATTGGGTCGAGAGATGATCGAGCAAAATGGGTTCCTTCGGAAAATCGTCCTGGGACGCAAAAGGAACGTTCCAAAGAATTCTTCTGCGGCGGAACGAAACTGTTCCGGGCTGAGAAGTCCGGCATTGATCAGTTGTTCTTCAACAGAAAGATCCCCGATGGGCTGATTTGGAGGCAAAATCCTTTCCAAATCTTCTTTCTGGACCAATCCTTTCTCCATTAAGAAAGAGATGAATGAGGCACTAATTTCTTTCATTATGTAATATCTTCCCCTGCCGAACCTTTAATTCTTTGTAATTCCTTCGCATCTCACTCGAACTCTCGAATCCTCACCCGCCTGAATCCTACTGCTCTAACTAACTATTTCTTGGAATTGCTGCCGAAACCTGACTTTTGGGTGGCTGTCTGCTTATTTTAACACAGGTCTTCAGTGATTTTCAGAGATTCAGCAGGTGCATTCGTCAAAAATTTTTCAGAATGAGGGGAAGCGACTTCATAAATACTGACAGACGCCTCGCCTAAGCCTTCCACCTCATTTTATCATGTTCCTCAAATCCAGCGATACTATAACAAAATTGACCAAATAATCAAGAAAAATATGAACCTCAAAAATGAAACAAAAAAAACAAAAAAAATGCTTGACAAGATTTTCGAGTCGTCTATTAAATGACCGACGTATTCGATCAGCATGCGAGAAGTGCATGCGGGTGGACCACTTTTTTGGGAGGGGGGAAGTGGTAAGAAGAGACGTAAGAAGCTCGGCATTCGTCATGGATGTGCGGGCTTTTTTGTTCGAGCAATGTAGCGTCGGCATTGATGTCGACGAATTATTAGTCAGCTCGTGACGGCATCGCTGCCATGCCTGCTTGCCGAAACACACTTCGGCGTGCAGGCACGCCCTTTGGCTCGCAATGACAATCAAAAAGGAATTAAAATGGGGGAGAGGGGAAGAGTGAGTGACGATTCCTGTTCGAAAATGTCCTCAGTAGAAGCTTCAATTCCCTATGAGGTTAATAAGAGTCTTGGCGTCTTTGTATCCTGGGAAGACCCTTCCATCGGGCAGGACTAAGGAGGGAACACTTGTAATACCTAGTTTTTGAGCGAGTTTTATATTTTCATCAACAGCTGACGTTTCGCATTTTGGTTTAGGTATCGGCTTCTTCTCAAAAGCATCTTCAAGCAGGGCGAGGGACTTTTCGCAAAGAATAGTTTTTGATTTCTCATAGGCCTCGGGTTGATTCTTGAGGGGATACACTTTTATATAGAAGACAATATCTTTTCTCTCTTCGATGATCTTCTTCATCTCCTGATGAAGTTTTGAACAGTAGGGTCAGTCAGGGTCGGTAAAGACAACCACCCGAATTCTGGCTTTTGGGTCACCCATCACTAAGGCATCCTCAAACGGTATCTGTGATACATCGACTTTATTCAGTTCTATAAATCTTTCCTGAGTAAGATTTTTCTTTTCTCCTATAGAGACCAAAGCCCCCGAGAAAAAATGTCTTTTGAGAAAATCGACATAGACGATTCCCTTCCGCCCCCTCGTTTCTAAATCCACCTCCCATAACCCTTTCACAGGGCTTAATCGGACATCAAGAATGACTACATCCGGAATGACATTTTTCAGGAGATCCCTGGCTTCATCTTTGTTGAGCGTATGACATTTGGAACACTCCTGACCCCTTGCCTCAAAACCATAGGAGTAGCCTGTGGGAAGGAGACAAAATAGTAATAGACAGGTAATAAATAATCGCAGAAGCATGGTTTTTTCTAACATAGAATTCTCTTTTATACAAGTCATTCTATTACAAGTTTTCTCTCGATTATTATTCAAAGCAAGTGACAGTTTGATTGAAGAGACATGTCGTTGCGAGCGAAGCCTTCCGCCGTCCCGCGTTTCGCGGGATACAGCGCGAAGCGAAGCAATCCCATGAGATTGCCACGCCTGCGTGCCGAAACTTCATATTACTAGGAACACCTGTGTTCAAGCACTCTGGCGTGCAGGCACGTCGTCCCGCCAAAGCGGGACTCCTCGCAATGACGAATTGCGGACTTTTGGAGCAAACTATTTCATACTCCCCTCAATAAATCCTATGGAGTTCATCTCTTGACAATACTTTTAAAAAGGGGTACTAAAAGTGGAAAAGCTTTACCATTTCAAATCGAGCTGATTCCATGTCAACCATATTGGACGTTGCGCTGAAAGCCAAAGTTTCCATTGCCACGGTCTCCAGGGTCGTCAACAACAGCTCCCACAAGGTCAATCCAATCACAAGAAAGAAGGTTTTGAAAGCCATCAGCGAATTGGACTACCGTCCCAATGCCCTGGCAAAGGGCCTTCTTATGAAAAAGACGATGACCATCGGAATCATCATCCCTGACATTTCCAACCCCTATTATGCGGAGATCGTGAGGGGAATTCAGGATATGGCTGATCAATTCGGATATGCCATCATCCTTCTCAATACGGACAGAAATCAGGACCGAATTATAAAGCATATCTATTTCCTCAGAGAAAAGTCGGCTGACGGGATTATTTTCAGCGGCGGCATTATCCACGGCGAAGAGGTCCTTTCCTCCCTAAAGGAACTGAGAGAAAGAGTGGTCGTGATTGGTCGCCACAAGGCCGATTTCCCCGCTGTCATGATCGACAATATGGGTGGAGCAACGAAGGCGACACAGCACCTGATCGGGCTTAATCACAAACGAATTGGGTTTCTAGGTGGACCGGATAAATCCACCTCTTCAAGAGATCGTCTTTCAGGGTATAAGAATGCACTGATCCAGAGTCGTTGTGTTATTGATAAAAATCTGATAAAAAAAGGGGATCTGACTCCGAGGAGTGGATATCTTCTTGCAAAAGAGCTCATCCAGAAGGAGCAATTCACTGCAATTTTTGCCGCCAATGACCAGATGGCGTTTGGAGCCATCCGTGCGGCTAAGGAATTTGGATCAAGAGTGCCGAAGGATCTCTCCGTTGTGGGATTCGACAATATTCCCTTCAGCTCTTATTTTGATCCTTCCTTAACAACCGTCGAAATTCCGATGTATCATATCGGGGCGGCTGCCATGGAAATGTTGGTCAATCGGATATCGGAGAAAAATGCTGAAAAACTGCGTTGGTTCGATACCAAGCTTCTGATTCGAGATTCGACGGCAAAAAGATAGCTTTGAGAAATAAGGAATAGAAGAAAGCTCTTGATAATTTTTTTTATCTTATTGAATTATTTTGGAAAAGGTTTACCATAAAATCCATCAAATAGGTCATAAGATCTAACTAAACGAAAATAAGAAAGGAGAATCAAAATGTCAAAGCTACAAAAGTATGACCTTCTGGAACTACCCTGGACCGACGTTGCCGAATATCTCAAGGCCGGCAACGACGTGGTGATGATCCCCGTCGGCAGCTGTGAAAAGCACGGTCATCACGTCCCCCTCGGAGTCGATTCCTATACCACTATGGGAAGCGTGGAAAGGGCGGCGCTAAAGGCTAAAGTGCTTTATGCCCCTCTTTTACCTTTCGGTGTCTCTCCCCACCACATGGGTGAGCCCGGTTGGGGAACCGGCACGATTTCCTTTCCCACGGAGGTCTACCGTGACGTTCTCTATGCCATCGGCCGGAGCCTGATCTTCGCCGGCTTCAACAAACTGGTATACGTCTCTCACCACGGCACCAACATGGGAGCCCAGGGAGAAGTGCTGCGCACCCTGCGGGCCGAGACCGGCTGCTTCTGCGCCTACTACAAAACCCCTACGGAAAGGGAATGCGCGGTCGTCGCTGACCTGATGGACGGCCCCCCAGAGGAGACCCCTGGTTGGCATGCAGGAGAGCTTGAGACCTCCACCACCATCGCCTATATGAAGGAGAAAGGAATATACGAAGGCTCCGTGTTCATGGAGCGAGCCAAGGCCGATCGTGCCCACGCTCCCCGATGGATGGGACCTGCTTTTTCCAAAAAAGACGGCACCAACACAGTCATCTTCCAGAATTCTGAAAACATCTTCGTTCCGATGCTTCACCATGAGTACTCGGATACGGCCACAATCGGAAACCCGCTGCGGTCCAGTGAAAAGCAGGGCAATGCTGTCTTCGAGAGGATCGCTAATCACCTGGCCGCCTTTCTGGAGGAAGTGAAGAAGTTCGATTTCAAGGTTCCGATTGAGAAGCGAGACTGGCCCGGCCGTTTCTGGAGAGGGTAAAAGGAAGTGGAAGAATTATGACTTAGACAATAGACACCAGACTATAGACCTCAGACCCATTCGAAACTCAAAGCTCAAGAAAACAAAAGGCCGGAGTCTGATGTCTAAAGTCCGAAGTCCAGTGTCTGAGTTCCAAATACAGCGAGCCTGATGAGATGATTCGGAAAGGAACCATTGCTATTCTGGGAACCCTGGATACCAAGGGTGAAGAGGTGGCCTATATGAAGGGACTCCTCGAAGCTCAGGGCCATTCCACAGTCATTATCGATGTGGGACCCCTCGGCCCTCCCTCCATTCCGCCGGATATCACGAATGAAGAGATTGCCCGACGGGCAGGATGGGAACTCTCGAATTTGATTCAAACGGGAGAAAGAGACCGAATGATGGAAGAGATGGGGAAAGGGGCGATGAAGCTTCTTCTCCATTTATATCAAGAAGGAAAAATCGACGGGGTCATTGGCCTCGGAGGCAACCAGGGATCGGCCATTGCATCGATGGCCATGAGGGCCCTACCCTTTGGATTTCCAAAATATCTTGTCTCAACGGTTGCCTCCGGAAATATCCGGCCTTATGTAGGGCATAAAGACATCGGAGTTGTTTTTTCAGTGGGAGATTTCCTGGGAGGCCCAAATCCAATCACCCGGTTGGTCCTCGGAAATGCTGTGTCTGCAGTGGCTGGGATGGTTGAACATTGGTCCGGGGGTGCGAGGGGGAAAATAGAACCGGGGGAGCGAACAATTGCAGTGACTGCTCTGGGAAATACAGAACCCGCGGTGAGTCTGGCTGTGAAGCAACTCCATGAAAAAGGTTTTCAGGTGATCCCTTTTCATGCCTCAGGAGCTGGCGGCTCGGCAATGGAAGAGCTTATCGAGCAGGGGATCATCCATGGAGTGCTCGATTTAACCCCTCACGAACTCACAGAGGAGGTCGTTGGCGCCGGGGCCTATATCCCCGTGAAGCCTGGAAGATTGAGAGCGGCCGGAGCAAAGGGTATTCCCCAGGTGGTCTCCACGGGGGGGATGGAATATCTCTGTTTCGGGCCCAAAGAGTCAATTCCATTAAGGTTAAGAAAAAGAAAAATCTACATGCACAATCCTCTTAATGCAAACGTAAGGGTGTCCAGGAATGAGATGGCCCAGGTGGGCAAAACAATGGCTGAAAGGTTGAGTGAGGCCAGAGGAATGACTGCTGTATTGATTCCCTTGCGGGGGTGGTCAATCTATGGTGCAAAGGGAGGTCCCCTATACGACGAGGGTGGGTACACGATTTTTCTCAAGGCCCTCAAAAAACATCTTGGATCCCATATCAAGCTGGAGGAGGTTGATGCCCATATCAACGATCCTCTTTTTGTGGATCGGTGCGTCAAACAATTAGTTGAATTTATGACTGGAAATAAGGATCTTCCGAAATCTTGACGATGGAGGTCAATGATGAAGGCATCCGTTCGAAAAAAGGATTTGTCAATTCCCAAGACCATGAAAGCATGGGTCCTGGACGGCCCGGAACAATTACGGCTGGTGGAAAAACCTGTTCCGGAACCAGGGCCTGCGGAGGTCCTGGTGCGCATTGATGCTGTTGCCATTTGCGGCACGGACGTAGAGATTATTACCAAAGGGCTGCCCGCGTGGATACAGGGCGGCCTCCCCTTCAATAAGAATTTTACGCCGGGCCATGAATACATGGGTACTGTGGCCAAGGTTGGAGCAGGCGTGGACGAATATGAAATAGGGGATCGCGTTGCAGTGGAAATACACGCCGGTTGCGGGCGTTGTGAAAGATGTCGTATGGGCATGTACACGTCATGCCTCAATTATGGCCTCAATTACGGTGAGAACAACAAGGGGCACCGCGCCAATGGCTTCACCACGGATGGCGGCTTCGCAGAGTATGCGATCAATCATGTCAATACCCTTGTTCATGTGCCCGATGAGATGAGTGATGAGGAGGCCACACTGATCGTTACCGCCGGCACGGCCATGTACGGCCTCGATGTGCTGGGCGGCATCATAGCAGGAGAAAGCCTGGTGGTCACCGGTCCGGGCCCGATCGGGCTCATGAGCGTGGCCGTGGGTAAGGCCCTGGGGGCACAGCCCGTCATCCTCACAGGGACTCGAGACTCCAGGTTGAGCATGGGAATGAGACTGGGCGCGGACCACGTGATCAATGTTCAAAAGGAAAATCCCGTTGAGGCGGTGAAGCGCATCACCGGAGGCAAGGGAGTCCATTATGTGATGGAATGCTCAGGGGCTCCCAATGCTCTGAATGAAGCCATGGACATGGTGAATCGGGGTGGCCGAATCTGCCTTGCCGCCTTCCCGGGGGAACCGGTGCCAGTCGATTTGGCCAAACTGGTGCGTAATAATATTTATGTTTACGGTATCCGGGGCGAAGGCAGGAGCGCTACCCACCGAGCTGCCGCCCTTATGGCACAGAAACGTTTCGACGCAAAGCTCATGCATACGCACACTTTTCCGCTGGAGGAGGTCCCAACTGCCTTCAAGTATTTTCGTGAGAGAATCGAAGACGCGATCAAGGTGGTGGTCAAGGTACATTGACGGATACCCCGGCTTTAACGAATACTTCAAAAAGGGAGGAGATACGATGGAGAATTTCTCAATTTATCGCTATATGAAACTGGGAATTGTACACTTCAAAGCCTTCCCACAGGTATCGGAGGGGGATGGTCCCATTGTGGAAACGCTCCGAAAGATCGTGGAGGATGACTTTTGGACGGCGGTTGAAGTGGGTTGGATGAAGGACGTCAAGGTGCGAAATGAGGCAAGCAAGCTCCTTGAGACCTCTCATATGGAAGTCTGTTATGCAAACCAGCCAAGAATGTTCAGTGGTAAGCTCAATGTGAATGCCTTCGATCCAAATGAGAGAAAAAAAGCGATCAATGCAATGAAAAACGGAGTTGATGAAGCTTTTGACCTCGGGGCATCATGCATCAGGGTTTTTTCAGGCAAGCATCCCGGTGACGAGAAGAAAGAAGAAGGCAAGAAGATCCTGATTGACTCTCTGAAGGAAATATGCCGGTTCACCAAAGAACAGGGTCCGATGGAAATCTACATGAAGGTCTTTGACTACGATATCGACAAATGCTTTCTCATCGGTCATTTCAAAGATGCAGCCGATGTGGCGACTGAGGTGCACAAGGAATTCAAAAATTTCGGGGTCCTGGCGGACCTCTCTCACTTCCCTCTTCTCAGAGAAACCCCTGAGAAGGCCATCCCCCTGGTGAAACAGTTTCCCCTCCACTTTCACATCGGAAATTGTTCGTTCCGAGACAGGAGACATCCGACCTACGGGGACCTGCAACCCCGTTTCGGAATGTCCGGCGGGGAGATTGACACCCCCCAGGTCAGGGACTACTTCAAGCTCCTGCTTGATATGAAACTCTTAAATCCGGAAAAAAAGCCTGTGCTCAGTGCGGAAGTGAGGCCCCTTCTTGCTGAGGATACATCCGAGGTCGTCATTGCAAACACAAAACGAGTGATTAAAGAGGCCTGGGCAATGGTATAGGGTTTGTCGATCTGAGTGGCAATCCAAAAATCATTCTTGAAAGGAGAACAAAATGCTAAATGGAAGAAAGGTTTTGAAAGAAAAATGGATATTGCCTATTCTATCTCTTATCATGATGCTCTTCGTATGGGGCATGGGCTCAGGTACAGCAAAAGACGCCTGGCCTGAGAAGCAGGTCGATTTGATCAACCCTTTTGGAGCTGGAGGGGCAGCCGATGTACAGGCCCGGAAGCTGGCAGAAATCATCTCTAAGGACTTGGGTCAGCCCCTGGTAGTACGGAATGTCACAGGAGCTGGCGGGGCCATTGCCTATAACGAGGTGCACAGGGCCAAACCGGACGGTTATACCTTGATCTGGTATTCCGGCGCCATCAACACCTTAGCCGCCAGAAAACAGATCTCTTTTGACTATCAGGCCTTCGAGGATATCGCTGGAATCGGGTTTGAGACGATTGCCATTGCAGTCAACAAGACTGCCCCCTGGAAGGACTTTAAAGAGTTCATCGCCTACATTAAACAGAATCCCGGCAAAGTCACGGTGGGCAATTCAGGGATGGGGAGTGTCACCCATATGGTGCCAGTGGCCATGGCGTCGAAAATCGGCGCTCAGGTCGTTCATGTTCCATTTGGAACCGGGCTGGCGGTGGCTGCCTTGATGGGAAGTAAGATTGACGCCTCGAGCCAGCATCCCGCTGAGATCCTGAGTCAGGAGAAGGCAGGAGAAGTCCGTGTCCTAGCGGTGAGCAGCGAGAAACGAATCAATCTATGGCCCAACGTGCCGACGATGAAGGAATCGGGTGTGGATCTGGTGTTTGACCAATGGAGAGGTTTTGCTGCTCCCAAGGGGACTCCCAAGATGGTGATCGACAAGATGAGTCCCATCGTCAAGAAGGCAGTAGAGGGCAAGGAGTGGATAGATTTTGCCGCCTCCGTGGGGACGACTCCGCAATACCTTAACCCCACGGCCTTTGCCAAGTTCGTAGCAGAGCAAGATAAGATCACAAAGGAGATCATGGCTGCTGCCGGCCTTGCAAAATAATTCTCCCCCCACCCCAACCCTCCCCCTCAAGGGGGGGGCGAGGGAGGGAGTGAATAAACTGTCTTCTAAAAATATGTTTGTTCGAAAAGAGATCGCAAGCAGTGTTGTCTTATTCCTCTTTGGAGTGGTTTTTCTGCTCTATGACATAAAATACCCTATGGATACATGGGCAAACCCCGGACCCGGAGTCTTCCCCCTGATGGTGGGAGCGGTATTAGTGATTTTAGCCGCCTGGCAGTTGGTTCAAGACGTTCGGAAACCCAAACCGCAAGAAGCAAAAAAGAACCATGAGGGGACCGGAAGATCGATAACAGAATTTCTTCAAAGAGTATAGAGTCGAAGCAAACCCTCTCCTCATGATTGCAGTCTTCATCGTTTACCTTCTTATGGTGAAATGGGTCGGTTTTTTTATTTCCAATTTTTTGTTTGTCATCATTTCCAGCAAACTCATAGGCGCCAAAGATTGGGGAAGGCCGATTGCTCTTTCGGCAGGAGTTAACCTTTTCTGCTATTTTCTGTTTGAGGTTTGGCTAAAACTGTCTTTTCCCAGAGGTGCTCTGTTCTAATGTAGACAAAAGACCAGAGGCGGACATTAGACATCAGACTTTAGATAGAAGAAAAAGTTTCGGAAAAGAGAAATTTTCAGATTTAAAACTCAAAAAGGTCTGACGTCAGAAGTCTGGAGTCTCAGACCTTGAGTACGGTGTCTGTACTGTAATTCGTTCAGGGGGATCCCGATCAGTGGCTGGCCACGGTATTTTATCATCCCTGCTCATCACCATTCAGCCTGTCAATTTTTTTTCCTGTTTTATGGGTGCGGTCATTGGCACGCTGGTAGGCGTGTTGCCCGGTCTTGGACCTGCGGCTGCCATGGCCCTGGTCATCCCCCTTACCTTGAAGCTGGGCCCAACCGCAGGGCTGATCATGCTGGCGGGGATTTACTATGGATCCATGTACGGTGGCTCCACGACGTCGATCCTGGTCAATGTCCCTGGAGAGCCCGCGAGTGTGGTCACAACGTTAGACGGTTATGCGATGGCGCGAAAGGGACGGGCCGGGGCAGCGCTGGCCATTGCAGCCATCGGGTCCTTTATTGCCGGAACATTTAGCGTAATCGCATTACAGTTCTTCGCTCCTCTTCTTGCAAGGTCCGCGCTTGCTTTCGGGCCTGCGGAATACTTTGCTCTGACGGTTTTAGGCGTCATCTTACTATCCAACCTGACCGGGAAATCCCGTACTAAATCGTTAATCATGATGATGACCGGTTTGATCCTCTCCGCAGTCGGCATGGATCCGATAGGCGGAACAGAACGTTTCTCCTTTGGATTCGAATCCGCCCAGGGAGGGGTGAGTTTCATAGCCCTGACTACCGGACTCTTTGGGGTTGCAGAGGTTCTTTCGGTCATGACAGCAAAAGAAGGCCCCGTGGACTTATTACGCGTAAAATTTCGCGAACTCTATCCCAATCGAGAAGAGATGAAGCGTTCCGCGGCGCCAATTGCCCGGGGTTCCGTTTTAGGGTTTCTGATCGGCCTTTTGCCGGGGCCTGCTGCAACGGTAGCTGCCTTTGCCTCCTACGGCCTGGAGCGGCGAGTTTCCAAGCATCGAGAGGAGTTTGGAAAGGGCGCCATTGAAGGGGTGGCGGGTCCTGAAGCGGCGAACAATGCGGCAGCGGGCGGCGCCATGATCCCCCTGCTCTCGTTGGGATTGCCTTTTACTCCTTCCACGGCCGTCTTATTGGGAGGGATGCTTCTTCACGGCGTCACCCCGGGACCCTTGCTCCTTCGTGATCGGCCTGATGTCTTTTGGGGGGTTGTAGGCAGTTTTTATCTCGGAAATATGATGCTGCTTATTTTGAATCTGCCCCTGGTTGGCATTTTTGCAAAGATTGTAAGGGTTGCCCCAAAATATCTGATGCCAATCGTCTTGGTCCTGTGTGTCATCGGAGCTTACGGAGATAACGGTAGCCTTTTTGACGTATGGGTGATGCTGGGAGCTGGAATCGTGGGCTATGTCATGCGCAAATACGATTATGAGCCTGCGCCGTTAATAGTGGGTTTGGTTTTAGGACCGGTCATGGAAAGATCGCTCAGACAAACCCTCATCATTTCCCGCGGGAGCATTAGCGGCCTCTGGGATTCGCCCCTTTGCATGGTCATGTGGTCCATTGTTCTGCTGGCGGCCATTCTTCCGCCTGTGGTGCGTTACTTACGGTCGAGAGTACAGGCCCACTCTAAGAAATCGAGGTCTTAAGCAATCGGCCTCAAACCTATCATTCAAAATACCCCTTAATATTCCTAAACTTATTATTTTGATTTGAAGTAATCCTTTAAGATGGAACGGTGATCGAAGGCGATTTCATCGGGCAGACTAAATTCATTGAAGAATCCAATTTCTATTGCATCATCTTTGGCTTGAGGTATCCCTTTAGTTTTTGCTATATAAACTGTTGAAATACTGTGATGTCTCGGATCTCGCTCTGGGTCTGAATAAGTATGAAATTGCTCGGTCAGTTTCACATCCAGATCGGTCTCTTCTTTCGCCTCTCTTACAGCAGCCTCCTCCAGAGACTCTCCATAGTCTACAAATCCTCCTGGAAGAGCCCAACCGTGGGGTGGATTTTTTCTTTTAATTAACACGATCCCTTTTGATTCGATTTCGATAATAATATCCACGGTGGGAATGGGATTTCTGTAAACCTCAATTTCATTCTTACAATGGGACATCGAATGGTTTGCGAGGCCATATTCCTTACATCCTGATCCTGTCATTCCCGTGCAAACGGGAATCCAGACTTGTCCCTGTGAGAACAGGGAACCAGTATTTAATAACCATGGATTCCCCGAATCAAGTGCGGGGCAAGCTCTGCCTTCGCAGGAACGACATGAAGAAAAAAAGAAACGGGTCGGCGGCAGTGGACTGCCACTACGAAATTTCCGATCAGGTGGAATGCTAATTTTATACGCTAAGCACCATGCCCTATGCACTTGGTGTCATCTTCAGGAGGTATTTTCTCAGCATGTCGAGGGCGATGATGGCAGCTCTTTCCCGGACCGTCCAAAGTTCGCCACCAATTGAATATTCCTGATTCTCCATTCCGGTGGAAGTTGAAAGAGAATAGTAAGTGTCTACCCGATATTCTCCCTTTTTCTGTTCTTCAGCAATTCTGGCAAACATGGCCAGTCCGAGATCCGTTCTAAGTCCATTTCGGGATTTTTCGGCCAATAACTCTGCAAATCTTTTAGGATTATCTCTGAGAGGGTTGAACTCCTCCGGGGATAGACCAAGAAACGCCCTCTGCGAAGCCTCTGAAGACAGAACAGTCCCCTGGACAAAGGACTGAATACCGGTGCTTGCCAATTTCTGAGAGATGATTCCTCCGGTGAAGGTCTCAGCCACGGATACCGTAAGATTTAACCTTTCCAATGCCTTGCCAATATTTCCTTGAAGTGTTTCGTCATCCACTCCATAAATCAAAATGCCGAGGCGGCCTCGAATTTCCTGTTCCATTTTTTGTATCAGGTTTGAGGCTTCCTCCAGGGGTGTCGGCTTTGGCTGTAATTCTAATTCTTATATCCCCGATTGAGGCAAGCGTCCCCACCGAAGGATTCTTGCTCTCCTTCATCAGATCTTTGATCTGATGGCCTACGCCGCTCTCTCCCAAACCACATGCCCGCAACACTCTATAGCGGATGATCTGACGTTGGAGATTAAAACGTTTTCGAAGAAAAGGGATGACGGTATTTTCCATCAAATACTCCATCTCCGATGGGACACCGGGTATGGATAAGATGACCCCCTTTGAGGTCTCGACAATAAATCCCGGAGCGGTTCCTTTTGGATTTTCGATGGGGATAGCACCCTCGGGAATATAGGCTTGTTTTCGATTATTCTCCGCCATTTGAAAGCCCCGTCTTTTAAAGAGGGCTTCGATCTGTTCCATGAGATGAGGTTGAAGGGTAAGAGGATGCTGGGTGACTTGAGCCACAGCCTCGCGGGTGAGATCGTCTTCTGTGGGGCCGATCCCGCCGGTCGTGATGACGATCTCGGACCGATGGATGGCAGCGTTGATGGTTTCTTTCATCCGCTGCAGGTCGTCACCCACGGTGGTGGTATGGACCAGCTCGATGCCGTTTTCCGCAAGCGATTTGGCAATGGAAGCGGAATTCGTATCAATAATTTGGCCCAGGAGGAGTTCTGATCCAATAGCAATGATTTCAGCATTCATCGTTTATCACAATGGAGCCCCACGGGCAAAGCCCATGGTGCCTCCATGAAATACCCTCCTACGGCGAGGCTTCGGGGGGTTGTCCGCCAGCAGCGAAATCCGCCGGAGCAGCAGTACTTCCACACATGGATGCTTCAGGCACGGTTTACGCATTAACAACAGCCAAAGCCCGTACCCGGCACGCCGAAGTGCCTGCCTTCACTTGAGCGCTTCCGCTCATCCAGAGGTTACGGCATGCAGGCGTGGTCTTCTGCGTAGGCGGACAAAAAACAAAGCGCCCCTGGCCCGACTCGAACGGGCGACCTGCGGATTAGGAATCCGTCGCTCTATCCACCTGAGCTACAGGGGCAACTCACACAAATTTATGATTTTATTCCTTTTTCGTCAAGGGTATTTTTTACATTCCTTGACAAAGGAGGCAAAAAAAGGATATTTGGAATCTATTGGAGGAATGGGTTCGATGGATGAAAAAATGAGCGAGGTGATCAGCGATCTTAAATCTTATCTCGAATATCTTAAGGGAATGGGTATCCATTCTCTTCCCGCTTCAGAAATAAAGCTTGACGAACCCAGTCCTTCTCGCCTGGTGACTCTGGAGGAAGTGCGAAAGGAATTAGGGGATTGTAAGAGGTGCAAGCTCCATCGGACGCGGCGGACGATCGTGTTCGGAGAGGGCAATGAAAAGGCGACCTTGATGTTTATCGGAGAAGGGCCTGGATATGATGAAGACGTTCAAGGAAGACCTTTCGTCGGAAAGGCCGGGCAGCTCTTAACGAAGATTATCGAATCGATCAACCTTTCGAGAGAAGAGGTTTACATTGCCAACATCGTTAAGTGCCGACCTCCACAGAATCGAAATCCAGAGCCTGATGAGATCCAGAGCTGCAATCCCTTTCTGATGAACCAGATCCGTGTGATTCAACCAAGAATCATCTGTGCCTTGGGGACTTTTTCCGCTCAAACCCTGCTCAAAACCGATACCAAGATTTCGGCCCTCCGTGGAAAACTCTTCGATCTCGAAGGAATCAAGGTGATCCCCACCTATCACCCTGCCTTTCTGTTGAGGAATCCTGAACGAAAGAGAGAGGTCTGGGAGGATATGAAAAAAATCGCCGAGTTAATAAAGACACAATAACTCTTTTTCCTTTGCCCCTGATTCCCCCCTCACCCTTGCCCTCTCCCCAATTGGGGAGAGGGTGGGCTAAATCGTTTGGATTAGTAAATATTCTATTTAATCTGGAGGGGAAAGTTTAATTCGTACCCCTTCTCATTGAGAACATCGATGACGGCAGAAGCCATATCCCGCATCAAAAGTTCCCAAATGGAAATTCTCTTCTTGGGATAGAGGACGTTCGGTTTCCCTACGATTCCCACCATCTTGGCAGTGATATCGATGGTATCCTGAAGGTTTCCCAGTTGATCGACCAAACCCAGATTCTTAGCCTGTTCCCCTGTTAAGATTCGACCATCTGCGATCTGAGCAACTTTAGATCGATCCAGTTTCCTCCCCTCTGCCACGGCCTGGATGAATTGCTGATGAACATTATCGAGCACTTCCTGCATAATCCTCTTCTCCTCCGGAGTCATCTCCCGGAAAGGGGATCCGATGTCTTTATGCTCGCCACTTTTGAGCACCACTCCCTTGATTCCAATTTTTTTAAGAAGTTCTTCAAAATTTGAGAATTGCATGATCACCCCGATGGAACCGGTAATCGTCCCGGGATTGGCAACGATGAGATCAGAGGCACTCGCGATATAATAGCCCCCCGAAGCCGCCACAGACCCCATGGAGGTAACCACTTTTCTCTTCGAGGTTGACTTGATCCTCATAATCTCCCGGTAGATCTCTTGCGATGGGCCTACGCCTCCCCCTGGAGAATCGACCCTCAGAATGATCGCCTTGACCCCTTCATCCGCAAGATATTGTTGGAGCTCTTCAATCACCCCGGAGGATTGGGTGATCACTCCCTTCACTTCCACAATGGCAATCTTATCTCCAAAGGCAAACCGGCTGGTTTTCCCCCCATAATAACGTCCGATAAAGAATAGAACGCCAAAAAAGAAAATAAGAAGTGCAGCAATCACACCCAACCCGATTAAGATTCGTCTTCGCTTCATGGGTCCCTCCACGTACTGGTTATTAGGTCATTAAGTTATTGGGTTATTGAGTTATAAAACATCGGGAATGGTATAGAAAGACTCCAAAATTCATTTGTCAGGGGTTAACTCTAAGATCAATAACCTAATGACTTAGTGACTGAATTACTCAACGACTTTATATTGGTGAAACACGAATCGTCTCAAAGGCAGCCAGTTGGAAGATGCGTATCCGCTTCATCTTAACGAGCTCGAGAATGGCCAACAAAGTGACGACGATGATCCTTCGGGAAGCCTGCTCCGGAAAGAGGCGATGAAAGACCATGCTCCGGTTCTCCTTTTCAAGAAGGGCCAGTATTTCTTGAATTTTATCCTCAACGCTGAGGTGTTCTAAGAGAACGTTATGAACGGTTTCTGGTTTGACCCTCTCCAATACCTGTCGGAAAGCTTCGAGAAGCTCAAAAAGATTCACCTCAATTCTTTCTTCCTCCGGTTCCGCTTCGGGCTCCGGAGGTGTCAGCCGGATGAAGACATCCCGGTCCAACAAGGGTCTTTTCTCCATTTCAAGCGCTGCATTCTTGTATTTTTGATACTCCAGAAGCCTTCGTACCAGTTCCGCCCTGGGATCTTCCTCTTCCTCCTCCTCCACCTCCGAGGATTTGGGGAGCAACATCTTAGATTTGATGTGAAGAAGAGTGGACGCCATCAGAAGGTACTCCCCAGCAATATCCAGGTTGAGAACCTTTATCAATTGGAGATACTCTAAATACTGCTCCGTGATGAGGGAGATGGGAATATTGAAGATATCCAATTCGTTCTTCTGAATGAGATGGAGCAACAGGTCAAGAGGTCCTTCGAACCCCTCCAATCGGAAGGTATAGTCTGATCTCGCTTCTGAATGTGAATCGTCTCCAACCATTATTCCATCCCCTGGGCCCTTGAGATATATTCCATCTCATCCTGTCGGGTGATCACCTGCTCGTCCAATCTGGCCTTGAGCAAACCCGACAAGGCTTTCTTGATGGAAGGGCCTGATTTCATCCCCATCTGAATCAAATCCGTTCCTCTCAAGATTGGTTTTGTGTCCTTTAGCTGCGTGAAATACAGGGAGATATATCGACGGGTCGCCACCTGGGTGGTCTTGGCCATCATAAAGAGTTTTGACTCAATGGAAAGAGGATCGAGAACATCGTAGATTTCCGATCGTTTCGGGCGCCGGTCTGTATTGATCCAAGAGAAGATTTGAAGGAGAACTTGGTCGGCCTGAAGCTTCCCCTCCTTCACCCTTTTTTTAAGCCTATCATTCATGGCCAATCTTTGACAGAGCTCTTCCCTCTCCCCTTCCTTTATGAGATCCATGAGTCCATAAAAATAGATCAGCCAGCGCTCATACCGCTGTTCCAGGAAAAGAAGGTCAAACCAGGCGATGACATCATGGATCTGTTCACAAAGGGCCTCGGCTTGCTCATCAAATTTAAGTCCGGAATGGAGGAAATGGAAGAGATTAAAATCCCTCATCCGTTTCAGGGCTGGAAGAGGATCTTCTTCCTGAAGGATGAGGATGAGCTCAGAAAGAACCCTCCCGCCTGAGAGCCGTTCCAAAAAACCCACCTTCACCGCATTCCTCATCAGATTCTGGGTGTGTTTTCCGATTTGAAACCCAAAACGTTGTTCAAATCGGATCGCCCGAAAGACCCGGGTGGGATCTTCCACAAACGAGAGATTATGCAGAACGCGGATCGTTTTTTCCTTGACATCCTTGACCCCCCCAAAAAAATCGATCAGTTCTCCAAAGGCCTTTGGATTGAGTTGGATCGCCAGGGTATTCACGGTAAAGTCTCGCCGATAAAGATCCATCTTGATTGAAGCGCTTTCCACCGTGGGCAGGGCTGCCGGAGAATCATAAACCTCCCAGCGAGCGGTGGCGACATCCACTTTCAACCCGTCGGGGAAGAGGATGATGGCTGTCCCGAATTTTCGATGCGTTCGAATCCGGCATGGGACCTTCTTTTCGAGTGCCTCAGCAAAACGGATTCCATCCCCTTCCACCACAATATCGATATCGAAGTTTTCTACCCTCAATAAAAGGTCCCTGACAAACCCACCGACCCCATAGACAGCATACCCCAACACATCCCCTACCCTGCCAAACTCCATCAGCAGGTTGTGGATTCGCTCGGGGAAACGTTCTTTCATCAATTTGGAGATCACCTTTTTCCGGCCGTAGAGGGGCTGGCTTTCAAAAACCGAGACCCCTTTCTCCGATTTCATCATCTCCTCTTGAAGGACCCGCATGACGTCGCCGGCAGAAATCGCCCCAACCAATCGATCCTTTTCAACGACCGGGAGGAGGCTCTGGTTTTGTCCGATGATGAGCGCCTGGACTCGCGAAAAAGGAGTGTCCGGAGAGACCACCGAGAATTCTGTCGTCATATATTCCTTCACCAAGGAGCTTTTTAGCCCATGATATTCAGCTCTCTCCACGACCTCCCTGGAAATCAGACCGATCACTTTCTCATCCTGAAGGACAGGAAGAATGTCCAGGTTATATCGGGTGAGGATCTCGCCGGCCTCCTCTAAGGTTCGCTCCGGCTCGATGGTCTTCACCGGATAGACCATTGCATCCGTTGCCGCCTTTTTGGGCCTCACCATCTCCTTTAATACTTTGATCAATCGATCATGGGCCTCTACAAGCGCCATCCCTTTCACGGTCGCAGAAGCTGCGGTCGGATGTCCTCCTCCCCCAAATTCGGCGGCCACCTCTGAAACGTTCACCTCTTCGAGGCGGCTCCTTCCGATCAAGTAGACCCGGTCCTCCATCCTGACCAGGACGAACAGGACGTCCAGGTTCTCCATATCTTTCAGTTTATGGACCAGGACGGCAATATCCCCCACGTACCGATCCACAGAAGCCTGAGCGATCACCACATCGATCCCGTGAAAACTATACCGCGTAGCGGATTGGATCAAATCATTCAGCAAGAAGATTTGCTCTGCGGTGAGTTCCTTGGTGATCACATTCGAGAGGATGCTGAGATTCGCCCCCTTTCGAACCAAATACCCGGCTGCTTTAAAATCTTCCTCTTTCGTCGAAGAAAAAGTCAGGTTCCCCGTATCTTCATAAATTCCCAACATCATCACCGTGGCTTCATCGGGGGTAATCTCGATTCCCCTTTTCTCAAGAATGTCCAAGAGGAGCGTCACCGTTGCCCCAACCTCTGAGATCATCTCCAGAGACCCATGGAGATCCTCAGAGGAAGGAGGGTGGTGGTCATAGATGTGAATTTCTAAACCGGGCTTGGAGAGGACCTCCGAAAATTTTCCGATCCGACTGATCTGGCGAGTATCCACCAAAATGAGTCGTCTCACTTCCTGGAGGTCAACATTTTTGATCCGCTCCACCTCGAAGGAATAGAGGGTCGAATGGATGAAGAAATCACGAAGACTTCTCTCTTGTGAACCGGGAAAGACCAAAACCGCATCGGGATAGAGTTTCTTCGCAGCCAGCATGGAGGCCAAGGAATCAAAATCGGCATTGATATGAGTGGTGATCACGTCCATCATCAAATAGCTTATCGCTAATGGCTGATAGCGTATGGCTAATAGCTTATGGCCAATGGCATATAGCTTATTAAATTGCTATGTCCTATTTGCTATTAGCAATATGCCATCAGCTAAATTCAGCCTCTCGGGTGATACCGCTTGTGGACCTTCTTCAACTTCTCCCCAGTCACGTGGGTATAGATCTGGGTCGTAGAGATATCCACATGGCCGAGCATCATCTGAACCGAGCGAAGATCCGCCCCTCTTTCCAAAAGATGGCTGGCAAAGGAGTGACGAAGAAGGTGAGGGCTAATCCTTTTATGAAGACCGGCCTTTTGGGCATAATCTTTAAGATTCTTCCAGAACCGCTGTCGGCTCATTCCCTTCCCCGAACGGTTGATAAAAAGGGAAGGACTCTCCTTCCCCTTTGAAAGGATCTCGCGGGCCGCCTTTAGATAGAGCGCAACCCATTTCATGGCTTCGCCTCCGAGAGGAACCATTCTTTCTTTTGAACCCTTTCCATAGAGGAGGACGTATCCTCCCTCCAGGTTGACCTGATGGGTCGGGAGGTGAGTCAGCTCGGAAACCCTCATCCCGGTGCCATAAAGCATTTCCAACATCGCCCGGTCCCTCATCCCCAGAGGAGTGTGAAGATTAGGTTGCTCCAATATTTGTTCAATCTCCTTCAAGCTCAAAATTTCAGGTAGCGTTCTTGCCGTCTTCGGTGATTCTAAATCCTCTATAGGATTGGCGTCCAAAACTCCCTCTTGAATTAAAAACCGAAAAAAACTCCGGATGGCCGCCAGGTTTCTCGCGATGCTTTTTGTGCTCAGGTTCTTCTTTCTCAATGCCAGGAGAAAACCCTGAACGTCAATTTTGCCGACGCCCCGGAGGTCCTCAATCTTTTTCTCCCTGAGATGATCGAGGAATCGAGTCAAACCGTGGCTGTAGGCCTCGATCGTATTTTGAGAAAGGCCTTTTTCAACGACGAGATAATGGAGAAACTGATCCAACAATTGGTCCATGATGATTCCCCAAGACAAAAAGGGATCTAAGTAAGGAATCCCGCCCGCAGGGCATGGCTTTAAAACCCAAATTCAGTAAACCAAAAACCGAGATGCAGAATTCGATAGATCCTGAATTAAGTTCAGGACCTGGTTCGGGATGACAAAACACAAGAGCAACACCCTCCTGTCATGCTGACCTTGTTTCAGCATCTGATGAAGGCTTTTCTGCCCATGGCAGACACATCTTTCATCCCCGTCCCTGCCCACCGCGGCAGGCGCAGAGCGGGGTTTTTAGCTGCGTTCCAAATAAAAAGCAGAGGTGACTCGTCGCCTCTGCTTTGTCGAAGAAAGCTATGGTGTTGAGTCTTTCCTTAGATACCGGTGTGACCAAATCCCCCTCCTTGCCTCTGGGTCGCCGGGAGGTCGTCCACTTCTTCCAACGTCGTTCGGAAAATTTGGGAGATAACCATCTGTGCTATCCTTTCTCCGTTACGAATGATCAGGGATTCTTTTCCGAAATTGATCAAGAGGACGCCAATCTCCCCGCGATAGTCGGAATCGACCGTCCCCGGTCCATTGACAATTCCAATCCCCTTCTGAATGGCCAACCCACTGCGGGGCCTGACTTGACCTTCAAACCCCGCCGGAATCGCTACGGCGATCCCGGTAGGAATGAGCCTTCTCTCTCCCGGCTCCAGGGTAACCTCTTTCTCCAAGGAGGCGAAAAGATCCATTCCAGAGGCACCCTCCGTCATATACTGAGGCATGGGCACGGGATGATCTTTTCTCAAACGTTTGACGAATATTTTCATCCTTGCCCTCTCCCCGCACGGCAACAACTCATCACTTTCCTGTCAAACGAACTTTGTCTAAATGATTCCCATTCATGGGTCCGAGGACGGTTAAACAAAATAGTCGTTCGTCAAAAATCTCATTGGCTAATTGGCGAACGGTCTCTTCCTTTACCTCATCAATCCCCTTGAGGATCATTCCCACGGGGAGGTAGGACTGGAAGTAGATCTCATTCTTTGCCAGACGGGTCATCAGATTATCGGAACTCTCCATGCTGAGGAGAAGATTCCCCTTCAGCTGCTCTTTCGCAGTTTCCAGCTCTCCATTCTTTAAAGGTCCCTTTTTAATATGGTTGAATTCGTTGAGGACCAGGTCAATGACCTCTTGGAAGGAATTCTCGTTGGTCCCCGCATAAACGACCACCAGTCCCGAATCGATATAAGTCGGAAGATAGGAATAGACGGAATAGGCTAAACCACGATTCTCGCGGATCTCCTGGAAAAGCCTTGAGCTCATCCCACCTCCCAGGATGGTATTCAAGACATACGAGGCGAACCGAAGGGAGTGGTTGTACTGGAGCCCTCGGGTGCCGAGACAAAAGTGAACCTGCTCCAAATCTCGCTTCCGAATATTGGTCGTGGAGATCGGGTCGGGTTTACTCCTCCCCCAGGCTTTGTCCGATTTCGAAATTTTACCGAACGTCCTCTCGATCAGCTCAACGACCTCCCGGTGCTCTAAATTTCCCGCCGCACAGACGACGATTCGGTTGGGTGGATAGTTCTCCTGAAAGAATTGGTGGAGCTGATCTCGACGGAACGATTGAACAAGCTCTGAAGTTCCATAAATCGGAAACCCGAGCGGGTGATCCCCCCAACAGACCCGGTTGAAAAGATCGTGGATATAATCGTCAGGAGTATCCTCCACCATCTTGATTTCCTGGAGGATGACCATCCTCTCCTTCTCCACATCCTTTAGATCCATGAGAGAATGGAGAAAAATATCTGAGAGGAGATCGATGGCGAGGGGCAAATTCTGATCGATCACCTTGGCATAAAAACAGGTGTACTCCCTTCCTGTAAAGGCGTTCAGGGTTCCGCCCACAGAGTCAATTTCCTTGGCGATGTCAAAGGCAGTTCTTTTCTCCGTGCCTTTGAAAAGAAGGTGTTCAATAAAATGAGAGATCCCATTTTCATCGGGTCGTTCATCCCTGGACCCGGTGACGACCCACACTCCGATGGACACAGACCGGAGGTATGGGATTTCCTCTGTAATCACCCGGAGCCCATTATCGAGGACGGTCTTTTGATAACCCAATCCGGTTTCGATCGAAGATGGATTCAAGGAATCCTGGATTTTCTTAGTCTTTGTTTCCATTCCGTTTCATTCCCTTGGCTGCTTTTTGTCTTTCTACGTTACTCCTTGCTCCCTGCACTCTGCTTTGGCTCCTTCAGGGCTGCCTTGCGACTTAACCGAATGCGGCCCTGCGGATCGATATCGATCACCTTAACCAGCACCTCATCTCCTTCTTTAAGAACATCCGAGACCTCTTTGACGTGGCCCTCTGCCAGTTGAGAGATATGGACAAGACCGTCCGTCCCCGGAAAAAGTTCCACAATGGCGCCAAACCCCAGAATCCGTACAACCTTTCCATTATAAAGAGCACCTACCTCGACCTCTTGGGTAAGCCTCTTGATCATATAGATGGCTTTTTCGATGGCCTCATAATTCGGAGAAGCCAGCTTCACCAGTCCCGAATCCTCCACATCGACCTTCACACCGGTCTGATCGACAATGGCTCGAATGTTCTTCCCTCCTGGACCGATGACGTCCCGAATTTTTTCCTGTTTGACCTGGAGGCTGACGATCCGGGGCGCATGCCGTGAGAGATCTTTTCGGGGTTCGGAAATCGTTTCAGCCATCTTACCCAAGATGTGGATTCTGCCCTCTCTGGCCTGCTCGAGAACTTTTCTCATGATCTCTTTCGAGATCCCTCGTATTTTGATATCCATCTGGATGGCTGTGACCCCTTCAGAAGTGCCCGCCACCTTGAAGTCCATATCCCCCAAATGGTCCTCATCGCCCAGGATGTCTGAGAGGACAGCACTCTCTCCACCTTCCAGGATGAGGCCCATTGCAATGCCGGCGACGGGAGCTTTAACGGGAACGCCTGCATCCATGAGCGAGAGGCTTGATCCACAGACCGTAGCCATGGAGGAGGACCCATTCGACTCCAGCACCTCCGATACGATACGAATGGTATAGGGAAATGTTTCGCTCGAAGGAAGAACAGGCAGGATGGCCCTCTCGGCCAGAGCCCCGTGTCCGATCTCTCTCCGGCTGGGCGACCTCAATGGGGAAACTTCTCCCGTACTGAAGGGAGGGAAGTTGTAGTGAAGCATGAAGGATTTATAGGTCTCTCCGCTCAAGGAGTTGATCTTTTGTTCATCCTCCGAAGTCCCAAAAGTGACCACTGCCAGAACTTGAGTCTCTCCGCGCGTGAAGAGAGCAGAACCGTGGGTTCTGGGAAGAATACCGACCTCACAGGAGATGGCACGGATTTCTGAAAGCCTTCTTCCATCGATTCTCTCTTTCTTTTCCAAAATCAATTTTCGGACCAGCTTGCGATAAATCTCTTCGAAAGCGATCTTCACCATCTTCCGTGAGGATTCATCCTCGGCCCCGAGCTCCTGAAACGTTGACTGAAGGATCTCCTCCAATCGTTCTCCTCTTTTCCCCTTCTCCCTGATATGAAAAGTCTCCCCGAGTTTCTCCCGAGCGATGGCGCTCACTCTTTCATAAAGGGTCTCTTCCGGCTTCTGGAGTTCGAAGGCTCGAGGGGGAAGACCAAAAGCCGACTTCATCTGTTTTTGAAGATGGATCACCGGTTTCAAGGATTGATGGCCGAATAAGATGGCCTCCAAGATCTCCTCCTCTTTAACCTCCTTGGCGCTTCCTTCGACCATGATGATGGCATCCTCACTCCCTGCCACAAAGAGATCGATATCGCTCAGCTCCAATTCTTCATGCGTAGGATTGAGGACGAACTCTCCATCAATCCGGCCTACTTTTGCTCCTGCAATGGGGCCTTCGAAGGGAATATCGGAGAGAGAAAGAGCGCTGGAGGCTCCAATCATGCCTAAGATGGAAGGGTCATTATCCTCGTCTGCAGAAAGGACGGTGGCGATGATCTGGATCTCATTCTGGAACCCTTTTGGAAAAAGGGGCCGGAGGGGTCGATCGATAAACCGAGAGATGAGCGTTTCACGATCGCTCGGCCTCCCTTCCCTCTTAAAAAAACCTCCTGGGATCCTCCCGGCGGCATAAGTCATTTCCTGGTAATTCACCGTGAGGGGAATGAAATCGAGGCCTTCGCGCTTCTTTTCGGAGGTCACAGCCGTCACCAGGACAACCGTCTCTCCATACTGAACCATGACCGAACCATTCGCCTGCTTCGCCACCTTTCCTGTTTCAACGGAAAAGGGCCTTCCTCCTAAATCGATCTGTAGCTTCTGAGCCATATGGATTCCTTCACTCCTTTTCATTTAGAACAGGTTGGCACTACTTCCGTAGGCCTAACCGATCAATGACCGTTCGATAGCGATCCACTTTGTTCTCTTTAAGATAGTTGAGAAGTCTCCTCCGCTGCCCGACCAATTTAAGAAGACCCCTGCGAGAATGATGGTCTCGTTTATGTACTTTAAAGTGTTCGGTCAGGTATCGAATCCTTTCGCTGAGAAGAGCGATTTGAACCTCTGGAGAACCGGTGTCCCGTTCGTGGCTTTTAAACTGTTCGATGATCTCTTTTCTCTTTTCCTGAGCGAGTGTCATGAAATTCCTCCTTTTCAGCTAAACGTGATCTTCTGTAGGAGAGTGTTCTTGGGGCTGAAACACTCTCAACGGGCGAAGGGCCACACCCCCTGGATCGGCCCAGGGGAGATCTGCCCCCCTCACCTCTGATTTCAAAATGGCTACCAACCCTTCTTCAGGAGAGGACATCTTGAGCCAATCTCCTTTTTTGAAGGCCGGAAGGTCCTTTGAAGAAAGATCCTGAACCATCATCTCTCTTCCAAAGCGGACCTTCCTCACTAATTGCTCGTCTCCGATCACCTCGGGTAAGCCGGGCAAAGCCGCCCTCAAAGAGATCAACCAAGGGGAAAGTGCATCGGGCACGGTGAGATCCTTCATCCTCTCCCACGAGATCGCTTGACCGAGCGTGAAGGGACCGCTTCGAGTCCTTCTCAGACGGAGAAGGTGAGCGCCGCATCCTGCCTTCCTCCCAATGTCTTTTCCCAGGGTGCGGATGTAAGTTCCTTTGGAGCAGGAAACCCTAAAACGGACGAGGGGGAGTTCCGTTTCCTCCATCTGAATCTTGTAGATCTCCACCTCTCTCTGCTTACGCTCGACCTCGATCCCTTTTCTAGCCAATCGATAGAGAGGCGTCCCCTGCATCTTGACGGCCGAAAACATGGGAGGGATCTGATGGATCTTTCCCAAAAATGTGAGGAAGAGAGTCTCAAGCTTTTCAGGCCGGACATCTTTCCACTCCTTTTTGAGGACGACCTGCCCGGTACAATCATCGGTCGTCGTCTCCTCCCCCAGTTTGAGGGTTACTTCATACTCTTTCGGACCCTCCTCTAAAAATGGAACCACCTTGGTTCCCTCATTGATCACGATCGGTAAAACCCCCGTGGCAAAAGGATCCAGGGTCCCGATATGGCCTGCTTTTTTCAGGCCGAATCGACGCTTGATCCTTCGGACCACATCGAGGGAGGTGATCCCCTCGGGTTTATCCACGACGAGAAGACCGTCAATTCCCCTCTTCGTCCCCATTGGGCTCCTTTTCCCGATGGAGGCTCTGGATGAGCTCTTCCATGTGAATCGCGTACTCGATCGAAGGATCGAATTGAAAGATGATTTCAGGAGTATATCTCAATCGGATGCGACGGCCCAATTCTTTTCGGACATATCCCCTGGCGCTGTCCAGACCCTTCACGGAACTCTCCCTTTCGGCGAGGGTCCCAGCCACGCTAAAATAGACTTTTGCAACCCGGCAATCTTCAGAGACAGTCACTTTGGTAATGGTAACAAAGCCAATGCGGGGATCCTTAACGGATTTCACCAGCATCTGGGAGACTTCTTTTTGGATCAAATCCGCTACTTTCTCCGAACGTTTTCCTTCCATCCGTGTCTATAAGAACCCTAAACCGTTATGATCTCAATTTCCGTGCGTACCATCTCGACCAGGTTCATCTGCTCGATAAAGTAAACGACTTTGTCCAGACTTGAATTGATATGCCTTCGATCGTTTCCAACCGTGCAGAAACCCATCTCTGCCCGTTGCCAAAGGTCATTGTCTCCGACTTCCGCGATAGCCACATTAAAACGAGCTCTCACCCGATCAATCAATTTCCGGAGCACATGGCGCTTTTCCTTTAAAGAATGATTCTCAGGAATCCGAAGGTCGAGTTTACAGACCCCGATCACCATCTTCCTCCCCCTTTTTCTCTTAAAAGAACCGGGCCTTCTCGAGGAGAAACTGGATGGGAGCTCAGGTCAACCGAGCCTGAACTTCTTCCATCTCATAAGACTCGATGACATCCCCAAGTTTAATATCATTATAATTCTCAATGCCGATACCGCACTCGAGCCCTTGATTACAATCCTTCATGTCGTCTTTGAATCGCCTGAGTGAAACAATCCGGCCATCATGCACGATGACATTGTCTCGCAGCAATCTCGCATGGGATCCCCTGACCACCTTTCCGTCGGTCACGAGACTGCCTGCCACGGTTCCCACTTTACGGATAGTAAAAACCTGTATCACCTGTGCTCTTCCCAAAATGTGTTCCCTGTAAGTGGGCTCGAGCAATCCTTCCAAGGCGTTCTTAATGTCGGTGATCGCATCATAGATGATGGAATAAGTCCGGACATCGACATGCTCCTGCTCCGATAGAGACTGAGCTTTCGGACCCGGCCTCACATTGAAACCGATGATGATCGCGTTGGAAGCCGACGCTAAATTCACATCCGTCTCTGTGATCCCGCCGACCGCGTCGTGGAGGATATTGACCTTCACCGCATCCGTAGAGAGTTTTTTCAATGCCTCTTTCACTGCCTCGATCGATCCCTGAACATCCGCCTTAATAATGACATTCAACTCCTTTACTTCACCCATTTTAATCTTATCATAAAGTTCTTCTAAAGAAACTTTGCTCAATTTTGAAAGTTCCTTTTCACGAATTTTTTCTTGCCGGTAAAGGCTGATCTGCTTGGCCATCCTTTCTTCGGAAACGACAATGAACGCTTCTCCCGCTTCGGGAATATCGGTGAACCCCACCACCTCCACAGGGGTAGAAGGAGGAGCTTCTTCTATCTTCCGCCCTTTATCGTTCAGCATCGCCCGGACCCTACCGTAGTGGGAGCCCGCAATAAAGGCATCTCCGGCTTTCAACGTCCCCTCTTGCACCAGAAGGGTGGCCACCGGGCCTCTCCCCTTGTCCAGCTTGGATTCAATAATGACTCCTCGAGCGGGTTTATCCGGGTTCGCCCTTAATTCTAAAACCTCTGCCTGAAGAAGGATCGAATCCAGCAACTCTTTAATTCCCGTCTTCTGTTTGGCGGAAACCTCGGCAAAGAGGGTATTTCCTCCCCATTGCTCTGGGACAAGCTCATATTCTGAAAGGTCTTTCTTTACCTTTTCCGGGTTTGCTGTCGGCCGATCAATCTTGTTGATGGCGACCAAAATTGGAACCTTCGCCGCTCGGGCATGATCGATCGCCTCTTTCGTCTGCGGCATCATCCCGTCATCGGCAGCGACCACCAAAACGACCACATCCGTCACCTGGGCTCCTCTTGCCCTCATGGCGGTGAAGGCTTCATGACCGGGAGTGTCAATAAAGACCACATGTCCGTTTTCTAATTCGACATCATAGGCTCCGATGTGCTGAGTGATGCCCCCCGCCTCGCCTTCCACCACATTCGTTTTTCGAATCGCATCCAGAAGCATGGTCTTTCCGTGATCGACATGGCCCATGATCGTGACCACGGGCGGCCTGGGTTTCAACTGTTCGGGAAGATCCTCTTTTCTTTCCAGCAGGTCCTGCCTCTCTAAGGAGACTTTCTCCACCTCGTAGCCAAACTCGCCGGCCACCAGGGAGGCGACATCCGCATCGATGAGTTGGTTGATATTCACCAGCACACCCATGTCCATCAACTTCTTGATCAATTCCCCACCTTTCACCCCCATCCTTTTCGCAAGATCCCCGACAGCGATGACCTCGGCGATTCGAATGATTCTCTTAATGGCTTTGGGGACAGTCACTTCTGTTTTCTTCGAAGTCTTTAATACGACCTTTTTCTTCATGGGGCGGAAGGTCTTAGCGATGGGTTCGACCTCTTTCCCCTCGCCCTTTTCTCCTTCAACTTCATCCTCCCCTAACATCCTTTCCTCAATCCGCTTTCTCTTTTTTATGAAACCCTTTTTCTTTGCGAGGGGCCCTAATTTTTCTCTTTCGAGTAATTCTTCTTTCTCCAGTAATTTCGCCTCAGCCTTTTTTAGAGGGACCTCCATCGGTTTCGGTTCTTCAACTTCCTTCTTGACCTCGGCTGGCGCTTTCCCCTCTTTTAGGCCGACCGGGGGCTGCACGGGCTCCACCGGTCTGGGCGGGAGAATCTCTTTTCCTTCAGCTTTAGCCTCCACGGAACCCTCAGGCTTTTCAGGCGCTTCCTTTTTCTTCCGCCCTCTTCCTGGCCCTGCTGAAGGCTGATCCTCGGTTTTCAAATCTCCCTTCTCAACCGGCTTCTTGGCAACCCTCAGCTCGGATTCGGCTCTTTCTTCTATCTCTTTTGCTTTTAGAGTCTTCCCTTCGACCACTTCAGGGATCATTTCAGGCTCGACAACAACTGCGGCAGGGGGCGCGGCCTCCACTTTTACCTCCAAAGTTCTCGCCCTTCTCCGAATCACCGTAGGTTTGACCCGCTTCTCAACGATCTCCTTCTCGGAATTTCTTTCAATAATCTTCTCGTCAGATGAGGAAGTCTTTTTTTCCGGCTCGGCAACTTTCTTGTCCCTCACCTTTACCCCCATCCGTTTCAATTTCAGAAGCAGTTTATCATCCTCCATCCCGACTTCGCGTGCAAGATCGAGGACCTTACTTTTTGTCATCCCCTACCTCCCGTATCCCGAACCTTTTACCTCATCCCCGAAACCTTTTGCCGACGGAAATCGGAGATCCATCGTTTCCAAGAACCCAACTCCCTTTCTCTTTTTCTTGGCCATGTTTAAACATCGAAGGTCTGGACAGAGATAAAACCCTCGTCCCTGATGAGGCCTCTTCCTGTTCACCACCACCACTCCCCCCGGACTTTGGGCCAACCAAATCATTTCCTCTTTCTTCTTTTTCTCCCGACACCCAATACACGTACGAACGGGAACACGTCCTTTCTTGCTCATGCCTTCTTTCCTTCGGCATAATGTTTTGCAGACTCAATCAATTTTTCAGCCTTTTTGACCCCGATCCCCGGAAGGCTGGAAAGTTTCTCTATATTCGTTTCCAGAATATCGTGAACGGTCTTAAACCCATTCTCTTCCAATAATTGGGCCGTCTTCTCCCCTACTCCTTCCATCTGCGCCACCGGATCAGAGGCAGGACCCACCGTCATTGGAACCGTTTCTTGACCCGCCTTTGTCTCCGCTTCCCTCTGAGATCATCTGCACCGCCCCTTCGACGATCTCCCCCGCTTTTTCTTTTTCCAGGCCTAAAACCTTTGCCAATTCTTCTGGGTCAACCTCGGCCACCTCCTTGATCGATCGGAAACCTTCGTTATAAAGGATGCGGCTCGCCACATCTCCGATGTGAGGAAGGTCCTTAAACTTTTCCAGAATTTCACTTGAGATCTTCTCCATTCTGGACTCGCTCTTAATATCGATCTTCCAACCGGTCAATTTAGAGGCCAATCGGACATTCTGGCCTTTCTTCCCGATCGCGAGGGAAAGTTGGTCGTCTGCTACAACCACTTCCATATGACGATTCTCCTCGTCGATATAGACCCTAGAAATCTTGGCTGGAGCCAAAGCATTGCACACGTACTTGGCTTGATCTTGAGACCAGGGAATGATGTCAATCCGTTCCCCTCGAAGTTCTTGGACGACGCTCTGAACTCGGGAGCCCTTCATACCCACACAGGCTCCTACTGGGTCCACATCCCGGTTCGAGCTGTAAACGGAGATCTTGGCCCTCTCCCCTGGTTCCCGGGCGGCACTGATGATTTTGATCACCCCCTCAGAGATCTCGGGCACTTCCATCTCAAATAACTTGACCACGAATCCCGGATGGGTCCTCGAAAGAAACATTTGGGGTCCCTTTGAGTTCTTCTGAACCTCGAGGATATAGGCCCGAAGTCGCTCCCCTTGCCGATAGCTCTCCCCGGGAATTTGTTCCTTCGATAAAAGAACCGCTTCTGCCCGGCCGATACTGATATAGAGATTTCCTTTCTCCATCCGCTGGACGCTTCCACCCACCAAATCTCCCTTTCGATCCTTAAACTCATTATAAACATTCTCTCGTTCAGCGTCTCGCACCTTCTGGATGATCACCTGCTTCGCTGTCTGGGCTCCAATTCGACCAAAGTCCGTATTGAGTTTCACTCCCAAACTGTCCCCGATCTGAGCTTCATTATCCAATTCCCTTGCTTCTTTCAGAGAGATTTCCTCCGATGGATTCGTCACGTCCTCCACTACCTGCTTGAACTGAAACAGCTCTACTTCGCCGGCTTCCTCGTTAAAGTGGACTTCGATCTCTCCCTGGTGTCCATATTTCTTTCTCGAAGCAGTCAGCACAGCTTGTTCCAAAGCTTCGATGATCACCTTCCGATCAATCCCCTTATCCTTTCCCACTTGATCGATTACATAACTGAGATTGGATGGCATAACACATTTCTCCCTTTCTAAAATGAACCCTCCGTCTTCACCAAGATCCGACGGAGCTTCCCGGAAACGGTATCTTACTTTGTACGGCGCTCCTTGCGGAGCACGTCCTGGTCAATCTCCAAGTTGGCTTTAGCCACATTGGAGAGAGGGATCTGAAAGATCTCTCTCTCCACTTCAATCTCCACTTCGTTTTCGGAAACCCCCAGGAGTTTCCCTTTAAACTGCCGGCGATTCTGAATAGGATCGACGGTCTTCACCTTGACCAAACGATGGAGATATTTCATAAAATCCTTTTCGGTTTTCAACGGACGGGTAAGGCCGGGGGAAGAGACCTCGAGCGTGTACGAGGTTTGTAAGATATCCTCCACATCTAAGCTCCTTCCCACTTCTTGACTGACCCGGGTACAATCGTCAAGAGTGACCCCTCCTTCCTTATCCAGAATGAGGCGAAGGATCCATCCTCCGGATTCTCTTCGATACTCAATATCCACCACTTCCATCCCTTCGTTCAAGACGATGGGATGAATCATCGCACGTACCCGCTCTACGGTCTCCCTCTCCGTCATCTCTTTCGCCTAAGGCGTCATCTAAAAAAAAAGCGGGCAAACAGCCCGCTTTTTCAGCAGACCAACTAATTACACGATAACTATACTACAATTCACTCGGGGATGCAAGAAAAATTTTAACTGTTGTGTTAGCAAAGGATTCCTGTCCCTCTTAACATCGACGTTGAATTATCCCCTCCCGAAGGAGAAAGAATTTTATCTGCTCGGGGGAAATTCTCTTCATCATGATGACTCAGAATCCCCGCGAAACCAATCTAAGGGTCAGCCCTCTTTTTTGAGAGAAGAGGATTCCCCCAGATCAGGGCCTCGCAGAGATTGGATTTCTCTCTCCAGACGTTCGATCGTTTTTTGTTTCTGGCGAACGCTCCTCCTCAACTGAAACCGTCTGAAAAGGTCACCCAGACCGCCTATCAAAATGCCTAAAATGACAGAACAGAGGACAACTAAGAAGAGAGGAACTTTGGAAATCTCAAAAAACTGATACTCGTTGAGAGGGGAGAGACCAAACCGAATGGTGACTTGATCCGTGTTTTGCAAGAAAAAAAAGATACAAACGATAAGGATCACCATCAAAAAAATATATTTGACCCATCCCACTCTTTCATCCTCCTTTCCGGACTCCCTTTTTTCGTAAGAGATCCATGAAGACAGAGCGAAGCTTCTCATAGGTTTCTTCTATATATTCAGAAATAATCTTTGTTTTTCCGATGACTGGCATAAAATTGGTATCCCCCGCCCATCTTGGGACAATATGGAGGTGAAGATGGTCCTCACCCGCTCCTCCCATTTTTCCAATATTCATCCCAATATTGAATCCATGGGGATGGAAGCTTGCCTTCAGTACCCGCACGGAGGCCTTCAATAAGTCAAAAAGCTCCCTTAATTCGTCATTATCTAATTGCTCCAGGTTGAGGCAGTGGCGTTTGGGGACGACCATCAGATGCCCGTGGGTATAGGGATATTTATTCATGACCACAAACACAGTCTCACCCTGATAGAGGATGAGGTGCTCTTTACTTTTCTTCGCTTTAAGATTTCTGCAAAAGAAACATCCCGTCTTTTTCTTTCCTAGAATATAATCCATTCTCCATGGAGCCCAAAGATATTCCATCCCTTTCCATCCCTTCGCACGATGTGATCCACCTTTCATTTCTTATAAGAAGTCTTGCCGAGATCATTATGGGGCCTGTTTTCTGCTTCCATTGTTTATCTTTGACGCCCATTTTTGACAGAGATCAGAAGCATTTTAAGAGTTCCAATGCTCCGGGTGAAAAACTAAGAAGCCAGCTCCAGATTGAGGTACAGATAGTCCTTCCAGGGGTCAGGGGTCTCTTTGATTCCAAGACTCATCGGCAGGAGGGGTATCCAGATAGGTGCCCTGGGTTTTCGGATCAGCAACATCCCTGCTTCTTCGGGTGTTCTCCCGCCCTTTTTCAGATTACAGGCCGTGCAACAGGTCACCACATTCGTCCATTCCGTTTGACCACCTTTGGAGCGTGGAATGACGTGGTCGTAAGTCAATTCTTTGTGTTCAAAAGGGGTGCCGCAGTACTGGCACTTTCCCCGATCCCGAACATAAAGATTCTGTCGGGAGAATTTAACGATGGGCGTTCTTCTTCTAATAAACCGATTTAATCGAATCACAGCGGGAAGCCGCAAGGAAAAGCGGACGCCTCGAATCATGCGATCGTACTCTTCAATCACCTCCACCTTTTCAAGCGTCACCATGACGATGGCTTTTTTCCAGGTCACCACTTTCAGTGGTTCGAAAGTAGAGTTGAGAAGTAATGTCCATTCCATAGCTTAATGTTCAACTGAGATATTCCCTTGAAGTTTGAGTACATATATCGACTTTTGATTCAATTGTCAAGTATTTTAAAGAACGAGAAATAGAGTTACATTCAAATCATTTCGTGATAATCTTAGATCAGATACTTCGACCGGAGCAGAGATAATGGAGGAACTCATCGTCATCGGTACCGGAACAGGCATCCCCTCTTTAAGAAGAGGGGCTCCAGGCCTTCTTGTCATCTCAGACGGTACTCGTTTATTAATCGACAGCGGCTCAGGAACGTTGGGGAGAATGTTGGAGGTTGGGGTTACTTATCGAGATCCTGACCTTCTTCTCTACACCCACATCCACCCGGACCATGTTTCTGACCTTGTTCCGATTATTTTTGCAAGTAAGTATGCAGATCATCCGCGAGAAAAAGAATTATTGTGCATTGGAGGACCCGGGTTTAGGTCTTATTTTGAAAAATTGAAGAACCTTTATGGGTCCTGGATTGAGCCGAAATCTTACCCATTGACCATCAAAGAGATTTCTCAAGAAGCCTTTGTTTACAGGGACTTGAGAATCTTATCAAGCCCCATGGCTCATATTTCTGAAAGTGTCGGGTATCGGATTGAGTTTAAGGATGGCAAATCCATGGCCATCTCCGGGGATACGGATTATTGTCAAAATATTATTGATCTGGCCTTTGAAGTAGACCTACTTGTTCTCGAGTGCTCCTTCCCCGATGGGAGAAAAGTCGAAGGCCATCTGACCCCTTCACTAGCAGGAAGAATTGCATTGGAATCGGGCTGTAAAAAGCTATTGCTTACGCATCTTTATCCAATTTGCGACCAGATTGATATCTTGAATCAATGCAGGCAAGTCTACCCGGGTGAAATCATTCTGGGAGAAGACTTGATGAGGATTGGCATATAGACCGCCTTGAATTATTTGACATTCACCCTCTTTTAGGATATTTTGTGTTCAGGAGGTAAACTCTTGAAAAGATATAAAGCTTTAATATTTCTTTCCATTTTTTTCTTGTTTGCTTTTGCCTCACCGATTCCAAGCCAGGAAAAGGCGCCCGTCTATACCATTGAAGTAGATGCCATCATCAACCCTGCCACGGCCAAATTCATTGTGGACTCCATTGACCAAGCCACTCGGGAAGGTGGCCAATGTCTTATTATTCAGCTCGATACCCCCGGGGGATTGATGGAGTCGATGAGGATAATCGTCAAGAAGGAACTCTCCTCCACTATCCCGATCATCGTCTATGTGGCTCCAGGTGGAGCCCGGGCGGCTTCTGCTGGTGTATTCGTCACCATGGCTGCGAACATTGCCGTGATGGCTCCTGGCACTCACATCGGAGCAGCCCATCCCGTCACATTGGGAGGAGGAGAAGGGAAAGAAAGCAAGACAATGACGGAAAAGATCGTCAACGATACAGTTGCCTTCGTTAAGAATATTGCCAAGACGCGAGGGAGAAACGCAGATTGGGCCGAAAAGGCGGTGGTGAAAAGCGTTTCCATCACTGAGGATGAGGCGCTCAAACTTAATGTCATTGATTTCATTAGCCCTGATCTTCCAAGTCTTCTCACTAAGATTGATGGGAAAGTTGTAAAATTAAACGGAGTCACCCGGACCCTTCAAACGAAAGGACTTCAACCCAAGCCCATTGAGATGAGCTGGCGAGATCGACTTCTGGATGTTATCTCTAATCCTACGATCGCTTATATCCTTCTCATGCTAGGAATTTACGGCATCTTCTTCGAACTCTCAAGTCCCGGGGCAATTCTTCCCGGGGTGGTGGGTGGAATCTTTCTTATCCTTGCCTTTTATGCTTTGCAGATGCTTCCTGTCAATTATGCCGGTTTAGCGCTGATCTTCTTTGGTATTATCCTATTTATTGCGGAAATCAAAGTGGTGAGCCATGGTTTGCTAGCCGTAGGTGGCGTCATCTCCCTTTTCTTAGGTTCCATGATGTTATTTCAGAGTCCGGTGGAGTATATGAGAGTTTCTTTAAGTGTGATCATCCCTGCTGTTATGGTGAGCGCGGCATTCTTCATTTTTGCAGTAACCAAGGCCATCAATGCACGCTTGAAAAAACCAACCACTGGGATGGAAGGGCTTATAGGAGAAGTCGGGATTGCTTCCACACCGCATTGCCCCTGAGGGAAAAGTTTCCATTCATGGAGAATTCTGGAATGCCATCAGCGACCAAAATATTGAAAAGGGGGAAAAGGTTCAAGTCATTGGGGTGGACCAATTTAAAACTGAAGGTCAAAAAAATTGAATAAGGAGGGAATCATATGGGTATAACAGGTCTACCGTCAGGCTTCTTTTTTCTTATTGTCTTTATATTGATCGTAGCTGCCTCAGCCGTCAAGATTCTGAGGGAATATGAACGGGGGGTTATCTTCCGACTGGGAAGGCTGATCGGCGCCAAAGGGCCAGGTATCATTTTTATCATCCCCGGAGTCGACAAGCTGATGAGGATCAGTCTGAGATTGGTCACGCTGGACATCCCGCCCCAGGATGTCATCACCCGTGACAATATCTCCATTAAAGTGAATGCCGTCGTCTATTTTCGCGTCATGGATCCAAATAAGGCGGTCGTCGAAGTGGAGAATTATCTTTATGCCACCTCCCAATTGGCTCAAACCACACTTCGAAGCGTCGTGGGGCAGGCGGATTTGGATGAGTTGCTGTCCCAGCGAGACAAGATCAACTTGAAACTCCAAGATATCTTAGATAAACACACAGAACCATGGGGAATCAAGGTCTCTCTGGTGGAAACCAAACAGGTAGATCTGCCGGAGAATATGCAGAGGGCAATTGCCCGCCAGGCAGAGGCAGAAAGGGAGAAGAGAGCCAAAATCATCCATGCCGAGGGTGAATTCCAGGCTGCAGAAAAATTGACTCAGGCTGCAAATGTGATCAGTGTCAATCCCACTGCCCTCCAGCTTAGATTCCTTCAGACCTTAGCGGAGGTTGCCACGGAGAAGAATTCCACCATCATCTTCCCCGTGCCGATTGACATCATCAGCCTTTTTTTGAAAAAGTAGGTGGAACGATCTCCTACGTTTCCTTTCAAAACCCTTCTCCATCAAAATCTGGGGGAGGGTTTTTATTTCCCCTTTCTTCCTGTTCTCGAATCGTGATCCATTTGACTCCAAATGCCTTCGAGGATTTTAACTTCCCTCTCGTCCATTTGGCTTCTTCCAAATAGCCTCCTCAGCACACGCATGATTCGTTTGGGATTATTGGAATCCAGGAATCCGATGCGGAGGAGCGTTTTTTCCATATGTTCAAGCATCCTCTCCATCTGCTCGGCCGGAGCCAGTCGGATCTCCTTTTTCGGAATCTCAATCGAGGCTCTGAACAACTCATAGGAAACCACCATCACGGCTTGTGCAAGATTGAGAGATGGGAAGGATTCCATGGAAGGGATCCTGGCATAGAGATGGCAGAGAGACAATTCCTCATTGGTCAATCCCTCTTTTTCCGAACCAAAGGCCAGGCCAATCAAATTCTTCTGCGAGAGAGGAATGAGCTTTTTTACCAAGGCTTCCAGTGTTAGATCTGGGACCCTCTCTTTTCCCCCACGTGAAGTCGTTCCGACCACACACCCCATTTCAGAGATCGCCTCTCGCAATGTAAGAAACTCCTCTGCCCTTTCCAAAATATCTTCAGCCCCTGAAGCTAATTTATAGGCGTTGGCAAGCAGCGGAGAACATCCGTTGACGACGACCAACCGGCTCAACCCCATATTCTTCATTGCCCTGGCCACCGAACCAATGTTCTCAGGGAATTTGGGCTTGACCAAAATAATAGAAACGGAGTCAAGATGCATTTTTCTTCTCATAGACATTATTATAGCGATCAACAATAGTCTTGACTATCAATTTTTTTTATCTTAATTAAACTCCATACATTTTCCCATTTAAAGAGGAACATATTGATGAAGACGAAAGTCCCCTTTTTTGATTTGGCGGTTCAATTCAAATCCATAGAAAATGAAATTAAATCGGCCTTGGATGAAGTGTTTCAGAACCAGCAGTTTATCATGGGACCCAAGGTCCAGGTTCTGGAGGAAGCCATGGCTCAATATTGCCGGACCCGATATGCCGTCGGGGTAGCTTCCGGGTCAGATGCCCTGCTCTTATCCCTGATGGCCTTAGGCATCGGGACGGGCGATGAGGTCCTTCTTCCTCCCTTCACTTTCTTTGCAACAGCAGGATCAATCTCTCGCCTCGGAGCCACGCCCGTGTTTGTGGATATCGATCGGGAGACTTACAACATGGACCCTTCCAAAATCGAAGAGAAGATAACCGCAAGAACAAAGGCCATCATCCCTGTCCATCTTTTCGGACAATGCGCTGATATGGACCCTCTTCTTAAGATAGCCCAAGAGAAGAACCTTTTTATCATTGAAGATGCGGCCCAGGCATTGGGGGCAGAGTATAAGCCCAAGGTCGGATCGGAGGGACGGCGGACCGGGCAGATAGGCGACCTCGGATGTTTCTCCTTTTACCCTACGAAAAACCTAGGTGCCTTCGGAGATGCAGGAATGGTCGTGACGGATAACCCCGGTTTGGCAGAGAAGGTGAGGCTGCTGAGAGTCCATGGAAGTCAGCCAAAATATTTCCATAAGGCGATTGGAATCAACAGCCGTCTCGATACGATTCAAGCCGCCATTCTTCTGGTGAAATTCAAATACCTGGAGAAATGGACCGCAGAGAGACAAAAGAAGGCTGAACGGTATCAGGAATTATTCGAAAACTCTCTCTCTTCTGTGAAAGGTTTTAAGCTCCCGACCGTTCAATTTCAGAACCGCCATATCTTTCATCAGTATGTGATCCGTGTTCCGCAAAGAGACCGCTTGAGACAATTCCTGGCAGAGGAAGGGATCGGCACGGACATCTATTATCCCGTCCCCCTCCATTTGCAGGAATGTTATTCTTTTCTAAAATATCGTCGAGGAGATCTTCCAAATTCTGAGAAGGCTTCCGAGGAGGTGTTGGCTCTCCCCATCTACCCTGAGTTGACGGAAGATCAACAGAGGGTGGTCGTGAATCGAATCAAAGCCTTTTACAACAAATAGGCCACGGGGACAAGGATATGAAGACGATGAACATGGAAGATCGACTCACTGACAAGATCCTTAAGAAAGATGCGTTGATCGGGATCATCGGGTTGGGATATGTTGGCCTCCCTCTGGTGTTAAGGTTTTGTGAAGAAGATTTCAGAGTTTTGGGGTTCGATATCGATTCTAAAAAAGTCGCCACACTGAAGAGGGGAAAGAGCTATCTGAAATCGATACTCCCCTCCCGGATTTCCCCATTTATCCGGAGCGGCCATTTGGATGTGACTGATGACTTTTCTCGTCTCGATCAACCTGACTGCATCCTGATCTGCGTCCCCACCCCCTTAACTGAAAAAATGGAGCCGGACCTCCAATACATAGAAAACACGACCGAAGCCATCCAGGAGAATCTTAGAAAAGGGCAACTGATTGTCTTGGAAAGCACCACGTATCCAGGAACCACTGAGGAATTGATCCTTCCCAAACTGGAATCGACCGGTTTGAAAGTAGGGAAAAATTTCTTTTTGGGTTTTTCCCCGGAGAGGGAGGACCCTGGGAATAAACGATTCATGACACATCAAATCCCTAAAGTAGTGGCCGGAGTCACTCCATCCTGCAAGAAAGTTGTTACAACCCTGTATCGTCAAATCATAAAGAAAGTCGTACCTGTTTCGTCCACCCGGGTTGCGGAATTAACCAAGCTCCTCGAAAATATTTATCGAAGCGTAAATATTGCCCTGGTGAACGAATTGAAAATGCTGACAGATCGGATGGGGATTGATATTTGGGAGGTCATCGAAGCCGCCAGTACCAAACCCTTTGGATTCTCACCCTTCTACCCGGGCCCTGGAATGGGAGGTCACTGCATTCCTATCGACCCCTATTATCTCTCCTGGAAAGCTCGAGAGTATGATTTTACAACAAGATTTATCTTCCTTGCAGGAGAAATTAATGTCCACGTCCCTTACTATGTGGTCGCAAAGGTCCAAGATGCTCTCAACGGGAGGGGGAAGAGTATCAAGGGGGCGAAAATCTTGATTCTGGGAGTCGCCTATAAAAAAGATGTGGACGATGCCAGGGAATCCCCTGCCCTGGCGGTTATGGATCTTCTTCAAAAAAAAGGGGCAGTGATTCTCTACCATGATCCCTATATTCCGTCCCTCCCCTCCTTTAGAAAATACTCTTTTGAGCTGAAATCCTCCCCTCTCACTGAGAAAGTGCTTCGCAAGATCGACGCCGCCGTGGTCATTACAGACCATAGTATTGATTATCAACGGATTGTTAAACTCGTCCCCCTCATCGTCGATACCCGAAATGTCACAAAGGGAATGGACCGATACAAGAAGAAAATCGTCAAGGCCTGATGTAAGACCGAAGGCTCCAAACTTCCCCTGCCTGCCTTCGAAATCCTATTCCAGGACCCCAAAAGCCCAGACTCCAAATTCTAAAAAAAAAAAAAAATAAAAAAAAAAAAAAAAAAAATAAATAAATAGAATAGCTTTCAGAACCAGAAGCCTTCCGTAAAATAAAGAAGACGAGCATAAATCAAAACAAGAAGATAAAGGAGTTGCCGAGTAAATTACCCCGCAGCAGAGCTGCGGGGCATTAAGATTCAAAACCTATTTCCATGTCGTTATTCCTGCGCAAGCAGGAATCCAGTTTATGTTGGTCCCCTGTTTTCCAAGGAACAAGCCTGGATTCCCACTTTCGTGGGAATGACAGATGAGGTAACCCTGTACCAAAATTTCGTCTTCGGCGAACCTGTTTTCATCCGCCCAGCAGAGCTGGGCGGTATTCAACAGGTGTCTTTTTTTTTTTTAATAATAAAAAAATAAAATAAAATAAATATAAAAATAAATAATTAAATCTTCTTCAGAGTGCATATAAGCTTCTGAATCGGTCAGTAAAGTTCATCTCTTTGCCATAAGGTAATTTTCACTGTTTAAGACAAGGCACGATGGGCAATTTTTAATGCTGATGAATATTTTGTTCACAAGCAAATGGTGACCTTTTGGTATTAGTTTTTGAATGAGTTCAAAGATCATTTTTACAATAAGGGGAGCCAGCCGAGAGAAGGTTCATCAACATGAGAAGTTTGGTCTGGACATCAATGCCTTGCAATGGCAATCATTGTTGCTCTCCTCACTCATCCTTCCAGCAAGTTGATTCTTTCGTTCTTTAAGAATTGGAAATATCTCCATCACCATTTCAGAGATTATTTCATAAAAGGCCGTGCTCGTTTAGTGAATGCACCTAACTCAAGATTCTCCAAGACGGTAAGTTTTGAGAAAAGACCTCTTCTTCTTGGACAAGAGATATGCCAAGATCAACAATGAATCTGGTCGGCCCATCAATCCGTGATCCAAGGAACTCTCTTGACCAGAAAAGGACGAATCAGTCCGGAAATGGATATTCAGAATAGTTGATTTTCCTGCACTGTTTGCTCCAATAATGGAAAAGATTTCTTCTTGATTGACATAGAAATTGATATCCCATAGGGCTTGGGCATCTCCGTAGAAGACATTTAGATTGGTTACTCTGAGCAAGATGTTTTATTTAGGAGGGTTCGCCAAGGTATGCCTCCACTACTTTTTCGTTAGTTGCAATTTCTTCAGGTGTGCCTTCGGCAATTTTCTTGCCATAGTCAAGTACCACAATCCGATCACATATGTTGAATACAGCGTCCATTTTGTGTTCAATCCATGAGTATAGAAATTCCTATCGACTGCACGTATCTCCTGAATTAAAGTACGTCATTTTCGAAGTTTCTGATGGATTTAAGTCCTGCCAAGGGTTCATCGAGAAGGGCCAGCTATTGGCTTGGCAGCCAAAGCCCTTGCAATTTCTAACATTCTTCGATCAGAGTATGTTAGATGAGCTGAAACAGTATCTTTTTTCTCATTGAGATTTAAAATCTTCAGACATTCAAATCGCCTCATCGAGCGGTTTCTTTTTCATGCCTACTTTGCCGTATATAGCCCCTACCAAGGACGTTTTCGAAGGCCGTCATACAGGGAAAGACTCTGAACAAGCTGGAAAGTTCTCGCAATGCCTCTTTCTACATATCTGGTGGGGCTTAAGACCTATCAGATTCTTTTCACGAAACTGAATAAGGCCAGCATTTGGAGAGTAGATACCTGTGATCACATTGAAAAGCGTTGTTTTCCCTGCACCATTAGGGCCAATGAGGCCTACAATCTCACCTTTGTCGATACTTAGATTGATGTCTTGAAGGACACACAATCCTCCGAAGTACTTCGTTATTCCTTCGACTTCAAAAAGCATAGAATGATGCCTTCCCTGGGATCGTTAAATCCGGATTAAGCGCATGAATCCATGAGCGACTACACCCAAATCAGCATTTCCTGATAGCATCACTTCTCTCATCAAATCACTCAGAATGATAGGACTGAGCAAAAAAAAGGCACTCCAGTTTATGGTTTTTCAACCATGAAATGAAGCGCCTTTACTCCATCAAGCTTGACCCACCATTAGGTCAAGTAGAATTTATAAGTGTAATTTAATTACCACATGCCGTCCTGACATGTCAAGGGAAAAAATTGATTCAGTTACGAAATTTGATTCTGTTTGACTTTTTGGACAAAAGTATGGCCAAATTAAAGGGGACGGTGGCGCCAGAAATGAAAAAGATAGAGCTGGGCAAAACCTGCATAAGGGCCAAAATGATTGGATATAAATTCCTCCATCGCTTTCTCTCCAGCCTTTCTTCTTTTAAAATAAATCTTTTGTAACCCCCTTTTTGATCCAAGTATCCAAAGGCCTGATCCGAAGATTCCAAATTCCTACTATTAAAATTCTACTGCAGGACATCAAAGGCCAATACTCCAAATTCTGAATAGCTTTCAGAACCAGAAGCCTTCCGTAAAATAAAGAAGACGAGCATAAATCAAAACAAGAAGATAAAGGAGTTGCCGAATAAAAGGAAGGACCCTACGCCCGGAATCAAGACAAGAAATCGTGCGTGAGTTCTAAGATTTTTTTATACG
This sequence comes from uncultured delta proteobacterium, assembly GCA_963711845.1. Lineage (GTDB taxonomy): Bacteria > Desulfobacterota > BSN033 > BSN033 > UBA1163 > CAVQFR01. The sequence goes on from CAVQFR010000017.1 coordinate 72,099, forward strand.
TTCGTCTCATAGCTTTCCGAGACTCGCTCTAAAGCAAGGGCACGCCGGGCCGCTCGGCCTAATTCCCGGTCGAAACGATGGGTGGGAGCATAGACTCGGCAGATGGCCACTTTGGCTGGAATATATTGAAACAATCTTCTCAGGGGTTCCCTCGATATCCTTTTGGACCCCGGGTCGAAGATGAGAAGAGTCCCCGCCTCTGACTCATGCCAGGGATTGAGGGGCCTCGGGTCGTGGTGGGCCATATCGACGTGGAACTCCAGCTCTTTCAGGTGCTTCGGCAAAAAATCTTTGATCCTCTGCTTCACTTCCTCCGGTTTCAGAAAAATCGGTCGTCCCGTTTCCATCTCTCCCAAGGTGAGCTTCTCCTCGAAGACGCTACTCCATTTCAATTTTCTTGAAAGCACTTCCGCCCACTTTTCCCCCAATTGTCTTTCCCGAGGCGACAGAGACCCTTTCCACTCCAGTACCCTTTCCATCACGAACCAGTCGGTGAGCAGCAGGTATCGGTCTATTTCCTCCATCGGATCAAAGGGACAAAGAATTTCCATCGTCGCTTTAAATATCTCCTGCAACTGAAGATCAATAGAGCGCGTGGTACGGTGATAATAAACGTTGGAATAGAGATAGAGGCGCGCATTGAGAAACATGGCCAATGCGTCTAATCCCCTCTTATCCAGAAGCAAGCCCTCCTTACTAAAGGAGGTATAGTAAAGGAGTCGTCTCCAATCCACTGGACCGATAGAGACGCCGGTCATGTAAGCATCGCGCAGCACATAATCGATATTATCAAAAGTAAAGATTCCTCGAAACAGTTGCTGGAGTAAGTTCAACCACCTCGGATGTTTTCTCCCCTCTTTCTTTTGAGGCCTCTTGATCAGGAAGGTGATCTGCTCAGGATCGAGGACTTCTCCTTTCTTAAACAGACCGTGGGGGCTTCGTCGAATTCCTTTTACGAGGGAAGAAAGTTTTTCTCGGATGATCTGCTGACCCATCCCCTCATGATTGGTATTGAATCGAGAAAGATATTGCTCATCAAAAAAATGGCAGAAAGGGCCATGTCCGATATCATGGAGAAGTCCGGCCAGGCGAAGGAGTTCCTGCAAATAGGGAAAAGAGGGAAGTTCTGTTTTGAAGATCTTGAAGAGAGAGGGATAAATCTGCTCAGAGAAAGTCCCTGCGACATGCATGGTCCCAAGGGAGTGTTGAAAACGAGTATGTTCGGCCGTGGGAAATACCCAACGAGCGCTTTGCAGTTGGAAGATGCGACGAAGGCGTTGAACCCAGGGGGTATCGATCACATCCCGTTCTGTTCCCTCCCCTTCGATCCGGTCCGTCATCACAATATAATGATAAACGGGGTCTGCGATCAATCCGGTTCCATGGGTGGCCTCTGCCTCCTGCATGTCCTTGAGACCCTTTTTCATGATTCATTGTCAGAAGGGTCGCTCCCTTTTTCCTTGTTCTCGGGATGTATAAATTTTACCTTTCCAGCAGCGATCTCCCGAAGGGCCATGACAATAGGCCGGTTATCCGCGTCGACTAACGGCTTGGCCCCTTTCATAATCATCTTGGCCCTTCTTCCTGCCAAGATCACCAGCTCAAATCGGCTTTCCACATTTCTCAGACAGTCTTCTACGGTGATTCTAGCCATCCTTTTCCTCCCATTGTTTTATATTTGCTTCGACGATGATATTCTTACCCCTTCGGCATCTCTCTGCAACGATGATCGACTTTAATTTCTCAAGGGCATCCTCAAGGCTATCATTGATGATCACGTAGTGGTACCCGTAGGCCTCTTGCATATCCCTTTTGGCGTTTGACAATCGAAACTTCACCCTCTCAAGGGAATCCACCCCTCGATTGATCAATCGTTCCCTGAGAACCCTTAAAGAAGGAGGGAGGAGATAAATCAATACGGGTTGGGCAATCTCTCTCGTGACCTTCTTCGCTCCCTGCGTATCGATATCGAGGATGAGGTCGACCCCTTCCAACTCCATTTTTTTCAAATCGGGCCGAGGCGTCCCGTAACGGTTCCCCAATACCTCTGCCCACTCCAAAAATTCATTTTTTTCCACCATCTTCTGGAAGGCTGGAGTGGGAAACGAAATGGTAATCCTCTCCCTCCCTCTCATCGGGCCGGGGTAAACGGGTCGTAAAGGAAACAGAAAATTGAAGGCCCGGCAACTGCTGAATCACCTCTCTGACCAACGTGGTCTTTCCGGTTCCTGAGGGCGCAGAGATAATAAAAACCAATCCGACTCCCTTTTCTTTCACCTCGTGCTCAAACCCAAAACCCTTTCCATAAATAAAACTCATTCGACGTTCTGCACCTGTTCCCGAATCTTTTCCAGTTCAGACTTGATCTCTACCACTCTCTGGGAGATCTCTGCATCATTCGCCTTGGCACTGACGGTATTCACCTCCCGATGAATCTCTTGAAGCAAGAAATCCATCTTCCGGCCCACCGGTTCATTCCCTTCTAACAAGCTCCCAAATTGAACCAAGTGACTTTCGGCCCGGACAATCTCTTCGGTGATGTCCGTCCGTTCCGCCAAGAAGGCGACCTCCTGTTGAAAACGCGAGGGATCGGTCTCCATCCCTTCCAATAAGGATCGAAGCCTATCCTGAAGTCGGGTGAGAAAGGCCCTGAGACGTAAGGGAAATTGTTGTTTGATCATTTGCAGCTGCTCCGTAATGTAATCCAATCGGTGTTGCAGGTCTTTGGTAAGTGATTCCCCTTCGAATCGTTTCATGTCATCCATATTCTTAAGAGATTGCCTCAGGACGGGAAGGATTTCCTGCCAGTACGGCTCCATATCTCCCAGTTCCTCTTTGGCGGTGATCAAATCCTTCGCCCCGGCCAATAAATTTAACGTAATCTCATCTTTCAGTCGAAGCCTCTCCTTCAAGTCATGAAGAACCCGGTAATACTGCTCGGCCAGGTCGAGGTCCACACTGAGATGAACCTTTTCCTCCCCGAGGCTGTCCAGCCTGAGGAAGACGTCGATCCTTCCTCTCGACACCTGGGATCGGATGATCTCTTTAAGACGATTTTCGAAAAGACTCAAACGCTTGGGGAGTTTGATGTTGATGTCACAGTATCGATGATTCACGGAGCGAGACTCCACAACCACCTTCCCTAAGGCCGTATCCCCTTCTCCCCTCCCAAACCCTGTCATCGATTTCAGCATGAGCGGTGTTTTCCCCCTCTTAAGTCTTCCAAATATTCTTTCCGGAATTGGTTAAAGAGCGTGATGACCCCCTCTTGTCGATAATCAGGATAGGTCCACTCCAAGGGTTGAAAGGATTTATGACGATAGATCAATGCCAAATCAGCATAAATGCCATCCCTGAGATAGGGACGATGGGTATAACCTTTGGTCGTGGCAAGGATCACATGTTCTAAACACATATATCCCGGGTCGATATTGATTCGCCGTTTTCCATCAAGAACCGCATATTTCTCTTCGAGACGGTTGGTGGCCTGTTTAATATCAGGGAGGATGGGAATGGGAATGAGGCGTTCGAAGGTGATGAAATGGCGGAAAAGAGGTCTTCCCATCTCCGGGGTGTAATAATCGGTAAAATCAAAGGGGAATCTTTGGCTGACCGTGTCGGTCTCGCCGAAGGCTGAGCGGAGGTCTTCCACTCCCTGGTCAAAGACGTCATTTTCCGTAGCAATCAGGCTCATAAAGAGTTTAACCGGTTCGGGTTCCTTCGGTTTGCCCATGTCTTTCATCCTCTTTTTTCAGGTAGATGAAAAACTCCCTATTTCCTTTGGGGCCGAGCAGTGCAGATTCCGTGACACCCAAGACTGTCAGTCCCAGTCCTCGACTGAAGCTTGAAATCCTATTGATCACTTTTTCATGCAGCGCCTTGTCCCTCACCACCCCTCCTTTCCCTACTTCTCCCTTTCCCACTTCAAATTGGGGTTTGATGAGGCTAAGAATCGCACCTCCTCTTTTAAGAAACCCAAGGAGGTGAGGAAGAAATTTTTCAATGGAGATGAAGGAGGTATCGATGAGAATCAAGTCTGTCTCTTCTTGTACTTCCTCCCTTTGTAGATACCGTATGTTTCTCCTCTCCAGGTTGACGACCCTGGGGTCTTTCTGAAGTCTCCATGCCAGCTGTCCATATCCAACATCTACGGCGTAAACCTTCCTCGCCCCTTTTTGGAGAATACAATCTGTGAACCCTCCCGTGGAAGCCCCCACGTCCATGACAATCATTCCCTTGGGATCAATGGCAAATGCCTTGAGGGCCCCCTCTATTTTTTCACCCCCCCGACTCACATAAGTAAATTCCCCTTCTTGAAGTTGGAGCGGAGCGTCTACGTTTATCTGAATCCCAGGCTTGTCAATCCTCTTTCCCTCGACAATGACTTTCCCTGCCATAATCAATGCCCTGGCTCTCTCACGGCTCGGTACCATCCCTCTTTCCACTAAAACTTTGTCGACACGGTCTTTTCTCACCATCTCACGGGGACGAACTCGATCCGTCGCCTTTTCCGGGGGTGGGGCGGAGGATGGGCTCAAATTACTTGGGGTTAGGAAAGGCTCTCTTCACAGAGGTTTCAGCCTGGCTTGGATAAATCGAGTCTGACCTTCCTTCTTCAAACATCTTCTGTGCCCCTTTAAAAATTCCATTCTCATCGATTCCATATTTTTCTCTGAGCAGAGCCTGTGGTCCGTGTTCAATGAAGATGTCAGGAATTCCCAAGCGCTTAACCTGGGTTGATAAAAGGCCTCTTTCTTGAAAGAGCTCGAGCACCGCACTTCCAAAGCCTCCCTGAAGAACATTCTCTTCGACGGTTAGGACCTTCCCAGTCTTCTTGGCCCAATCGCACAGGAGGTTCGCATCCAGAGGTTTCAAAAATCTGCTATTGATGACGGCGGCCTGGATCCCAACCTCCTCCAGCCTTTGCGCTGCACGGAGGGACGGATAAACCGTGGTGCCAATGGCGATGATGAGAATATCCCGCCCTTCCCTCAGAACTTCGCCTTTTCCAATGTCGATCGATTGGAGAGACACGTCTCTTCCTCCGCCCACTCCTCTTCCTCTCGGATACCGGAAAGCGACCGGGCCCGGATACTCTATCGCGGTCTTGATCATATGCTGAAATTCATTTTCATCTTTAGGAACCATGGCAATGAGGTTCGGGATATGGCGAAGATAAGAAAAATCAAAAACACCGTGATGCGTCGGGCCGTCTTCCCCTACAATTCCGCCACGGTCTACTGCAAAGACGACCGGAAGTTTTTGCAAACAGACATCCTGCAGGACCTGGTCATAAGCCCTCTGCAAGAAAGTGGAATAAATGGCGACGACAGGTTTCATCCCTTCGAGAGCGAGCCCCGCAGCAAAAGTGACAGCATGCTGTTCTGCGATGCCAATATCATAAAATCGATCAGGGAACCGCTCCGCAAATTCCTCGAGACCCGTTCCGCTCTGCATGGCAGCCGTGATAGCGATCAACCGCCTATTTTCCTTCGCCAGCCGACAGAGCGTTTCCCCAAAGACCTCTGTATAGGTGGGAGGGTTCTTTTGACTACTTTTGAATTCACCCGTCTCAATGACAAAGGGCGGGACGCCATGAAAACGCGATGGGTTCGCCTCTGCAGGGGGATACCCTTTTCCCTTTTTGGTGATCACGTGGATGAGGATAGGTCCCTCCAGTTTCTTGATGTTTTGAAAGGTCTCGATCAGGTAGTCCAAGCGATGACCATCGATGGGCCCGATATATTTCAAGCCTAATTCTTCAAAAAGGAGACCAGGCATGACGAGACCTTTTAAAGACTCCTCTGCCTGCTTGGCAAAACGAAGGACCGACTTCCCGATTCGAGGAAGGGTTTCTAAAAAACCCCCCATATCACGCCGAAAGCGGTTCACGAATTGACCGGTCATCAACCGGTTGAGGTAAGAAGAGAGAGCTCCCACATTAGGGGAAATGGACATCTCATTGTCGTTCAGAATAACGATGAGATCCCGGTCAATATGTCCTGTCTGGTTGAGGCCTTCAAAGGCAAGACCTGAGGTCATGGACCCGTCCCCAATGACCGCGATGACCCTTCCCTCTTCGCCTTTGAGCCTTCGGGCCTCTGCCATTCCAAGGGCTGAAGAGATGGAGTTACCGCTATGGCCAGAGTCAAAGGTATCATAAGGACTTTCATCTCTTTTCGGAAACCCGCTGATCCCTTGGTACTGTCTCAGAGTATGAAAGCGATCTCTTCTTCCTGTGAGAAGCTTATGGACATAACTCTGATGTCCGACATCCCATACGAGTTTATCCCTTGGAAAGTCGAAAACATAGTGCAGGGCAGCAGTCAACTCGACCACACCCAGATTCGAAGCTAAATGTCCTCCTGTTTTCGAAACGGTCGATATGATCTCTTCCCTTAACTCACGGCAGAGCTCCCCCAATTCCTCTTGGTCTAACTCCTTTAATATCATGAGAGGTTTGTATCTGATCCAATACTTTCTCCATGGGTCAACCTTTCTTATCCTCTTGTTACCAAAGACATCTCTTAATACCCATCAGAGCTGGTTTTAATACAGCAAAATAGATGCCAAAATTGACAAATGCCAAACCTTTCCTTTCTTCCCTTAGATTTTCTATCTAAATTTTAGATTTCATATGCTTACCGCAAGCAGGCTTGAACTGTGTGCTTTCGCAATACCCTTTTACTCCTCAGCCTCCTCAGAAATTGCTTCGCCTGAGTTTCTCGAAGGAGTTTGCCTCGAATTGATCGACGGATCGAAAGGCTCTGGTTTGAGCACTCCATTCTTACCTTTCAGAAAAATCTCCACTTTCCTCTCTGCCTCATCCAGTTTTTGGCTACAGAATCGCGACAGTCGGATCCCTTCTTCAAAGAGTTTCAAAGATTCTTCCAAAGGAATATCCCCTTCCTCTAATTTGGAAACGATCTTTTCCAGCTTGTTGAGCGCGTCTTCAAACTTTTCCTTTGGCATTACCGTTCCTTTCCCGGACTGCCTAACGTCTTTCTGACCTTAGACAAACGGAAGAACCTGCACTTAAAGTTTCATTCTAAATTTTAAAACCCATGATCGTCAAGACCTATCCGTTTTTTCAACACCACAGAGCAGTTTTCCCCGGAAAAGCTTCACCTCCACTCTGTCTCCTTCTTTGACATCGGTGGCATCTCTTAAAATTTGTAACGAAGGAACCTTGCGCGTAATGCTATACCCCCTCTGAAGGATAGAAAGGGGGCTTAACGAATCTAATTTTCCCAAAGTGCCCGCGACTCTATGACGGTGGATTTCGATCGCGTGTTTGATGTACTGACCCATTCGCTTCCTATCCTCTGAAATGAATAATCTGAGATTTTTCAACCGTTCCATGGGATTTCGGAGAAGCAGGTTTTCACTGAGATGCAATTGTTTCTCCCTCTTTCTTCTAAGAGTCCAAGAGGTCAAAAGGCGAAGCCGGTTCACAAGGTCATCCACCCGCAATAAATATTCTTCAATCTTTTTTCCAGGCTCCCTAAAGATTTTTACGAGATGGGACAAATGGGTTCGATATTCCTGAAACATCTGAACGACTTCATTTTCTAAACGCCCTCGTAAATAGTGAAGGACATTTTTGATTTCTCCTTTATCCCTGACGACCAATTCTGCGGCTGCAGACGGTGTGGGCGCTCTCAAATCTGCTACAAAGTCTGAAACGGTGTAATCCGTCTCATGACCTACCGCAGAGATGATAGGAATCTTCGAATGGTAAATCGCTCTGGCTACAACCTCCTCATTAAATGCCCATAGGTCTTCCAGCGAACCCCCTCCTCTGCCCACAATGATCACGTCAACGTCCGTCCATTGATTGAAATACTTTACCGCCTCAGCAATTTCACCGGACGCCCCTTCCCCTTGAACGCGGACAGGATAAAGGAGGATGTGAAGATTTTCAAACCGTCGTTTAAGGATATGGAGCATATCTCGAATGACAGCGCCTGTCGGAGAAGTAACGATTCCAATTTTTTGCGGGACCATGGGAATCGGTTTTTTACGGGCTGAGTCAAAGAGTCCTTCTTTTTCGAGTTTTTCTTTCAATTGGAGAAAGGCCAGTTGAAGAGCTCCAATCCCTTTGGGCTCCATGGATTCTAAGATCAACTGGTAATCCCCTCTCTTTTCATAAAGACTCACTCTCCCCCGACAAACAACATGGAGGCCATCTTCGGGGACGAAGCGAAGGGTTCGAGCCTGCATCTTGAAGAGAACCGCTCGGATCTGGCTGGTATCATCCTTCAAGGTGAAGTAGATGTGCCCAGAGGGGGGAATCCGGAGGTTTGAGATCTCTCCCTCGACCCAGACATCCGGAAACTTGTCTTCAAGAATCTCTTTGATTTCTTGGGTGAGCTCTGAGACGGTCAGGATGTATCGAAGGGGTAACTCCACTATTCTTTAAATCCTTTTATAATCTTGTTACCTTAATATAACAGAAAGGGCGCAAAGTGTAAAACTTGACAGCCGATTGAAAAACTCATTTTTTGCAGGCTGATCAAAAATGTCCGGATGCAAATTGAGTCTTACGAAATCCCACGTGCAGGGACGCTTTTCATCAGAGTGTCAAGGGTTGACTAAGAACGGGGATAGGGTTATAAATTTCAAGGAGTTAAACTGGAGGGTTTGCCTTTGGAGCGTTTTCCTTTGGATCAGATGAAGAGAATGGCGAAGGACGTCTTCTTGAAAGCCCTCTCTGCAGTCGATCCATCTAAAATCCTGAAAGATAGAATTCGAATTGAAAACGATCGTTTATTGATCAAAACGGAAGGGAATTCAGAAAAAGTTTTTGATTTAAATGGGGTTGACAAAATATTTCTTGTCGGCACCGGAAAGGCCTCCAGTTCGATGGCCCAGGCCATTGAAGAAATCTTCGAAGATCGAATCACAAGAGGTGTCATCACGACAAAATATGGACATCTGCTGCCTCTCAAGAAAACCGAAATCATTGAAGCCGGGCATCCCCTTCCCGATCGGAAAGGCTACGAGGGAGCAAAAAAGATCCAGCGTCTGCTGAAAGAATCTGGACCGAAGGATTTGGTGATTTTTCTCCTATCGGGAGGAGGCTCCGCCCTTCTCCCGTTTCCGGCCGACCATATCGAACTCAAAGAGAAACAAGAAGTGACCCAACTCCTTCTCGATTGTGGAGCCGACATTAAAGAAATCAATACCATCCGGAAACATATCTCCAAGATGAAAGGGGGATGGCTTGCCAAGTGGGCCTATCCTTCCACGGTCATCGGGCTCATCCTGTCCGATGTCGTAGGAGATCATCTGGATGTCATTGGCTCAGGCCCCACCGTTCCCGACCCCTCCACCTTTGAAGAGGCTTGGGAGATCTTGAAAAAATATGACTTGCTTAACGAAATTGCTCCTTCGATTCGGAGACATCTCCAATTAGGAAGAGAGGGGAAGGCTGAAGAGACCCCCAAGCCTCAGGAAGCGGTCTTCGAGAGGGTCTACAACAGTCTCCTCGGGTCGAACATCCTTGCTCTTCGTGCAGCAAAAGAAGAAGCAACCGCCTTGGGTTTTAATACCCTCATCCTCTCTTCTTCGATTGAGGGCGAGACACGGGAGGCGGCCCGATTTCATACCGCCATTGCAAAGGAAATGATTTCCAGCGGGAATCCGATCCGAAGGCCTGCCTGCATCCTATCCGGAGGCGAAACCACCGTGACCATCAAAGGAAAAGGTCTCGGAGGGAGAAATCAGGAATTTGTCTTGGCAGGAGCTTTAGAGATCAGCGGGATCGAGAAGGTGGTCCTCCTGAGCGGAGGAACGGATGGAACCGATGGACCCACGGATGCAACAGGCGCGGTGGCGGATCACACTACCGTTCAGAGAGCGAAATCCATGGGTCTGGACCCGAATTTCTACCTCGATAACAATGATGCCTATCCCTTTTTTCAAAAATTAGGAGACCTTTTGATTACCGGCCCTACTCATACCAATGTCATGGATGTGCGAATACTTTTGGTCGATTGACTGGATGGAATCTGAAGAATTTGATAGCGTTCGGCAAAGGCCGGAATGAAAGTGATTCGCCCCAATAAATGGGGGCGCTGCGGATACCCTGTTCGATGAACGGAGAATAGCGATGTATGAGATTACCGTCCACTCTCACTTCTCCGGTGCTCACCGATTACGTTATCTCCACGGAAAATGTGAAGAATTACATGGCCACAACTGGAAGGTGGAGGTTTCTGTCGTGTCCAATCGATTGGGCAAGGAAGGGGTGGTCATCGACTTCGGAATTTTGAAGCAGAAAGTGGAAAAGGTCTTGAAGCCTTTGGATCATACCTACCTCAACGATCTCCCTTATTTTTCTGGAAACGAACCCTCTTCTGAAAATATCGCAAAGTATATTTTTGACAGACTAAAACGTGAGTTGAAGGGGCATCCTGGGATCCTCAAAAAGGTGACGGCATGGGAGTCGGAGACTTCGAGTGCCACCTATTTCGGGAAATGACCATGAATGATATTCAGAATCAAATGGATCATCGAAAAATTGAGATCAATAAAGTCGGGGTAAAAAATATCCGTTATCCGATCACCGTCTTGGACAAGGCCAAAGGTTTTCAGCATACGGTGGCCAGCGTCAATATGTATGTGGATCTCCCTCATCGCTTCAAGGGAACCCACATGAGTCGCTTTGTGGAGATCCTCAATAAATATAAGGGAGATATTGCTATTAAGAACTTCTCAAAAATTCTGACAGAAGTCAAAAAGAAGCTGAAAGCCAAGACCGCCCACCTGGAAGTAGAATTCCCCTATTTCATCGAAAAGGAAGCTCCTGTCACGAAGTCCAGGAGTTTGATGGAATATATCTGCCGGATCTGCGGTTCGAGCAATGAAAAGGAAGATTTCTATATGGGGATCGTCGTTCCCATCACGACCGTGTGCCCTTGTTCAAAAGAGATTAGCCAATTCGGAGCCCACAATCAAAGATCCCTTGTCACGGTCAACCTCCGATTTAGGAAGTTCATCTGGATTGAAGACATCATCCAATTGATCGAAGAATGTGCTTCCTGCGATCTTTATTCTATCCTCAAAAGGCCGGATGAAAAATTTGTGACGGAAAAAGGTTACGAAAATCCTATGTTCGTTGAGGATGTGGTGAGAGAGATAGCCAAACGTTTAAAAAAGGATAAAAACATCACCTGGTTTACCGTGGAATCTGAAAACTTCGAGTCGATTCATAATCACAGCGCCTATGCCTTTGTGGAACGTAGCAATGACTCCGTATAATCAGGGCCTTAGCTACACCAATTTTTCCCCCTGTGATAAACTGCCATACTTACCTCCTATTCATCCTTTCTTCTCAGGAACAGCGAGGATATAAAGATACCCAAGAAAGGAAGAAAAGATTAAAGAGAACAACCCAACCATAAACTTGATCTTCCCTTCTCTTGTGCGACAACTCCATTTACTGCGGACCATATCAGCCACAATCCTATTGTTCCCAAAAATCCTATGACGCCGAGTGTTCCCACCATTGATCAACTCACCTCCTCTTTCAGAATTTCACTCCTGCGCTCTTTGCCCAGACATAGAAAAACTCATCAGTTAATATCCAGACCCGTCGTTCGTCATCATTCAATTTCTTGACCTTCGGATATTTCCGCAGGATTGCCTTATCCAACTCCCGCCGGTTCTTCCTGATGAATTGTTCAACGGTCAAACTTAACCTCCGTTTTTTCGTCCAGATGCCCCAGGACAAGACCTCTCGCCTCTGCCAACGGTAAACCATCAATCAATGATTTACGTCACCCCCTTTCTTCCGGCCATTGGCCGACTAGGGTTAATCGGGTTCACCTCCTTTCACAAATCTCCTGATCATCTCACTTCCTTTACTCTTCCATGTATGGTTTTACAAGAGAATCCCATTCACTTTCGGAATTACAATGCTTTCCTGAAACTCCGCAATTGACAGGCTTCTTGAACTTATCGAATTTTAAGAACCATCCATACACCTGATTTTCGTTAATATCCCACAATTCTTTATCAGTTGTAATACCGTGCTTTTCCATTTCTTCCATATTTTGTGGGGAAAGTTGACCCGTTAACAGAACAAAACACTTATTCAATTTTCTATTATAATGGCTTATGTAATGATAAAGGCTAGTACCTTCATTACTCTTATAATAGCCACTGCCATAAAATCTTTTAAAATATTTCTCTGCACCCTCATCGCACCGTTCCTGTAACTTATGCTCTTCTTTGATTGAATCTGCATAGCTATTACCCAATGAGAAAAAAATCATCCCGATAAAGAGTAACACTACCAAGACTAATATCTTCATCTCAATCCACCTTTTATTTCCTTGGGTCAAATGTGTCTGGAAAGCACCGATAAAATATAATAGTTCCTTCACCTTCTTTATTACCAATCCTAACTCTAGTTAATTTGCCTGTGGCGTTAAGAGTCTTTCTATCTTGTTCGGCCAATCTCAAAGCCATATCGTAGCACATAGTGTATTCTGGCAATGCCGTTTGCACGAACCAACGTATCTCTAATCCACCATTGGGCTGAAATTCAGTCCACTCCTTCCACAAAACCCAAGCATCAGCCGCATTCACTCTCCCAACCATTAGAGGCATCTGCAGGGTCAACATCAAAGCCAAAACAATCAATATGATCTTTCCCATTTTCTCAGCCCCTTTTCATCTGAAAATAAAAAACCGTATTCATCTCTTTCATCACAATGAATAACCTACACTTTTCCCTCATTTCAAGATTTACCACTTCAACCATTTTTAAAAACTCCTTTTCACTGAATTTTCCCTTTTGTTTGACCCTCTCGATTGGGTCCGTCTACTTGCTCCCCTCTGAATAGTTTACAGCCGACATTAACCCAACGCTCACCTATGCTCCCTACCGCTGGTGTTATCCATGCTCGCCCATGTATATAGAAAGCCACTCTAAGTGCTTTCCAATTGACATCCAAATCCTCAGCAGAGTAGATCCTATACTGTCGTGTCTTAGGATCGATTTGGATAATGTTTCGCTGAATAGCCGAGGAAGGCTTATACTTTTGAAGGCCAGCACCCGTAAAAGTCTGGACTATCGCCATTGCAAATGTACCATCCGTAAGTGGCTCAACATCTGCAGCATAACGCCATTCGGACATTTTCGCCTTATCTACGACAACTATAGTAGTATCCAATACCCACTTTAACCATGTAGGCGATCCAGCCCATCTATACAATTCGTGGGGCTCAGCTTCAAACGGTTTGAAGTTTTTATACCAAGCTGCCAAGCCATTACATGTTAGAGCCAAGGTAATCACCATAGCCCCCAAAACCAACATAATCTTTTTCATGCTTTTCCCCTTCCCTTCCTTTCAAACCTCTCCCAGTACTCATCAATCGCACGCCTTAAAATGTCTGAGAGTGGAAGTCCGGTTTTCTTGCTGATCGCCTTTAGCCTTCTGATTTGGATATCCGCTAAATAGAAATTACACCTTTTCATAGTCATTAGCTCATCTCCTTAAATTCAGATTAAGTCAATTATACACAAAGGATTTGATTTGTCAATCCTTTTCTTTGGCTCTCTCATTTCGAAGACTTCTTCCTTGAAATATTCACTTCACGAATTTTTGGAAAAGATGTATATTACAATCGCAAATAAACAATGCAACTATGCCTCGCATAAATAATTTGGGTGTCAATTACAAATGAGACTCTGGGCTAAGATATTACTCGGCATAGTCATCATAGTCGTTCTTCTTGTCGGATATCTTTTTTATGGGTTCTATAGATTTTCCGTAGGAGGGTGCGAAAACGAATCGTGTCGGAGATTCCAAACCCTGACAAAACACTAAAGGTGGCCATTTTCCAAAGGAGTTGCGGGGCGACCACTGGTTTCAGCACTCAGATTTCTGTGCTTCGAATATCAAGGTCTCTTCCAGATGACAGCGTTAACATTTTCGTAGCAGATACCAATCATGGCAGAGCACGAAGTGCGGCGTGGGGTGGCCCAGAAGCTAAGGTGTACTGGGAAACTTCTCGCAAGTTAGTTATTGAGCGCCAAATAATGGCTCGTGTTTTCAAGGCGGAAAAGCAAATTGATGGAGTTGTCGTAGAGTACAGAGAGACGTTGTAGGTGTCTGACAATCGCATCAACCTAACGCGGATTAGCTGGGCAAGGTTGATGTATCCGCGATTCCCAGTGCAGGTTACGCAGATCGTTATACTCTCTTTCTAACGGAAATCATCACCCCTTGATACCGTATAGGCTCAATGCTTTGTAGGTGGAGTTAGCAAACGCTTTTCTGAGGACTCCTTCCTGCAACTTTCTATTCCCCTATTCTTGAAAAAGGTGTATACCTTAACTGAAAATCAGTAATGCAATATAATTCAACACTTTTCGTCAAATTTTACTTCGCGCCAGGAGCGGGAGATCGGCTATTCATCCAACAACCTGTCCTCTCACGGATCTGAACCCTGCGGTCATTATCAAGGAGAGTGGAGAAAACCTTATTTTCTTCCGGTTCTTGTCTTCGCCAGATCCCAGCAGTAGTCATAAATATGGAGTCCCTTGCTGGAAGCGATGATCTCCCCATCCTCTACCCCGATCTCCTTCGCCATATATTCCTTAAGGAGTTGAAGACCAGCAAGATTGGATGGGAATCCAGCCCACAGATCCCACGAACGGAAGTAGAGCATGAAATGGAGTTTTCCGTAACGAATACGTGTATCAATGCCACGAAGGCATTGAGGATCCTGGAGTAAAATGGAACTGGCATCGCCCACCGCCATATAAGCCTGATTCGTATTGAGTCCTTCTTCCCGATACATCCGGATGACTTCATCAATCTGTTTTTCGAGATCTTCTCCGTAGGTGTAGGTTTCGTGGACATCTTTTCTCGAGGTGATTAACTTCTCAAGATATTGTTCCACGTATTCCATGGAGGTGGGAGGCGGGACATTGCAACCCGGAGGGATATCGGGGATAAGCGGTCTTGTCCCAGGATGAGCGATGTGGACGACGATATAGTCATATTCAATCCTCTTTTGCCCTTTGAAGCTCCCCCGGTCGATCGTGTATTCATAGCCCTTGTCAAAGATGTTATAAACACACTGAAACCATGCATCTGCCAAATCCCTCGCCTGAATGAACTCGATCTTCATCGTCCCCCTCAAGTGTAAGTAGATTTTATTGAACGGATTTTTATTAACCCACTCTTCCTAAAGTTGTCAACCTTTTGTACTCGTCCGCACCATCGGAAACATTCCCAGGGGCAACTCGAATCTGCAACATCACTGTCTATAAGAAATTGGAAGGGTGTTCTATAACCCGAGGTCTCAAGGGGTCTTACGCCGTGATCCTAATGCGGCTGATGACGCCAGAAATGGAAGAGATAGAGCTGCGCATAGCCTGCATAAGGGCCGAAATGATCGGATACAAATTCCTCCATCGCCTTCTCACCAGTCTTTCTCCCTCTAAAATAAAACTTTCGTAATCCCTTTCTAATCCACGTATCCATCGGAAAGGCTTCAAGGAAATCCAAAGAATAGAGAAGCGTGCAATCAGCCACCTTTTTCCCTACTCCTGAAAGGCTCATCAATCGTTTCCTCGCCTCTTTGTAGGTTAGACTTCTAAGCGAAAGGAGATGGCTCCGGTCTATGCATTGGCTCGCTTTGACCAAATACTTCGTTCTAAACCCAGCCTTGACCGGGTCCAGTTGAAGGGGGGTTTCCATACAATGAGGCCCTGGAAATCCGTACCCCACATAGTTCCCCCAACAGATCTTCCTTCCGGAGGACTTACAGAGGACCTCGATCATGGAGCGTATCTGGGAGATGGCTTTGGCAGAGGAACACAGGAAAGAGATCAGGCACTCCCATGGATCCTGTCGGATGATTCTCAACCCCCGATATTTTTCGACGGCTTGGTGAATGACTGGGTCCCGGTCGATCTCTTTATAAATCGAATCTAAATCTTCATCCAACCTGAAAAAGTGAACCACGAATGGTTCTTCAACGCCATCAAAAAAAAGGGATTCTCCTTTTTGCCAAAGAGAGAAAATCCGATCCGAGGATTGAATGACGTAGGTATCGAGGACCTTCGTGAATCGAAAAAATTGTCCGCATTCCAGGGTGTGCTGAAGTGAAAAACAGGGGATTCGGAGCCGGGAGGTCATTCTTTTTTATCCAACGGAGGTCGAAGGATAGCGAGGACATAGCCCTCTATTCGGTTGAAATCGTCTTTCGTCATCTTATTATGTCCTAAAGTTTAACCCCTCCCGATAAAATCACAATGACCAAGCCATGATTACTGAAAAAAGCCGTCGGCTTCTCATTTCTTTCATTCCTCCATTGCCGAGATAAAATTATAAAAGAGGAGGCCTCAAAAACAAAGGGAGAACCCCATCCTGTGTGGGGTTCTCCCTTTCTCCATCCGTCTTTAACCCACTTCCACCCTGTTGGTGAGATTTGATTCCTCCCGGAAGTCATCTTCCGCTATTTCTCAAGACTGGATATTTTTCTCAATACGATATTCGCCATCTGGGACTTTTGAGAGATTTTTATAAAACTCTTATAATTTTCGAGTGCCTCTTTCGTTTTCCCCATCTTTTCATAACATCGACCCAGCCCTAGGTAAGCATCTGCTGATTGGAAACTCTCACCCAAATCAATGACTTTTTGAAAGGCATTTATCGCCTTTTCATAATCCCTTTTGCCCTCGTAGGAATAACCGAGGCCTTCCATGGCAAACGCCCGGTAGAGTTTTTCCTTTCCTGCTTTTTCGAGATAGCTCTCATAGGCTTTGATGGCTTCATCAAATTCGCCCAGCCGAAAATGAACGTTTCCCTTATATAAGACGGCGAGTTTACCGCCCGGAGTCTTCGGGAATTTTGTGATGACCTCATTGAATCTTTCTAGTATAATTTTATATTCTTGAGGAGATCCTTCCCGATACGGAGAGCTGACCATCTGATAGGTTTCCAGGACTGAACTAAGCATTTGATAGGCATCTTCCGTATTTTTCTTTCCCCACTTTTGAAAGAAAAAGACAAATAATAGGAGGACCAAAACAACGCCCGCCCCGACGGCGATGGACTTGGCATGCTGGGTGACAGAAAGATAGGCTCTTTCAGTAAGAGTAATAAATTCATCAGGCTCTTTCAGCTTCTTTTTTATAATCTTCTTTGTGCTGGTCATCTCAATCACCTTTCATTTAAAATACCTTTATACCTTTTTTTCGGCATTTTGAGAAGTGCCCCTCAGTACCCTCTTCTCCCCTAATCGAAGCGTCAGTTTAATCTGATCAAAGTACTCAATTAATGGAATGGCATATTTTCTTGAGGCCTTGGTCATCTCTTTAAATTGAGGGGTTGTGATCTCTTGGTGACTCTTTAAGTAGGTGACCAATTGCTCTTTCAAATTTTCGAAAGAGGCCCGATGGAAATAGATTTCGCTCTTGATCCTGACCAATACCCCTTCATGAACAAGATGCTCAAAAATGGCTCGAACCTCTCCCTCGCTCTCAGACCACTCTTCCGACAATTCCTTTGGAGACGGCGGCTGGAGCCCTCCCTTCAGAACAGCTGCCTCTACCCGCTTTACCAAACCTTTCTCATCGACAGATGAGATATGGTGCCCGGAAAGTCTCAATTTATCCTTCTCCAATACAATTTCTTTCGACTGTATGAGCCCACTGATAAGGATCTGGAAAAGTTTGACATCGACCTCCGGAGGGAGTTTTGTCCTCAACTCCTCTTTAGACAAGCCACTTTTCATCGGAAATCGCTGATGGAATTCTCCCAATTCGGCCAACGCCGTCCCTCTTAACACTTGATATTGTCCCTTTGCAATGACCTTTAATTTCTCAGGGTCAACGAATAAGAGATCCCCTTTCCCCTCCATCTGCCTGATGATCGACTGGACCTTATTGGGCGGCATCTCAACGCGGCTCTGCAGGTCTTCCAAGGTAATGCCTCCCATCCCTGAATGATGAATATGCTGCTGTAGGGCTTGTTCACTCGTCCCGTCTTTGAGGAGACTCAGGTCAGCGATCACTGACGAAGAAAACCTTCTATGTTTGTCCGGATGACCGTCCAGGATAACACCTCCTCCGATGGTTTGGATGGCTGAAGAACCTCGGATGACAAAGCGGTCCTGAGGGAGAGCCACCACCGGCCGTTCCAATCTCAATTGGACAAAACCACTTTCTCCTGGTGCCAACGATTCCCGATCGAGGAGAAAGATGGATGCATTGGCAAGGGTGGTACCCACATGAAACCTTTGCTTGGTGCGGTGTTTTAAGGGTCGCGGGGCATCGGGCAAATATTCAAGATAAGCATCGATCAGTTGCGTAGAGCTAAGGGTATTCGGTCGTGTGAGAACGTCCCCCCTCTCGATCGCTGAAGTTTCTACCCCCTGAAGGTTGACCGCCGCCCTTTCCCCCGCAACAGCCTTTTCGACACTTCGGCCATAGACTTGGAGGTTCCTGACCTTCCCCTCTAAGCCGGAAGGGAGAACTTGAATCGTCTCCCCTAAAGAAAGGCTTCCGGAAATCATGGTCCCCGTCACGACCGTTCCGAAACCTTTCATGGTAAAGACCCGGTCGATCGGCAAGCGGAATAAACCCTCGGACGACCTCCCCTTAATTTCTTGAGAAAGAAGGTCGATTGCGGAAAGGAGCTGAGGAATCCCCTCCCCTGTCACAGAAGAGACGGCAAGGATTGGAGCGTCTTTTAGAAATGTGTCCTGGACAATTTCAGCCACTTCCTCTTTAATCAACTCTAATAATTCACGGTCAAGCAGGTCGATTTTAGTCAGAACGACCAACCCCTTCTTCACTCTCAAAAGTCTGCAAATATCTAAATGCTCTCTCGTCTGTGGCATGACCCCTTCATCTGCGGCAATGACTAAAGCGACCAAGTCGATTCCCCAAACCCCCGCCACCATATGCTTAACGAACTTCTCATGGCCTGGCACATCAATAATCCCCAATCGGATCTTGCTGGGTAGGTCTAAGAAAGCAAATCCCAGTTCAATCGTGATCCCCCTTTCCTTTTCTTCTTTCAATCGGTCTGTATCCACCCCTGTGAGGGCTTTAACGAGAGAAGTTTTTCCGTGGTCGATGTGCCCGGCAGTCCCGAGAATCACATGTTTCATCAGTCACCCCTAAGATGAATCCCTTTATGAACTGCCTAAAGATAACAAAAAGCGTTCCATCTTTCAATTCCATTCCTTTTTCATCATGAATATTCGCCTCTATTTCACTCTACAGCAAACGGTCGGGCATTCCGGCCAGGAAAGATGAGCCCCATCGAGAGATAAGCGAAAAGCATGCCCGGATATATTGCTCAGGAACAATATATCCTTCTCCAGTAATGATTCTTCCTGTGGTTGCCAGGTGGGACGCATTCTTTTGCCGATTCCTACATGGTCTCCGAACGATAAGTGGGGCAATCGACATAAGATCAAGGGAGTCAGGGTGGTCCTGTCCTCTAATGCAGAGAAATCAATGCCTGGAAGGATGGCTTCTCATGATGTGTAAATCCTGTGGAAAAAAATGTCCTAGCGTTATGTACCCCCTCAATTCTCTTATATAATTGAATTCAAGAAAGAAGTGTATCAAATAAAGCATTTAAATTTCAATGGGTTAGATCTTTGTGGCCGCAAACAAAAAAAACACAACATCTTGTGGTTTATGAGGTAACTTTCAAAACCTCGATGTTCACAACCTGTTCATATGCTATTTATCAAATACGGTCTCTTGGCCCTTTTTGATACAAAAGAGGGGAGAATTTCAACTTTCTCCCCCTTTTATTAAAACTTATTAAGCAGGATTTATCTTATTAAGGATTACCTTACTGCACTCTTTAATAAATTACCTGCTTTGAATTTTGCCACTCGGGTGGCCGGAATCTTGATCTCCCTTCCTGTTTGGGGATTTCTCCCTGCTCTTGCCCTCCTCTTCGCCACAGAGAACGTCCCAAATCCAGTCAAGGCCAGTTTATCTCCCTTCTTTAACGCCTTCATCACCGTATTGGTAAATGCGTTAAGGGCTTTTTCAGCTGAAGCTTTCGAGATCTTGGCCTCCTTCCCTATGCTGGCGATCAACTCCGCCTTCGTCATTTAAATCACCTCCTTTTTTAAGGATAAATTGTATTAAGATGAATAGGCATCAGGTTACTTAAAACGATGCCCATCATAAACCATCGATATTTTAAAAGTCAAGCCTTTTATTTCAAAAAAATTTAATTTCTTAAACCTTCCCTCCCCCATCAAAGAAACGATTCCATCAGATCGGAGAGGGCCTTCTCAATGCCTCCTGGCCTCTCTGATTCAATCTGCTGAAGGCCCCTTTCAACCTGGATCCTCCATTCTGGTTTGGAAAGGTCCTCCATCGATTGAAACTCCAATTTATTCCAACATGAGATCCCTACGCTTTATGCCCCCTCCCGCTCCCCAGCGGGGAGAAGGGGAGGTTAAAGATGCTGAAGGGCATTGGGGTCGATCTGTAAAATAAAAAAGATTTTATCCTCGATCCCATAGATCTCTTTCTGCAGTCGCTCCAAATAATCCATGGCCTTCTGATTCAGACCATATCTTGCTTTGAGATCGTTAAACCTCTCCTCTAAGGAAACGATCCGATCGTGCATCACTCGTTTATCCGCATAATTGACGATTTCCTCTTCTGAGACGTACGACGGGTCTCCATCTTTCCCTAACCAAATATGGTGCGACACGACTTCTCCAACCTTTTCATACCCCATCCGCTTCAATTGCTCAGAGCCTGTCCGCGCATGGTCATCCTTTGTCTTGAGGCACTCTGTCTTGGTAAGGTCATGTAACAATGAGGCCGCTTCCACCAAACCGAGATCAATCCTTTGGCCTTTCCTATTTAGCTCGATTGAGATGAAGAGGGCTACCTTGGCCACCTCCAGGCTGTGGGAGACGATGTTCTCCAACATTCCATATCGACTCATGAGACTCAAACATTCTTCCCTGCTAGGGATCATCTTTCAATCCATCTCCGGATTACCCAGAAAATAATACCCAAAGACCTTCCGCCCCCCCTGAGACTATATCATAATTAAGGAGAGGCCACTTCGGCTGCAGGAAGGAACAGGCGGTCAGGTGGCGAAGCTTTAGACCTGCCTGAGCGAAGTCCCGCCCTGCGGGACGAAGGCAGGGCGAAAACTTTTTGTCGATCAGCTACTGAACTGCAAGGTCACGAAAAGATCGCATTTACAAGAAGCTCGATTACCCATAACTCTAATCCGTCGCATTCTAAGGCTGAGGAGCCTGATCCCGCTAGAGCGGGATTCCTCCCGTATCTACCTACCACCGTAATTACGATACGGTCCCTTTGCGGGGAGGATTAAGAGCCCTTCCCCTCTCCTTGTTTTTCCTTGAAAGGCAATGAAGGTTGACTTTCGATCTGCTCCAACTTAAAAGTGAATTTATCCAATCGTCTTCTTGCCTCCTCAAACTTATTCATCGTATTGTTGATATGTTTCCCTACTAGCTGAAAATCCTCTTGAAAACCTCCGATGTCTTTTTTCAGGCCGGACAACAAGGCCTGTATCTTCTGAGCGTCTTTTCCAATCTGCAATCCCTTCAAGCCAAGAACGATCACTTGAAGATAAGCATAGAAAGAGTTCGGGGAGACAGGGATCACCCTTTTGGCCAAGGCATAATTTAAAACCCCTTTCTCCTCTCCAAACGACTCATCTTTGGTAATTGTTTCATAGTAGACATTCTCCGCAGGAATATAGAGCAAGGCGAAATCATAGGTCCCCTCCTGGGGGAGAATATACTTTCCGGCAATGTCGTCAATATGTTTCCTGACATCCCTATAAAAGACCTTTTGGAACCCCTTTCTCTCTTCTTCCGTCTTGCACTCGATGATCCGCCTGAAATTATCGAGGGGAAACTTCGAATCGATTGGAACAAGCTTTTCTCCCAGCCTCACCACGGCATCGACTCGTTCTCCACTCGAAAAAGGATATTGAAGGCTATAGAACTCAGGGGGGAGAATCTGGGATAACAACTCTCCCAGGAATTGTTCCCCCAACCCTCCTCTCAATTTGGGAGGGCGGAGGATTTCTTGAAGAGTGGCAATGTTTTTACCGACTTCATGTATTTGTTCACTGGTCTTCGAGAGTTCTCCGAGCTTCTCTCTGACCTCACCGATCACCTGTCTTGCCGTATCGAGTCGCTGACCGATCTGTCCACTGGAGTTCTGAAGTTGTTGGTTCACCAGTTGGAGCTGGTGACTCACCTGTTCATTGATGGCTCGAAACTGTTCGGTGAGGAGGGAAATATTCTTATTCAATCCATCACTCATATGCCCCCTTAACTGCTCCATCTGCTGCTGCATCATGATCCATATCGGTTGGGAGGATGAATCGGTTTTGATCTCCTCGAAAAGCCTTTTCCACCTCCGTTCCATGAGGAGGAGCTCAATGAAAAAGAAAAAAGCGATACCCGCAGCAATGATCAGTCCCAAAATCAGAGTCGTCGACTGCATTCTCACTCCATAGCCATTCAACACCCGGTCAAGGATGTTGCCCTTAGCTTTAAGGATGCTGAATGACGAGATGTCCTTCCACCTTCTTCTTGATGAGATTCGTAACGAAGATACTCCAAACACTCTCTTTTTGAGCTTCTTCAAGGGGGATGGGAAATTCTACTTTGAGGGGGCTCTTCCCGCTGAGGGTGGGAATCCCATCAACGCTTCCTGATTTCTTGAAAGAAAGCTTAAGGGAGGAAGTGCCCCATTCCCACCTCGCCTCGATCGTCACTTTTTCTGTTTGAGCTTTACTCAGGAGTCGTGGTGCGAAAAAAGAAAAAGAGAATTCTTCTTTTCCCAGAGGCCCGATCTTAAACGGAAAGATGATAAATGTCCTTTCAAGGATATTATTTTCTAAACGGATATCATCGGAGGGTAGCTCCGGAGAGATAGAAACCTTCACCTTGGAAATCCCAGCGACCCCCACCTGATAAGGAGGGGCAACCGTGTAACGATTCTTAAGATTGGCCCTTAATGCCTCAGAAATGAAATGGTCAAACTCCGACATCTTCTGATCATTCACAAACACCTGAACCTGAAAGATGGCACCCTTCCGGAGATCGACTTCACCGGCATTGGATAGGATGATCAGGAGTTCTAAATCCTCCGTCAACTCCAAATGCTTCACGACGATGTCCGGTCCAACAGGAGGTCCCTCCAGTACTTTCTTTAAGTTGTTGTTCTCTTCACTGGCCTCCTTCACCTCGTTAGGAAAGCTTACATGGATGCCGACTTCATGTCGGCCAACAAGGACCCACGGAGTCGTCAAGGTCATCGTTCCTTTCACAGGAAGAGAGGACTGACCAGAAAGGTTTCCCAATGGATAACTTCCTTTCAGGGACCCATCGACCATGATCTTCAGATTTCCTTCTCCTAAGGGAAGCGGGCTGTTTCCGAAATTGGCAATGGTCACCGCCACTTCTTTCCGGGGGGTGAGGAAAAGATCGGTGACGGCAAGGTCGGGAAGAAGGGGTTTGGCCTCTAATTTTTCTTTTCCTAAGACTTTAGGAAAAACATTACTCAATTTATTTTCTTCAACTGTCTTCTCTTCCTTATCCAGAACGGCCCGGACCTCTTGCCTACCGACCAACTCGATCGGCGTGGTGTAGAGGGTAGTGCCTCCTGGCTCAAGAAAAGTCTGATCCGGAAGGGTTCCAAGAGAGTCTTTCCATTTCAAAAGACCATCTACGTAAATCGCCAGACTCCCAACTCCATACGGAGCAGGCCCTTCCCCAGTATTCGAAATCATCACCTCTATCTTTCCGGTCTCATTTAAAGAAATATCCAAAATGGTAAGGTTGGGGAGGAGAACGGGTTGGGGTGCAGGGGGTGGAACAGGTGTGCCAGGAGGAGGTTGAGTGGTAACGGCGACTGGTGCTGCGCAACCGAAAAGAAAGATGGACAAGGCGAAAATCGCAATCGCCCCTCTAACCATAAATGAATTCCGCCTCCTTGGAGAGCAAAATAACGCATCGGACAGTGAAATGCAAGGGATCTTTCCCTTTAAAGATTGATTTTATGAGGAATTTCGACATACCATCATTGTTACGAGGAGTTGAAAACTGTAAAGTCGGTGCGTGACATTTTCAAACAAAGGAGCCATCTGGAGGTACACCTTTAAATGTGTAATTTAGGTTTGATCCTGAAACATCAGAGCAACCAAAGGACCCAACTATACGTCGTCCATGTAAGTGAGACTCGGAGACAAATTCATGCCCGCTGACGCAGAACGTGTGCCAAGCAAGGCGATTAAGATCGTTTTATTCTGGAGCAATTGGTTATTGGTTTTGTTCCTTAGTAAGAGATTTATTGGTCCTCCTGCTGATAATTTGGATTTCTTGCTAAAGAATTTGGCCACATTTGTAATTGCTATAATCGGGACTGCCGTGATGCTTCGTTATCTCCATGGGGTTATTTTAAAAGTGACGATAGCAGCGGTTTGGATTGTGACAATTTTGATAGCTGTGGTATTATGACAATTTTTTTAGTTTTTCTCTTGCCAGGGATGATGAAGATATTGTTTTATTAATCTCGACAAAAAACTATATCAGTCTTGGACTAATATATCCATTCTTCCCTCTCAACCATTTTTGCCTGTTTGATTCGATTCAACGGGCGGTCCAGCCGCCGTCGATGAGAAGGACATGGCCTGTGACCATATTGGAAGCCTCTGAAGCCAGATAGATGATTGCTCCGGTAACATCCTTCGGCTGCGCTATCCGGCCTAATGGAATGTTTCCCAGAACAGAGTCCCGAAAACCCTTCTCTTCAAACATCGGCTTTGTCAAAGGGGTTTCAACAAAGGTTGGAGCAATCGCATTCACGTTGATCTGATAGGGGGCCCATTCGATAGCCAGAACCTTTGTCAGTAGGTTGACTCCTGCCTTGCTCGACGAATAGGCGGCCCTTCGTTCGAGCCCCACGCTGCCCATCGTAGACGAAACATTGATGATCTTTCCTTTTCTCTGTTGGATCATCACCTTTCCAACAGCCTGGCAGCAAAAAAAGAGTCCCTTGAGGTTAAGGTTGATGACCCTATCCCACGCTTCTTCTGTGACGTCAGTCGCCCATTGAGGGATGTTGATCCCAGCGTTATTGACCAGGATGTCGATCCGACCGAAAATCTTTACAGATTCTTTTACCATGGCGTGGATTTCCGGAATCTTATAAAGGTCCGTCTGTTGGATTAAAACCCGGCGACCGAGCCTCTCGATCTCAGGTTTGATCTTTTCCAGTTCGGGAAGGATATCACACACCACCAGGTCGGCTCCGTACTTCGCCAGGGCCAATGCAAATTCGTGACCCATTCCTCTTGCTGCTCCGGTGACAAGGGCCACTTTTCCTGAGAGGTCGAATTCAGAAAAAGGAGTATCTTCCATGGTCTTTACCTCCTGAAAATTGCTCTGTAAATGGGAAAAGAACTCTTCCCAAAATCTCCCCTACCCCTCTTTGCTAAAGAGGGGAATGACCCCGTTTCGTAAACGTAAGGGATGTAAACAGTTATGTGCTCTGTGCAAAAATTGGAATAACCATAGCATGCCACCCAATTTCAGGCAAGAAGGATTCCAATTTGAACCTCTCTCAAACCTTGACAGGCATTCTATAAAATAGTATTTGTTTGAATAGTTAGTAATGATCAGTTTGGGGACAGATAAATTTCTGTCCCCAAAACTTTCAATGGGTCATTTCCTGGAGGATACATGAAGGACTTTATCGATCTCAGAAGCGATACCGTGACCAAACCCACGCCTGCCATGAGAAAGGCCATGGCAGAGGCGGAGGTGGGCGATGACGTCTTTGGCGAAGACCCTACTGTGAATGTCCTGCAGGAAAAAGTGGCCAATCTTCTCGGAAAAGAGGCTGCCCTTTTCGTCCCATCGGGGACAATGGGCAATCAGTTGTCCATCAAATCCCATACCCAGCCCGGCGATGAGGTGATCATTGAAGCGTCTTCTCATCCTTATAATTTTGAGGGTGGAGCCGGAGCAGCCCTTTCGGGTATCCAATTTCAGTGCCTCAAAGGTTCGCGTGGCATCCTCGACGCCTCTCAGGTTGAAGAAAGCATCAGGCCCGTTGATCATCACTTCGCTGTCACACGATTGATCTGTCTTGAAAACACTCACAACCGCGGTGGTGGATCTATCTACCCCCTTGAAAAAATGGCTGAAATCTATCGATTGGCCAAATCGAAGGGGCTATTTGTCCATCTCGACGGGGCCAGACTTTGGAACGCCTCCATGGCCACTGGAACCAAACCCCAAGAATACGCTCAATGGGCAGACTCTGTATCGGTCTGTCTTTCCAAGGGATTAGGGGCCCCCATCGGCTCCTTGGTCGCCGGCTCCAAAGGATTCATCGATCGCGTTCATCGTTTTCGAAAGATGTTCGGAGGCGGAATGCGTCAGGTGGGAATCATTGCCGCTGCCGGCATTTATGCTTTAGACCATCACCTTGAACGTCTAAGAGAAGACCACCAGAATGCAAAGCGCCTGGCCGTGGGTTTGAAAGAATTCAAAGGAGTCTCCATCGACCCTAAACATGTGGAAACAAATATTGTCATCTTTGATGTTGCCAATACCGCCATGACGGCTGCCCGGGTGGCTGAAGCGATGAAGAAGGAACGAGTTCTCATCCATGCTTTTGGCAAGACCCAAGTCCGCCTGGTCACCCATCTGGACGTCACTGCTGAAGAGATTGAGAAGGCCTTGAAGGCTTTTAAGAAAGTACTAGGGAAGAAAGAATAATAAATTCGGATAATAACAACACCATATTAATGTTAAGGTAAAGGTTGAAGTTTCGCTTAAGATTAAGGGGAAGATCTAACCAAACCTTATCCAAACGAGATGCTGGACCAGACCTGATCTTTATCAGTCCAAGGTTCAATAACATGACACCGAAGAGATTGGCGTGCTCTCTCCGATCACTCCGAATGCAAGATTTGTGAATCGGCTTGCTCCATTATATTCTGAAATTTTTTCGATTTCGGCATTCGGATCTCGAATTTTGGGAAGCCTATGTCCGACCCCATTGTTGTCTTAGTCACCTGTGGTTCTGAAGAAGAGGCGCTGAAGATCGCCAACGCTTTGGTCGAGGACCGTCTGGCAGCTTGTGTTAACCTTGTCGCCCCAATCCGCTCCGTCTATCGATGGGAGGGAAAAATCTGGGACGAAAAGGAATGGCTGTTGATCATCAAGACACAAAAGCATCGGTTCGAAGAGCTGGAGAAAAAAGTGAAGTCCCTTCACTCTTATTCCGTTCCTGAAATCATCAGCCTTTCCATCACAGAAGGCTCTTCGGCTTACCTCAGCTGGATCAGGGAAAATACAAAATAGTAATAAAAGGGTTCAAGGATTCAAGGGTTCGAGTAAGAACCAAAACAATGAAACCTTAAGGAAGTTTTGGTTTTTTGAGATGAAAATCGGTGTTTTGCTCAAACGTGTAGGCCACCCTGAGGAGCATCCCCTCATCAAAGTGTTTTCCCATGATCTGAAGTCCGAGAGGAAGGTGATCATGGCTGAACCCGCAAGGAATAGAGATCGCAGGAATTCCTGCCATATTCACCGGGATGGTATGGATATCGGATAAATACATCTGGAGCGGGTCTCCTGTCTTTTCACCGATTCGAAAGGCCGGCGTAGGTGCGGTCGGTGCCACAATGACGTCCACCTTTTGAAAGGCTTCTTCAAAATCCTTTCTGATCAAGGTTCTTACCTGCGAAGCCTTTCGGTAGTAGGCTTCATAATATCCAGCAGACAGGACGTAGGTTCCCAGGATGATCCTTCGTTTCACTTCTTTTCCGAACCCTTTGGCTCGAGTCTGAGTATACATTTCCATCAGATCCCGATATCCTTTTGAACGCAGCCCGTACTTCACCCCATCATATCGAGCCAGGTTGGAACTGGCCTCTGCCGTCGCAATGATGTAATAGATGGCCACGGCATATTCCGTATGAGGTAAAGAAATCGCCTGGATTTCTGCTCCCCACCTCCTGAAAGAATCGATCGCCTCTTTGACGGATTTCTCCACCTCCGGATCCATTCCCTCTATAAAATATTCTTCAGGGATCCCGATTCGAATCCCTTTGACGTCCTTTTTCAGCGATTGCTTATAGTCCGGGACCTCTGCATTGACCGAGGTCGAGTCACAAGGATCGTAGCCGCTGATCGCATTCATCAGAATAGCGCAGTCCTCCACATCCTTTGTGATCGGACCAATTTGATCCAAAGAGGAGGCAAAGGCGACGAGTCCATATCTGGACACTCTGCCATAAGTGGGCTTCAATCCGACCACGCCGCAACAGGCGGCCGGCTGTCGAATCGAGCCGCCCGTATCGGTTCCCAGGGCGCCGATACACTCGTCGGCGGCCACCGCGGCTGCCGAACCACCGCTGGAACCTCCTGGAATCCTCTCAAGGTCCCAGGGATTATGAGTGATTTGAAATCCTGAGTTTTCTGTAGAGGACCCCATGGCAAATTCGTCCATGTTGAGCTTTCCCAAGAAAACGGCATTTCTTTCTTTTAGTTTTCTAATCACTGTTCCGTCATAAAAAGGGATATACCCTTCTAAAATCTTAGAGCCGCAAGTCGTCCGAATCCCTTTTGTACAAAGGATATCTTTCAGCCCGATCGGGACGCCTCCAAGGTCTCCGATCTCTTCGCCCCTCGCAATCTTGCCGTCGACTTGATCCGCCTGAACGAAGGCTTCTTTCTCTGTTAATAAGAGATAGGCTTTGGTCTTTTTATCGACTTCACTGATCCGTCGGTAGAGAGCCTCCGTAGCCTCTCTGGAGGTAACCTCCTTCTTAACCAAGAGATCGTGTAATTGGTGAATAGTCAATTGATGCAGTTTCACTGTCATTCCATAAGTGCCTAAAATGCCAAAAGTGAGCTAAAGTGTCTAAAGTTAAAAACCAAAACAATTTTATCCCTTTTTTGTTTTCTAACTTTAGGCAATTTAGTCATTTCAGTCACTTTAGGCACTCCGGTTACTCGATGATCCTCGGCACTTTAAAATGCCCATCCTCTTCATCGGGTGCGATCGCCAACACCTCTTCTTGTGGAAAAGACGGCTTGACTTCATCGTCCCTGAAGACATTGTAGATGGGGATGGCGTGGGAAGTGGGTTCCACTCCAGTGGTATCGAGGCGATTCAATTGCTCCATATAGGTAAGGATTTGCTCCATCTGGCTCCCAAAAGTCTCCTTTTCTTCTTCAGACAACTCCAGGCGAGCCAGCCTGGCTACCTTCTCGATATCCATCTTCATCCGTTTAACTCCTCAATCCAGGGTTCTATTTCAATACTGATATCAACTCCGGATCTGACTGATTGAAGAAAATTCGAAATTCGAATATCGGGCGAAGCGTCCGTCTCGGACCAACTCGAAGCAAATCCAAAATCTCAATTTTCAAATGAGTCAAAGCTTTTTCATCAGTTGTTTCGGATTTTGGTCATTCGATAATGCTTCGGATTTCGTGCTTCGGATTTAATAAATCCTCCGACACTGTTCTCTATCCCAGCATCTCTTTTATCTTCTTCAGGCTCTCTTCCAATTTCTCGCGCTGGGTGCGGAACTCCTGCGCTTTCTCCTTCACCTCTTGAACAACCTCTCGAGGAGCTTTAGAAAGAAACTGCTCGTTTGAGAGTTTCTTCATGACGAAAGCACTTTCCTTCTCGACCTTCAGTATCTCCTTCTGAAGTCTCCTGGCCTCCTCTTCCATTCGAGACCGCTCCATGGGAACAAAAATTTCAACACCCCGAACAACGACAAAGGCACTGTAGAGTGGTTTTTGAATATCCCGCCCGAATTCAACCTCTTTGGTCAGAGCGAGAAACTGGATGAAGGATTGATTTTCTCGAAGCTTCCTCTCCACTTCTTCAGTCCTCGTTCGAAAGAGCACGGTAATCTGCTCTCCGGGTGGAAGGTTCATCTCTCCTCGAATGTTCCGAAGGGCATTGGTCACTTCGATGACCAGCCCCATCTCATTGGCCACGGCTTCATCATCATATCTTTCATGTGGTTTTGGAAACTCGGCGACCATAATCGACTCATTTTCTTTTCGTCCCGGAAGCTGCTGCCAAATCTCCTCCGTAATAAACGGCATAAAGGGATGAAGTAATCTGAGAATGGCATCGAGGACTTCGATAAGGGTCTGCCGGGTAAGGTTCTGTCTCTTCGGATCTCCTTCCTTATAGAGGTAAAGTTTTGTCAGCTCCAGATACCAGTCGCAGTATTCATGCCAG
This sequence comes from uncultured delta proteobacterium, assembly GCA_963711845.1. Taxonomy (GTDB): domain Bacteria; phylum Desulfobacterota; class BSN033; order BSN033; family UBA1163; genus CAVQFR01. The sequence continues at coordinate 102,391 of CAVQFR010000017.1, forward strand.
ATAAAATGGTAGAGGGTGTGGGAGGCTTCGTTGAATTTGTACTCCTCCAAGGATTGGTGTACTTCCCGGATGACCTGGTTTAACCTTCCCCGAATCCAACGATCTGGAAGGCTAAAATCCTCCGGAGGAACCTCCCGGACGATCTCGTCAAAGTTAAATCCCTCAAGATTCATCAGGGCGAAGCGTGAGGCGTTCCAGATCTTATTGGCAAAGTGACGGTACCCCTCTGTCCTGGACTCTGAAAGTTTCAAATCGCTTCCAGGCATGGTTAGAGCCGCAAGGGTGAAACGCAGGGCATCGGCGCCGAAACGATCGATGAGGTCAAGGGGGTCGACCACGTTTCCACGGGTCTTCGAATACTTCTCACCCCTCTCGTCTCTCACCAGGCCGTGGATATAGACATCTCTGAAGGGGACATCGCCCATAAACTTCAACCCCATCATCATCATTCTGGCCACCCAGAAGAAGAGGATGTCGAAGCCCGTCACCAAGACAGAAGTGGGATAAAACTTCTTCAACAACTTGGTCTCCTTGGGCCATCCCATAGTGGAAAAAGGCCAGAGGGCGGAACTGAACCAGGTATCCAGTACATCTGTCTCAGGGGTCAAACGATCGGAACCACACTTCGGACAAGTGGTGGGCGCCTCCTTGGACACAATGACTTCTCCGCATCGATCACAATACCAGGCTGGGATACGATGACCCCACCAGATCTGCCGAGAGATGCACCAATCCCTGATATTCTCCATCCACTCGAAATAGGTCTTCTCCCAGACCTCAGGGATGATTCGAGTCCGGCCATTCCGAACCGCCTCAATGGCTGTCTTGGCCAAAGGCTTCGTTCTGACAAACCACTGGAGGGAAAGGTTTGGTTCGACGATGGTCTTACAACGATAACAATGACCGACCACATGAGGATAGTCCTCGATTTTGATCAAAACCCCATCCCGCTCAAAATCTTTGACAATCTTCTCTCGGCATTCAAAACGATCCATCCCCTGATAAGGGCCGGCATTTTCGTTCATCCGGCCTGTTTCATCAATCACTTTGATCTGTTCAAGGCCGTGTTTCAATCCGATTTCAAAATCGTTGAAATCATGGGCCGGAGTGATTTTCAAGCAGCCTGTCCCAAACTCAACATCCACATAGGGGTCCGCAATCACAGGAATCTCGCGATCGATCACTGGAAGGATGATCTTCTTTCCGACCACCTCGTGATAGCGTTCGTCTTCCGGGTTGACCGCCACCGCGGTATCCCCGAGCATCGTTTCCGGTCGGGTGGTCGCCACGACGACAAAACGATCGCTTTCCCTGAAGGGATACTTAAGATGATAAAGTTTTCCTAAGGCCTCTTGACGTTCTACTTCGAGATCGGACAATGCGGTTTGGCATCGGGGACACCAATTGATGATGTAATGGCTCCGGTAGATCAGGCCTTCCTGATAGAGACGGACGAAAACTTCTTTGACCGCATCGGAGAGGCCTTCATCCATCGTAAACCGTTCACGGCTCCAGTCACAGGAAGCCCCCAGTTTCTTCAACTGGTTGATGATTGTCCCCCCGGATTGTTCCTTCCATTCCCAAACCCTCTCAATCAATTTTTCCCTTCCCAGGGTGTGCCGGTCGAGCCCCTCTTCCAAAAGCTGCTTCTCCACAACGTTCTGGGTGGCAATGCCTGCATGATCCGTCCCCGGCATCCAGAGGACAGCGTAGCCCTCCATCCTCTTGATGCGAATCAGAATGTCCTGCAGAGTATTGTTTAGTGCGTGTCCGATGTGAAGAACGCCCGTGACATTTGGAGGGGGGATAACAATAGAATAGGCTTTCTGTTCTGAATCTTCATCGGCTCTGAAATAGCCGCGCTTCTCCCAATAATGATACCATTTCTCTTCCACCTGGTGTGGATTATAAGACTTGTCCAAGAGCTTTGAGGCCATTGATACACCCTTTATCCTCCCTATCCCTTTTCTCCCTTCTGAAGCCGTTTGATCTCCTCTTGAATCGCCTTCTCTGCCAAATCCGGAACAACCTCTTTCACCATTTTTTCAATCCGTTCAAGGGTAAAGCCGACGACGTTCTGAGTCATCTCCGGGACGAGTTTTGTCATCATCTCTCCCATCATCTCCTGAATCTTTTGCGAAATAACCTCCTGCATCTGTTTATCCACCGTCCTCACCAAGGAAGGAGCTTCTTTTCGCGTCACCTTCGGAGTCTCTTCCCATGCCATCTTTGGAGCTTCTACTTCCTCCAATTTATCCATTTTTGCTTCTTCTATTTCTTCCACCTGCTCCATCTCTTCTATTTCTTCTATCTCTTCGGCCCTTACTGCCCCCAGACGGACTTCTTCAGCTTTCAACTCTTTTGGCTCCCCGATGGCACTTATCTCCTCCTCTCCTATTAGATCTTCCAAGAGTTCTTCTGGAAATTCCTCTTCGGGCAGCTCTTTAAGTTCCTCTCCCTCGACGGGTTCTCCTAGAGCCTCCTCTATCGATTCCTCCAAGGGTTCCTCTAGGAGTTCCTCTAGGGCTCCTTCTAGGGGTTCTTCCAGAGCCTCCTCTATCGATTCCTCCAAGGGTTCCTCTAAGAGTTCCTCTAGCGCTCCTTCTAGCGGTTCTTCTAATGATTCCTCCAAGGGTTTCTCTACAAATTCCTCTGTGGTAATGGTTTTTTCTGAGATCCTTTTCTTAGGTTCCTCGACAAAAAAAGGCTGGGGTTCTTCCTGCGGAAGCGCACCCTTTGCTTCTCTCCGAAGCGCTTTCTCGAATTCTGAGAGATCCAATTTTTCAGCAGGCTCCTCCATCTCGAAGGGCCTCTCTTCGATATCCTTTACCTCTTTTTCATAGGGCCACTCCTTCTCTAAAGAGGGTTTGAGTTGTTCCACCTTTTCGAGGATCTCCTCCAATTCGATCTTGTCAAAGAGCTCTTCTTCGGGTGAAGCATCTTTCAAAGGCACTTTTCTTTTCAATCGGAGATCCATCCCTCCGATTTTCTTTTCAGGACGAAGTTCCAATTCCTTTTCCACTGGTTTTTCTTCAAACTCCAGTTTTCCCCAGGAATTCAGAGGAGTCACTTCCCCAAAGGATTTATCTCTCCCTGTCGGGACGAAACTCTCAATGCTCATCCTGGGTTCTGGCTCTTCCACAACATCCACCAATTCAATGATTTCTTCTTCCCCCTCCCCTGTTTCATCCAACGAAAACTCCTGCTTTTCAGAAACCATTTCTCCCCTCTTTCCGGCCGCCTCCTCTTCCATCAGGTTGTCCACCAAATCAAGAATCTCACCCTCGTTGAGAGGTTTTGAGATCACCCCATCTGCCTGGAATCGTTTACGGTCCTTTTCCGAAATCTCATCAAAAATACTTGAAATGAGGATGAATGGGATGTTCTTAAAATCTGGGTCTCCTTTGATGGCTCCGCATAATTCCAAACCGCCCTTCTCTTCAAGGCCCGCCCCTGAAGCGATAATCATATCCGGTTTGAAAAGTTTCGCCCGGAGAAGAGCATCCTCACCGCTTTCCGAAAAGATGAGGTGGTAATCAGTGGTTTCAAAAATCCTTTGAAACTCTTTCTGATCGGTCTTATCCGAATCAGCAATCAGAATTTCTTTTGCCATTCTCCGACCCCCTATAGGTGGTGAGAGAGGATTGACAGTGATTCTCTAATTTGTAATTTTCTATCACAAGGAATATGGAATGTCAAGAAAATCGCAGTCTTTTGTGTCATCCCTCAGTCGCAGGACTTTCTGAGATACGCCGGAAGTAATAGGCGGATACGGGAAGCATAGCTTCCAAAAGCTTCATGGGGGCTGCCTCTCATCGCTTTCCGCTATTCCTTCCCTGTCGCTGAGCGGTCATCCTCTTCTCAATAAAACGATCGATCAGAGGAAGGAGATCGACGTTGAAATCATAGCTAACCCTCACAGTCGGTTGATCGATTCTAATCTTCCTTCCCAAGTCCGTGGGGGTCGCGATGACCACCGCATCACAAACGGAGCGCTGGATGGTGGCTTCAAGGTCTTTGATCTGCTCCTCTGAATATCCCATGGCCGGAAGCACCCGACCAATATGCGGATAGTTTTGATAGACCTCTTTCAGCGAACCCACCGCATAAGGCCTCGGATCCACCAGCTCTCTGGCCAGGCTTCTCGAAGCCGAGGCGCCTGCTCCATCAGACATGCCTCCGTGGGTGATGGTTGGCCCATCCTCGATGACCAATACTCTCTTGTCTGCGATTTTTTCCGGATGATCTAATTGGGTGACGGAGGGAGCCTCCAGAACTGCCGCCCCGGGATTCATCAGAGAGATGTTCTTTCTTATCTCTCTTAAGGACTCCTCGCTTCCTTCATTCACCTTTGTAATGATCAGAAGACCTGCCCTCCTCAAATTTACCTCTCCGGGATAATAGAGCTTCTCATGGCCCGGCCTCAGGGCATCCACGAGAACAATCTCCCAATCGGGCTTGATAAACGGAAAATCATTGTTTCCTCCATCCCAGACAATCACCTGAGACTCGCTCTCAGCCGCCCTCAACACCTGTTCATAATCCACACCTGCGTAGACGGTAATCCCTGCCTCTACGAGAGGCTCGAATTCTTCTCTCTCTTCGAGCGTACAGGTCTCTTCCTCCACATCTCTCCGATTCGAGAAACGGAGCACCGGCTTGAACTCACAATAAGCCATCGGATGCCGGATCACCGATACCTTGAGACCTTTCTTTTTCAGGAGGGACGCTACCTTTCGCGTGATGACCGACTTTCCACAACCCGTCCTGACCGCACAAACAGAGATGACCGGGACCCGGCTTTCAATCATCGTCTCTTTGGGCCCGAGAAAAACAAAGTCTTGGCCTTTGGAAAGAACCAGAGAAGCTTTATCCATCAACGCTTCATGCGAAACATCGCTATAAGAAAAGATGACCTGATCAACAAGATGTTCCGAGAGCAAACGAGGAAGTTCCTCTTCTGGGTAGATGGGAATGCCCTGGGGATAATGGGGCCCGGCCAGCTGCGGTGGATAGATTCGGTCAGCAATAAAGGGAATCTGGGTAGCGGTGAAAGCCATCACCCGGTAAGAGGGACCGCTCTCTAAAGTAGGTGTTGAAATTATGAAAATCCCTTCCTCCAGCTCCGAGAATGATCACCCGAACGGATTCTTTTGACCGACCCTTTTTCGACTTGTTCCCAAAACCTCTCTTCTTCATAGAACGACCCAGGGAAGGGGGAGAAACAGTTTTTCATAAAGACTGAAGGCATAACGGTCTGTCATGCCGGCCACAAAGTCACAGACACATCGCTCCAAGGAGTCGTAAAGCGAATCCATTTTGATCAGGGTCAGAAAATAATCCGGATGGTCAACCAAATATTGATAGAGTTCTTTTAAAATCTTCGTCGCCTTGTAGAAATCGGTATGAACGGCTTTGTTCAAGTAGACGTGTTCCCAAAGGAATTCCCGGAGGTCCCACACCGCTGAGAGAACCTCTTTTGAAACGGAAAGCTTTCCGTCACCCGATTCGAGGGTTTCTTGGATGATATCATTGACCATCGTATTGATTCGTTTGGAATGAGTATCCCCCAGACATTTCAGACAATCATCGGGAATATCGTCTGAGGAAATCACTTCACCCCGAATCGCATCGTCGATGTCATGGTTAATGTAAGCAACGATGTCCGCAATCCGCACCACCTGACCTTCACGGGTAAAAGCCATCGCTTCGGGGTCCTCACAAAGGATCTCCCCTTTCCCCTTGGTATGTTTCAATATACCATCGCGGACCTCGAAGGTGAGATTCAGTCCCTTCCCATCCTTCTCCAAGAGATCGACGACCCTCAGGCTTTGATCGGCATGGTTGAATCCGCCTGGGACGATCTCATTCAGGGTATCCTCCCCGGCATGCCCAAAGGGGGTGTGACCCAAGTCGTGTCCCAATGAGATGGCCTCTGTTAAGTCCTCATTGAGACGGAGGGCTTTCGAAATCGTTCTTGCAATTTGAGAAACCTCGAGCGTATGCGTCAATCGGGTCCGGTAATGATCGCCCATCGGAATGAGAAAGACCTGGGTCTTATGTTTCAGTCTCCGAAAGGACTTGGAATGGATGATTCGATCTCGGTCGTGCTGGAAGGCCGGCCGAAGGGGACATTCCTCCTCAAAAACTCGGCGCCCTTTCGACCTTGCACTCAACGTCGCAAAAGGAGAGAGACTCTCTTTCTCCCGCTCTTCTAATTCCTCCCTGATCGTCTTCGGCAATTGACAATGCTCCATTTGATCGAATATGCTATTTTAGCTAACTTATCATAAAAAAAGGGCTTTATCAAACCCAAATCCCTCTCCCGAGGGTAACATCAAAGTCGGTGACTTCGATTGGTCATCGTCATTCCCGTGTAAACGGGAATCCAGTAAATGGGCTAACCTGGATTCCTGCTTTCGCAGGAATGACACCTGGTTTTACAATTGTGAGCAATGGATCGGCATGTCAGCAACTTAGATGAAACTACGACGTTGCCGTGGCCTCTTGCCCCCTTTATTAAAGCGGGAGCGCGGCGATTAGGAGTTAGGGCAGCAAATGGTGATAGAGAATATTAAGCAAGAAATCCGTAAGGACCCTCTTCTCTCTAAATTGTCGAGACTGGCAAAAGAGAAGAGGATCCCCCTTTTCTTAGTAGGAGGTTACCTCCGAGACCTCCTGTTTGGAACGGAACGAAAAGATTATGACTTTGCCTTGCCGAAAGATGCATCTTCATTCATTAAGGTCATTGAGGAAGCCCTTTGCCTTCACTTTTTTAAGGTTGGAAAAGAGGAGACGAACACTGTCACCTATCGAATCATCCAAGAAGGGTTGTCCGTCGATATCGCCTTTTTACAAGGGGAAACGATCGAAGAAGATCTTGAGAGGAGAGACTTTACGATCAATGCAATGGCCTTCTCCCTACGGGACGAAACCTTTCATTCGGTTGAGGGGTCCCTTGAGGACATCGGTAAGAAGTTGATCCGTATTGTTTCTCGCAATTCCATTGATCAGGACCCATTGAGGATGTTACGGGCGGTCCGCTACCTTTGCACCCTGGAAGGCTTTATTATGGATGAGGATCTCACCAGGGAAATCTCCTCAAAAAAGGAACAGATCAGAAAAATCCCCGGGGAGCGCATCAAGACAGAACTGGATCAAATCCTCCTCTCCTCCCGTGCCTTTGTTGGAATGAAATTCCTTTATGAAGCCACTTTGCTCATCACCCTCTTTCCGGAGCTTGGGGGGTTAGAGAACCTTGGTCAAGGGGAATACCATCACCTAAATGTTCTCCCTCATATCCTCCTGATGATAGAAAAGATTTCCTGGGCTCTTGAATGGGTCGCTCATCGAAGGGCGAAGATCTCCTTACCCGAAGAAGATCGGCTCGCTTTATATTACGCCGCCCTCTTCCACGACATCGGGAAACAGGATACCTATTCGGAAGATGAGAAAGGGAGGGTTCATTTCTATACCCATGAATCTTATTCGTGCCAGAGGGCGGAAGGAATCATGGAGAGATTAAGGTTTTCGAATCACCTGAGGAATAGAATTCTTCACCTTGTCCAACATCACATGAGAATACACAACCTGCCCGGCGGGACCAAGGAGGGAGCGCTGAAGAGGTTGGTCAACCAGATGGGTGAGGAAACTCCCCTTCTCGTTCTTCACACCCTTGCTGATAAAGAAGCAAGCCGCGGCATCCTGTCCGTTGAGATCGACGAAGTGGTGGAAGACCACTGCCTTCGAATCCTAGAATGGTTTAGAGAGAAAGACATTGTTCACCCGCCCCCTTTGATCAACGGACACGATGTCATGGCTTTGGGTTACTCTCCTGGACCACAAGTAGGCGAAATCCTCGACTTCATCCGCCAGATGCAAGTGGAGGGCGAAATCAAAAATAGAGAGGAGGCGTTAGGGGTGTTAAAAGAAAGATTCGAGATTGAAGGATAGAAGCGATAGAATCTTATTGATTATTTGTAAACATTTAGTAGAATAGGTGTGAAGGCAACGTTTCCAAAAATTAACTTTTTACCTGACGGGGGTGGGTCTATGTTTCGAAAAGTATTGAAGATTTATGAAAATAAACTAAAGCCTCGTGCGAAGAAAATCCTCATTGGACTAATCATCTTCTTTGTCGTCTTTACCCTGGTCGGCTTCTTTGCGCTACCTCCGATCTTGAAATCTATTTTAACCAAGCAACTTTCTGAGAATCTTCACCGTGAGGTGACGATCGATCAGATCAAGATCAATCCTTACACCCTTTCCATATCGGTGAGAGGCCTAACGAGTAAAAGACAAGGGAAGCTCTGATACCTTTGTATCTTGCGGGGAGATCTTCTTGAATTTTCAGAGCCTCTCTGTTTTTAGAATGGCTGTCATTTTTGGCGAAATAAGGTTAACGCAACCCTTCATAAAGATTACTCGCAATCAAGACCTGTCCTACAATTTTTCTGATCTAATAGAAAAGAAGGAGTCGAAACCGCCGGAGACGGGGAAGCCCAAACCTTTAAGATTCTCACTGAATAATATAAGAATAGAAAACGGCAGCATCGATTTTTGGGATGGTCCCAAACAGATAAAGCACACGGTCAGAGAATTGGATATCGGCGTCCCATTTCTGTCGAATATCCCTTCCTACATCGAAAGGTTCGTTCGACCCCATTTTTCAGCTAAAATCAATGATACCCCCTATGTCCTTGAGGGTACGACGAAACCATTTGCCGATTCACTCGAAACCTCTTTTGATATCAATATTAAAGATCTGGACATTCCTTATTATCTTGCCTATGCCCCCACGAAAATGAATTTTAAGATTGTCTCCGCCTACCTGGACACTCAGACAAAAATCTCTTTCATTGAAACAAAGGATAAGAAGCCTTCTCTCACCGTTTCAGGAAACGTCTCCTTGAAAAAAATGGCGGTGGACGATGCAAGAAACAAGCCTCTGCTCAGGCTCCCCTTGCTGGATATCTCTATTGCCCCGTCAGAACCCATTTCTAAAATCATCCATCTATCAAAAATCTCCATTCAGTCGCCCGAATTGGAAATAAGAAGAGATGAAAAGGGAATGGTCAATGTTCAATCTCTCTTGCCCGAAACAAAAGAGACAAAACCTGCCCCCAAAAAAGCGGAAGAATCAGCACCTTTATCTTTAGACATCGATGAGATCCATCTGGCAGGAGCAAAAGTTACTTTTTCTGACGCTTCCAGGAGTAAACCCTTCAAAACGATTCTAAACCCGATAGAGTTGAAGGTTGACCACTTCAGCAACGGCAAAGACAAGAAAACAGCCTATGCCCTGTCACTCAAAACAGAAGCCAAAGAAAATATCAGCCTGGAAGGCGAATTCTCCATGGATCCTCTTGGGGCAGAAGGGGCCTTGGAAATCAAATCTGTCCCTCTAAGAAAATATGCGCCTTACTATCGGGACAATATTCTATTTGATATCGAGGATGGACGCCTTGATTTCTCAACCCGCTACAAATATGCAAAAGGCGAAAAGGAACCGGAGATCTCGCTTCCAGGAATCTCCCTTTCCCTCAGTACCCTCCGTCTTAAAAAAGCTGAAGAAAATGCGGACTTTCTCAAGATTCCTACCTTCTCGATTAAAGAGACTGATTTGAACATGACGAAGAAGGAGCTGAAAATTGGAGTTTTTTCTACGCAGAAGGGTGAACTTCTTATCAAACGCTTAGCCAATGGGGATATGAATGTCCTTAAACTGGTTGCTCCTTCGTCGGTGCCCAATGAGGCCCCTCCTGTCGAACGATCCCCCGCAGACAAAGGCAAACCTCCTGAAAAGCCATGGCTTGTATCACTAAGAAACTTGTCCGTTGATAATTATACGATCAGAGTCGAAGACCAAACAACTTCCGAACCTGTCACCATCACTGCAAAAAACATGAAGGTAAAGGGGGAGAATATCTCGACCGCTAAGAATAGTAAAGGAAGACTAACTCTGTCTCTCCTTTTAAATGAAAAGGGATCGATTTCCACGACGGGAACGATTGGCATCGAACCCATGACCGCAGATTTCAAAACGGAACTCAAAGGTATTGAGATCGGACCGTTCCAACCCTATTTTACGGATAAAGTAAAGATTACTGTGACGGGAGGAGCCATTTCCACAGCTGGGAACCTCTCCTTTACTTCTACTGAGAAAAAGGAAATCAAGGCGTCCTATAAAGGGGATGCCGCTTTAAATAATTTCTCTTCTGTTGATAAACTGAATGGAGAGGATCTTCTGAAATTGGAATCCCTTTCATTGAGTGATCTCAATGTTGGGTATACCCCTCTCTCGATCGACATCAAAGGGATCTCTTTAACTGACTTCTATGCTCGCGTTTTGGTCAACTCCGAAGGAAAAGTCAATCTTCAGGAGATCATGAAAACTGAGGAGCCGAAGCAAGCGTCACCTCCCCCTCCTGTTCCGCAGGAGAAAGCGGAGGCCTCCCCGAAGGAAAAAGGGCCTTCAAAGAATATCAAGATCGGTCAGATCACGCTTCAGGGAGGAAGGATAGACATTTCAGACAAGTCGGTCAAACCTGAATTTTCAATGAGCCTGTCAGAGATGGGAGGAAGAGTATCGGAGCTTTCGGCTGAGGAGAATACGACAGCGGATGTCGAACTCCGAGGAAAACTTAACGAGTATACCCCCCTTGAGGTCACCGGCAAAATTAATCCCCTGAGAGAGGACCTCTATGTAGACATAAAGGCCAGAATTAAGGATTTTGAGCTAAGTCCGACAACACCTTACGCCGGGAAATATGTCGGCTATACCATCGAGAAGGGTAAACTCTCCTTCGATTTGAAATATCTCATCGTTAAGAAGAAGCTTGAATCGCAAAATAGTATCTTCTTCGACCAATTCACCTTTGGCGAAAAGGTTGAAAGCGCTACCGCAACGAAATTACCCGTAAAGCTTGCCGTTGCCCTTCTAAAAGACAGGAAGGGTGAGATCAAATTGGACCTTCCCGTGACGGGGAGCCTGGATGATCCGAAATTCAGCGTCTGGGGAGTGATCCTGAAGATCCTCGTTAATTTGATCTCAAAGGCCGCCACCTCGCCTTTTTCACTTCTCGGAGCTGCATTCGGGGGCGGAGAAGAACTGAGTTACGTTGAGTTCGATTACGGGAGTAGTGTCGTTACAGAATCGAGTGCAAAAAAACTTGAAACCGTCGCCAAGGCCTTTCGTGATCGACCGTCGCTCAAAATGGATATCGAAGGCCATGTCGACCTCGAAAAAGACAAGGACGGATTGAAACAGCATTTCTTTAACAGCAAATTAAGGGTGCAGAAGTTGAATGAAACGATCAAGAAAGGATCGCCCTCGATCCCCGTCGATGAGGTTAAAATTGAACCCTCTGAATACGGAAAATATCTGAAGATGGCCTACAAAGAGGAGAAATTTCCAAAACCGAAAAATTTCATTGGAATGGCGAAAGACCTGCCTGTCCCGGAAATGGAAAAATTGATGCTGACCCATATCGAGATCAAGGAGGGAGACCTGAGAACCCTTGCCTCTCAACGATCCATGAAGGTAAGAGATGCCATCCTGAAATCCGGACAGGTTGAACCAGAGAGAGTATTTGTCCTTGAACCTAAATCTCTTTCACCTGCAAAGAAGGAAAAAATTAAAGACAGCCGTGTCGATTTCAAGCTCAAATAATCAGAAAAAACCAACGAAATCTCAATCGAAGAGGAGGGACCCACGATGTTAAAGGAATTTAAAGAATTTGCGATGCGAGGAAACGTGGTGGATATGGCTGTTGGAATAATCATTGGGGCAGCCTTCGGCACCATTGTCAATTCGCTTGTCCAGGATGTCATCATGCCGCCCATCGGTATGCTTCTGGGGAATATAGATTTTTCCAATCTCTTTCTTGTTTTGAAAGATGGCAAGGTGGCCGGTCCCTACGCAACGGTTGCCGTTGCCAAGGCAGCGGGTGCGGTGAGTATTAATATCGGTATTTTCATTAACACCGTCATCAGCTTTGTCCTTGTCGCCTTTGCGGTGTTTCTGCTTGTGAAGACGGTTAATAAATTGAAGCGCCAAAAGGAAGCTCTCCCGGCCGTGCCGACGACGAAAGAGTGCACTTATTGCCTCTCAACCATTCCCATTAAGGCAACGCGTTGTCCAAACTGCACTTCTGAGTTGAAGGTAGGCTAAGAAAAGATAACACGTCCATTTGGATCGTGTTTGTTTTATCTTCCTGATCGAAACAAAATAGAACAGGAGATTGACAATGGTATCACGCCTCCTTACCTTCTTTAAGACCGGTATTTGGGAAATTCAATTAAAAAATCTTTCACCGATAGAAGCCTTTTCCATCAAATACCTGCGCATTATTCTTCTGGCATCAAGAGGATTTATGAGAGACAATTGTCAGAAGACCGCTTCGGTTCTGACCTATTATTCTCTACTCAATGTGGTTCCCGTTGTGGCCGTAGCCTTTGCGATGGCTAAAGGTTTCGGTCTTGAAAAACTTATCGAGAAACAGATCCTCGAAATGGCAGAGAAGGCAAATTGGCAGGCCGATATCACCAATCAGATTATTTCGTTTTCCCATAACCTTCTCAATCAGGCGAAGGGAGGTTTAATTGCTGGTGTAGGAATAGTATTGCTGCTCTGGACGGTCATATCCATCATGGGGAAAATCGAAGAGTCTCTTAACGAAATTTGGGAAATAAAGAAAGCAAGGACGCTGATAAGAAAATTTAGCGATTATATGGCAATGATGGTCCTTGGCCCTGTTCTTCTTATCATCTCCAGCGGTGCGACCATCCTTGTGGCAAGTCAAGTGAAAGTGATCGTCGATAAAATCGCTGTCCTGGGAGTTTTCAGCAAGGTCATTTTTCTCCTACTGAATCTACTGCCCTATGCATCGATTTGGGTTCTCTTCACGATGCTCTATCTGATCATGCCAAACACCAAGATTCCGATGAGGTCAGCCATTTTGGGAGGTGTCGCTGCCGGGACGATTGCCCAAATTGTTCAATGGATCTATATTAAATTTCAGATAGGGGTAGCAAGTTATGGAGCCATTTACGGGAGCTTTGCGGCCCTGCCTCTTTTCTTGGGTATGCTTCAAATGAGTTGGATGATCGTTCTTTTCGGTGCAGAAATTGCGAATGCCAATGAACATTACGAAACATACGGCTTTCACCCGGACTATTCCAGGATGAGCGTTTCATCGAAGAAAATTCTCATGCTCAGGATCTTTCACCTCCTCACCAAGAAGTTTTCTCTGGGAGAAAAACCCTTGAGTGCTCACCAGATTGCCCATGCTTTGGAGATCCCGGCTCGCCTTGTGCGGCAGTTCCTCCATGAACTAAGCGAGGTCGGTCTGGTGGTTGAGACAGCAAAAGGAATCAAGGGCGAGGTCGCCTTTCAACCCGGAAGGACGATTGAAAATATTACAGTCAAATTCGCTCTGGATGAGTATGAGAAATACGGAACCACAAAGATCCCTGATTATCAATCTGATGAATCGGAGAAAATCTCAAGGTATTTGAAAGATATTTCGGAAACCATCGAGAAATCACCCGCAAACGTCCGCGTAAAAGAGATATGAGAGAAGGGCTTGTTTCATTGACAAACAGATCTCAAATCCCTTATAAAATGATGAGATGCCGGCAATTCTTGTAACGGGTGGAGCGGGGTATATCGGAAGTCATGTGGTTAAGGAGCTTCTCCGCCGAAACTATCAGCCTATTGTCTTCGACAATCTTCAGACCGGTCACCGAAATGCCGCAAAGGATACCCTCCTCATCGAAGGAGATCTGTCGGATCAAAAGAAGCTGAAAGAGACTTTTCAATCCCACCAAATTGATACTGTAATACACCTTGCAGGAGATTGTTTGGTAGGAGAATCCGTTCAGAACCCTGCAAAATATTTCAACAATAACGTGAAAAACGGATTGAAACTGATTGAAATAATGGAAGAATTTAATGTGGAGAAATTCGTATTTTCTTCATCTGCCGCCGTTTATGGAGAACCTAAAACCATTCCTATAGGGGAAGATCATCCCTGTCTCCCTACGAATCCGTATGGCGAGACAAAATGGATCTTTGAGAAGGTACTGCAGGCCTTTCATGACGGAGGCAAATTAAACTTCATCTCCCTCAGATACTTCAATGCCGCAGGGGCTGATCCAGAGGGCAGGCCCGGAGAGGACCACTCTCCGGAAACCCACTTGATCCCATTAGTGATCAAAGCAGCTTTGGATGGAACTTCAGTTCCTGTTTTTGGCACAGACTATCCTACTCCCGATGGAACTTGCATCCGCGACTATATCCATGTCACCGATCTTGCTCATGCCCATCTTCTAGCCCTTAGGAAATTAGACCAAGAGAGGACATCTGGAATTTATAATCTGGGAAATGGAAACGGATTTTCAGTGAAAGAAGTGATTGAGACCGTTAAAAAGGTAACCGGGAGAAAGGTTGTTCCGGTCGATTCTCCAAGGAGACCAGGAGACCCTGCCCGTCTGGTGGCCAGTTCAAAAAAGATTAAGGAGGAACTGGGATGGATTCCCAACTTCCCTGATCTGGAAACGATTGTTGAAACCGCCTGGAAATGGCACAGAAACCATCCAAAAGGATACGATGATAAAGGCCGTTAGTTAACAGTTCAGAGTTAAGAGTTCGGAGTATTAACTCAAAACTAAAAACTTCGAACTTATTTGAGAGCTGGCTAAGGAGAAACCCATGTGCGGTATCTTTGGGATTTATAATCATCTTGAAGCGTCCAATCTCGCCTATCTCGGTCTCTATGCCCTTCAGCATCGTGGTCAGGAGAGTGCTGGGATCGTCTCCTCGGACAATAGACAACTCCATCATTACCGCCAGATGGGATTGGTCTCGGAGGTCTTCACTCAAGATATTCTGAAGAGACTCCCTGGAAAAAGTGCCATCGGTCATGTCCGATATTCAACCGCTGGTTCAAGCGAGCTCAAAAATTCCCAACCTTTTTCTGTGGACTATTACAAGGGAAGCCTGGCCATTGCCCACAACGGTAACCTGACCAATGCCTTTCTTATTAAGAGCGAACTCGAATCCAGAGGATCCATTTTTCAGTCGAATATGGATACCGAGGTCATCGTTCACCTCATGGCCCGTTCCAAGGAGAAAAGCTTCGTAGAGCGAACGGTCCATGCCCTCAAACAGGTTGAAGGAGCCTACTCTTTGCTCATCCTGACGGAGAACGAAATGGTCGCAGCCAGAGATCCTTTTGGTTTCAGGCCTTTGGTTCTCGGTCAGCTTAAGGGTGCACCTGTGGTGGCCTCTGAGACCTGCGCCTTTGACCTCATCGGAGCCAAGTTTGTGAGGGAGATTGAACCCGGGGAGATTCTTTTGATTAATGAAGAGGGAATTAAATCTTTCAAACCTTTTCCGCGCAAACAACACCACCAGTGCATCTTTGAGTTCATCTACTTCGCCCGGCCGGATAGTTTCTTTTTCAACAGAAATGTTTATGAGGTCAGAAAATCGTTTGGAGTTCAACTTGCCAAGGAATCGCCAGTAGATGTGGATATGGTCGTTCCTATCCCGGACTCTGGATTCCCGGCCGCATTGGGCTATGCGGCTGAGTCGAAAATCCTCCTGGAGATTGGAATGATAAGGAACCATTATATCGGGCGGACGTTCATCGAGCCCGAACAACGAATTCGACACTTCGGTGTGAAGATCAAATTGAACCCGGTAAGAGAATTGCTCAAAGGCAAGAAGATTGTCACCGTGGATGATTCCATCGTCCGGGCAACCACCAGCCGAAAGATTAATAGGATGCTTCGAAATGCCGGCACAAAAGAAATTCACGTCAGAATCAGCTCTCCACCCATCACCCATCCCTGTTTCTTCGGCATCGATACGCCAAAAAGATCAGAGCTGATCGCTTCCTCCCACGAGATCAAGGAGATTCAGAAGTTTATTAATGCAAGCTCTTTGCATTACTTAACTTTAGAAGGTCTGAAAAAATGCGTGAGGGAAGATGCCGAACAGTTCTGTTACGCTTGTTTCACGGGCGATTACCCCCTCCCGCTCCAGATGGATTTGGAGTAGAAACTCCCATATCGAAACCCACTCAGGAATTGATTTCTTGGCCATTGCTCCTGGGACTCCTTTCCCTCGGGAGATTTGACTTTTTTATTCAGAATTTGTAAATTGATTTGAAATTCATACGGATCAAAGCGTCCCTTCAAAAAACATACTTTTCTTTCCAAAGGAGAAGGAAATGGATTACAAATATCGATGGAAAATTATTGCGATCCTGGGTCAGGGGGACCAGGGCAGAGTCTACCGTGTGATCGACACGAAAGAATTCGACATCGACGGACAAATTCGCCCCGATATTGAAAACTCGCTTCACGGTTTAGTCTCGTCCGATAAAAGTGAAACTCGAAAAAAATTTTTTGAATTATATCGCTGGGCCATGGTCGAGCTGATACAAATGGAAGACCCTGAGAATCAGGGTGCCTTAAAAGTTTTACACAAGTCTAAGGAGGTGAAAGGTGCGGACCGAGTCCAAGACCGAATCAAGCGCGAAATTAAAGCAATGGCCGGCATTCCTCACCCGAATCTTCTAAAGATTCTGGATACGGACCGAGAGACAAGGTGGTTTGTGTCTAAATTCTATCCGAAGGGGTCACTCGATAAGCACCTCAATACGTATGTCGGGGAGTTTCCAAAAGCCCTCAAGGCGTTTCGGCCACTCGTGGAGGGGGTTTCTGAATTACATAAAAGAGGCTTTGTGCATCGGGACATCAAGCCCCAAAATGTATTCATGGATGATGACGATCATCTGGTTCTCGGAGATTTCGGTTTGGTATTCTTTACGGATGATAGTTACACGAGAATCTCCAAAACATGGGAAAATGTAGGAAGGGGTGACTGGATGCCTGGCTGGGCCCTGTCTCTCCGAATCGATGAGATTGAGCCCTCCTTCGACGTATTTTGCTTAGGGAAGCTGTTGTGGTCAATGGTTTCAGGATCGCCCAACCTTCCTCTGTGGCACTATGATCAACAGGAATTCAACTTGGAAACGAAGTTTCCCCATAGGCACTCCATCCGATTGGCAAATTATCTTTTCAGTAAATGTATCGTCGAGCATGAAAAGGATTGCCTTCCGGATGCAACGGCACTTCTCGAAAAGGTTGATGAAGTCTTATCTTTGATCGATAGCCATGCGGATGTCGTTGACTCAAAGTCGAAACTACAATGCAAAGTTTGTGGAAAGGGAAATTACAATGAATCCGATGCCACATCCTATTTCATGAAGCCGGCTGGAAAACGTGTACTGAAAATGTCGATTTGTGATAATTGCGGCAATGTCCAATTGTTTACCGTCAATCTTTGGGATAAACTGCTCGCGTTGGATAAGAAATAATCCGTATCCAAAGATCAAGAAGGAAGACAGGGTTTGTGGGAAGTTCTTATCAGATCCTATGAGAAGGGAGGCATTCAGATGAGCAAAAACGTTTATCGTGACCGAAGGAAAGCCCACACCTTTATCTTAAAGAGTTTGGGACTTTATAAGATGGCCGTGAAGAGGATTTAGATTAGCCTCGGCGTTTTGGTTTGGTTCTTGACTTAGGTTTCTTTTTCGCTTTACTTACTGTTACCTTTTTCAGTTCTGCAACACCCGCGATCACTTTTTGCCATTCCGATTTGATCTGCTCTCTTTCCTTTTCCGCTTTTAGGATTTGACGATAAAGCGAAAGCACCCTTAAGGCAATCTTGGCCTTCTCGTCATCTGCCTGCTTCCCGTCGCAATAAGCCCTGAGATAACTCTCGGCTGTGTCCAACAATGGCTTAAAAAGCTCTGAGTCCTTTTTCCTCATCTTTTCTATCCTTTCTGTTTCTTAAACTGTCAATGCCCTCAAGAGATCATTTCGGTTCCACGGGGTAATTCGCTTTATGCCATTCGTCCCATCCGCCTTTTAAAGCAAACACTTTGGAATACCCTAAGGAGATGAATTGCCGTGCCATCCAGGCACTGGTCTCTTCATTCGGTCAGCTACAATAGAAGACCAATGTTTTGTCTTTTGGATATTTAGACCCCCAGATTCTATAATCCTTTTCCGGGTCCTCATGCACGGCACCTTTAATCTTCAAATCACTCCTCTTCCACTCATCAGCGATGCGGACATCCAGAATGATGACCTCTGGATTGTCGAGGAGAGACCTTAGGTCTTCTTTTGTCATTCTTGGAACTTTGGCATCCAGCGCCAGATTTTGAAGACAGCCTGTTAAAACAAAGGTAACTAGAAAAGCGATGATCGTCCAAAAGTGTTTCAAAGTCATTTTTCTCCCCTTTACCCCGTTAGAAATAATGCCCCGCTGGAATTTCTAACGGGGTTCACTTCTTCGGATACTTTGGATGGGTAACCCCCTCGGTTGGTTTTCCAAAGGAAGCCGTGTCCAGACCGGATAGAGGATGATTTTCTTGGTACATCGGTTTGAGTCTCTTTGCTCTCACCCCTTCCGGATAAAACCGTGCAATCGCTTCCTGGCTCCGGTCGAGAGGAACCTTTTCAATGACATAATGGACACTTCCTAAGCTGTTTTCCACGCCTCCGTAGACTTGCTGTTCGATGTCCTTCCCTTTGATGAGATTCAGTTTTTTCGAACCCGGAGCCAGAGCATCGAATTCTTCCGCTTCCGAGTGAGTCAGTCCCGGGGCCTCATTCATCAGATCGATACAGGCCTTATCGACAGCCACGGGATCCAGAGAGGCAAGAACACCGATGCCATTCACAATCGGCGTATCGGTCCACCCATAACAGTCACAGGCAGGGGTGATGTCCATGGCATAATTGATAAAGAATGCCCTGCCCCCCTCTTTGGTCATCATCGTGGCCAACGCTGAGTCGGCGATCCGCCTTCCCAGTGCCGGCAAATAATCGAAACGCTGAATCGCATTGATACCTGCCATATTCACGCACAGGTTAGCACAGGCAAAACAATAGACGCACGAATCCAGATCAACCTCTAATCCTCTCTCCGTCACCTTGATCGAGCCTTCCGGACAGCAGTCCTCGCAGGTTTGCCACCATTCGCACTTTCGGCCAGGGCAGAGCTCGGCTTTGATGACGGGCTTATCCCCAGCCAGAGCACCATGGAGGTTCATCTTGCCCCGCTTGCTCGCACAGCCCACACCGATATTTTTGATCGCTCCCCCGTAGCCTCCGGCAGGATGGCCTTTAAAGTGAGCAACCGATAACAGAGCATCCGCATCCGCAATCGCTCGAGCCACAAATTGCCTACTTAAATAGTTTCCTCGGGCCTTGAGATCGACGATGACATCATCTGTTCCCAACCACCCGTCCGCGATAATAATGGGACACCCCATCGAAGCTTGGTTAAATCCGTTTCGGTTGGCCGTCTCCAAATGGTCTATTGCCAGGGTTCTGCTGATCCACGGGTGGTAAGGCATGGTCGTGGTGTCCGTGACAAAGGGTTTGCAACCTCGTTCCTTGATCGCATCCACAAATGTCCGAACAATGATCGGTCTGAGGTAACCGACATTGTAGGACTCCCCCATGTGAGTTTTGACAGCGACAATGTCCCCTGGTTTGAGATGGTCGAGCCATCCAGAAAACTCAAGGATTTGACGACCCTTGATGGCGGTGGATTCCAGGAAACGTCTGGATCGGGCATCCATAAACCAAACCGTTTTCTCGCTCATGCCTCCTCCTCCCATTTTCCCCGGTGGCTGATCGATTTTCACTCTATCCATTCATGTTTTTCAAGACAAACTCGATGATATCCATCACGACAATAGGGGTCTTTTTTCTTCGGGCATTACCCTGGATAGTACGGACGCATTGCTGGCAGGCGGTGATCACCATGTCAGCCCCTGTGGCCTTGATCTCCTCTATCTTCGCCTGGGCTATAGCTGCGGAGAGGTCTGGACGCACCATCTCAAGATTACCCCCTCCCCCACAACACTTGCACTGATCTCTGTTTCCTTCCATCTCCACCAGTTCTACGCCCGGAATCGCCCGCAGGATCTCCCGCGGGGCTTCATAAACTCCGCTGGCCCTCCCAAGGTCGCAGGGATCGTGATAGGTTACTTTCGTTGTCTTCTCTTTGAAGCGGATCTTGCCTTCATCGATCATTTTCTTAAGGAACTGAGTGGAATGGAAGAGTTGAAGAGGATGACCCGCCTGATGCTCCTCAGTCCACGTATGATAGCAGGAGGGGCAGGCAAAGACGATACTTTCTGCTCCCTTTTCTTTCACCTTTTCTATATTGTGTTCCATATAGGCTTCGGCCTTCTTTTTCATCCCTGCCGCGATCAGGGGAAAACCGCAACACCATTCCTCGCCCCCCAGAAGGGTGAAATCAACTCCGGCCTTGTCCAGAATTTGGACAAAGGATTGAGGAATTCTCTTCGTCATCGGGAAATAGGAAGCCACGCATCCAGTAAAGTAGACCACCTTTGCCTTTTCTCTCTGAAACATATCCTTAGGGGGTTCGCCCAAGGCCTGCACCCACATGGCCCGATCCTCGCTTGGCTCACCAATAATGTTGTGCACCTTTTTCAAAGTCTCCGCCAACTGGTCCATGGACTGAGGATAACTTCCTTTTTCCACCATAAAGCCTCTTAGGGCAGTTCTCAATTCCTTTGTATCGATAAACGCCGGACATTGCAGCGCACACCTTCCACATAAGGTGCAGAGATAGGGGTGATCGGAGTACTCCTTGAGCGCTTCCTCGATATTCTTGGACCCGAAGATCATTCCCGGCAAACCATACGTCTTTTTGATGACAGATTTTAGGTTGCTATAAACTCCCCCCATGGTGGCCTCCAACTGTTTATTCTGTGTGTAAACCGGACAAACTTCCACGCAGCTGCCACACTTCATACAGGCATCGAGGGAAACGAGTTCCTTGACGGAAAGAGGGAGAGGCGCCTTTCGGGTTCCAGGTTGGAAAGCCTTTGGGGGCATCAAATCGATGAACATGACGGCAGGGATCGTAATGATGTGCCAAAGTTTCTTATTGTATGGGATAAAAGCAACGAGCGTGGCCAAGAACAACCCTGACACGGACCAAAGGGGATAGTTGATAGAGGCCCAGGGAAGTCTCAGAGGAGCGATGATTTTACTCAGACCGAAGGATACAAACCAATATTGGGCCACGGAGTTCGGAAGGGAGTACGTGAGGATGCTGATCGCTTCACAGAAAAACCGAAGGATAAACCACCCTCCTAACAGGTTGACGGCAACAATGTCTCCGAGCGATGTTTTGAAAGGCGTGGCCTTAGCGATAAATCTCCGGTAGACGGCGATCAATTCCCCCGCCAGGATCATGGCCCCAAAAAGGTCAAAAAAGATCGCAAAAAAGGCATCGGACAGGCTGAGCGACGTACCAGCCACATCGCGGAAAAAATAGACGTCACAAAAAGGTGCATAGAAAACTCTAAGCAGGAAGGAAAACCCCTCAAACTGCGGCATCCCATCTGCTTTCAAATGGCCCGCGATGAGAATCCCCGGGTAGCCGATCATGATCAGAACTTTCATCAGCCATCTCAATTTATCCTGGCCGAAGATCTTTCTCTGGAGGATACCATCCATGCACGCGATCTCGATCAGCTTCAGAATCTTAACGCTGAATAGGACTGAAAATACTCCCTTCACAAGGGCCCACAGATCCCACTGCCCTCGCCAGTAAAGGAAGAGTCTCAAAAGTAGACCGGCGAAAAAGACGATCGCGCCCAGCATGAAAAAGATTACAAAGAGAGGATGACCCGTCACCTTATACCTTCTCCTTCAGGCTTTATCTCATGGTTTTTCGTCACATGTCTTCTGTAAAATTCAAAATCCAAGTTAAATACTTCTTCCCTTTCTCCATATGTGCATTGGAATAGTCTCTTCTTCGACAAGACCGAAAATTTTCTATTTGTCTGATATTATTTAGCATAAAAGGAGAATTTTTGCTAAAAAATGAGAACAAATTCACAATATAATTTTAACACTTATTTCGAACTCTATCCAATATCGTTCCCCACTTGTCGGATATTCTATTCCGTGTTATTTTTTTGGAAACTAATCGTAAAGATATGAATTTACCCATTCTGAAAGCCATTTTTGCCTCTATGGAACAGGGGGTTGTTTTTATCGATGATCGAAATCGGATCGCCTACTGCAATCCGGCGGCAGAGAAGATTCGAAAGATTAAATTAGATGAGGTGTTGGGCCGGTCGATCTTAGAATGCCATCCCCTCAGGGCCCATGAAAAAGTGATTCAAATTATCGATGATCTAAAGTCCGGCCGGGTGCCGGGACATCACCTCATGAATATTCAGATGGTGGAAGACAAATTTTATGATAATGCCTATTCTGCTGTCCGGGGTCCCAATAATAAATATTTGGGCGTCATCGTGGTGACTCAAGAAGTCACCCAGAGGAAACATATCGAGGACAATCTCAAAGAGGCATTGAAAAAATTGGAGTCCGCGAATGAGGAATTGAGGCGGGTCAATCAAATGAAGGACGACTTTCTGTCCACCGTCAGCCATGAACTAAAAACCCCTATGATATCGGTCATGGGATACATCGGATTAATTCTCAAGGAGAAGGTTGGCTCGTTGACTGAAAAGCAGAGAAAGTTTTTGGAAATATCTTACAAGAACCTTTTGAAACTTGAAAAGAATATCGACAACCTTTTGGATCTAGCCGAAATCGGGATACAAAAAGAGTCCTGGATATTCGAACCGATCGATCTCGTTAAAGTCATTGAATTCTCATGCTCCACCGTCGAGCCCTTGGCCAAGGAACATCAAATCCGACTCGAAGCTGAGTTCCCTCCGGGACCCGTAAAGATCGCCGGGGTTGAAGATAAACTCAACCAGCTCTTCGACAACCTTTTCACCAATGCCATCAAATATAACCGTCAGGGGGGGAGGATCTGTGTGAGCCTTGAAGAGGATGCTGAATTTGTCTTCACCCGCATTACCGATACAGGGGTTGGAATCTCCCATCAATCCCTGCAGGAAGTCTTCACACGCCATTTCCAAGAAAAAACAAAACCCCTCGGAAATGCAAAGGGGTTAGGAATTGGTCTCTCCCTCGTTCAGGAAATTGTTAACCTCCATCAGGGGAAGATCCATATCGAAAGCGAATTGGGCAAAGGAACGAAGTTTACGGTCATGTTCCCCAAAAGGCATTAAGGCAGTTCGGAGGTTTCGTTCGGAGTTTTGTATTTTTGATTTTGAATCTCCGAACTCCGAACTCAAAACCTATTTTTTACTTTCACCTATTTTCCCTAAATCAATGAGAGGAATCCCTCCCCCGGAAACCTGTGGTAAAGTTCCATTCCATTTTTCAATACTCTTATACTGAACCAGGATAGAACTGATCGAACGGGAAAGCGCATCGTTGGCTTTCGCTTGCCCCTGAGCAACAACCAGGATCGATTCAGCCTCTCCTTTGGCGGTGGCAACTTTTTGCTGAGCCTCGATCTCTCGCTGGGCCAAAATCTGTCTCTGCGTCTCGACCTGCTGTTGGGCCACCTGTTTGGCTTCGATCGCCTTCTCATACTCCAGTGTGAAGCGAATGTTCGCGAAATAGATATCATCGACGACGATATGATATCGCGCCAGGTTATCCCCCAGTTTTGCCATTGCCCTTTTCCGAATTTCTTCCCTTTTTGGAAGGATCTCAGTAATGGGATAGTTGGGAACCACCTCTTTAACAAAGTCATTAAAGGCCGGAACGATGACCTTGTCGGCAAAATCAAGTCCCACCTTTTGATAGAGATCATTGACGTAGGCGGGGTCGATATGGAAGTTCATCATCCCGGTCAGTTTGACCATTTGGTATTCCTTTGAAGCAGCATCAATCTCCTTGAAGGGATGGGGCCGAACCCTGACATCGATCTTAATCACCCTTTCGGCCATCGGGACTTTGAAATTGAGCCCTTCTCCCATGACCCTCTTCTCGACACTTCCCCACCAGAGGACAACCCCCCGATTTCCTGCGGGGACGATGACAAACGTACCCCAGATAAAGATGAAGATGATTAGAAGGATAACGATGATTCCAATCGTTCGCGGCTTCGCTCCTTTGAATTCAAAAGATTCTAACGGTCTTTCTGGCATGGTCTCTCTCCCCTAAACGGTTTGTCTACAAATTTCCACCCTTCGATCTTATTTCTCCTACATCCGGTAAAACGGGGGCCCATATCCATGTTCCAATCTGGCTACCCCTGTTTGGATTGCTGCTTCCTTGACATAAGTGGCTACCCGCTCTGGTACCTTCTTGTTGAGGACACCCGGAATGATATAATCCTCACTCAATTCTTCATCCGTAACGATCTGGGCTATGGCATTGGCTGCAGCGAACAACATCGGATCATTGATCTCTCTTGCTTGACAGTCCAAAACTCCCCGGAAAAGACCGGGAAAACAGAGGACGTTATTGATCTGATTGGAATAATCTGAGCGTCCCGTGGCAATAATCCTCGCTGACCGGCTCACTTCCTCAGGCATGATCTCAGGATCGGGATTCGCCATGGCGAAGACAATCGGATTTTTTGCCATTTTCTTGATGTCGTCGACCTGAATGACGCCGGGTTGAGAAAGGCCTATAAAAAGATCAGCACCCTTTAGGGCCTTTGATATGGGCCCACGAATCCTTTCTAGGTTTGTATTTTCTGCGATGAGTGCCTTTATTGGGTTCATGTTTTCCTTTCGACCTTTATAGAGAACACCACTTCGGTCGCATCCAATAATCTGCTTCACTCCTGTAGAAAGGAGAAGTCGTATGGAAGCAATCCCGGCGGCGCCCAAACCGCAGACCACCACTCGAATATTATCGAATCTTTTGTTAACAACCTTCAAGGCGTTGATCAATCCTGCCAAAATCACTACGGCTGTTCCATGTTGATCATCATGAAAGACAGGAATATCCATTTCATTTCTCAATCGTCTTTCGATCTCAAAACAACGAGGGGAAGCGATATCCTCCAGATTCACTCCACCAAATCCAGGGGATATAGCTTTAATCACCGTGACAATTTGTTTTGGATCTTTCGTTTTTAAACAAATGGGAAAGGCATCGACACCTCCAAATTCTTTAAATAGCATGGCTTTGCCTTCCATCACCGGCATCGCTGCCTCGGGACCAATATCCCCCAGTCCGAGAACAGCAGTCCCATCTGTCACTATCGCTATGGTATTCTTTTTTATGGTGAGATCATACATCCTCTCTCGTTTTTCGTGGATGGCCATGCAGATCCTTGCCACTCCTGGAGTGTAGACCATTGAAAGGTCTTCCCTTGAATTTAATGGGATTTTATTTTTAATTTCAATCTTCCCCCCCTGATGGACCATAAAGGTTCGATCGGTCACTTGGAGAACATGGGCGCCTTTAATTCGCCTCAGTTCTTCCACGACTTTCTGCCCCGTCGATACATCCGCTACACTCACAATGATATCTCGGATGGTGATGTTCTTCTTAAATCCAACAATATCGACAGCGCCAATGTCTCCTCCTGCTCTACCAATCGTTGAGGTGACTTTGCCGAGCATCCCTGGTTTTGAAATAATCTCAAGCCGAATGATAATACTATAGCTTGCACTGGGTGTCCTGATCATAAAATAGACCTCCTCGACCACTCCTGGATTAAGCTACTGGTTCATCTCTAATTGAAGGATCCTCAGATTACCGGGTTGGAGCATGGGCCCTAACAATCGCTCAAAACATTTATCCGGTTGTGATTGAACCCACGAGGGAAATAAGAACAAGAAACCAAGCAATCGGATGACAGGAATTCCTTTTTTCATGCCTTCAACTCCCTTTATAAATGCTTAAACCAGCTTCTTTTCCGCCAAGAATGTCACCGCTGTCTGGCAGGATGTGGTGGCCAGGGAGATGGCTTCAGAAAAAGCCCTTCGGGCCTCCTCAAATTGAGACAGGTGAATTCTTCCAACCACCTCCATCACCTTTCTCTCCAAGTCAGAATAATGGCCCGGTCCCAATACGTTCTCTGCAATTCGAATCTCACTGAGCAGTCCCTCCAAATACCAAACCAATACCTTTATCCCCCCGGAGAGCTCCTCATCTTTTTTTATAGATCCCAATTGATCCAGAAGATTTGTCCCTATAATCAACCCCGATTTCATCTTTTCTGAATATTGAAAACCTAAAATCGCCTCTCTTGTCTCCACTCACCCTCCCCTTTTGTCCGTTTGTTTTTTCTGGCGGGGTTTACCCCGGGAGATGGTAGCCATTTCTTGCTTTAGCTTACCATGATAGTCGGTGGTTGGAATCTTGTAAAGAGTTTTTTAAATCAACGGTGAGTTTGAAAAGGTTGTTGAGCTTGGAAGAACTACCGATAGGGTTTGAGCCGCTCCAGCAATTTAGGGTCTACGACCATACCCAGTTTTCCGGCCTGATCGAAATGTTCAATGGCCTGCTTTAATTCTTGTTTCTCATAATAGATGACAGCCAGAGCATAGTGCGCCGCTGCATACTTGGGGTTGATTTCCAATGCTTTTTGGAAAGAAGTGATCGCCTCTTCCATTTTCTTCTTTTGCCGATAGACGCTTCCGATATTGTAATGACCTTTGGCATACTCCGGCTTGATTTCGATCGCCCTTTGATACTCCGCCAGGGCATGATCGAACATTCTCTGTCTGAAGTAAATAATTCCAAGATTGGTATGGGCTTCGACATAGTTGGGATAGATTTGAAGGGTTTTCTGATATTGAGCCATCGCCTCTTTGAGCTTTCCTCTCCCTTGGTAGGCTACCCCAAGATTAAAATGGGCCTCGGCGAAACTGGGGTCAACACGGATGGCTTTCTCGTACTGCGAAATCTCTTTTTTCCATTTCTCCTGCCTTCCATAGACAATGCCGAGGTTGAGGTGGGCTTTTGCATTCTTTGAGTCAAATTTCAGCACTTTTTGATATTCCCTGACGGCCTCTTCCAGGTCCCTTCTCTCTGCAGCACTATAGGCCAATTGAAAATGCTCCTCAATCATCAAGGCTTTATCTTTCTTTTCGGTCTTGCTTCCTGCTGCACATGAGATGAGCAGAAGAATGACCGTAAGGATGAGAAAACATCTCTTCGTACTTTTCAAGGGTCTCCTCCTCGCTGAAGAATCTCATGATTCAGTAACAGAAAAAAGGAAGTAAATCAACCCTACGACTTCCCCCGGTCTAAAGCCCGGGGTTTGCTCAGTGTTGATACTTCACTTCGATAGACTCAGTGTCCTGAGCCGTTCGATACACTCGCGGCCTTGAGCTTGTCGACAGGCCTGCTGAAGGAAGCGGCACTCTTCACCGCGGCCTAAAGGATGAGGTTTGGCGCCGTCGAAGTATCAAGAAATAATATTCCTTGACCGATAAGAGAGGAATCAGGTAAATAAGAGAAAATTTATGAAATCAGAGAAATTTTACTACGGCTGGGTCATCGTTGGCCTGGCCATGATCTCCATGTCCTTCTGGTTTGGTATCCGCACCACCTTCTCTGTCTTCTTTGTGGCCTTGATTGATCACTTTCACTGGAGCCGGGCCGAAGCAGCAGGGGCCCAGTCGATCGCCATGCTGGTTTATATGATCATGGCGCCGATCATCGGGATCCTGGTGGATCGCATCGGGCCCAGGAAAACGATCCTCCCCGGTATCTTTCTGACCGGTCTGGGGTTTCTCCTCTGTACTCAGATCGAAAGTCTCTTCCAGTTCTACCTTTTTTTTGGAGTGGTCGTGGGGATCGGTGTCACCTGTCTCAGTATCGCTCCGTTTACCGTGCTCCTCGCCCATTGGTTTGAACATCGAAGGGGGGCGGCAAACGGTCTTGCCAGTATGGGAATTGGAACTGGAGTCCTCTTTTTCGTACCTTTTATCCAGTATCTGATCTCCTTCAAAGGATGGCAGTCTGCCTATCTCATTTTCGGCCTTCTCATCCTCCTGATTCCCCTCCCCCTTAACGCTTTCTTCTTAAGACATACCCCAAAGGAGATGGGACTTTTTCCGGACGGAAAATCATCCAAGGGAATGGAAGAAACCGATCTGAAAAAGGTCAGCGAAACCGGAATGATTCATTCATCCTCCACGAGGGAAGAAATGGGCTTCCAAACCATCCTGAAGAACCCTCGTTTCTGGTCCCTCCTTCTCTTTCCTTCTCTTGTCTCTTTTGGCGCCTACTTCATCATCGTCCACCATGTTAAATATCTTACGGATCTTGGTGTAGATAGGAGTTGGGCCGCTTCTCTCTTTGCAGGGATCGGAGCATTGTCAGGAGGGTTTCGATTCTTCTGGGGTTGGTTCTCTGATCGAAGAGGCCGGGAGATCGCCTTCACCCTCGGGATGATCTGTCTGACTCTCGGAGTTCTATTTCTTCTCCTCTTCGAAACCATCCGCGCCAGGCCCATCCTTTACCTTTTCGCCGCCTTCTTCGGATCAGGATGGGGCGCCACCGCTCCGCTTTTTATGTCCATTTCAGCCGACCTCTATAAAGGAAGAAATTTCGGATGGGTCTATGGAACCCTTGAAGGCGTCCTCGGAATAGGTGCGGCTTTGGGCGCCTATGTGGGCGGGGTGATCTTCGACCGAACGGGAAGTTATTTCTGGGCTTTCATCCTCATCCTTATCTTCAATCTCATCTCTATCCCCCTGGTCTGGGTCGTGGCACCCCGCAAATTCCGTAGAACCCATCCGTCTTTTTAACTACGTTTGGCATTTGACTCCACCCTGTGGTAAAATTCATCCGTAGCCATTGGAATACTGGAATAGTGGAATGTTGGCTTAGTAAATGAACTCCATTATTCCATTCTTTCAATATTCCAATTTTTCATTCACGGAGGTCTTTATGTTTGAGTTCACGGAGGAATATGAACCCCTATTAAGAGAAGTGAGAGAAATCGCTGAAAAAGTCGTGAAGCCCCGTGCCGAGAGATTGAGGAGAGTGACGAATTTCCTCTGGATATGGCAAATCGATTTTTTAAAGAAGGCTACCTTCAGATTTTAATCCCAAAGCATTTAGGAGGCATGGGAAAAGACACCACCACCTTCTGCATCATTTCAGAGGAGATCGCCAAAGTCTCAGCCTCTATGGCCCTTCTGCTGATTGTGCAGACTGTGGGAACCCTTCCCCTCCTGCTCTTCGGGAGTGATTCTCAGAAGACGAAATGCTGTTCCAAAATTGCTAAAGACCGTCTGATTATGGCGTTTTGCCTCACAGAACCTCTGGCTGGTTCAGATGTGGGCTCCATGCAGATGACGGCAACAAAAGAAGGAGACCGATACCTCCTGAACGGTAAGAAGAGTTTTGTGACCAATGGGGGAGTGGCCGATAAATATATTGTGTTTGCCAAAACCAGCCCCCCGAGGGGACGACGGGGCATTTCGGCCTTCGTGGTAGATAAGGGGGCTCAGGGAATGACCTTCAGTTCGAAAGATGACAAGATCGGGATGCGTGGCATTCCCTCCTGCTCCATTAGCTTCAAAGAAGTCCCTGCTTCGAATATGCACCTCATCGGTGAAGAAGGCGATGGGTTTAAGATTGCCATGGAAACTCTCAACCGGTCCCGACCCGCCATTGGCGCCCAGGCCCTGGGCATTGCCGAAAGCGCCATGGAGATCGCCACGCTCTTTGCCATGAGGAGACGCCAATTTGGGAAGCCTATTGCCAAGCTGGAAGGCATGCAATTTATGCTGGCAGAAATGGCGACGATGATGGAATCCGCCAAGGCTTTGGTGTATAAAGCCGCATGGCATCTCGATAAGGATCTTCCTCACGCGACAAAATACTCAGCCATGTCTAAGTTCTTCGCATCGGATGTGGCCATGAAGATCACCACCGATGCTGTCCAGATCCTTGGAGGCTACGGTTGCCTGAAAAGTGGAAATCTTGAAAGGACCATGAGAGATGCCAAAATCACTCAGATCTATGAAGGGACCAACCAGGTCCAGAAGTTCGTCGTCGCTGAGCAGCTGATCAAGGAATTCTTAGAAAAATATGGAACGGGGAGGGATTGGTCAGAATTCCTTTAATAAAGTCGTAAGAACCCTCGACTCGACGGATGGATGGGCGCTACATCCCTAGGTATGACTCTCTCACTTTGTCGTTGTTCAGCAATTCGTTGCTTTTTCCTTCCAACGTGATCTGCCCATTCTCCAGGACATAAGCTCGCTGACTCAATTCAAGAGAGCGTTCTACCTCTTGAGATACGAGCAGAATGGTAAGCCCCTGTTCTCCCAAGATCTTCAGCGTATCAAAAACATTGGATGTGTAAAGGGGAGAGAGGCCTTCGGAAGGCTCATCAAGCATCAGTAATTTTGGCATGGACATCAAGGCCCTGCCAATAGCCAGCATCTGCTGTTCGCCACCGCTGAGGGATCCGGTCTTCTGATGCTTCCTCTCCTTGAAGAGAGGGAAGAGACGGTAGACCCTCTCGAGCGATTGCGCTGTATTCTTTCTCGCATCCGAAAGATACGCGCCCATCTCCAGGTTATGAATCACCTTCATCTTCGGAAAGAGTTGTCGACCCTCCGGGACTTGGATCAGCCGCCTCTTACAAATTTCATGCGGAGGAAACTCATGAATCTTCTCTCCCATGAATTCAATATTTCCGGAGGAGGGTTTCAGAAGTCCCGAAATCGCCTTGAGGAGCGTGGTCTTGCCCCCTCCATTCGCGCCCACCACGGAGACGATTTCTCCCTCCTTGACCGCGAGGGAAACCTCCCTCAATACACTGACTCCTGCATAAGCCACACTCAGCTTCTCTACTTTAAGCATGCTTCTTCTTCCCAAGATAGGCTTCGATGACAGCGGGATTCTTCGACACCTCTTCAGGCTTTCCTTCAGCCAGTTTCACTCCGTACTGCATCACAAAGATTTTTTCGCACGTCCCCATGACGGCTTTCATCACATGCTCAATCAAAAAAATGGTAAGGCCCAGTTCATCCCTTATCTTGAAAATGAGTTTGATCGCATCCGCAACCTCCCAAGCCTCATACCCGGCCTTGACCCATTTTGCCTGCTCAGAGGCTAACCCTGTCAGGGGCAAAGAACCTCCGATCTTAATGGGATCGCCGGCGGGCGTGGAGGGTTTGGCGGTTTGGCTAAAGACAGGCGCCGTCACCCAGATCAAAGCAAGAAAAACGAGAAGAAAGACCACCCTACTCTTTTTCATGATTGTCCTCCTTTCCAAAGTTTTAATAAGATGTCATCCGGGAAGGTAATGATTCCTGGACTTCCAAGTTAAAGGTCTTTGAGAAAATCTTTGATTCGATCAAAATCTGATTCTGCAATGTGGACAACAAAGGTGGATTCATTCGCATCCTCCATGGCAGAACCGTAGATATAGTCGATGTTCACATTTGCTTCACCAAGCCTTTTCGCCACGGCTTCCAAGCATCCCGGGTCGGTTCGCCAGTCTGAATACTAATACGTGATCTCTGTCGATCAAATGGTTGGCTTTGACCAATGCCTTCTCTGCTTCTGTTGGTTTGTCAACCACAATTCGAATCAGAGAGTAATCTGAAGAGTCTTTTAAGATACCCCGATAACTTTCGGCCAGGGCAATCCTCCTCCCGGTTTTTTCTCTCATATGATAAAGCTCTTTAACAGAATCCTTTGCGTTTTGAATACTCATGGCTAAGATATTAACGTTTGATGCCTTCAGGACGTCGCAGAGCTTTGAGAGCTCCCCAGGTGCATTCGTTAAAATCACTGACAGTTGAGTTTTTTTCTCCACCGATCCTTCCTCCTCTCCTCATGGGTCAACGCAGGATAGATGAGGCAGGATAACAAATCAGCCTTGTAAGGTCAAGAATCAAAAACTAACAGGACCGAAACCTCCTGGAAAATGAATTCTCTTGATCGGACGATCATAATTTGTTAATTTCAGATGGAGGCTGAGAAATACTAAATAGTCAGGGTCCTTGTTTTAGCCTGAGCATCTCCCAAGGAAGTTTTAACAAGAAAGTACGCCGATGATCGGATCCAATCACGCTGTAAAAATGGAGACACGGGAGCTCCAATTCTTTTATGGGTCGAACCATGCCCTCAAAAATATCAACATTGAGATCAGAGAACGCCAGATCACTGCCTTGATCGGGCCTTCTGGGTGCGGAAAATCAACTTTTCTTCGAACTCTCAACCGCTTGAACGAACTCATCCCTGACACCCGGGTCGAGGGAACAGTAACACTTGACGGTGAAGATATCTATCGACGGGAGTACAGATGTCGTTTCTCTCAGGCAACGAGTTGGCATGGTTTTTCAACGGCCAAACCCATTTCCGAAAAGCATTTTCGAAAACGTTGCCTTTGGTCCGAGGGTATTGGGAGTCCGCACGAAAAGAGAAATTGAAGAAAAGGTGGAGCAGAGCCTGAAGGCAGCAGCCCTCTGGCCGGAAGTGTCAGACCGCCTCCATACCAATGCTTTGGGCCTCACCCTGGGGCAACAGCAGCGCCTTTGTATCGCGCGTGTGTTGGCTGTTCAACCCGAGGTCATTCTGATGGATGAACCCTGTTCAGCCCTGGACCCCATCGCTACCCTTAAAGTTGAAGAGTTGATGCAGGAATTAAAAAAGAACTATACCATCGTCATCGTCACCCACAACATGCAACAGGCCGCTCGGACCTCTGATTGGACGGGATTCTTTTTATTGGGAGAACTTCTGGAGTACGGCCCGACAGGAGATGTTTTCACACGACCGAAGGACCAACGGACTGAGAATTACGTAACAGGAAGATATGGATAAAAGAAGAAGCGCCAAATCCCAAGCGCCAAGTAACAAACAAATTTTAATACCCAAAATTCCAAATCCAAAACAAAATCGTTTTGGTCATCGGGTATTGGTATCTCCAATTTATTTGGAATTTGGGGTTTGGAATTTGGGATTTCTGACATGTCTTCTCACGATCCTTTTACTTATTCCACTCAATATGGGTTGCCAGCGATCGAAGGCAGGGATTACGGTGGCAGGCTCCACTTCGGTTGAGCCTTTTGCTGAATTATTGGCTGAAGAATACATGTCGAGGCATTCTGAATCCCATATCTATGTTCAGGGGGGTGGATCCACTGCTGGAATTGAGGCGGCGATCACCGGGGCCGCAAACATCGGGATGTCTTCGCGCAACTTAACAGATGCAGAGAAGAAGCTCTATGCAGTCACTATCGCAAAGGATGCCATTGCCATCATCGTCCACCCCACGAGTCCAATAGATAATCTTCCATTAGATAAAATCAGAGAGGTCTTTTCCGGAAAGATAACGAATTGGAAAGAGTTGGGAGGACCCAATCATCCCATTGACATCGTCACCCGGGAGGAGGGCTCGGGAACAAGAGAATCCTTCCAGAAGTTTGTGATGGGGAAAGAGGATATCAGCCTTGGGGCCTTGGTCCAGGACTCTAATGGGGCCGTGCGGCAAGTCATCTCAAGCGACCCCAATGCCATTGGATATATCTCTTTGGGTCTGGTCAATGAACAAGTGAAGGCACTAAGAGTCTCAGCGGTGGAGCCCAATTTGACGAATGTTTACAATGGCAAGTATACGTTGGTCCGACCTTTTCTATTTGTATTTAGCGGAGAACCGGGGGGAGAAGCAAAATCCTTTTTGGAATTCGTCTTAAGCCCACAGGCTCAGAAATTGCTCTTAAGAGAAGGGCTTGTGCCGGTAATCGAAAAGCTCGGATAGGAATAAACATGCAGTTACAGGAAAAAATAGTTGAGAAAATTCTTCTTCTGATCGCCCTCTCATCCATTTTTATATTAGCCTTGATCACTTTTTTCATCTTTGAAGAAGGAATTCCTTTGATCTTAAAGGTTGGTCCAAAAGCCTTTCTGCTCGGCCAGAAATGGATTCCCAGTAAGGGTTTGTTCGGCATCTTCCCGATGATCGTCAGCTCTTTCTGGGTGACCATCGGGGCTCTGCTCTTAGGTATCCCTCTTGGATTGGCCTGCACGATTTTCCTATCGGAGTTGATCCCTCCCTCCGTAGGGACATTATTTCGACCCGCTATTCAGCTTCTTGCCGCCATTCCTTCGGTCATCTACGGTTTTTGGGGTCTCATTGTCCTCGTCCCTCTTATTCGAAATCACCTGGTAGGTCCTGGCCTGAGCATTCTCGCAGGTTCTCTGGTCTTAGGCTTCATGATTCTTCCAACAATTATTACGATCTCGGAGGACGCCCTAAAGGCCCTTCCGCCCTCTTATAAAGCAGGGGCTCTTGCTTTGGGGGCAACGCACTGGCAGACCATCTGGCGCGTGCTGATCCCGGCTGCCAGGTCCGGGATTGTCGCCAGTGTCATTTTAGGTATGGGCCGTGCCATCGGAGAGACCATGGCGATGATCATGATCCTTGGAAATGCGGTGAAGATGCCAACTTCTTTCCTCGATTCAGCCAGGACACTCACCACCAATATCGGTATTGAAATGGGATATGCTTCTGGAGACCATCGACAGGCGCTATTTGCAACAGGAATCGTCCTCTTCTTTATCATCATGACCCTGAATACCCTGGCCATCTTTCTATCAAAGAGGAGAGCCCATTGATCATCAATCGTACTCGATATCTGACTCAGGGCATCGCAAAAATCCTCATCTGGATGGGTGCCCTATCGACCATCGCAGTGATGGTCTTGATTCTCTTCCAGATTCTCAGGGAGGGTTTGCCTGTCCTTCATCTCAGCTTCTTTCTCGAATCTCCAAGAAGTATGGGCCGAGAAGGCGGCATCTTCTCCACCATTGTTGGAACTGCGGCTTTGACCTTAGTAGCCTTAATCATTGGTGCACCTCTCGGGGTTGGAACAGCTATTTTCTTGAGGGAGTACACAAGAGAGAGCAAGATTAGCCGTATGATTCGTTTTGGGACGGACTGTCTGGCTGGAGTACCCTCCATCATCTTTGGGTTATTCGGGTTTGTCTTTTTTGTCATCCAACTGAATATGGGATGGTCCATCCTTTCCGGCGGATTAACTTTAGCAGCCATGATTTTGCCCACCGTCATCAGCACGGCTGAAGAATCGATTAAGGCGATCCCGTATTCTTACCGCGAGGTAAGTTATTCCTTGGGTGGGACGAAGTGGCAAACGGTCACCCGGGTGGTCCTTCCCGGCGCATTACCGGGAATCTTTACCGGAATCTTACTCAGTGTTGGCAGGAGTATCGGAGAAACCGCTGCAGTTATTCTGACAGCCGGCTCCTCTTTAGTTATGCCCACCTCCCTCTTCTCTCCTATCCGGACCATGTCTGTCCATTTTTATATCCTCGCCAGAGAGGGAATCTCCATGAAAATGGCTTACGGAGCGGGGGCGGCTTTGATCTTGTTCGTCCTGATCATTAACGTGATTGCTCAATGGTTGATCAATCGGTATATCCGGCATCGGACCTAAAGGAGTCTTATGTCTCAAGAAAGTAAGATCGTCATCAAGGATTTCAGTTTCTATTATGCTTCCTTTCAGGCCTTACAGAATATCAATTTCGATATTCGACCCAAAGAGATATTTACCGTCTTCGGCCCGGCTCGTAGTGGGAAAACGACGCTCCTCAAAAGTCTGAATCGTCTAACGGATTTGACCTTTGGAACCAGCCACACCGGAACGATACACTTAGATGAAACGGAAATCTATGATCCCAAGGTAGATCTTACGCATCTCAGGAGACGCATCGGAATGGTCTTTGACCTTCCAACCCCCCTCCCCATGTCCATCTTCGACAATATTGCCTATGGTCCTAAACTGAGCGGCACAAATCAAAGGAATCGGTTGAATGAAATTGTCGAAAAAGCACTTCGATCCGCTGTGCTTTGGGAGGAGGTCAAGGACCGCCTGGATACCTCAGCCCTCCGCCTCTCTGGTGGACAACAGCAACGACTCTGTATTGCCAGAGTCTTGGCTTTGGAACCAGAGATTCTTCTGCTGGATGAGCCCTGTTCCGGATTGGACCCCATCTCTACGGCCAGCATCGAGGAAACGCTTTTTAAACTAAAAAAGGATTATACTATCATTCTTGTTCCTCATAACGTTCAACAAGCCTCCCGCGTTGCTGATCGGGCAGGATTTTTTTTGAATGGCGAGTTGGTTGAAGAAGGACCGGTTTATCAAATCTTTACCAAACCGAAAGACAAGCGAACCGAGGATTATGTCACCGGACGATTTGGTTGAACAATCGGAATAAGAAAAGGAGCAGAGGATGGCTACAGAAACTCATTTTCAAAAAGAATTAGAAGAATTGAAAGAGAATCTCCTTAAGATGGCGGCGATGGTGGAAGAGGCCCTCCGTAATTCCGTCCAGTCTCTAGTCAAAAGAGATTCTGATCTTGCCCAGAAGGCGTTTGGGTTTGAAGACCGGATTAACAAAATGGAAATTACCATCGATGAGATGTGTTTGAAACTCCTTGCCTTAAGACAGCCGATGGCAGCAGACCTCCGCTTCATCACCTCGGCCATGAAGATCACCACGGATCTCGAAAGAATGGGGGACCAGGCAGTGAATATTTCGGAGCGCGCCATTTCATTAAACCAGGAACTTCAACTCAAACCTTATATCGATATCCCGCGCATGACCGAGATTGTCCAATCGATGGTCAAGGATGTCTTAGATGCTTTTGTGAACCGAGACTCCAAATTGGCCCGATCCGTCTGCGAGAGGGATGATTTGGTCGATGGATTAAATGACCAGGTGGTAAGAGAACTCCTCACCTATATGATGTCAGACCCAAAGACAATCACCCGGGCGGTCCACTTGATGATTGTTGCCCGATGCTTGGAGAGAATCGCCGACCATGCCACGAATATCGCCGAAGACGTGATCTTTATGGTCGATGCCCTGGTCATCAAACACCGTGCCGATGTTGAGACAAAAGACGCATAGCGCATAGCCAAAAAGAATTTGACCCTATGCGCTATGCTCTCTGCTCCATGCTGTAGGTGCTAAGGATGAAATTTGATACCGACCTCGAAATTCTGAAAAAGCAGGTCATCATCGAAACCTATCGATCAAAGGGACCGGGCGGCCAGAGGAAGAATAAGGTTGAAACCGCCGTCCGCTTAAAGCACCCGCCTTCTGGGATTACAGTCGTCGGTACCGAACATCGGTCCCAGGCTGAAAATCGAAAGCTTGCCTTTGAAAGACTTCGCAGACGTTTGATGAAGTTGAATCGGCCGATAAGACGCCGAGTACCCACCCCCATCCCACGGATCGCCGTTGAAAAGAGAATGGAAGAGAAAAAGATCCGCTCCAAAAAGAAACGCCTTAGACAAAAAGAATTGGAGGATCGGGGCTAGAGAAGGCCCGGCCGGTTGAAAGGAGCACTTTGGACGAAAGGGTGAAACAAGCGATCTTCAAAAAAGTCGAAAGGGAACCTTTTGCCCAAAAATTCGGGATCAGACTGATAGACCTCGAGGAGGGATATTCTAAGGTCGAAATGAAATTGAATTCCGATATGGAGAACTTTTTTGGCATGGCCCACGGCGGGGCATTATTTGCCTTGATTGACGAGGCCTTTGAGACCGCTTCCAATTCCCACGGCACCGTGGCAGTAGCCTTGAATATGAATATCACTTACATCTCTCCCGCTTCTCCAGGAAGCGGGCTCATCGCTGAGGCGCGAGAAATTAGCCGGACCCAAAGGACGGCTGTCTATAATATCAAGTTGTTCGATGAGCAGAACCTCCTGATCGCCTCCTGTGAAGCCCTGGTCTATCGAAAGAAGGAAGCCCTTCCCTTTCTCAACGAGTAAATAAACGAGGCGAATTTGAGAACAAAATAGAATGAGGTTCTCTCTCATCGGCTTTCCCGCCTCATGACGATGCAAGATCCTTGATACTTCGACGCCGCCAAACCCCATCCTTTAGGACGGGGTGAAGGCCGCCGCTTCCTTTGGCAGGCCTGTCGACAAGCTCAAGGCCGTGAGTGTATCGAACGGCTCAGGGCACTGAGTCTATCAAGGTGAAGTAACAACCCCTGCCTACCGGCCCCGGTCCCTACCGACGGCGGGGCAGGCAGGTCGAGCCCTTAACCTGAGACTTGGACGAGATCCGTCGAGTCGCTTGGGCCGAAGGGGAAACCCCGGGCACTAGACCGGGGAAAGTTGAAGGGTTGATTTACACTTTTCTTGGGTTCTCTTCGGGTGGTTTAGAAATATCGGAGTTTTATATGGAGGACATGGGCCTTCTCCGAGTAACATTTTATTCGTTAAAAATGCTTTTATTTTATCGTTGTGATATAATTTTGCTAAATGAAACTGACCATTTTTTCGAGGCTTCTTATAGGCCACCTGATTATCTTTATTTTGGTGATAGGAATGAGTGCATACGCCATTGTCCAAATTGGCCGGATCAATGAAGTGACACAATCTGTTCTAACGGTCAATAACCGAATGAGTGACAATGCTGACAGACTTTCGGATGTCATCTTCTCGCAGGTACGGTACGAGAGAAAATTCCTCATTTCCAAAGACCAGGTGTTTTACAATCAGTTCCTCCAACTTAAAGCTGATTTTGATCGATCTCTCGGAGAAATGATGTTAATCGCGGACTCCGCCCAGACAAAAAGGATCTTAAACACTATCAAGGTGTCTTATCAAAATTACCAATTTTTGTTCCAGGAAGAATTGAAATTTCTGAAGACGGGCCGTAGCTATTCTCACGATGGGTTCAACCGGGAGAAGGAAAAGGCGACACAATCGATCATCAACGAGCTTGAAAAATTGAGAACCTACACCTCGAAGAATACCAGCGATAAGATTAAGAGTCTACATCATGTCGGAACCGAATTGCGCCGGCTCGCAATGCTGATGACCGGAGCCTTCCTCATATTTGGCATTATCATTTCTTTATTGATTAATAGAAGTATTACCCGCCCCATCTCGGAGCTGGAAAAAAAGACCAAGGATATCGGGAAAGGCAATTTCAAAGAGGACCTCAATATTGCCTCTCCTCCAGAATTAGCGGGGCTGGCAGGCGCGTTTAACCTCATGTGTGGCAAGTTAAGCGAATTGGATAAGATGAAGTCCGATTTTTTCTCTTCCGTAACGCACGAACTCCGTACCCCGCTCTCGACCATTAAGATGGGGATCGTCCTCCTCAACGAAGGCGTAGAAGGACCGCTCACGGAAGGGCAACGAGGTCTCTTGAAAGTACTCGAAAAGGAGACCCA
Source organism: uncultured delta proteobacterium (assembly GCA_963711845.1). Classification (GTDB taxonomy): domain Bacteria; phylum Desulfobacterota; class BSN033; order BSN033; family UBA1163; genus CAVQFR01. The sequence continues at coordinate 141,514 of CAVQFR010000017.1, forward strand.
TCTCTTGATAGACCTTGTCAATTCATTATTAGACCTTTCTAAAATGGAAGCGGGGATGATGCGTTTTCAGCTTGAACCCAAAAATATAGCTCCTTTGATTGATCAAACCGTTGAGGAGATCGGGCCCTTGGTAGAAGCCAAAAAACTCAGCCTGGAAGTATTGGTCACCGAGGAGTTGCCAATCCTAAAGATGGACAGTGAGAGAATTCTTCAAGCCCTGAGAAATATTGTTGGAAACGCCGTGAAGTTCACCCCCGAGAAAGGTCGGGTGAGGGTTTCCGCTCGCCGCGCGGACCATGGGGTGGAAGTCTCTGTGGCCGACACGGGTCCTGGTATCCCGGCAGGGGATCTCATCACTATTTTTGAGAAGTTTCAACAGGCGAATAAAGAAGGGTCACATTCAGTCAAGGGGACGGGCTTGGGATTGGCTATTACCAAGCAGATCATCACCCACCATGGTGGTAAGATATGGGCAGAGAGCGAATTAGGGCATGGAAGTACGTTTATTTTTGTGTTGCCGGCCTAATGTTTCTTTCATTTTTGAGCTGTGCAGTCATTAGGGAGCACAGGGAAAACAAGGAACTCCGGGAATATCTCCTGCGCGGCCAAAAACTTTTGGCTCAGAGGAATTACGATGCTGCCCTGGAGGCGTACCAGAAGGTTCTTTCTCTTTCTTCCCACAAACCTCCAGAAGACGAAGCCCTTTTCAACATGGGTTTAGCTTACGCTCATTTCGGAAATCCCAAAAAAGATTATAAAAAGTCTATCGATCTTTTCCTCAGGGTTTTGAATGATCACCCCCAAAGCCCTCTCGTGGTGCATGCCAGAATCTGGGTGGGCGTGTTACTGGAAAGCACGGATTCCATCAAAAAGGTTGAAAGACTGAAAGAGACGATCAAGGAGCTCGAAAGGGTAAAGCAGGCATGGAAGGGGTCAGAGAAGGGGAAACAGCCGGAAGCAAAGTGGGACGAATATGGAGAAGCTCGGGAGCATATCCTTCGAAGCCCGAAGTTCCTCGCCCAGGGGAATTATGAGGGCGCCATAAGTGAAAACAAGAAGATTTTGTCTTTGTCTGATCCCCGATCTCCAAAGGACGAGGCTCTTTTTAATTTGGGACTCATTTATGCTCATTTCGGAAATCCCCAGCAGGACCTTGAAAAATCGATCGATTTTTTCAAGACGCTCGTCAAGAACTACCCAAAAAGCCCTCTGGCCGAACAGGCAAAAATATGGGTAGAGATCCTTCAGGAAAACGCGGGACTCAACCATCTCCTCAAGAAGCTAAAGCAGGTCGATATTGAGATCGAGGAAATGAAGAGGAAGAAAACACAATAGCTGAAGAAGGTGCAGATGTATCTTTCAGAGCACGAGAGGGACCGACGATATCGGCTCGTGAGAAGGGCCATGAATGAAGAAGGGATAGATGCCCTTCTGGTGGTGGGAAACAATCATGCTTCAGGCAGTGTTCTTTTCTCCACGGGAAGTTTCCGTTACCTGAGTGACTTTTTCATCTTTTCCCTATATGGCCTTTTACTTTTCTTTCGGGAAGGCGAGCCCATAATGCTCGTCCCAATGGAATTACAGGAGGCTATGGCGAAAAAATATTCCTGGATCAAGGACATCCGTATAAGCTTCAATTACGCTGAGACAGTAGCTCAAGTTCTCCAAGAAAAAGGATTTCATGACCGTAAGATCGGCGTGATCAGTATGGAGAGTTTCCCGGCCGCCACTTATCTCTCCCTTCAGAAAAGGCTGCCGAAGGCCGCCTTTTCCGAAGCCACCTCTTTGGTCCTTCCCTTTCGCTTCATCAAAGGGGAGGAAGAAAGGCACCTGATGGAAAAAGCGGGGGAATTGAACGATGGGGCCTATCAGGAGGTGTTGAAGCAGCTAAAGCCTGGAATGAGAGAATATGAAGTGGCAGGGATCATCGAGGGATATCATCGGGGAAAGGGTGCGGATAAAACCTTCAACCTTGTTTTCTCCGGCCCCTTCCCAGAAACAAAAGACGGAATCCCCTTCCAGGGTCTCCCATGGTGCCCGGGTCAACGGCCCATTGAAAAAGGGGATTGCGTCCATTTGGAGATGACGACGGTCTACGGAGGATACTGGAATCAGTTGGTGCGGATGATCGCCGTAGGCCTCAGGAACACCGAGTTGGAGGAATTTCATCAGGCCGCGGTGGCAACAACACAGTCCGGTCTCAAAACAATGAAGACCGGGATAAGAATGTCCGAGGTGATTCCCTCCATGGCCAAAACCGCAAAAGGGTATGGTTTTGGGCTAACAACCCCCATGGGTCACTTTGTGGGTCTCGATTTAATTGAAGCCCGCGTTGATGCGGATAGCCAGGTGATTCTCGAACCAGGCGTTGCCATGATTCTTCACCCCAGGCTTGATGACTTCAAGGGGAGACGAATCATTCCGTGGGGAGAGACCTATATCATGACCGAAACAGGGCCAATCCGGTTGACCCGAACCGATGATACGCTCCACACCGTCTGAGCCCTCTTAGAGACTACGGGGATCTCTTTCGGAAACGGATGGAGGCATTGCCATGCCTCCGCCTCTGTCACCCGACAGGGGTTGGTGACCGGAGCCCCTGCCTTTTAAGCCTCGTCTTTCCTTTCTCATCATGACAGTTATTTGCCCAAACCCAATTTGACGGCAATCGCTTTAGCGGTCTCATAATCATTGATCATGAGTCGCCTCTGTTCTTCCGGAGACTTATATTCGACCGCATAGCCCACTTTCTCGATCTTGGCTTTCGTCTCAGGTTGTTTGACCGCCTTCTCAACGGCCGGGATCAGGACCTTCTTCACATCCTCGGGCAGGCCGGCAGGACCAAACATCCCATGCCATCCCGAGAGGAGCTCCCGTTTATAGCCCAATTCCGTAATCGTCGGAATATTGGGAAGAAAAGAGATCTTCCTGCTGACCAATAGAATTCGCACCTTCCCCGCCTCGACATGCGGTATGAACTTCCCAACGATGTCATAACTCACCTCGACATGGCCTCCCAGAAGGGCGGTCACGACCGCTTCCCCCCCTTTAAAAGGCACATGAGTGAATTCTACGCCTGTCAAAGTCTTGGTAATCTCCACGTCGAAGTTGGCCGTGCTTCCGACGCCGGCTGTACTGACACGAAGTTTTCCGGGATTCTTCTTGGCATAGTCGATTAAATCATTAAATGTCTTCCAGGGTGAACCGGCCTGCACTGCAACGCACAGCGGGAAAAAGGTGTGCGAACCCAGGGGATCGAAGTCTTTGACCGGGTCATAGGGAACACTCTCAGGGTTGGTCACTCTCGCAAAGACCATGGCCGCCGAGCTTGTATAGCCAAGGGTATAACCGTCCTTTTTGCTCTTGGCCAGCGCGTCGGTTCCCAGGGTATCGGAGGCCCCCGGTTTATTGACCACCATGATCTGCTGTCCGAGAATTTTTGTCATCTCCTCCACAAGCAACCTTCCATTGACATCCCCTCCCCCGCCCGCAGGAATAGGAATGATCAGTTGAATGGGTCGATTGGGAAAGGGCTGAGCCTGAAGCGTCGGAATCCAAACACCGATTCCATAAATCATCAAAACCAAAACAGTGATAAAAACTAGCCTCTTCATAACCCCCTCCTTTAGAATAGATTTTAGATTCGGTCTCTATTAGGTCCGCATTCCATATTTCAATACGCCAACCTTTTCTCTTGGCAGAAGGAATATAGCATATCCCCTTCCCTTTGACATGTCATCTAAGGACGAAACGAATCACCACTGGCGGAGTTCAATACTCAGCCCATCAGGATCCTTGATCTCGGCACGTTTCGATGTCCCGAGCGTGACCGGTCCCCATGACACCTCGACGCCTTTGCCTTTCAGGTATTGGACTGCCCGATCCATGTCATCCACTTCGATCGCCATTGTCCGGAAACCTACCTGCGGGCCTTTCGGAGGTGGCGCAGAATTCTTGATCGCCAATAGCTCGAGCATCGTATCCCCGAGGGTGAGGAACGCAATCTCCTCTATCTCCGGCGATGGCGGTTTTATCCTCTCTTTGAGAGCGAAGCCAAACACCTCCTTATAGAATCGGATGCTCCTTTCGAGATCGCCTGATGTGATCTCCACGTGGTCAATTCTTTTGAACATGCTGCCTCCTTTGGATTCACTCATCCGGTCCAACACACTGAGCCCAAGTTTAACCCAAAACTCTTCCAAAATCTCCTTACTTGCAGTATCCCAAGCACACTTTGTTCTTGTGAGAAGGAAGTTCTAAGGAGGCGGTCCGGTATCGAGGGCATCCATACGACCATTCGGGGAATGCTTGCCTTCTCCACAGGCTGTCAAGCCACGCGGCCTCCCCCTATTTTCTCTAATAAACCCGGAGCTTGTATTCCGGTTATGACGATTATATGATTAAGAATGTAATCCTTATCAAGGAGAACTTCTATGGGCTATGGATATCAGGGTAAGATTCTTCATGTCGATTTGACCAATCGAAAGATCGAGGTGGAAGAGAAAGACGATACGTTCTACCGAACTTATCTGGGTGGACGAGGAATTGGCTACCACTATCTCATCAAAGAGGTTCTACCCGGGATCGACCCGTTTTCACCCGAAAATCTCTTGGTTTTTGCCACCGGCGTGATGACGGGTTCACCGATCGCAGCCTCCTGTCGATTCACTGCCGCAGGAAAATCACCTCTGACGGGGACGGCGGCTGAATCAGAGGCAGCAGGCTTTTTCGGCCCGGAGCTGAAGATGGCAGGCTTTGACGCCATTCTGTTTCGAGGAAGGGCAGAGCAACCCGTCTACCTCTGGATCACTGAAGGAAAGGCAGAGATCAAGGATGCCTCTCATCTGGCAAGTCAAGGAGCCAAAGAGGTTGAAGATACGATCCGCCAGGAGATGGGAAGCAAGAGGATCCGGGTTGCTCAGACGGGCCTGGCCGGAATGAATCTGGTTCGTTTTGCCAATATCACAAACAATCTTGGTCATTTCAACGGTCGAGATGGGTTCGGGGCCCTGATGGGTTCAAAGAATCTCAGGGCGGTCGCTGCCCTAGGGACAGAAAAGATTGAATTTTTTGACACTGAGTTCCTGCGCAAGACTGCCAAAGACTATGCGAGAACCTTCCAAGACAATCCCCAGGGCAAAACCCTGTTTGTCTACGGAACCACCATCTTTTGCGAAATCCTGTCTGAGGCAGGTGCCTTACCCATTAACAACTTCAGACGAACCAAACTCGACGACTCCAAACCTGTCAGCGGCGACACCTACAACGAGCTTCTTCTAAAAGAGCGAAAAGGATGTTACTCCTGTCCCATTCGATGTAAGCGCGGCATTGCTCTCGAGGATTCAAAATATGGTGTCGACTCCCGTTACGGGGGACCCGAATATGAGACGATCGCCGCTCTCGGGACCAATCTTAATATTCTGGACCTTAAAGCGGTCGCCAAGGCCAATGAGATCTGTAATCGATACTGCATGGATACGATCTCTGCCGGATTAGTCATCGCCTTTGCCTGCGAATGTTTCGAAAAAGGGGTGATCACAAAGGCTGACACGGCTGGGCTGGAGCTTCGCTTCGGGGATCCGGATCTGGTCATTCAATTGTTGGAGATGATTGCGAGACGGGAGGGCTTCGGCGATCTTTTGGCAGAAGGGGTGACACGGCTCGCACACAGATGGAAGGTCTCAGACCAGCCCTATCATCTGGCAGTCAAGGGCATGGAGCTTCCCATGCACGATCCTCGTGTGAAGGTAGGAGTGGGCATCAGTTACGCCGCTTGCCCCTACGGACCTGACCATATGAATGCCCCCCACGATACTTTATTTTTTGACGAAAAATTCAATTCCTTTCAATCCGTCAAACCGTTGGGGATTTACAAGGCGATGCACCCGACGCAAATCACCAATGAAAAGGTGAGGGCCTATGCATTGCTTGACAATCTCTGGAAGATGATGGATGCCCTGGGACTCTGTGTTTTCGGATTTGCACCCCGCGGCGTGATGTCTCTGGATTTGATGATTCAGTGCTTGAATGCGGTGACCGGTTGGAATACCAACCTGTTTGAGCTGATGAAGGCCGCTGAACGGAGCACGATGATAGCCAGAGCCTTTAACAGTCTCGAAGGGTTTACGATCAAAGACGATCAATTGCCGCGACGGCTATTCGATCCAAAACCCGATGGGCCACGTGCCGGCGAGAAGATTTTCACGGAAGAGGAATTTCAAAAAGGGATTGAGATGCTCTATGACGTGATCGGATGCGATCCCGAAACAGGCCGTCCCAGCCGGGGTAAGCTGATCGAACTCGGTTTGGAATGGGTGGAAGAGCTGTTAAGGGAAAGACAGGGGGTGTGACGTGAATCTCCAGCTCCTTAGCAATCATCCGGTTGGCGGTATATCGTCATCTCACTCACTCCGATTCCTTGGCCAGGTCGACCTGAAATAGTTCTTGCTCCAAGTTCGGTCAGGATTCTTCTCCCCAGTGCCAGAGCGTAGAAACCATGGATTGACATTTAAAAGGATATTTTGATATAGGTTGGGGTAACAAATCCGAAGGTGCAAAATGGAAGAGTGCGAGACCCTCTCAAAACGGCCGTCCGGAGCGTAGATCAATGAAGAAGAAGGTTTATCCCCTTTTCTATGGGGGTAAGAAACAGAAGTTCGCACGATCTGTTGTCTCGGGAGGATTTATCTTCCTTTCAGGCTCAAGTGGTCGAACGATTGAGACTGGAGAGGTTTCATCGAACGATGTGGCTGGGCAGACAAGAGTCGCGTTGGATAAGATTAGGTTGGCCCTGGAGGAAGCAGGAAGCACTCTCGAGCACATCGTTAAGATGACAATCTACCTTCGAGAGATGAGTGACTATCAAGCCATGCGGGATGCCGAGTTTGGCTACTACCAAAACTACTGTCCTTCTCTGGCGGAGGATCCTCCTGCCAGCACAGTGGTTCAGGTAGTCTCTCTTTCAAAACCGAATATGCTTGTCGAATTCGATGCGATTGCCCTCTTGCCCGAATCCTAAATTCTCATTAATACAGACGCATTTTATTCCATTACAACCTTGTAGGGTGTGATCCCCCTGCCTACCGGCCCCGGTCCCGACCGAGGGCAAAGCAGAGAAAGAAGGAGAGAAGGCAATACTTGATGAAGTCTCGTCTTTGGGAAAGGGGAAAACATTAAGGGGAACCATTAACTATCTTCCCATGCTTACCAATCATGTCGAACCGCCCTTGCGTAAGCATCCCTTCGAATACCTTTTGCCAAGCGGGGGCCTCAGTTTCGATTGTAGTGTCTTAAATCGGGAAAAGAGAGTCAGTGGAAATTGGAAGGGTGGCTGCCCCTGAGTTCTGGTATCGCTAAAACTGAGGTTGGGAAATGCCTGTCGGTAAAACAAGCATTAGGAAGAATATAGCGATTGTTGTGAAAGGCTCATCAAAAAATTATTCAGCTTAGTCTTATCCGTTGTAGAAATATCGAGAAATTTCGCTCCGCACCGATAATCTCCCCTCGCTCCATTCAAATAATTGTCCCTCCACACCACCTTAGCCTGTATTTCGATCGTTTTAATTTCAGAACCTAAAATGAAAGAAAGTTGTGACTTCAGATGTTGCCCAATCTCCATCTGCCCGGGAGACTGGATTACCATCCCGCCTTGGCTAAGATTCGTTACGCGACCATTATGTCTGATAGGTGAGCCGACCGGATGATATTGGACCGGCCAATACACATCAAACCTGGGATATTTTCTTCGTTCGCGCTCGTTCTCAGGATGCGGCTTAATCTCTTTTCCTCTTGTTTCTATAAGTTTTACTTTTCTAAATGACTGGAGGGCATGTTCGAGAACAAAGAACAAAGAAGAGATAAGACGAAAGAAGAAAATTATGAGATAAAAGGTCATAATGAAAAGTAGCAAGGAAGCGACCTTCACCGTCCTTCGATAATAATCAATTTCCAAGAAAGAATTTTCAGCCCTTCTTGCGTTTACTTCCATAGCCACCAATTGCTCCCTTCTTAGATTGCGATTATCATGGAATTGCAGAGCAATAACTATGCCCACAAGAAGCCCAATTGCGGTAGTTCCATAACTATTTGAAGGTCAACGCTTAATCTCAAGTATGTTTAAGGATAGGCCCAAACATGAGGTGACATTTTGTCCAGGTTACAGGAATTCTTGACAAATATTGCCTCGATTTGTTCGATAAGACTGTCAATGATAATTGTAAGGGTGGCTGCCTTAAAATTGCGGCACCTTTCGGGAGTTGGGATTGTCTATTGGACTGCAGGCCGTCGAAAAAATTCAGGAACTGATTGAGCAAAAATCCGGGCCTTTAGGAGTAAATTACCCCGCAGCAGAGCTGCGGGGCATTAAGATTCAAAACCTATTTCCATGTCGTCATTCCTGCGCAAGCAGGAATCCAGTTTATGTTGGTCCCCTGTTTTCCAAGGAACAAGCCTGGATTCCCACTTTCGTGGGAATGACAGATGAGGTAACCCTGTACCAAGCTACATGGAATTATCAATTTAAAACTCTAAAACATTTCGTCTTCGGCGAACCTGTTTTCATCCGCCTAGCAGAGCTGGGCGGTATTCAACAGGTGTCTTTTATAAAGATTCACTCCATTCGCTGCTGAAGATCCTGTGCAGGTATGCAGGGCTGAAGGAGATCATCGAGGAGTTCTGGCTTGAGAGGACAAATAAGGAAGCCGGCAGCTGGATAGCGCATCGCGACATTAATATGGTAATGCTCGCGACCAGATTGGCTCCTGATGGATATCTAACGCTTTAGCTTAAACCACCCTCGGGCTATCGCGGTATGACCCTATTTTACCCTTCTCAGTAGATCAAATCCTTGGTTTTTATCATTTACCCATTCTGCGGGCTAAAATCTGAACCGTTTACAACACCCTAAAACGATAATCGTTCCAAAATCAGTGTAAAAAAATTAATACGGGCAGTGCAATAGCCTGCGTAATTCTATTCGCCACTCACCTTTATCTAATGTCATCTCAAAGACTTGTGTAAAAAACCTGGTTTCACCCAAACCCCCTGGTCCCCTAAAACCCATCTTTGCCTTCACATGAACACGGTTCGGAGATATCATTTTGGCCTCGATGTCTCGGAGGGTTTCCCAGGACGAAGCCAATACACAGCGTTTAATTCTCATTTCAGACATAAACTTATCTTTAGACATCATTTCCCGGGACATGCGGTCTCCATATTCATAGATCTCATCGTATTTTTCCCTTCTCCAATGGGATATTATTGTTTCAAAAGAATCAATAGCTCCTGATTCTATTCGCCTTTTTTCTCCGGGAGTGAATTCTCCAGAAAAAACTATTTGTTGGAAAAAGAAAAGGACAAACAATAAAGAAAAAGCGATTTGAATCATAATTCTTGTAGCTTTCATATTGGAGCCAATTTATAAATTCTTAATGAGAAAGTCAAGCATTCTTCCCAATAAGGGAATCCCCTGAAAGAATAGCTATTGACACCCGCATTTCGGCCACCACCGCAGCCCAAAGCGTCAGTACCGGCGCCCGGTTTATCATCACCGAACTGCGTTTCTCCTTCTTCTCAGCCATTAATCCTTCAACAACTCCCTAACTTAATCCCTTGCTTTGAGCCATATCTTTACGCCATGCGCTACCTGTCCTCCGTAGGAGAATGCTCTCTGCTATTTGAATGACGAACTTTTCTATAGACGATTTATTCTCCTCAACACCGCGTCTCCCTATCCCCCCATCTCCCCATCTTCATCTTAATCGATTGGGCCAACTTTTTATGCGTGACACCAGAGGTTAGTATTTAAAAACCTAACCTGTTGAATGTTGCAACCTGAACCTGAGCCGCTAATGGAGTAATCCCAGGCTTTCCGTGGTAGTCCGATTTCAGTGAAACTTTCAAGTATTAAAACCTGTTCCTGTGTAACCAACTGAATTCGGATCGCTTCGGGGGCGGAGAGGGTTTCTCCCCCGGCTCGCCGATCTTCAGAACGGCAGCTAACTCATAATCTTCTGGAATACCAAGAATTTTTTTAACCTCCTTTTCCTGCTCCCCCCAAAAGACCACGATCCCACTTCCCAAACCATCGGCCACCGCAGCTAAAGACATATTTTCGATGCAAAGCCAAGCGCTTGCCGCCGCCCCTTTCTGATGGCAGACTGCAACAGCACTCGCATTCTCGAATGATTTCCTCTGACCGACTGCTCTCTCTTGAACTTTATCCTGTCCTTCTCCAGCACCAGGAGGCATCGTTAAGCTAAGCTGATACTTTCGTTCCGCAATTTGATCGATCGTCTTTTGATCATCGATAATAATGAACTCCCAGGGCTGGGAATTTCGAGCCGAGGGTGCTTGGGTGCCCGCCAGTATAATTTTCTTGAGCTGTTCTTCCGAAGCTTTCTTCTTAAAAATGCGAATTGTTCTCCTCTTTGCCATTACTTCATGCATTTCCATATGTCGTCTCCTTTCGTAAATGTTATGGTTCTCTAAGCTCTATCCCGTAAGAGCCGCCAACGAAGTGAGGAATTTTGAACGGAGTCCTTCCCTTCCCCATATATATAAAAAGTGTACATAATCAGAATGCAGGCGTCAATATGAATTAGGAAGGTGGTTTCCGTCAAAATTCAGGTAGTCCGCATTGGGGGGGGTAAAGGTCACACATAGCAGGTAGAAATCGAGTATCCTGGTTCAATATTTTAAAATTATATCGAAACATTTTCGGTGGTTAGAAAAAAACACATCTCATAGCAGAACCAAAAGACCCGGCCTTCCCTTTCTAATCTTTTGTTGTTCTTGTTTGACCTGACCTGCGGGTTCCTACCGAGGTGGGAGCATCCAGAAAGGGTGTACCTTGTCAATCTCCGATACGACCTTATTTTTTTGTTGACTAGATACGATTTCCTGTCTACTATTAGCAAGATTCTTGAAGAGAAAAACCAATCCAACTCAAGGGAGGGCGCTATGAACTTTGCACGATTTTGTTGGTTGAATGCAAGCAAGTTTCCTGAAAGAGAATTCATCATTGAAAGCTATCCTTCAAAAGGGATACGCAAGGCGATTACCTGGAAGCAGCTCAACGACCAAACAAACAAACTTGCGAATTTCATGATGAAAGATTGCGGAGTCAAAAAAGGGGATATTGTAGTTCATCTGATGATGAACAGCATCGAGTGGTATGTGTGCTACATGGCTGTGCTGAAGACGGGAGCAACCGTCACGCCGCTCAACTTTCGTTTCGCAAGTTCCGACATCAATTATGCTGCCGATGTAACAAAGTGCAAAGTATTTATTCTGGGAGATGGATTTCTCCCGAGGGTCGAACCCATCATGAAGGAGATGGGCTATGTGAAAAAGTACATCTGCGCCGGCGAGCAGGCGCCCCCGACCATGGTCTCTTACAAGGAGATCATCGAAAAAGGAGATCCGACGAACGTCCTCGTTGAGACAGCCGATGATGATATGGCGGAGCTCATGTTTACATCGGGGACCACCGGGGCGCCGAAACCGGTCTGCCACACGCATGACACCCTTTTTTATATCGGGATTGGATGTGCCCTGACATACAACGAGGGATACAACAGCGTCTACCTTTCCCCGCATCCTTTCTATCACAGCGGGACACTCTTCCTCTCGTTCCCGTCCTACATCGCTGCAGGCAAAATACTGATGCCCATGGAGATCCAACCGAAGTATTATTTGCGAACGTTAGCCGATGAGAAATGTACCGGCGGCTGGAATACGGTCCCCGTTTGGTCAGACGTGATCAATGCAATCCTTTCGGGAGAGGTAAAACTGCGGGACTACGACCTTTCTGCTCTGACACATATTGAGATCGGTGCTCAGCCCGTCCCCTATGTCCTTCTGGAGAATTCGAAGAAAGTCTTCCCGAAGCTGCCGGTGGCCAACATCTATGGGATCACAGAGGGCGGCGGGGGTGGCACCATCAACCTTTACGACGAAGACATCATGAGAAAGCCAGGTTTCATCGGGAAGCCAACCGTCTTCATGGAAGCTAAGGTAGTCGATGATAAAGGAAATGAATGCCCTCCAGGAACCGTGGGCGAGCTCCTTTTAAAGGGGCCCCGTCTCATGAAGCAATACGCATTCAACCCGGAAATGACGGCTAAAACCATCGAGAAAGGGTGGCTTCATACCGGCGATCTGGCCTATAAGGATGAAGAGGGCTATTTCTGCTTTGTGGATAGGGCAAAGGATCTGATCATCAGGGGTGGAGAAAACATATTCCCTGTCGAAGTCGAGGGCTTCTTACTGAAGCACCCAAAGATTCAGGACGTTGCGGTCATGGGCTACCCCCATCCAAGACTGGTAGAGATCGTCCTGGCAGTGATCCAGACAAGACCAGGGCAGACCCTGACGGACGAGGAGGTCCTTAATTTCTGCAAGGAGAAAGGCCTTGCCAAGTTCAAATGGCCGGAAATGATGATCTACACCAACATACCGCGCAACCCGGCAGGCAAGATCGAAAAACCGAAACTGAGAGAGACGTACGTGAAGCCTGCAAAAGAGGCTATGGAGAAGGAATTCAAGAAGGCCTGATGTGACCTGAATCAAAAAGATATGGGAGAATCCTCCTCACACGTTCGGTTGCCAACTCAGCGATGAGAGGGTGAGGGAAGCGGAGGGTTTCAGGTTCTGTGCCCGCCTCAGGGAAAGCTGCCATCATTCTCGTTTTCTCTTAGCTTTCTCTTCTTCGTTGGGCCAGTTCCTCTCTTGCCAATTGTCGTGAGGCAGAGAGGAAGAACCATTTCTCAATATGCCTTTCTAAATAACTGAGATAGTCTCCTCGATACATATGAAACCGATTCAGGTCAATAGCCATACCTTTCCGAGAGTATCGGAAAAGCTTGTCCGCATCTTTAACGATTCGATCACTTCGAGAGATGGGCCTTTTTCTCGAATCGTGCCCTTGTATGATTCGACAGATTTCCTTTACCTTTTTAGGAGGGTAATGGAGTAACTCCAAAATCTTTCTGGCCATCTTTTCCCCCTCCACTTCATGAAGCCTTGCCGCTCGAGGATTGGATCGGTTTGGACCGAAAGCTGTGAGCTGCAGATGTTCGGGAACAACCTTCCAACCCACATCATGGAGAAGGATAGCAGGGACAACGACCTCTTCGTCGCCTTTTACTTTGTTTAAAAGTGTTATGGCATATCGAAACGCGATCTTGGTATGGATGAGGTTTTTTCGGGTTCGCAGGAAAGGTTTCGCCCGCTCAAAAATTTTCTGATAAATCGCTTTTATCCTTCCAACTTTAGATTTTCAACTCTGAATTCTAAGACGCCTTCATGATTTTTCCCCGAAGATAAGGAAAATCAATACGTCAATCCTTCAAAGGCTCAACAACCTAAGTCTTTGCATTCAGCTTCGAGCTTTATGTTATACGCTATGCTCCATGCGCCCTGCCCTTTGCGATTTTTTGTCAGGAGGGCCAACTTTTTTGTGAATCAGACCAGGGGATCACTATTTAAAAACCTAACTTGGTGAATGTTGAGACCTGCCCTGAGGTTTTTTCTTTGCCCTTAAAACCCTATCAAGAGCTTGATCCCTCTTTCCATTTCCCAAGGGTCGCAACCGATTCATGCCCTGAAGAGGCCAGGCAGGCGGATGACCTCCTCATCCTCGCCGCCCGGTCTTCTCGGGGTACTCTTAAAATCATTTTCCTGTTCAGAGATAGGCTACCAGCGATCGCGGCCGCCGCCGCCGCCACGACCGCCCCCATAACCACCCCCGGATCGGCCGCCTGAACGAGGACTCTTTTCCTGCGCCTCATTCACCTTAATGGTCTTGCCGTCAAGGCTTGTTCCATCCATCTTGGAAATCGCTGATTTAGCATCCTCATTCTGAGCGAAGGTTACGAAGCCAAAACCTCGGGAGCGCCCCGTATCTCGGTCTGTGATGACCTTGGCTTCGGTGATTTCCCCGTAAGGCGCGAACGCCTGGCGTAGACCTTCATCCTTCGTGTCCCAGCTCAGCCCCCCAACAAATAGTTTCTTAGCCATATCTTTAACCTCTCCTTTTCTGCGTCGGTTTGTCCGACGCCGTTTGATGGGTAGCACCCACTCTTCAGCGGTTGCTCCGTTTGTTTAATTCTGTTTTGTGCAACGCCAGAACCGTTTAGGAGGATAGACACCCGTCATTCCTCTCCTCTCCTCCGGCTCTGCCAAAAGCCCTGAGTCCTGTGGGTTGAGTCTTGCCCACGAGTCACGTTCAACCGATCGCATTAACCTTGCCGACTGATGATGAAAACACCCTTGACCTTACCGGAGAAGTGACTCTTTTCTGTTCGTGATAAGAGGAAATGGAGAGGCTTATCCTTGGAAAGGCGTATGGAGTTAAGGCCCGGCTCACTTGTTTTCTTGTTCGACCTCTACGACTTTTTAAAACCATATCATAAAAAGGGTCAAGGATTTCAACTACATTTGTGGAACCTTCTTCAATTACCGATTCAAAACAAGCATGTTTTTCCGGAATAGCGGCTCCTATCTTTCAGGAGGAAGGCGATGGTCTTCTTCCTCTTGTCACCAGGTGTGAAAATTCTCTCTTTGAAGAAAATTTTCTACCAAAAGGATGCTTCCAGAATAAAAGAGAAAGGAAAAAGGAAAGGGTGAAATGTATCGGCTTTCATCTTCAAACTTGATTCGAAAGGGTCTCGCCAGAATCCACCTCTTTGTATTGAGCTTGAGATATCGCTATGCACTCTGCTTTACGCGCCATGCTGATAACACAGGGGCAACTTTTTTATGGATGACCCCACCTCTTTCTTCCCATCCCTTTTCAGAAAAGGATCCTAAATTTATCTCCAGACCATATTCCACCCGATGAGTTAGAGGTTAATAACGGGGAGCTTCAATTTCGATTGTAGTGTACTAAATCATGAACAGGGTGTCAATGAGAAATGGAAGGGATCTAAGTTGGATGGGAGAGATGAAGATATTCGGAGAGACCCTGAATTGGGGAGTATATGAAGTAATAATGATTCTCTATTTTCTACAAACTCTTCTATAATTACATCTCATGGAGACACGCTCATCTTCTATTTTACTGAATCGATCTTCTTCCATGGGGATGTTGTTCGAGACATCGGTGAGAAGAGACTGCATGTCCTTGATGCTTCCGTTGATGTAACCCTTCATCCCTTTCATCTCTTCTTGACTCACTGAAAACCAGTTGGACTTGTCAAAGGAGAGGTTATACTCGATGACGCTCAGCGATTCAGGAGAAACATTCCATTTCTCCATAGCGTAGAGAGCATAACAGCCTAATTGGATGGAAAGGTCTTCTGAGAGGCTCTTTCCTGTCTTCCAGTCGTAGATATAGATACCCTCCCCTTCTTTTATCGCGCAGTCGATGACTAAATTGATTTTTGTACGATCCAGAACAAAAGACGAAAATTCTTCTACTTCAAGCCACCCATTTTTTCGGTGGGACTTTAATCCATCATAAATATCCGAGGCATAGAAATTTCTCAGGCAAGTCTCCACATGACCCGCCACCGCTTTCCATTCCTCATCACTCACCTCCGCTTCATATTCATGTTCGAACAGGCCACACGATTTAGGATTCTTCCAGTAGTTCTTCGACTTTGAAGAACGGAACTCAGCTCTCATCTGGTCAAGGGTGATGGAGATAATCTCATCTACACGAAGGACCTTGATCCCTCTTCGAATGTTATTGAGCGATCTTTGAATGCACTCGTGGATTTTCTCTCCTGCCCACATATGCCTGTTCTTGAGGTTCTTAAGAACATAGATCTGTCGGGTTCTTTCCGGGGCGTTCTCAAGCCATCCGTTCCAATACCCGTAATAGGAAAACCAGTACTGCCTGGAGCAGGTTTTAAAGACCTCATCCCTGGTTTTCGACCATGAGAATTCGTTCTTCAGTTCACTCATGACGCTGCCAGCCTCTCCGAGAGAAGAGTGTACCTTCGTTGGGGTTTGTTGTTCCTGATGGCAATGGCCAAAGCCTTTTTCGTTCCGATCAGGACGACACGTTTCTTAGCTCTGGTGATCCCAGTATAGATCAGGTTTCTCTGCAGAAGGAGGTAGTGCTGGGTGACCACGGGAAGAATCACGACCGGGTACTCGCTCCCCTGGGACTTGTGGACGGATACGGCATAGGCCAGGACAATTTCGTCCAGGTCAGAATAGTCATAAGGGACCGGTCTCCCATCGAAATCGATGACCACCTCTCTTTCCTCCGGATCGATCTTTGAGATCCACCCGATATCCCCGTTAAAGACATCTTTATCATAATTATTGACGATCTGCATCACCTTATCCCCTAATTTGAAATTCCAGGCTCCACGAGTGATGCCTGACGGACCGGGGTTCAGTCTCTTCTGTAATTCGATGTTGAGGTTGGTGACACCAATTGTTCCCTTGTGCATGGGTGCCAGGACCTGAATCTCTTTGAGCGGGTGAAACCTGTATTGCCCGGGTATTCTCTCGCTGCACAGGTCCAGGATATTTTGAAGGATCTTCTCCGGATCTTCTTCCTGGATGAATCGAAAGTCGGTCTCTTCGGACTTGTCGAATTCCTTTAAAACGGGAAACTGACCTTGATTGACTTTGTGTGCGTTGACCACGATCATGCTCTCCTGGGCCTGGCGAAAGATCTCGGTGAGCGTCACCACGGTGAACCTTCCTGATCTGATGATGTCCTTCAGGACATTTCCAGGACCCACGGAAGGGAGCTGATCGACGTCTCCCACCAGGATCAGGTGAGCGTGGGACGGGATGGCTTTCAGGAGATGGTGCATCAAGAGGGTATCGACCATGGAGGTCTCATCGATGATGACCACATCTGCCTCAAGAGGGTCGTCCTGGTCCTTCTTAAAGCCACCCTTTTGGGGAGAGAATTCAAGGAGACGATGAATGGTCTTTGCCTCGCACCCCGTTGCCTCATTCATCCTCTTGGCTGCCCTTCCCGTGGGAGCTGCAAGAAGGACCCTCAACTTCAATTGCTGAAAGATTCTTAATATGGCAGTGATAATCGTCGTCTTCCCGGTCCCGGGGCCGCCGGTGATGATCAACACCTTTGAAGTGGCTGCGAGAAGAACCGCCTCCTCTTGTCTCTGGGCAAGTTCTATGCCCAATTTCTGCTGTACCCATTCGATCGCCTTTTCGGGATGGATGGGCCGGATGTTTGAAGGAGATTCCTTCAGATTCATTAACCTTTGAGCCACTCCCGTTTCTGCTACGTAGAAGGGAGCAAGAAACACAGCTCTGAGATTACCCTCAGGTTCAAGGTCTTCTAAAAAGACCTCCCTTTCTTTAGATAGCTCCCTGACGGCCTGGAAAATGATCTCTTCATCGACATGGAGTATCTCTCTTGCCTTGTGAATCAATTGATTTTCAGGATAGTAGACATGGCCTTCTTCGGTCAGCTGATTCAAGACGTAGATCAGACCTGCCTTTGCCCGGATCAGGGAATTTCGATCTATTCCGAGATTTTGAGCGATCTTATCCGCAGTAATAAAGCCGGTCCCGTATATGTCGTGGGATAAACGATAGGGATTTTCTCTGACCATCTCAATCGACTGACTTCCATACTGTTTATAGATCTTGGCAGAATAGGAAGCACTTACTCCATGGCCCTGGAGGAAGATCATTATCTCTTTAATCTCTTTCTGCTCCTCCCATGTTTTTCTGATCATCGAGATCCGTTTTGGACCGATGCCTTCCACCTCGGATAGCCTTTCAGGTTTCTTTTCAATGACCTCCAGGGTATGAAGCCCAAACTTTTCGACAATCCTCTCTGACATGATCGGGCCAATGCCTTTAATCAATCCGGAGGCAAGATATTTCTGAATCCCAAGGAGGGTGGCCGGTATGGTCACTTCAAACGTCTCGACCTGGAATTGTTCACCGAATTTTTTATTGTTCACCCAATTCCCGGTCAATTTCAAGGATTCGCCCG
>CAVQFR010000018.1:0-134487 GCA_963711845.1 uncultured delta proteobacterium
TCGATTTAACGCGCTGCACTTCCTGCTATGCCTGTGTGGTGGCGTGCAAGGCTCATCATGCCATCTTCGATGAGGCGGTCTACTGGCGAAGGGTGATGACCCTGGAGACAGGCGGTTATCCCAACGTCCGATTGGCAAACTTCTCGATGTCCTGCATGCACTGCGGAACACCGGCGTGCAAGGAGGTCTGTCCTACGAATGCGATCTCCAAACGCACGGAAGATGGCCTGGTCCTCGTGAACCCGGATCTCTGCATCGGCTGCAAAATGTGCCTGATGGCCTGTCCCTTTGGAATCCCTCAATTCGGGAAGAATGGAAAAATGCAGAAGTGTAACTTCTGTCTCGAGCGATTGGAAGAAGGATTGTCACCTGCCTGTATCAATGTCTGCCCTGCGAGAGCCCTTCACGCCGGACCTCTGGAGGAACTTTCTAAATTAGCTACCGGGAAGACAGCAAGGCACCTCATCCGGAGCACCGACCCTTCCTTTTTCATTTAACCTTTACGGATGAAGGGGGGTCATTGCTCCATTTCATCTTTCAAAAGGAAAAAGGACTTTTTGTACGGATCATAGTCCTTGATTCTTTTCTGCAAGTTGCTCTTTTCTAAAGCGTTTTCGAAAAACCGGACGGGAAAAGGGTCCGGTTCTCCTGCTTGATTTTCATCAAAAAGAGTTTTCTCGGCCTCCATTGTCCGATATACGGCCGCCTTTAGGGCCTGGGCGTCGCCAAGGGTCCCCGTTGCCGCCAAGACAAGGTCTCCGACATCGTAACCTGTAATCAACGGAAGTCGTGCGACGACCAGAGGGCACAAGGAATTCAGGTCGGCCAATATCCGGAGTTTCTCTGCGTCCGATATCTTTTCAACGATCTTATTCTCCCCAGACCCTGAAGGGGCTGAAGCGGATAACGGAGTGCCAGGGATGAAGCTCTGGAGATAATCCCATTCCCCCGGGAAGAAAGCACGGCTATGGGCGTATTCCGCAGAAGACCGGGGATCCCGTACTGGAAGATCCATCCCGCAAAAATGGGGGACAAGTTCTAACCCCTTCCCCAACGCCCTGGCTGCCCCGAGACTTCCTTCCCGAAGAATCTCTCCCCCTTCTTTCCCATCGATGATCCTTTCAATCGTTCTCAGGACGGTTTCTTCATTTCCCCATGGACATTCTGCCATTCCTAACTCTCGGATCGAAAGAATTCTTTTTTCATAACAATCCATGAGCCACGCCACGATGGAACCCACTGCTGAGGGGTCAAGCCCCTGCATCTGGCAGATCCGAAGCATCTTCAGGGTCTTTTCCCAATCGAAGATTCCGATCCTCGGCCCTAGACTCCAGGCGCTCTCGAGATGGGCTCCTCCAGAATAACTTCCGTCTATCTGAGAGACGCGACCACAATGGATCGGACAGGAAAAACATCCCTCGCGTCCATAGAGATATTCTTTCAGATATTCACCCTTCCACCTCTTTTCTAAGTCAATAGTGCTCCATTCGGTATAATTCTTTATTCCGAGACCTCCGCCGTTCTGACCGAGAAAGAAGAACGAGCCTGCTCCCCCAAGCTGAGCGGCTATTTGATCTCGGTGCATGCGCTCCCGCAGAATGAGACAGAGTCTAAGAAAGCGATCGGATTGATCAAGGGCGACAGGTCTATCTCCGCGGGTCACAATGGCTTTTAAATTCTTGGATCCGAAATTACATCCTAATCCAATATGATCCGCTGTCCAGGAGAGTCCGTTGGTGACGTTGGCGAAGCGAACAAGTCGTTCACCCGCCGGTCCTATGGAGAGAATTTCAGTATTGCGGCCCTCTTCTTCTTGAATCCCGACCACCGTCTCCGCTATGTTTTTCCCCCAGAGTGGCCTGCCATCCTTAAAACGCACTTTTCCCCCATCAATGACAACGTAGATGGGCTTCTCGGACTTTCCCTGAATAATAAGTTGATCGAACCCGCAAAACTTCAGCTGAGGGCCCCAATGGCCTGGCATACTGATCTGGGCATACCTCGGAGAATTTGAGACAGAGAAAGCAGCGATACTGGTCCATCCGGAGCAAGGTGCAACGGTTCCCGATAGGGGTCCGACGCTCAAGGAGATCGGGTTTTGGGAAGAAGACGCCGCTGTCAACTCAGATATATTTTTCAGGAAATAGGCTGCGTTGAGTCCTCTTCCCCCTAAGCATAATACCATATCATCAATAGGGATCTCCTCAGTCCAGGACCTTTGCAAGCTGAGATCAATACACAGTCTTCTTCTGCTCCAGCCTTTCATTCTGTGGCAGGCCTCATTATCATTTCAGTCTCACAACAGAGGCGACCTTTTGAGCAAATACCATTTTCTTCTCGATCGCGAATTTGTCATCGGAGTAAGAAAGGGCTCCCGCTGTGCAGACCTCAGTGCAGAGGGGTTTCCCATCGCAGAGGTCACAAGTGATGGTTTTTTTGGTGTCGGGGTGAATTACGGGTGCGCCATACGGGCAAGCATAGATACAAGACTTACAGCCTACACACCACTTTGCATCGGTGGTCACCACTCCCGTTGCAGCCGTACGCTTCCGGGCGCCGGTAGGGCAAATCGCTATACAGGGAGGATCTTGACAATGCTGGCAGACGATGGGCATGCAAACGCAAATCTCCGGCCATTTCTTGATCTGAATTCGGGAGAACGCTGGGCTAGAAACTCCCTCATGGGAGAGGCTGCAGGCCATTTCGCATGACTGACACCCTGTGCACACATCGGGTAAAATAGTAATCGCATCGGTCATAGAAACCTCCTGACTTTTTGACTCCCACTGATGAACAGAAAAATCTACACAAATAATATCATACGGTGGATGTCTGTCACAAGTGGTTGACTAAGAAGAATGATTCTAATGTCTGTTCAGAGGATTGTTTGTTACAACTACGAATTTTCACTCTAAGAGAATTCTGGAAGGTAATGGTTACGGGGAAATTCGCTTCAGGGGTTGTTTATACATCCTTCTGTTCACTCTTGATGCTATTCCGTAGTCAACGCGGATGCTCATTTAGTCACTCTTTTGATCATGAGTTCAATTTCTTCAAAGGGAGGGGATTTCGTATAGGCTGCCGAAACGGAGTATCCGGGCCCCAGATCCCTTTTGGCCTCATACTCCAAATCGCCCTTAAGCTCGGAAGTGAATTTCGGGGCCTTGCCCAGGGGGTAGCGGCTCACGACGAATAGAACTTCTGGCGGGTCCATGGCATTATCATAATATGGCCTGATCGTCAATTCGATCCCTGTAGCAGGATGGCGCCCTGCAACACTACTTCCATTGTCGGATGGATCATGTCGGACTTTCCAGCCCTCCGGGTAGACAAAACCTTCGGCGTAAGATTCCCACGCCGCTCTGGCCATGGCAAAAATGCGATCCGCGTCCGCTTTGCTTAAAATGATTTTCGATTGGGTAATCTTCATGAAATCTTGTCCCTTTCCGGTGGAATGGCCGCTGGCAATGTACGCCACTTTCAGATTTATTGAAAGCGCGGATCATTGGGTGGATGGGTTAGTCTATTTAAGCCAATCAGGATCGGCTTTTGATTCTTCCGCGTCCTTTGAAATCCTTTCTAATACTTCTTCGTTCTCAGCAATCTCGGCTTGGTATTTCAATACTTCCTTATTTGGACCGGTCCAACTCGATAATTTTGGCTTTGATGGTATGCCGGTTCCCGAATCCTCTCTTGCTTAAGTCCTCTGCTATTTCCATAAATCTCTTCTCTGCATTTTCATAACTTGCTTTCAATTTCTCTAGCCTTTCCTTCCAGGGTCGTACCCTTTCTCTCCACCCATCCTCACCTATCCCATAAATATCTGCTGTTTTTTCTTCCCCTATGACAGAAGCGGCCCCCCAAAAAACAGGTTTAGAAAGTTTTCTCACCGTTTCATTCGCCTCTTCCATCAGCACCTTACGTTTCATCCTCTCTTGATTCAACGCATCCAGCTTGATGATATCAAATTTATACATCGTGGGACTTCCAAATCTCCTTCGACTCAACTCCTCTGATCTTTCGACAAACCTCCTTTGGGCACTCTCATAGTTCGCAGTCGCTTCCTCCAACTGTTCCATCGAAGAATTCATCTTCTCTCTCCACCAGACCTCTTCTTCCCTATAAACAACTGCTTTAGATTGCTCCTCTTTACCTCTGCCAATTATTTCCTGAGGTCTCGAGAGGGTTTCCTCTTCTCGAATATCCTTCCTTAGTTCCACTTTAAGTCGCTCCCGATAAGAAGAAGGGATATTACTCTAATCATCGGTGAAATGGATTGTCCCTTTAGCATCTATCCATTTGTAAACCTCTGCATGAATTAAGAAGGGAATCATTAGAAAACCAATTGTGAATGCAGCTATAAAAACCTTTTTTCCCATGGAATAACCTCCTACCCCTCAAAAATTATTGTACAACAAAAAAGCCGAGCTGCCAGAAGAACCATCCTTCGGCAGCTCGGCCGTCCCGCTTTTGGCGGGACCCGTCGCTTTCCGCCCCCTTCTCACGAAGGGTTTGGCTTTATCGGGTTAACTACTCTTATAAATTTTTATCAAGAAATGCCGCTTTTGTCAAGAAAATCAGGTCGCGGTGCTATCGATAACAAACTCGCCTTCAGTCTATCCGCTTCCTATCAGGAGAGTTTCAATAACTGCCTCGTGTTTCTTGAAAATATTTTAACTTTGTCTTCCTCACTGATATTCATGTTTTCCACGGATTTGATCACTTCCCCGAGTACGATATCGGCCCGTGCCACACCGCCAGGATAAGGATAGTCGCTGGCGAAAACCATATGATCAGCGCCGAAGAAGGCATAGCCGCACATCAGGGCCGGCGTATTCCCACCCAGAACCGTGTCGCCGTAAAACTTCTTATAGTAATCCACCGAGGGCTTCGTGAGCTTCGTGATCTCACCAGGCTCTTGCTTGCCCAGGAGAGCACGTCTGGCGAAGAAGGGAAGCATCGCACCACAGTGGTGGACGACAACCTTCAGATCGGGGTACTTTTCCATGATGCCGCTCAACACCAGGCGAGACATGGCCATCGTCGTTTCATAAGGCCATCCGAAATGAACAAATGCGCCATACCTTGCCAATGTCTCATCAGGATAGTCGGGAATGTCCTTGTCCCTGACGGGGTGAAGAAAGAGAGGCAAATCATACTGGGACAACTTTTCATAAATCCCAAGGAACTCGGGCCGGTCAAGAGGTTTTCTGTTGATCGAACTGTATATTTGGACCCCTCTGAATTTCAGCTCTTTAAAAGCTCTCTCCATTTCACGGATGGAGGCGTCCACGTCATTCATAGGCAAGCCCGCCACTGCAGCGACAAAGCGGTCCGGGTACTTGTTCAATAACTCCGCCATCTCATCATTGCCCATTCGAGCCAGGTCCGCGGCCTCTTGGGGTGAAAAGATCAATTCGACCGGCGGTGCGCCGATACTCAAAACTTGCCGATACCCCTCGTATTTGTCCATGGCTTTAAACCGGATATCCAGATCGGAGAGTGCTGGCAGTGCCTTGGTGTTATCAAGATAGTACGATGGCCTGGACGCTTTCTTCAGTAATGCTTCCTTGTATTTTGCCGGGACAATGTGGCTGAAAATATCGATCTTTTCGCTCAAACTCTTTTTATCCACTCTTGATTCGGATTGCGCCATTTTCTTTTCCATTTTCCTCCTTCTTTCGTGAAAAGAGGGCTTTTTTTCTAATGCTCTTCCAATCTGTCTATGATTAACAAAAACTTGCTCTGAGCTGAGTTGAATTTACGAAAAAGGGAGATGGGTGTCAAGCAAAATGCGCCACAAAATACGAAGGAAGGTTTTAGGCCGGTATTGGCAGAGGTTGGAGATTATGTCCCATCCAACTTTAAAGACTTGTGCGAGGCACCCAAGAATCGACCCATTCCAACCCAGTTGAAAAACTTTGCGAAAGGGGAGAGTGTCACGAGCCCTCCCGGAGAGAATATTCCAACGGCAGCAAGAATAAGGCCGAGCATCGTCAGGTGCAAGGACTTTATCCATACGGGGAGCCACATTGAAGTCCAGAGAAACTCTTCAATGATCATCATGAAGACGCCCCCCATAATGGGGCCGAGAAAGGTTCCCGGTTCCCCCCAGCATCACCATCGTCACAGGGAGAAGCGCCTTATCCGTGCCAAAAACAACTTCCGGGTCGATAAAGGCCGCATACCAGGCATAGGTTCCGCCCAGGAGAGCGGGGAATATGGAGCTAAGAACATAGGCAGCCATCTTGTTTCTGTTGACGTGGATCCCGAAGGCTGCGGCCACCTCCTCGTCTTCTCGAATGCTGAAAAGGGCAAGGCCGAATTTCGATTTGGGAATCCAGTAGCAAACGATCACCGTGAGCAAGCTTACCGCAAGAAAGATATAGTAGGTCTGAAAGGGCCGGTATCCAGGAGGCAGCGTAATCCCCTGGGTCCCTCCGGTGAAATCGCGAAGGCTCCCTGCCACCAGTTCGAACAGCTTGATCAGTCCGAAGTTTGCCAGCGCAAAATAACCGCCTTTTAACCTCAAAAACGGGTAGCTGATCAGCGTGGCAAAAATTAACGTCACCAGCACCCCGGTGGCCAGGCAGAGGAGAAACGGAAACTCCCTTGGCATAAAGAATTGAAAACCCGTAGGCGCTGATCCCAAAAAAGACATAATGGCCCAGATTGACATAGCCCAGGTAGCCTGCCGTGATATTAAAGCTGGCTCCAATCCCGATATACATAAAGAGAAGAAGAAGAAATACCACCCAATACGGATCGATGAACTTTGGCAAAAGCAAGAATACTGCAAGCACCAGGACCCAGAATCCGTTAAAGGGGGTAAGCCATCTCTTAAACATGTTTGAACAACCCCTCGGGCTTCAAGAGTAAAACTAGAACCAGAGCGAAAAAGGCAACGGCAAGCGACCAGTGGGCTCCAAGAAAAAAACCCGCAAAGGTCTCGGCGACTCCCAGGATCAGCCCTCCTACCAGGGAGCCAATCAGGCTTCCTGACCCTCCCAACATCACGATGGCAACATACCGGATCGTCAAAGGAAGGCCGATGTAAGGCCCGATCGTAAATTGCAGGACATAAAAGACGCCCGCCACCGCAGCCAGTGAGATGGCAATCCCAAAAACAAAGGTGATCACCCGCGGGACGTTGATCCCGATCACCATGGCCCCTTCACGATTTTGGAGAATCGCCCTGATCGCCTTCCCCAGAAAAGTCTTCTTCAGATAGAAATGGAGAAAGACCGTCAGCGCAATGATCAGGAACAGGATCGTGAGACGCAAAGAGGAAATAACAACCCCACCCGCGACGAAGGCAGGCATGGCGTAGGAAACCCCTTTCACCGTCGGTCCCCAGATGAAGGACGTCGTATCCTCAATGGCCGTTGCAATCCCAACGGTCACGACGATGGATGAAAAGAAGAGCTGCCGGGGAGGCCGATTGAGAATGGGTTTGATAAACGCCTTTTGATAAACCACCCCTACGAAGATGAAGAGAGGAATCACGATGAGAAGAATGATGAAGGGGTTCCAGCCGGTGGCCGTAAAGAGGATATAGGTGACCAATCCCCCCAGCATGAGAAACTCTCCGTGGGTGATGTTTAACACCTCTGCAATGCAAAAGATGAGGGAGAGCCCAAAGGCGGCAAGGGCATAGGTACCGCCCTGGAGCACTCCCGCTAAGATCAACTGGATAAGAATCGTCGGTGTCAGCATCCTGACTCCTTAGTAAACTGTGTGTCGGTGCAGGTCTCAGTCAAAGATCTTCACCGACACAGAAACGAATCACTGACACTGCTTACGGCGCCGGGTTCGGATAAATATGTTTATGGGTTGCATACTTCTTCGGGGAAATAATGTAATACTTCCCGTCGATGTACTGAGCGGCCATCTGTTTAAAAAAGGAATGCCCCTTGGTCTGGTCGAAATACATCGGTCCCATGATCCCTACGAAGTTAACCGCCTTCAGAGCACTCATTAAGTCATCCGGTTTGAGGGACTCTGCTTTTTCAATCCCAACCTCCGCCACCTCAAGGGCCCCATAGTGGAGAGAAACGTCGAGATACTCCTCAGGGTCGATCTTGGCTTCTTTCAGGATCGCGTGCCACTTCTTCAAATTGCCGTAGGGCATCCCGGGAAGCCATTGATGCTCGCCCGTCACATAATTGGCATCTTTTCCTAAAGCCCCTGAAAAAGATTTATCAAAATGGGTGAAATGCCATTCCCTGGGCTTCAGCCCGAACTCCTTTGTCTGTTTCTTAAAGGTGACACCGAAAGGAGTAAAAGAAGAGACGTAAATCACATCCGGATCCGCAGCTTTCAGTTTTAAAAGAATCGAGGTAAAGTCTGTGGTGCCTGCAGGAGCTATTTCTTTGAATACTGTCTTGTACCCCCTTTTCTCTGCGTTCGGTATAGCGCCTTCATAAACCTCTCGTGTGTGCGGAGTATCCTCCGCGACGTATCCGATCGTTTTCACCTGTTTTTCACTATCCAGTAGTTCAAAGTAAGCATCCGACCATGCCGTAGAAAGGTTGTTTACACCCACAAACCATTTAAGCCCCCGGCCAAAAATCGCCGGTGTGTTCGCCGTCGCCAAGACCATCGGGATGTGGTACTTTTCCGGAACAGCAGTCACTGGAAAAGTAATGGGGCTCGATTTCGGACCAATCAGAATGTCACATTTATCGATGGTTACCAGTCGCTCATAAAACTTGACTGCTGTGGCCTGGTCGCTCTTGTCATCATAAATGATCGTCCTCACCGGCAATTTCTTCTTATAGGCCTTCACATAAAGCCCACCCTGCTTTGTATTCACATAGTTCTCCCAGGCCTTGACCATTTTGTCGAAGGTGCCCACATCCACTGCGAATTTCCCGGTGAGGCAGAGTGTCATCCCCACCACGATCTCTTTCTTCTCCTGCGCCATAGTGCCTGGAACAGTTCCCATAAAGACGACCACAGCCAGAATCAAGACAACCCATACCTTCCTCATAATGCGTACCTCCTATTGTGGTTTTTTAATGAGGCTCTCTTAAAGCCCCAAGTAAGCCTTACGGATATTGTCATCTTCCAGGAGTTCTTTGCTCTTCCCTTCCCGAACAATCCGCCCATTTTCGAGGACGTAGGTCCGATCTGAGATCTCCATCGCCGATCGGGCATTCTGCTCAACAAGGAAAACGGTGACCCCTTCCTGGTTGATCTTTCGGATCGTCCGAAAAAGCTCTGCGACCAGGAGAGGCGCAAGCCCCATCGAAGGCTCATCAATCAATAGCAACTGGGGGATGGACATCAGCCCTCTTCCCACAGTACACATCTGCTGCTCGCCGCCGCTCAACGTCCCTGCCAGTTGAGACTTCCGCTCCTCCAATCTGGGGAAAAGTCCAAAGACCCATCGGAGCGTCTCGGGAATCTTCTTTCGTGCATTTGGAAAATAGGCCCCTAATTCTAAATTCTCCAGGACGGTCATTTCAGGGAAAAGCTTTCTCCCTTCGGGGATGAGACTGATCCCTCTCTCAACTATCCGATGGGTCGGCAATTGATGGATCGGCTGGCCGAGAAAATGGATCGTTCCCGAAGTGGGGTGGAGCATCCCTGCAATCGTATTGATCGTCGTCGTCTTGCCTGATCCATTCGATCCGACCATGGTCACCATCTCTTTTTGGGAGATAGCGAGGGACGCCTCCCATAATACCTGAATATCTCCGTAAGAAGTCGAAATCTCTTCAACCTTCAACACGTCTGTGTCCCCTGTACTCCTTCTGTTCCTAAATAGGCTTCGATGACATCCTTGTTCTTCGAGACCTGTTCGGGAGTCCCCTGGGCAATCAACTCCCCAAAATTAAGCACGAGAATACGGTCAGAAAGGCCCATCACCGCCTTCATAATATGCTCGATCATGAACACGGTAATCCCGCGACCCTGAATGTTTCGAATCAATCCCATCATTGTTTCGGTCTCTGTTGGGTTCAGGCCGGAGATCGCTTCGTCCAAGAGCAATACTTCAGGCCGGGTTGCCAGGGCACGCGCGATCTCCAATTCCTTCCGCCCGACCAGAGTTAAACTCCTCGCAGGGATGTTCGCCTTTTGAAGAAGTCCGGTCAGTCGTAACAACTCGTTGGCCTCCCCATTCGTCATACCTCGTTCCCTTCCAGGCTTGCCGAAATAGAGACCAACTAGCACGTTCTCGTAGACGGTCAGATTCGAAAAGGTCCGGACAAGCTGATAGGTTCTTGAAATCCCTTTGTGGCATATCTGCCGCGGGCCTTGAAGCGTAATGTCTTCCCCATTGAATTGAATCGAACCCGATGAAGGAGGAAAAGTCCCGGCAATGATGTTGAAGAGCGTGGTTTTACCGGCACCGTTGGGTCCAATCAAGCCAAGGATCTCACCTTTTTCAAGAGTGAAGGAGATGTCGTGAAGCGCCCTCAGCCCGCCAAAATATTTGCTAATTTCTTTTACCTCGATGATGCTCATGACACCTGCGTGAGTTTAAATTCCGCTAACATGACTAACGTCTTTTAACAAATACTGAAAAAGGTGTCAAGGAAAGCCATGCATATTTCATCCCTCAAAGGCCTTTCTTACAACTCCAGACTTTTCATTACCCTATCAACTTCCTTTTTTTCAATAACGCTCAAGCCGGCATTCGAAAGAAGCGCATAAACCTTCTGCACTTCTTCTTTCCTTGGTTTCGGCATGGGAGGCCTCATAAAAGGATTAGAGATAAAACCCCTTAACCAGGCACCGATTTTGTATCGCACGTGCAAGCGTGAGAATTCTGAATACATGTATTCATGAAGCTCGGCCTGGCCGGCATTCCAGAGACGGCGGGCTTCATCGATGTCTTTTCTGCGCCAGGCCTGAATATGATCGATCATCCCTTCGAGCCCATAGTTAAAGGACCCGGTGACTGTCCCGTCAAACTGGCACCGTGAGAACTCCGAATAGACATATTCATGAAGCTCGGCGTGGCCGCCATTCCAGAGACGGAGGGCCTCATCGATATCTTTTCTCCGCCAGGCTTGGATATGATCGATCATCCCTTCGAGCCCGTAGTTAAAAGATCCAGTCACTGTTCCGTCGAACATGTCGGAAGCAAGGTTTTCATGGAAATAGATCGAGGAGGCGGCAAAGATACCCACACGGCGATCCAACTTCCGGAGGGCCCGGCTGACAATCCGGTATCCGGTATAGTTATAGGTCATCTTCCAACCGATGATATTCTTAACTTCGGTGACCATCTTTAAAACGGTCTCCACCGGCAGGCCCTGGCCGTATTGAATGCTATGGGTCCCCGTGGGGTGGACGATCATCGGCATATCACCAACCGCCTTTACGATTTCTTTGGCCAAATCAACCATGACCTCGGGGTACTTGGCCGGGTCCCACGTCGTCGTCACATCCCCGGCGCCTATAGGGGGTATCAAAAAGATGCCATCTACGCCTGCCTTCTTGGCGTCCAGGGCCACCTGCACCGTACCGGCCGTCGTGACGTCTATCGCCCCCGCAAAGACCGGAACCTTGCCATCGACTTCTTCAAGGGCAATTTCCACATTTCTTTTCTTCTCCTCCCGGGTGAGGTAAAAGACTTCTCCCGCCTCGGGGTTGATGATGATCCCCATTCCCGCCTCAACATATTTCGGCTGCAGAAATAGACGGACGAGACTTCTCAGCTGCCTTTCATCAATGTCATAGGTATCGTCCTTGTAAGGGATTAACAAGGCTACATATAATCTGTCGTACTTCCTTCCGTAGTCTAGCATTTTCTTATTTCCCCTCTCTTATTAAATGATCTGAACAAACCTTTTTTCTCTCACACTCACCGTAGGGGTGAGCTGGTAATTTATACCATTTCCTAACATATTTCAGATACCCTCCAATCATTTAAATGGAACCCTTCTTTCCAGGCTTTATTAATAAAAGGCATGGGAGGATGGAGATTGAGAAGCGGCGTTGACAAACTGCCTTCAGGCCTTCTCCGTACAACTATTCACGAAAGCTGTCACAACGTGAATAGTTTTCCCAGGCCTTCTATCCTCTCATTGATGCCGAGCTTTTTCAGCGCGGCCCAAAGCGTAACCTGATTGCTTGTGACGACCGGTTTGCCAAGGTCCCTTTCCAATATTTCAATAATGCCCATCACATGGAGCCCAGTACAACTTATGAACATGGCATCGGCGTCATCCGTATTGGCCTTTCTCGAGAGCTTGTACATTTCCGCCGAGGGGATTTGTGGCACCAGTTTGGGGTCCGAAAGCATTGGTCCGATGATGGAGGCGACTTGAAACCCAGACCCTTCCAAAAAGAGCTTTTCCGCCTGGTTCACCTCGCGGGAATACGGCGTGGCCACAGCAACTTTTCTTACATTTAAAGCTGTTAATGCCTCCACTACACCGGTCGAGGTCGTTGTAACCTTGATACCGGTGCGCTTCTGCAGCCCTTCTATGATTTTTTTATCGTAACCAGGCCCTCCCAGCAAACTCCCCGCCGTGCAGCTAAAGACAATGACATCCACTTCTGCCCCCGCAAGAAGCGAGGCAGCCTCGTCGACGTAAGAGTTCATTTCTGTCAGTGCTTCGACAGAAATTCCCTTCAGAGGTATTCTAGTTGTAAGAACAGCAACGCCCTCTGGGCGATACCGGTTGAATTCTGCCTCGGTCGAACTACCTGGAGAAGGCGTGATCAACCCAATCCTTCCTCGCCAACCGTCAACATAAACCATTGTGCACCCCCTGACAATGTTTTCGTTCAGGACATCTTAAAACTTCCTACAAGATCACCGATTCTTTTTATCCCGTGATCCATCAAATAGTTCTTAATCCCTTCTATTATTCTGATCGTTACTTTGGGATCAATGAAATTATAGATACCTACTTGGACGGCCGTCGCCCCGGCGATAAAGAATTCGATCGCATCCTCGGCACAGGTGATCCCGCCTCCGCCGATGATCGGAATCTTTACGGCCTGGGCCGCTTGCCAGGTTAATTTCAGAGCGATCGGCTTCATCCAGGGTCCTCCTACGGAGGCGAAGAGATTCCTCCCCAGTTTGGATTTCCGTGTCTGAATGTCGATCGTCATACCCATGGCGGCAAAGATGGGACAGATGGCATCCGCACCCGCCTCCTCGCATACTTTTGCTAAAATAGCGACATCGGTAACCGTTGGGCATATTTTAGCAATGATCGGAAGATTTGTGGCATTTCGGACCGCCTTCACAACCTGAAAAGTGGCATCACGGTCCGCACTGAACTGGAGTCCTCCACCCTGAACATTTGGACACGCCAAATTGACCTCAATCCCCCCGATCCCAACTGCTTGCGTTAAGACATCCGTGATTTTAACAAACTCCTCAACACTTTCTCCGGCGATATTCACGATCACGGGTGCCTTGAATTGCCGAAGAAGTGGAAGCTTGTCTTTGACAAAACTTTCCACGCCTACGTTTTGGAGTCCGATGGTGCTGATTTCAGCGCATCCAGCAATCTCCGTGAATCGACGCTGAAAATTGCCGAGCCTCGGATGGAACGTTGTCCCCTTGACAACGATTGCCCCCAGATCATCAAGGTTTATGAAATCGGTAAATTCGATCCCGTATCCAAATGTTCCCGAGGAAGGCATGACCGGATTTTTCAACTTTAGCCTACCCAGATCGACTGACAGGTCCACTCTCTCCCTAATCATCGAATATCACCTCGTTCATGTCGAAGACGGGCCCGTCTTTACAAACCAAAGCATATCCGAATTCCTTGTCGGAGACGAATTGAATGTGGGAAGATTCAAGATCCCGGTTTTTCGAAATGTGATTTGGATCCACCTTGCAGACACAAGCAAGGCAGGCGCCTATCCCACACATCATGTGCCGTTCCACTGAGACCTGAGCCGGGATACGATATTTTTGACAAATGGAAGCTAGTGCTTTGAGCATGGGCTCCGGACCGCTGGAGTAAACGACGCAGTCTGTTGAAATCTTTCCTCTCCTGGAAAGCCTTATCAAGCATTTGAGTCACAAAACCATGATAACCATAGGACCCGTCGTCCGTCGAAACCATCACTTCGCCGTTGAGCGAGGCATACTCCTTCTTCAGGAGAAGCGAAGTCTTTGTATCAGCTCCCAGCAGGACCTTTAACGGAAGCCCGGCTTTGGAAATTTCTTCGGACAGCAAGAAGAGACACGCCGCACCCGTCCCCCCGGCCATTACCACCTGGACGGATTTGCTACGATTCAATTCAAAGCCGCGACCCAGGGGGCCGATGAGATCTAACCTATCCCCCTTCCTCAACCCGGTCATGACACTGGTTCCGGTTCCGATCACTTTATAGACGATCTCGATCCCGAGATGATCCCCTTTCAAGGGGACGCGTCTAAAAACGCTGAAGGGCCGCCTGAAGAGGGGACCGCTCTTGCCTCCGGCTTTCACATGGATAAACTGGCCGGGCTTTACCTCGGACGCGATTTGAGGAGAATCCAAAACCACTCGCCAGCAGTTTTCTGTAATTCTTTTGTTGGAGACGATTTTGGAAGTGACCTGAATCATGATATTCCCCTTGGGATTCGAAAATCAGCCCATTAACTTTACAGGCCAGAGCACGATCGAAGGAAAAGCCAGCATCAATGCCATGGTCAGGCAATTAATCAGAACCATTGGAGTGGCGGCAGAATAAATGTCCGTCATGGTCGTATCGGCCGGAGCAACACCCTTCATCACAAACAGATTCATGCCGAAGGGAGGAGTGATAAAGGCACATTCGATATTGAGGAGGGTAATGGCCCCGAACCAGACCGGGTCAAAACCCAGCTTATTGATCACCGGGATAAAGATGGGGAGGGTAATCATCATAATCGACACCACCTCCATAAAACATCCCATGATCAGTATGATAATCTGCATGGTGACGACGATCAAGATAGGAGCCAAAGGAAGGTGGATGGCAAATTCACTCAACCCTCCGGTTGCCCCGCTGAAAGACAAAATCTGTCCAAAGGTGGTTGCCCCGGCAATGATGAGAAACACCATCCCCGTGATCATGATCGTGCCATGGAGTGATTTTCTGATCACCTCCCATGTCAAACGCCCGTAGCAGAGAATCACGATCACCATGCCCACCGTACCCGTCGCAGCAGACTCGGACGGGTCTGCAATACCGACGAAGATCAGCCCGACAACGAGAAAGATGATGAACCCCACGGGCAGGACAAATTTAATTGCGCCGGAGATCCGTTCAGAAAAGGAACGCTTCGCCACTTCAAACTCCGGGGCAAGGTCTGGCTGGAGCTTGCACCGAACGATGATATAGGCGGCCAGCAGGATGGCCAGATAGACGCCTGCAAAGGGAATAACGACCAATATTTTACCGATCGATATCTCCCCGATCACACATAGCAGAATAGCCAGGGAACTGGGAGGAATCATAATGGCCAGACCGCCGCTCGCCATGATGGGACCGACGGTCATCGCCTTCTTGTAGCCTTTTCTCTCCATCTGTGGAACGAGGATCTGGCCCAGCATCGCTGTGCTGGACATGCTGGAACCGGTCAATGCCGCGATCACGGTCCCGGTTGCCACGGCCAGAAGGCTCAATCTGCCGGGCAGACGCCCCATCAACTTATCCAGGGCGTCCATGACGTCACTGGCAATGTTTGAATGGACCAACAGCTCGCCCATGAGAATAAAGAGAGCGACAGGAAGAAGTGTAAAAGTGGTCAGAGAGGTCGATATGCTCAGGATCATCTGCTCGAGGCCGGAGGTTCCCCCGAAAAAGATGTAGACCCCTATGACATTGATGATCATAAAGGAGAAGGCAATCGGCATTCCTGTTGCCATCAGGATGATCAGGGTTCCGAATATAACGATCAGCAGCCATTCCCATCCCACAACGCTTTACTCCGTTTCTTCGATTTTAGGGTTCAACTTGAAAGCCGGCCTCAGCCTCTTTTACTTTTAATTGCGGAAAATCTCCTTTAATCAACAGATTAAAATTCCGGCAAATCTTCCTGATGATCTGGATCAGGAGCAGAAAGGACCCGACGGGGATAATAAGGGTGACTATAAATTTCGGGGCTTCCAAAAAGGTGGGGGTAAAATACTTGGTGATATATTGATTTCTGGTTACTTTGAATCCAAAGTAAGTCACGATAAGAAAGACGAGTCCTCCCAGAATCGAAGTAAAAAGATCGGAAATCACCTTATTCTTAGGGCTGAACGAATTATAGACAAGGTCCACGGATACATGCTTGTTGTTTTTCATCACCCATGCCGCCGACAGAAAAGCGATATAGAGAAGGCTGTATTCACTGATTTCGATGACCCAGGCCATGGGGCGATTAAACATGAACCGCGTGACAATTCCTGCGCAGACCGCCACCGTAATAAAAGCGGCAACGATTCCTGCCAGTACGGCAAAAAAGTCAAGCAGCCGATCAAACGCTTTGCCCGCTTTTGTCAGCAGGCTTTCTTTTTCATCCGTCTCTTTATCCATTTGAAGGCAGAATTTACTCCCGCTCATTAGACCTGTATGGCCTCAGATAAGAAACTCATTTAAAGGGGATTCATTTAAAATTGATTTTTATCGATCAGAGTAGTGGTCAAGAGGATCATCGTTACGCATTCTACGAATCAAAATCTTTTGAATCATATTGGGACGGAGGCTCACCTTTTCGGTAAGCCCCCGCCGTTCAAACCTCCATGTCATCGACACAACGTTATTTCTTTGTCAGAAGTTCCTTCAATCTCGGAGTCACATCCGGAAACCTCTTCTGTTGATAATCCCACGCCGCACTGTAGGCTGTCTTCACAAACCAGTCTGCCACCTGGGGGGCCAGTTTGTAAAACTCGATCTTTGAACTGATCATCTTCTGCCGGGCTTCCTCTCTGCTCTTCTGCTCGAGGACAACCTTCTCTTTTTCAAATTCGACCATCGCATCCGTCATCAGATCCTGCAAATTTTTAGGCAGCTTTGTCCAGCTGTTCAGGTTCATGATGGCAACGGCTGTGGACACATAGTAAGGATGATCGATCACATATTTGGTCACTTCATGAGCGCCCAGCGAAACCCAAACATCCAGAGGAACCCCTGCAACCGCATCGACCAATCCCCGTTCCATTGCGTTGTAATAATCGGAAATTTTCACGTTGGTCACTGTCGCTCCCCAGCCCTCGACCGCGGAGCGGGAACCGGTGGAACATCCTATCCTGAAACCCTGGAAATCTTTCTGGGTCGTAACTTTCTTTCTTGTGTAGACGAAGAAAAACTTATCCTTCGAAGGGGCTGCCCTACCAAGATATTTCATTCCTGCCTTTCCGTGCATTTCGTCCAGGTAGGAGAACGCCCCTCCCGGCTTCCGTTCTTCCTGAGGGGTGATTTCAGAAAGCATGGCTGCCCCATTCCCCGGAACCAATGCTTCATAAAACCCCACTGATACCATGGCCATTTCGATAATTCCCTTCTGCACGGCCGACCCCAGATCGAACTGACCGATCACATCGGGTCCACCGCGATAATTGATCACCAGCTGTCCTTTTGCCTTTTCATTGACTTTGTCGGCAAATAATTTCTGAAAGGCAATGGCTTCCGTATTCGTCCTCGGCAGCATCGATGCCCAGTTCAGCACAATTTGGTCGGCGCAAAACACTTTTGCCGGCAGAAACCCTGCAAAAAGAATAAAGGAGATGCAACTCAGCACCGTTAGTAGTCTTTTGCTTCTCATTTCTGACCTCCTGAAAAATATTTTTCGAGTTGGGAATTCAAAGTCGCCTCGTCTCCGCCTTAGCCAAAACCGTACTGCCCATTCGGCTAAGAACTTATATCGAAAGGCAAAAACTTTTTACCAAATATTTCATCCTCTGTCAAGAAAAATGCAATATTTCTTTCCCCGCTTCTCCTCCAAAAAGAAATCCCTCTTTCGGTTCCAGGGGATCTCTTACGATTCCAATTCCGCAAGCAGAAGGCGATCATTGCGCGACCGAGCCGCTGAAAATGGTTGACAATCGGGAGAGATTCAATGTAAATCATATGGAAACGCAAGGAATAGCACCTGTTTATTTTTGCTGTTGAATTCTTATTCCTAAGGAGGGGTGCAACATGGATAAAGTAGACTTACTCATAAAAAACGGGAAAGTGTTTACCGAGGCGGGGTTTCAGGATCTGGACGTTGCAGCGATGGGTGAGAAGATCGTTTTCTTGGGTAAGCC
Organism: uncultured delta proteobacterium; assembly: GCA_963711845.1. Classification (GTDB taxonomy): domain Bacteria; phylum Desulfobacterota; class BSN033; order BSN033; family UBA1163; genus CAVQFR01. The sequence continues at coordinate 18,189 of CAVQFR010000018.1, forward strand.
CGGAAGTATCCCGGAGGGAAAGAAAACCATTGACGCCAAGGGGAAATACGTCCTTCCCGGAATCATTGACTGGCATGCCCATCTGAGAGAACCCGGGTTTACCCACAAAGAGGACTTCGAAACAGGCACCCGGGCTGCGGCCGCCGGCGGAGTGACGATGGTTTTTCCACAGCCCAACACGAACCCTGTTCCGAATACCGTGGAAAACTATCGAATGCAGGTGGAGCTGGGAAAGAAGAAATGTCTAATCGACTTTCACCCGATTGCGAGTCCTCTGGGCTTCAAAGAGGGGTGGGTCCCCAAGCTGGCAGCCGAAGGAGTGGCTTGGTTTAAGATCTTTCAGAAGGTCGCCCACTATCCGTATTCCACGCCCGCCGCCACGGTGAATACTGCCGAAATCTACGGGGCCTTTAAAGAAATAGCCAAAACCGGAAAGTACTGCTCGGTTCATCCTTTTGATCACTTTTTCTTTGAAGAGGCAGCTAAGATCGTGCAGGAAAAAGGACTGCCCATGACATTGAAGAACTGGCGCCATCTCGTCTATACGGATGAGGAGATGAGCGGGGCTTCCTATCAGCTCTATTACCTGGCAAAGAAGGCCAAGATGAAATGGTATGCGATGCATGCCTGGCAGCCTGGCTACATCGACCTGGTCCGGTGGGCAAAGAAAGAGAGAAAAATCGATGTCGTTTCGAGCATTGAACTGATGCCCGTCCTGGATCCAGGGGAAACGCTGTATGATGCAGAGGCGAAGGCCTGGACGCTTGAGGTGGGACGGGACGCCCCGCCGGTCGTGGAGAAGATGTGGGAGGCTGTGATGGACGGAACGATCGACTTTCTCGGAAGCGACCATGCGCCCCATGCAAAAGAAGAATATCACCCGGACGATCCTCTTCATACTCCCGCGGGTTTCGGGATGATCGAATGGTACGGCCACATCCTGTTAAATGAGGTGAATAAAGGGAGTCTCACTCTGCAAAAACTGGTCGAGGTCACTTCCGTCAACGGGGCCAGGATCTTTGGTTTCTATCCCCGCAAGGGCTCGAACATTCCCGGGACGGATGCCGATTTCAGTATCTGCGATATGGACAGAGAGTGGACGATCAGTTCCGACAAGATTTTTATGAAGAATAAGTTGAACGCCTATCACGGACGGAAGCTTAAGGGGAAAGTCACCCACACGATCGTTCGAGGGAAAGTGATCATGGAGGAAGGCGAAGTGATCGGACAGCCGGGATATGGCAAATTCATCGTACCTGAAAAACAGTAAAGTCCATCTGGACGGCAGCACGCCGGAGAGGAAATATCTCCAAAATCGCAGGATGCGGACTTTGAGCATGTAAGGGTAACCATTCATCTTAACTGGCCCGCGTTTGAGGGCTCTTTCGTCCTTATCGGAAAACTTCAAAAAGGCAGCCGCCCTGCGATTTTTCCGACATCTCCTCTCCGGTTTGCGGACTCACGCATTTTTTCATAGTCCCCTTTCAGAAGAATGGGGGATGGAAATATTTAACAGCGACAGGGAAACGAGGTTGAAGATGACACAAGCTACCCCGGCGGAAGCAATGAACCAGATGTTTTCAGAAAAGGCACGGTTCCAGCGGTGGCTGAACGTTGAAGCCAGCCTTGCGAGAGCCCAGGCCTCCCTGGGCATCATTCCGAAAGAAGCAGCCGAGGCGATCAGCCGCAAGGCAGACGTGAAACTTCTCGACCTCAACAAGTATAAGGAAATGTATCGGCAAACCGCTCACCCCATGGTGGCGATGCTTCGCCTTTTTACGCCCGTCGTTGAGGGAGGCTTCGGTCAATATGTCCATCTGGGAGCCACTACCCAGGATATTATGGACACAAGCACGATGCTAGCCCTCAAGGAAGCTCATAAAGTCATTTATGAAAGTCTGAGGCGGATCGAGGTCGATCTTCTCAACATGGCAGAGCAGCATGCGGACACGATCATGGCCGGGAGAACACACGCTGTCCAGGCCCTCCCCATTACCTTCGGCTACAAGGTCGCCGTCTGGGCCCGGGAGATCAGGAGAAATATCCAGCGGCTCAAGGAATGCGGAAGAAGGCTATTTGTCGCCCAGTTTTCCGGCGCTGTGGGGACCATGGCTGCTTTTGGACCAAGAGGTCCCGAGATACTGGCCTTGGTATCGCAGGATCTTGGATTACATGTGCCTGATATTTGTTGGCATGCCTCACGGGATAGGCTGGCTGAATTCTCCAATCTCCTCGCTCTCATCGGCGGTGCATTAGGCCGTATCGGTCAGGAGGTCTACCTTCTGATGGCAACCGAGGTGGGCGAGGTCTGCGAACCCTGGCAGAAAGGGCTTGTCGGATCCTCCACCATGCCCCACAAAATCAACCCGCAGATCTCCCAGCAGATGATGTCTCTGGCCCGAAAGCTGCGGTATAACGCCTCCTTTTTTATGGAAGTCATGGTCGTGGACCACGAACGGAACCTCGAACACTTTATCGGTGAGATGGACAAATTGGATGAATCCTGTCGCATGATGGGTGAACTCCTCGGCTACGGCGAAGAGATGGCAAGGGACATGACGGTTTACCCTCGCAGGATGGAGGCGAACTTGGGGATCTTGAAAGGGCTGATGCTTTCAGAGTCGGTGATGATCGAGCTTGGGAAGAAGATAGGAAAACAGACTGCTCACGAGGTGATCTATGAAAATGCTACGAAGACGATCAGGGAGGAACTCGACTTCAAGCAGGTCCTTTTGTCGGATGGGAGGGTCAGCCGGCACCTCACAGCAGCGGATATTGATCGTTTGCTGAACCCTGTGGGGTACCTGGGATTAGCCCCTCAAATTGCCAGAGATGCGGCGGCATTGAGTCGAAAAGAAAGAGAGCAAGAGTGACCCTGCTTTAGCGTGGATGAAATAGGATCGAGCAGATGAAGGAGAAAGCAAGGAAAGGCTTACTGACCATTTGGAGCGATGTGGACCCGGATTACCGCGTTCAATTCCAGAAATGGCATAACTGCGAGCACATCAGAGAACGGGTTGCGATCCCCGGTTTTTTTGTCGGCCGTCGCTACCAAGGAATCGGAGAAGCACCCCATTTCTTGATGTGTTACGAGACAGAAGATCTCAAAAGTCCTGGCAAGTGAACCCTATCTCCATGCTGTGAATCACCCATCACGCTGGACGAAAGAAGTAATAGCGCATTCAAAAAACATCGTCCGGGGCATTTATCGCATGGTCTCCTTGGTTGGTGAAAAGCCGCTGACAGAGGCCCCTTACATTGTCGTCCTAAAATTCAATGCCGATTGGGGAAGCGAAAAGGAGTTTCTTCAGTGGTACAGGGAGGAGCAAGTTCCGGGAATATCCACTATGCAGGGCATTTACCGAAGTAGACTTTATCGGATGGATGAGGAAACTTCTCATATCAAGACGGAAGAGCGAAGGATACATGGAGGGGGACCAGGCCAACAGACACTTTTAGTGCTTTATGAAATTGCTTCATCGGACGTTCCGAAGAGCAGGGCCTGGCAAGAACTTCGACAGGAGGGGAGAGCATACCAAAAGAATGAAGGACGTTCGGTATGAATCTTACTGGCTTGACTTCGTCATGTATGCCCCGGTGAATAATGGATAAAGATAGTGTAACCGCCTTTTCAATGCAACATAGAGGCTTATCTTTCATTTCCTCCTAGTTTCCCCATACCCCTGCTGGAATGCTCAATGCCTTAAGCGTCAGGATGGTTCATCATTGAAGTGAGAGCACGCCTTACCAACGCCTTTGTGAGATCGACTTTATAACCGTTCATAGAAAGAGGCTTAGCCCCTTCTACCGATACCTCTGCAGCCTGTGAGATGAGACCTTCGTCCAACTTCTTTCCTCTGATGTCTTCCTCAGCCATAGAAGCTACATAGGGAAACGGAGCAACTCCTCCCAGGACAATTCGAATATCTTCGCAAATTCCGCCCGAAATCCGGGCCACAGCGGCCACGCTTGAGAGGGCGAAATCAGCCGACTGCCTGATCCGTCCCTTTAAGAACACTTGACGGGTTCTCTCGTTCTGGGTGGGCACATGAATTTCGGTTAGATATTCATCCGTCTTGAGAATGCGTCTCTGTGTAATGATTTGGCCCCAGGAAGAATTCCTGTAAGGGGACCTTTCTCTCCCCGTTAGGACTCATGATCATCACTTCGGCTTTCAAAGCAATCAGTGCTGGTGCAAGATCGGAGGGATGTGCCACGACACATCTCCCATGTTTCAAGATCGAGTGATAGAAACGATGCTCTCCCGTCGCCGCGTAGCATTTGCTGCCCCCCTTTTTGAAACAAAGGAAGTGGGGGTGTCTGAAGTACAAACAACGGGGTCTTTGACAGAGGTTCCCCCCTAAGGTCCCCATATTCCTGAGCTGTGTTGTGCCGACTTGCAGGGCCGCCTGGGATAAGATCGTGAACTCTTGTCTGATTACATCGGATGCCGCCAGGCGGCTCAGCGTAACTCCAGCACCAATTCTTAACCCTGTTCCTTCATGATAGGCGATACGCGTCATGTCAGGGATTTTTTTGATGTTGACAAGGACTTCCGGGATCCTAAACTCAGGACCTTCCACCTTGTCTTTCATGAGGCCGAGCAGATCGGTAGCGCCAGCAATCACTTTTGCTTTCCTTCCATACTTCTGGAGCCAGGAAACAACCTCATTCACATCTCGAGCATTTACGTGTTCCAAACTCGGTACTTCAAACAGCATGGGTTTCACCCTTCTCTCTTCTCTCTTGAATTGCCTTGATGATCTTATCGGGAGTAATCGGGAGGTCATTGAACCAGATGCCGATGGCGTTGTAAATGGCATTTCGGATGGCTGCCGGGGTGGGCGCATTCGTATTTTCGCCTGCCCCCTTCGCCGAATAGGCAAAATACGGATCTTCCACTTCTGTCAGGTAGACGTCTACGGGCGGGAAATCGACTGACGTTGGCATTCTGTATTGATGCAGGTTGCTGGTAAGCAACATACCTGTCTTGGGGTCGTAAAGACCCTCTTCGGTCAGCGCATACCCTATCCCGAATTCGATGCCTCCATAGACCTGAGACGTGCAAAGTTTAGGGTTGATCGCTTTGCCAAAATCCTGGGCTGCCGCAACCTTGAGAATATTAACCCTGCCGGTCTCCGTATCGACTTCGAGCTCTACTGCCTGCGCACCAAAGGTTGCCATCATAGGTTCCTTGGGGTTCGGCGCCCTGCTGCCCTGACCGAGGATGGGTATTCCGGGCGTTATTTTGCTACAAACCACTTGAAAAGGAATCGAATGGATAGGATCTGACCTGGCATAGATTTCCCCATTCTTGGATCGGATCTCATCTGCCTCGACACCCAACAATGGAGCAGCGAGGTTGAAAAGCTTTTGCCTTGCTTCTGCAGCGGCCTGCACGACTGCGGGTCCCATCTCGGGGGTGAGTCTTGAGGCGTGACAAGAGGGAGCATAGGGCGTGTCTTTCGTATCTCCGTAGATCACCGTTATGTCGTGCGCCCCTACCCCCAGTTCCTCTGCCGCGATCATCGGAAGGATCGTCTGCTGTCCGCCCCCTATGTCCACAACGCCCACAAATAGATTAATCGTTCCGTCATTGTGGATGGCGACCTTTGCCTCAGCAACATACGGATGCAATCCGACTCCTTGGAGCACGATGTAGGAAGCCATGCCGATGCCGCGTTTCACTGCTCCTTGAGTGGTATGTTTCAAACCTTTTCTCTTTTCCCAGCCGATCCCATCCGTGGCCAATTTCATGCATTGGTCAAGGATCTTACTCGAATAAGGAATCTTGGTATCGTAGCTTTTGCCGGATGCCGAAGGATCTTCTGACTCATCGGTCCCGACGGTTTGGTAGGTGGTGTAATTTTTCATCCTCAATTCGAAGGGATCCATGCCCAATTCGACAGCCATTCTGTCCATATGGGATTCCAGGGCAAAGATGGCCGGCATGTTAAGAGGCGATCGGGTGGGCCCGGTGATTTGCCGGTTTGTATAGACGCCGATTTGCTCAAGATACACGTTGGGGCAGGCGTGAAGATTGGCTGTGTGCCAGATGATCTGCATGCAATAGTAGTTCTCCCCCGTGGCGGCCGCCCCCATGTTCGCGATGGCCCTCTGGCGAATCGCCGTCAGGGTGCCGTCTTTCTTCGCACCCATTTTGAGCTGTATTCTGCAGTCCCAGCGGCGGGAGTGGTTGACGAACTCCTCTCTTCGGGTCCGCTCCATTTTAACCGGCCTGCCCGTTAACATGGAAAGCCTCGCCGCATAGTAGGTGATCCTGTGGGACCAGGCTTTGGAGCCGAATCCGCCGCCAAGGTATTTGACGATGACTCTGACGTTTTTCGGATCGAGACCCAGCGAATCAGCCAGAGCCAACTTTGAGTACCAGACTCCCTGAATCGCATCCCAGACGGTGAGGTTCTCTCCATCCCAGCTCGCCACGCACGCGCGCGTCTGAATCGACCCGTGGTGGGAGACCTGAGTCGTGTAGGTCTCTTCAACGATGACGTCAGCCTCTTCAAAACCTTTCTCCACGTCACCCCGCTTGATCACAAATGGTTTCCTGTCAAAAATCTCTCTTCCGGGGTATTCCTCATCGCCGACCAGTGGCGGAGGGGGAGTCTTCAGGGTCTCCTCCGCATCCTGCATGGGCGGAAGAACCTGATATTCCACATCGATCAATTCCAGGGCTTTTTGGGCGATGGTCACATCTTCGGCGGCGACGGCGGCGACTTCTCCACCCTCATGGGTGAAGACCTCAGGGAAAGCAATCTCAGGAATCTTGTACCAGGACGTCCGCCAGCCCTTGGTGTTTTCCTTGGTGAGCACCGCCCGGACACCCGGAAGCGCCTCGGCCTTGCTCGCATCGAGCCTCAGAATCCTGGCGCGAGGATGTGGGCAGTGGAGAATCTTACCGTAAAGCATATTCGGCAACTTGATATCCCCGGAATACTTCGCCTGTCCGGTCACCTTTTCGGCCGCATCTCTTCGATTCAAGGACTTACCGACGACAGTCAGCTCCCTGTCTAACGGGGCAGGAGGCGTTCCCTTGACCAGCAGTTTATTCTCAACCATTACGGATTCCTTTACGTGTGGTTTATCTTCTTGGAGGCCTCTATCGTTGCCTTGATGATGTTAGGATAAGAACCACATCGACAAAAGTTGCCGTCGATCGATTTTCGGACATCCTCATCGGTCGGGTTGGGGTTTTTGTCCAAAAGAGCCTTGATCGACATGATCATCCCCGGTGTGCAGTATCCGCATTGCAGGGCATCATGCTCAACGAAGGCCTCCTGGATCGGATGGAGCCTTCCTTCGGAAGCCAGCCCTTCGATCGTCAGAACCTCGCTGCCCGAAGCCTCAATTCCTAACACCGTGCACGAAAGCACAGGATCTCCATCCAGGATCACCGTGCAGCTTCCGCATTCCCCGCGGTTGCAGCCCACCTTTGTGCCGGTCAAATCCAACTCCTCCCGGAGAAACTCAGCCAGCGTCATTCTACTATGGATGTCGCGCTCAACCTTCTTTCCGTTTACAGTAAGGGCAATGCGCTTTTTACTCTCCAGCAAATTCTTCCTTGAAGGCATCCTTGCCTCCTGTTCCCGGTTCTAATCCGTCTATGCAGAAAACAACAGACTTGCCCTGCGGATCCCACTCACAAGGAAATCTTTAATACCGCGTGATACCCCATTGCGACTGGAAGATGGACGGAGTCACCGATGACTCATAATCGTAACAACCGCTCGGCATTGAGGTGATAAATTTTTTCCTTGTCTGAGTCGCCGAGAGGTATCCTTTCGACATCTTCCACTGCCTCCTTCATCCCAGCATAGGGGTAATCGGCGGCAAAGAGTACGCGATCGATCCCCATCGCGCTAATCGTGCAGATCAATGCTTCCGGCTTATATCTGCCGCTGGTTGTGACATAAATATTCTCTTTGACATATTCAGAAAGCTTTTTTTTCAGTTTCCTCGGCTTAAAGGACATTGCATATCCTTCGTCCAAGCGTCCGAGGAGGAAGGGAAGCGTTTCTCCCAGATGGCCAAGAATGAGGCTGGCCTTGGGGAAAGCGTCGAAGACTCCTCCTCCTACGATTCGCAGGCCGTGAGTGGCGGTCTCGACGACCCAGCTCCAGGCAGGTCCCATCAGCTCAGAGTGCCCTTCATAGATTTTTCTTCCCTCGAGAGCGGGTTCGGCGACGTGCAGGTATATCGGGACCGCAAGGGCTTCGGCACGCTCCCAGATCACCCAGAACTTCTTCTCGTCGAGATACTCCCAATGGGTGTGCCCCTGGATCATGGCCCCTTTGAATCCGAGTTGCTTGACAGTCCGTTCGAGTTCATCGGCGGCAGCCTTGGGATCCTGCGTCGGCAAAGAGGCCCACCCCGCAAAGCGACCTGGGTACTTGCGAATGATTTCTGCCTGTGCATCATTGAACCTTTTTGCCGCGCCCACGGCGGTAGTTGCATCCTCGGCTGCTTGGATCCCCGGAGAATTGCTTGCGAGCACTTGCATGGTGATCCCGTACTCATCCATAAGAGGGAGACGGAATTTTTCAAAATCGCCTATGCGGGGAAAAGCCTGGGGAGTAGCCTTCGGGTCGTTCGACAGGGGAACTCTTGTTCTTTCCCTCCATTTATTGACTATCTCCCCTACCTCGGGGTTACTCCAATGTTCCTCAATACAAATCTTCTTCATCCTTGCCCCGCCTCCTTTCACGCCAACGGTTGTTTGGGCACTGTTCGGCCCCTTTTCATCTCCCCCCTCCAACGCAGCGGGCACCGCCAGAATAGAACTCGTACCGTAGGTAGTTGAGTAGGCGCTACCTGAATACCAACTCTATTCGACAGATAATCCGCGAGCGGCTGGTAGCCCTCCATCTGTGTGGTAACTACCAGATCATGAGCTAAAGAAGAAGGGAGAAATGGGTGACACTCCTGATAGGGAGAAAAGAGTGAACCCAAGGAAATTGTAGCAGGCGTCAAGAAGAAGAGCAAGAGGAGAGAGAGTCGGTATGGAAAACGGTGTGGATTAGAGTTCAAGCTTCGTTGCGTGAAGTGACGACTGGAAGATGGGTTGCCGTCAAGTTTGGTCAGGATATGGGAGAGTCGAAGGGTAATTACCAGAGCATGAGAGTTTTTGTAGTTCGGAACCGCATGGTTGACCCTACGGTTTCCAAGTACAAATTATGCTGGGAAGAAGACAGATAACCGAGCAACCAATGGCATGAATAATCAAAGATGACTGTGCTAAAAATCTCTTAGCTGTTCTGTCATAAAGTCCGACTCTTCACTCATCAAATAGTTTCGAAATTCGTCCACGATGGGGAGCCAAAATTCAAAAAGGGGCCTTCTATGGCCCCTTTTTGAATTTTTGGGTCCTCGTGTTCAGACGAGAACCTCTGTGAGCTTGTCCTGAACAAAGTGAAGGAAGTCCTGCCCGTCTTAAGCTTTTTGCGTGGGGACCTTATGGACAACTGGTGGGTTTATATTATTCAGAAGGAGACGAAACTGTATGTCGGCATCACGACCGATTTAGAAAACAGAATGCGACAACATAAGCACCCGAATTCTCCTTACGTTGAAGGGCCTATGTCAAAAAATGATGTACTCAAACGAGAGAGGATGCTTAAAGGTTGGAGTAGAAGGAAGAAACTGGAGCTGATTGTCAATGCCTCAACACAACAAAGGTGAGCTTGTTTCGACCGTAGTGACCGAGTCTTGCCCGGGGAGCCATTTCGACGCGCTTAGGGGTACCCACAAAAGTGGGTGCCCCTTTTGCTTGCTCAAGGTCTCCGACCGGGCATAAAGAATCGCGTCGAAATGGCCTTGAGCTCGCCCTGAGCGTACCGAAGGGCGTGTCGAAGAGCCAATTCGAGATGAAAAAGTAGCTTCGGTCTCTATTGTGTTATTGCAAACCTAACCCTCAAGTCTCTGGAGGATCCAGATTCTTCAGGGTGATCGTGTTCTGCCAGGGAAAACGAAATTGCTTGACATTCTTTGGTTGAATCGTATGATTAATCATTCGGTTCCGCGAAGAGTGCGAGGAGTAAAGGGCCATGAAAATTCATATCATACGGAATCGGTCTACTCCAGAACAAATCCGCGAAATGCTGGAAGAGCTTGAGACATACATCAAACTGGCCGTCGACGTGGAACGGGATATCCTGGCCGGAGGGGGTGAATACCATGCCGATTGCGAGGAGGTCCTGCTCGAAGATGGAAGCCGGCAGGAGGACATCTGGGGTGCTGACTGGTATCCTGAGTCCAAAACAGTGGATTTCGTGGCACTCATCAACATCCGTCCCCGGCAAGACAACCGTGGGATGGAAATTGAAGATCCGGAGCTCCGAACGAAGATCGAAACGATCATACGAAGATTGTTAGAAGTGGAATCCACATGAAAGATCTAAAAAGGATGCGTGAACGTTTTATTCGGGATGAGAGTTCCGTGCGCATGGGCAATCTGGCCTCTAACCTGCTACGCCTTAGCAAATGGATCCAGACAGGTCACAACGATGAAGCAATCGTTGATCTGATGCGAGAGATAGCTTGGCTTATGGAATGGAGCGGAGATCTCGCTTCTGCTGAGCTCGCCGATATGCAGCGCGAGATCTGCCGGTGGCGTCGCGTCTGGCGAGTCGAACAGGCACGTCACATCCTTGCACTTCGTGCATTCCAGATGTCAAATCGGATTTTGGAAGGATCAGGACTTCTTGAACAGATTACACCCGAAACGAAACAAACCCCTTGAAGCTCACCTGCCTGTCTTATTATTTCTGAGTCGTTAAATCGGAGAAATTCGTGAAAAGCTACAGAGCGGAGAAAGACTTTGGGGTTTACCGCTGGGCCTGGTTCTCTCATAAATTGTCGTTGCAGCCACACCTGGGGTAATAAACCCTCTTAAAAATTTGAACGAGGGATTAACCCCGCCGGAATTATTTAAAGTGTAAGCCCACTAAAGAGCAACGGGGCATTATTTCTAACGGGGTAAATAGAACCGTTTTCCATAAATCGGAGCTTAATAGTCTCATTCTCGCCCCAAAAATATAGCTCTAAGCCAAGAATCAGCCCCCCATTCTCAAGTTTCTGGTGTTATATTAATGGCCTAACTTGGTCCGACTCTACAAAAAGTCCTCACAACCTTTTTCCAATGAGATTGCTATGGTCGATACGACCTCGCAATGACCGCTTGGAAAAGTGGTCCCGTTTTCTAAATCGGGATTTGGGTTGTATTTAACGGTTGACGTTAAACGTTAATCGTGGTATGTTGATAATATGATACGGTCCTTTAAGGATAAAGAGGCCGAAAAGATATTTAAAAGGCAAAGGTCCTCAAAGCTTCCCGAAACGATGCAGCGAGTGGCTTTGAGAAAGTTGAGAATGTTGAATCGTGCTGAAAACTTGAATGATCTGAGGGTTTCGCCAGCGAACAGACTGGAGAAGCTCAAGGGAGACAGGCTTGGGCAGCATAGTATAAGAATCAACGACCAATGGAGAATTTGCTTCAAATGGCACGACAGTGATGCTTTTCAAGCGGAAATTGTTGATTATCACTAAATAGGAGAAGAAAATGGCAACAAAGAAACTTGATCCGGTTCATCCCGGGGAAATCCTGCAAAAAGAGTTTTTGGAGCCGATGGATCTCAGCCAGAACAGGCTTGCCCTGGCATTAGGAGTCCCCGCAAGGCGAATCAATGAGATCGTCTTGGGGAAGCGAGGTATTACCGCTGATACTGCCTTGAGACTTGCCCGGTATTTCAAAATGTCCCCGCAATTCTGGCTTGGTTTACAGATGGACTACGAATTGGATGTGGCAGAGGACCTGCTTGAAGGCAGACTCGAAAAAGAAATCAAACCCATGTCCGCTACAGGTGGATGAGGGCGGGGCTCGTCCCTTTGTTCCGAAGTTGGATTAACATAGATCAGGGGGGTCAATTCTTCAATTGTTACATTTTCCAGGAAGCCCTTTGAATAAATCCTGAGCATTTCGATCACCGCTTAGCCGATCCCTCAATCTCCTTCGCTCCTGGCTCCACGATCTGTCACCCACTCGGAAAAGCTCTCCTATCTCCCGGCCTCTCAATCCTCCTGCCCGGTAATATAACTCCATATCCATCTGACGAAAAACCCCCTTCCCCTCCGAAGCGGTCTTGCCATTTCAGGGCTTTAGCATATCCTTACATTGCTTATCAACGATGAAGAACTGACTCCACTGACTTTTCTAGAAGATGAGAAACATTTTTCTCTTTCAAGAGAGGAAGTTTGGGACTTTTCTGAAAAACTTGTCCACTTTTGGCTTTCATTAAAATATCGAAGTTTGCAGAAAAGATTGTAGTTACGGGAACTTATAATGATGTTGAAGTTTTGGCATAGGGATTGATACTTAAATGAATATTGGTATGTTTATAACCTGATAAATCCAAAGTGTCCGCGAGGTGGGCGGAGACTGGCGAATCTTTTGGAATGATGATGGCTGGGCTGCCGGAGGATGAACCGACGGTTAGTTTGGCTTTGATTTGCCTACCCCGATTTTTGTAAGTGGCATCTCCTTGCTATGTTTGCAGGAGGTCAGGAAGATAAAAATATTATGTTTAGAACGATGCTCGTTGAAGATAGCCATTCCTTCAGACAAGTAGTTAAATTTTACTTACAGTCTGAGTTCCCTTCCATGTCTATTATTGAAGCAGCGGATGGGGTAGAGGCGTTAAAGGAAATCGATTGTTGTCCGCCAAATCTAATCTTTATGGATTTCATATTACCCGGGGAAAACGGCCTTGAACTAACGAGAAAGATAAAAGCCGGTCACCCAAATGTCATGATTATCATTTTTACAAGTTATGACTTACAGGAAGTTCAAAAGGTAGCGACCCAATGCAAGCCTGATTATTTCTTTAATAAGAGTTCGATCGCAACCGGGGAGATCGCTACATTGATCAAATCAATTTTATCAGAAAAAGGGTTTAGAGCAAATGGGTCAACGGAAGCATTTGAGTTGAGGAAGATAGGGAAAATTACGCCATGGGTTCTTAAACGAAGAATTTGGTGGGAATCCGTACCCGAAGCAAGCAGCTACGGAGTGTATGTAAGCAAAGACAAAATACTTCTTGAACCTGATCACTTTTCGTGGGAGACAACACCGGGGATCATTTCAAAAGCGGTCATTGGGAAGACGGAGTTGATCATCCCAGATGAGTGGCCTGAGTTTCCAACGGAACCTGGAACCTACCATATCGGAGTTACTTCCAGAGATGATTTAGGGAATCAAAGCGATCCTTTCTTATTATCAGGAGCCTTCAAATTCTTCGCTCCACCGGCTCCATCAAGGGGGGGAATCGAGGGGCTGTAATCAAACGAGCCTGTTTATGTCAAGACCAGGGGGTCAATTCTTCAATTGTTACATTTTCCAAGAAACCCTTTGGATAAATCCTGAGCATTTCGATCATCACTCAACCGATCCCCCAATCTCCTTCGCTTCTGGCTCACCGATTTGTCACCCACTCGGAAAAGCTCTCCTATCTCCCGGCCTCTTAATCCTCCTGCCCTCTTCCGAAGCGACCTTGCCATTTTAGCGCTTCAGCATATTCTTATACGGCTTATCAAGGATGAAGAATTAACCCATTGATCTGGAAAGACAAGTATCGGGGGTTTACGGACACTCGAGGCGCCTGCCTGCTCTGCCTTCGGTCGGGACCGAGGCCCGCAGGCAGGGACACGAGCACGTTATTTTCTGGACGAATGATCGGCGTGCCATAAGCTTTTTTGGGAGCCAATGTCCCGTTGTTCTATCACGGGTTCGGATTAAATAGAGAAATCTTAGATATGCGGGCGGCCCATACACTTTCCATCCCCTCTCGCCTTGGGGAAAGGGAGAATGGGGATTTAAATCCCTTCATCTTCGTATATATTGGCAATGCAGCACAAGAAAGTGACATCTTCATTGTCGCTCAGATTCCTCATGCTATGGGGCTCCATGCTCGGAACGAAAACAAAGTCGTTCGGCCCCAGAATCTTCTCTTCGAGCCTTTCATCCGTCTTGGGATGGTGGGAAGCAATGGCAATTCGGCCACTCAGGATATACATGGTTTGAACGTAAAAATGGTTATGGATCGGGATCTCGCCTCCGGCTCCGATAGTAAAAAAACGAAGACCATAATCCGGGGACTCTTGAGGACCTGCCTGTGACAACCATTGGATCCAGACATTCTTGACCGCGTAAGGCTTCCCCTTGTATGGGAAGGTCTCAATCTTACTTTTATTGACATTATTGGCGTTCATTACGATCATGAGGCTCTCCCTTCCCTTTCTGTTGTTTTTTGCCAAGTGGCCTTGTTAACCTGTAATTTTAATTTATCGATGATCATTTTTGCAACTTTGCGACAACCTCGGCTGAGCATAGCCATCTCCTGTTGGAAGAGTGTCGGTTTAAGAGAACGAGAGCCGAGTCGGATCAAGACAAGTGTGTAATTGGGGAAGTCCAGGAAGAGGTGACATGGGTTCTAAGACATTTTAATATAATATTTGAAATCCGGTACCTACTTTCCCATTTACTCCTTCACCTGGCAAGTTGCTTTAGAACCTACGTCCCCAAGGACGTCCGCTTTAGTGTTACCTTACCTTTTGACACGTTTATTGCTCAGGTGATTTTCTTTCTTTCCTTCGCAACATCGATTTTATAGCTAAATAAGGAAAGAAAAAGAATAGAAGAATGCTTATCTTCACAAACCCCATGCCGAAGTAATTGATCAAGTCGAAGTCACGTTTCCCAATATTGAACCATTTTGCATTTGTCTCGAACATCCATCCAGGAGCAATCAAATATAGAAGGAACCACAATAGCAAAAATGCCAGACCAATAAGGAATGATCTGATCAATATCGTGGCAAGCGTCTGAAGAAAGATATCGTTACGTTCAGCATTTTGCATAGTTATGTCTCCGCTTCTGTATTGCCTTCCCTATCCGTCCCTTCGGATTGCCGTCGGGAAGAACGTTCCCCTCTCATCTTATTTTAATATCTTCCAGCTAGTAACGAAAGGGAAGTCCAAGGGAACGGATCATTTGTGTTAAAAGACTCGGTGCCAGGCATTGGTAATTCGCTCTGAGGGATGTAGGTGAAAATTGACATTTTTCAGGTTAGATCAGGGGGTCCATTCTTCATTTGTTACATTTTCCAAGAAACCCTTCGAATAAATTCTGAACTTTTCGGTCATCGCTAAGCCGATCCCTCAATCTCCTTCGCTCCTGGCTCACCGGTTTGTAACCCACTCGGAAAAGCTCTCCTATCTCCCGGCCTCTCAATCCTCCTACCCGCTAAAGTGGAGCCCCACGAGCAAAGCCCGTGCCACCTGACTAACGCCCGAGTGGGGCGACATCCCCCGCTGGACTCGGGACAGGCCGGCCAAAAGTTTGCGCATTCATCCACGGCCAAAGGCCGTGGCTTTCTGCTGCCGGGGTAACCCATACCCGCCTGACGAAAACCCTTTTTCTCCTCCGAAGCGTTCTTGCCATTTCAGGACTTCAGCATATTCTTATACGGCTTATCAACGATGAAGAATTGATCCCATTGGCCCACTGGCACGTTATTTTCTGACCAAATGATCGGTATGCCATAAGTTGTTTTAGAACCAACGTCCCGGTTGTCTAAAGAATTCGTAGCGGGAATGAAGAAAGCCGCTAATAGGGCAAACAGTCGAAACATTCCCGTAGTGCTCGATGTATGCGGTGCCGGAGCAACACCCTTCACGGACCTCGATTTCTTCTTGCCCTCGATGAACGATACCTTTACTGTGGCGTTGCCCTGAATGGTCGACTTTGGAGGTTGTGTCAAAAACTATTAGATATGTTATAATGGGCACTCAAAAGCCGGAAGGTGATCGTGAAGCGCCGGGAAAAAAACTATAAATAGAATCTCTTGATTGTCGTCATTCAATAACCCCAGAAGGAGGAGGCGTATGAAAGGCGGATACGCGGGCAGATTACTCTATGTAGATTTGACGAAAAAGACTCTCAAAGAAGAGGCACTCTCAGAGAAATTAGCCAGAAACTTCCTCGGGGGATATGGCATTGGGGCCCGTATTCTCTATGATATGATGAAACCGGGGGTTGACCCACTGGGCCCAGACAACATTTTAGGTTTTATTGCCGGGCCCTTGAACGGGACAGGGGCCATGTTTGGCGGCCGGTACATGGTGGTCTGCAAGTCACCGGTCACAGGCGGGTGGAACGATGCAAACTCGGGCGGGTTTCTTGGGCCAGAGTTAAAAAGAGCTGGCTATGATGGCATATTCATTTCCGGTGCTTCGGATAAGCCTGTCTATCTTTTTATCAAGGACGGGAAGGCTGAAATAAGAGATGCGAAAGCGCTTTGGGGAAAAGACTGCACGGAAACGGAGGAGGCCTTGGTTCGAGAAACGGGTGAAAGCAAGCTTCGGGTTGCAGTCATCGGTCCTGCAGGTGAAAAGAAGTCCCTGATGGCCTGTGTCATCAATGATAAACATCGTGCAGCAGGCCGGGGCGGCCTTGGCGCTGTGATGGGTTCGAAGAATCTCAAGGCCATTGCCGTGAGGGGTACGGGAAAAATTCCCGTGGCCAATCCTGAAAAGGTTAAAGCAATCAATACGGAAGTCTTAGAGTTCATGAAGAATGGACCGACCGTCGAACAGATCAAGCTCTTTGGTACCTATGGGACGGGCGGAATGACGGCGGGAAACGCCCTGAGCGGGGATGCCCCTGTGAAGAACTGGGACGGTGTGGGCGTTGTAGACATGGGGGAGGAATCTGCAACAAAGCTTGGAACGTTTACTTTCGATGCCAAGTACAACACAAAAAAATATGCCTGTGCCAACTGCCCTCTTGGCTGCGGGGCCCATTACAAGGTGGATGATGGAAAGTGGCCCGTGGGAGACACGGATCGTCCGGAATATGAGACTTTGGCAGCCTTTGGAACCATGACTCTGAACGATGATGTGGAAGCGATCATCAAATGTAATGATATTTGTAATCGATATGGTCTGGACACCATATCCGTGGGTTGCACGGTTGCCTGGGCGATCGAATGCTATGAGAACGGGGTATTCACCGAAAAAGAAACCGAAGGAATTAAGCTGACCTGGGGGAATCCTGAAGCCATTGTGGCGATCACACAGGCGATTGCGGATCAAACGGGTTTCGGAAAGATCTTAGCCCTGGGCTCGGCAGGGGCAGCCAAGAAACTGGGAAGGGGGGCGAAATACCTCCAAACAGTTCGGGGGATTGAGGTTCCCATGCATGATCCCCGTTTTTCACCCCGATTTGCGAGGACGTATCAGTATGACCCCACCCCCGCCCGCCATGTGAAAGGGGGGTTGGGGATACCCGATTTCCGATCTCCCAATGAAGTAAAATATAATTATGAGGGAAGAGGGGAAATGGATGTGGGGGCCACCTGTGGTACCGAAATATTCAATACTGCCGGCCTCTGTATTTTTGGGGGATTTTGCATGCCCCCGGATGCCGCAGTCAGATATATTGAAGCCGTGACGGGCTGGGATTTTAAAGAGAATGATGTGATTCAGACCGGGAAGCGGATTATGAATATGCGATACGCCTTCAATCTGCGGGAGGGCCAAAAACCCAATGACGATGACAATCAGCTTCCGAAGAGAAGTGTCGGAGAGCCGCCCCAGAAAGAGGGCCCGCTGAAAGGTGTCACTTTGGATCTCAATAAGATGGCCTACGCTTTCTTTGAAAGTATGGGCTGGGATGAAGAGACTGCGATTCCCACCCGGGAATCACTGGAAAAGCTGGGGGGAATGGAGGATGTGATTCGGAATCTTTATCGTTAGTCCTTTCCTGTCGTGGATCACGGGGGCAATTCTTCAATTGTTACATTTTCGAAGAAACCCTTTGAATAAATCCTGAGCTTTTCGATCACCGCTTAGCCGATCCCTCAATCTCCTTCGCTCGTGGCTCACCGACCTGTCACCCACGTTCAACATATTCATATACGGCTTATCAACAATGAAGAATTCACCCCAGTGACCCACTCCTAAAAAGATAAGATTAGAACTGCCAGGCATTGTTTGTTCAACTCTTGATGGGTGGGGTGAGTGGCGCAGGGGAGCTTCCCCCCTGCGCTCTCTCAGAACCGGACTTGAACCTCTCGGCTCATCCGGCTCCCATCATCCAGCCGTGGGTTTTACACCAAACTGCCAATGCGGAAATAATCCGGGCTGCCTTTTGGCTATTCTCCCTAACCAATGTACCGCATTTGTAAGATGGTGCCTCAACCTCTTAAATTTCCTCATTGCCCATCTGACCAATATCCTGTTCAGATGGCGTAAGGTTGGGTAGAGGGCAGATTTGTAAAAGCTCCCATAGTAATGAATCCAGCCCCGAACTTTTGGGCTCAACATCCTTGACAAATCCTCTAAAGACTTGTCGCTCCGACAGGTGTAGCTTCCATCGCCGAGTCTCTTGCCTCATCTCCTTTCCAGCTTCATTGCTAACAGCTGGAGAAAAGTTGATGAAGGATTTACCCCACCGATTCTTTGACCTCCTCGATCGAAAGGTAAATCCAAGAAAATCGAACCTCGTATGAGGATGCTCTCCCCGACGATCATCATCTTTGCAATAGATGATTCTCGTCTTCTCCGGATGAAGCTCAAGATTGCACTCTTTAAACCTGGTCTCCAGCACCTCTTTCAATCACCAAGGCTTCGTCTTCAGTCCGACAGTGCACCACCCCATCATCAGCATAACGGCAAAATGGAACTTGTGGATAATTCCGTTCCATCCATTTGTCAAACACATAGTGAAGGAAAAGATTGGCAAGCAGGGGACTAATCACTCCTCCTTGAGGAGTCCCTTTCGTCCTCTCTACTCTATCCCCTCCTCCCCCTGAAATGGAGCTTTCAACCATCTCTCGATGTATAAAAGCATCCATTTACAGTCCGTGTGTTTTCTTACCGCCCGCATCAAAAGGTCGTGATCAATATTGTCAAATAGCCCCTTGATGTCAAACTCAAGCACCCAGTCGTACTTCCAGCAACGCCTCCGTGTGACTTCGACCGCTTGAATCGCTGATTTCCAGAGTCTGTACCCATAGGAGTCCTGATGAAAGTTCGGCTCCAGAACAGGCTCAAGGTACATCTTGGCTACCATCTGTGCAACTCGGTCAGCAACCGTGGGTATCCCTAACAATCTTACTCTCTCCATCCTTCTTCGGTATCCCCACCGTTCTGACCGCCGGAGGAAAATAGCACCCTGAGGACATGCGATTCCAGATCTTGTAAAGATTATCCTTAAGGTCTTTCTCAAAATCAGCAATCGATTCCTCATCTACACCGGCGGCTCCATGGTTTGCCTTTACCCTCTTCCACGCCTCCCACACCACCTTCTTGGAAATCTCAAACGGCTTCGCTCTCTTCAAAGATTCCTCCCATAAACTGGTTGATCTTCAAATCAAGCTGGATGATTCACCCCCTTCGCTCCATCCCCATTACGAAGACTTCATCGCTACTACAGGGTGATCCGCCCCTGCGCTCTGCCTCGGTACTCTCATTCTCGTGGGTCCTCCACTTGAATTTCTCCCTTTCCATCAGAGCAACAGGTTCCCACGTTACACACAAAAGCCTGGATCAAGTTCACGCCGCCTCCATACCGGATGCCATTCAGCCTGTAAACAGGTCCCATCTGAACTCGTCCTGAGACAGTGTAACCCCTCAGTTTTGACATCATCTGTAAGTTTTCGATACGTCATCAGCGGTTCACTTGCGTTCGTCTCCTTGATCCTCACCTGATCCCGTCTTGCGGAACCTTTTCCTTAACGCTCACCACAATGGCTCTTTACCATCGCAGCTTAAGGTGGTTTAGAACCTGTCCCTGTAGACCGGTTCTGAGGGGCCTGTACCCTCATCTCTCATGTGCCTTCGTGGCGCACTTACACCAACTTATCTTCAAGATCGGTTAACGTTGGGTATTGAAGATTACGGTTTGAAATGTAGAACAAAAATGACAGAATCATTTCTATCCCCGCCTTTGGTCTTTGATAACTGGAAATGGATCTTTTTTTAACGAGAGACCTGTGAAGGAAATAGGTTATAGAAAAACGGTGAAGTGAAATTATAGATAACGGACTTTTTCTACAAAAGAGGAAACGACATAGACCCTTATGTTGTTGCTTTTGGGATCTGCTGGAAAGATAAAAAAGCCTTGTCGCTTGGGATCGTAGCCCAAGGTTGACCCAACCAACACTTCACCGTCTATAAAAGTCACTTCCACTTTTTGACCAGAGGGCTTTTCTCCTTCAGCATACTTCTTCCGCTCTTTATACGGAGGGTGTCCGAGGAAATCCACAACCATGAAAATAGCTTTTAGGTCTGCTATCGATACCTCGATTGGCTCGCCACAGGGGTTATCAACTGGAGTAAGATGAAGAAGTTTCTTGGTCGGGAAAAAGTCTTGAGTAAAACCTTTGATTAACTTACCACAGCTATATCGTACAACAACTTTAACCTTTTCCATCTGCACCCAAATTCCTAATAATGCTGACTGTGTAGACTGGGGGAAATCTCCTCAATTTCAAACCGGCCACCAAGAAGGGAGTTCAGTTTCCAACGATCCTCCGCTAATATCTGAATAAATTCTAATCCATACTGATATCCTCCCCAGTGCTGGTTTCCTTGCCAGTCTCCTTTCCGATAAGGTTTTTTCCACACAATCTTCGCCACCACTTCTAAGTCATCCAATCTAAACCCCTTTGGGAACAGGACAGTAATATTTAATTCCGTACCCACAGGAATGTCTCTGGGTGATTCGATGAGAAACCCTCCATCACTTGCATTGACAACAATGGCTCCACGTAAACAGGAGTCATTCACATCCCGATATTCAAGGGGCAAATCAATAATGAACCGCGGATGGATTCTTCTCTCTTTGTTGTTAAATGATCCTTCCATTGTCTCCCTTTACCCTCAGGTTTTTCTATTACCCAATTCGCATCTTATTTCATAGGATAATCGGTTCATAATAGACTACTTTTCTTCTCTCGACGGGAAATCTCAGATTAATGAGAGTCTTCGGCCTATCCCCATGGGTTTCCACCATCATCCCATGGTTTCTTTGAAGAATTTCCTTCGCTAATTTTAATATTAAATCGGCCATCCCTTTGCTCTGATCCTCTGGGGTTTCCGATAAATTCTCTGATTTGTTAACCGGCCTCCCGTCTCCGTTGAAACCTATCATCACCTCAATATATCTCCGGTTATTTTCGGTTGAAGGCTTCTCGACACCCGTTCCATTGTGAGAATCGCTTGTTTTCACTAAGAATCCGATGATCTCGTTCGGAGGCGTTGAAAGGATGGCGTACTGAACGGCGGAATGTAAAATGAACCTCACCTGTTCAGGGTGGATAAAGGTGTCAGGGAGGTCCTTCTCATATCTTTTGGTGATGTTCATATTCTTCTGGCGAAATTGTTTCTCATTGGCCTCCAAAATTTCTTCTAGAATCGTATACAAGGTGTTCGTCTTTATGATGGGGGTATTGATGTTGATGAAATTTAAGACACTGTTCAGAACGGAATCAATTTTTTTGATTTCCTCTTTCACTTGATCATGAGAACGCTTTCTAATTTCAGCATCGTCATATTTCTCCATTGTTAGAGCCGTAGCATGATAAAGGGAGGCGAGACCGTTCTTGATGCTGTGGACGAATTCGATTAAGAAAGAGTCCATGAAAGAGAGACCTTGCTCATTTGGGAGCTCTTCCTTTTTGGATTGGGTTGGTTTTAGCTCGTCTTTCTTTAGGAAGGAGTCAAGGAGGTTGTCCTTTTTTTCCGATTCATTAAACCCATTTCCCCTCTTGGTAGATTTCGTTAAGTCCGGCTCCCCGTTCGGCACCAAGGCTGAGGGACTATTTCTGTCGTCTTCCACAAAGACAGCATCTCCTCCTGAAATAGACTCAGGAGGTGCCTTCAACCTGTTAAGAAAGGACATAACCTCTGCCATTACAGGGTTATTTTCCATCGGACTACCTCCATCCAGTGTGGGAGATCTCACTTTTAAGCTTTTGTCCCCGCCAGCCATTCCCTCGTTCCAAAAACTTCATATTGGATGCTGTTCTTGCCGTTGTTCTTTGCAGTGTACATGAGCCGATCAGATATCCTAAGCACCTCGTCAACCGTGGAAGGTGGGCTCGTGAGGGTCACAACCCCGATGCTCAATGTGACAGGCCAACCATGCTTTCGCATATAGTCCAAATTGATCTTTTGAACTCTCTGTATGATCACTTCGGCCACGTTACGCCCGGTCTCTGGCATCAGGATCCCGAATTCATCACCCCCAAGGCGTGCCACCGTGTCGGTGACCCGGATGTTTTCCCGTATGGTGCGCGCCACTAAACGCAACAGGATATCTCCGGTGGTATGCCCAAAAGAATCATTAACCGCCTTGAAATTGTCCAGATCAAGGCACACCATGGTAAAGGGATGTTCATACCTGCGGGCCCTGTTGATTTCCATATTGGCCAGCTCAATAAAGTATCTTCGGTTCCGAATGCCGGTCAGAAAATCGATTCTGGATAATTCTTTTTCTTGCTTTAAGGTGCTTTTCAACGACGACAGAACAATAGTGAGGATAATAAAGGAACTCAATCTGCTAACCCCATTCCAATAAGCGATGGCTGAGTGGGAGTAAGTGGCTCCCGATGTAAGATCTACGATCAGCCACGCAAGAGCACTGAGGGTTGAGAAGATGAGTCCGATCGATCTCCTTGTAAACCAGGTAACCAGGACGATAGGGATCGAGTAAAATACGGCGGAAGAAAGCTCGGGACCCGCCAGGTGGGTAAGAATCCCCACCAGGAGTAACATTACAAATCCTATTGATATTAAGAGGGATTCAGGTAGCTTGGACAGATATCCCACGATTAACTCAGGGAACGAATCGGTTGTGGGTTCCCACTCGTTTATGGCTCCCCCCATTTGTGCAAGGCTCTCTTCAGGCGACCTACCCACCGTTGTTTGGCTGCAAGCGGGATCGTGCTGTAGGGCATCTGGACCCTTGGGAGGAGTTTCTGATTCTGGATAAGGCGAAAGTAGTCTTAGAGGTGGCATCTCATCCTCCTACATCTGATCTTCTCATCACCGACAATTAGGACGTAATTCTTTACCATTCTTTCTCCTCTCGGTTGCCTTCCCGTAGCTTACTTGTTCGTTCCTAATTGATCTACAAAATTCTCATAGAGGATTAAAAAACAGTGTTGAGTTTTCCATGCTCTCTCCGATCTCTTCCTGGATAAGCTTTCTCCAGAAACAAAAAACCGGATTACCGCTTTGATAAAGCCATGGTAATCCGGTTCCTACAGCTCACCTGCAACTTCGGCAACCCGGCGATCCCAGTAGGACCCGTGGCTTTCCGTCCCACGATTGCTCGTGGTTTGGCTTTATCGATTATGTATGGTTCAAAATATTGCTGTTATATTAAAAAGCAATTTCAATGCCAAGAACAATTAATTCGTATAACAGTTTGATATTTAATGGTTTCCAGAAAAATAGAATTTCACAGCAATAAGATTTGTGACGTTTTTTTGATTGCCCTTTGCAATCTTAGGGTCAGAGAATGGCGAGTTACCTTAGGTATTCCATTGGCTGTATCTACCGTTTCCAGTTTCGTGACCGTTTAGGTTCCACAAAGCACTTTTCTGTCCCCTGTGACATCAGTAGGGTCGAAAACGGCCCTTTTTTATCGTAGGAAATTGTGGATTACCAGTCGTAGTCTTCACACTTGTATCGAAATCTGCTCTTAAGATTACAGGAAGCGAGGAGATAAACTCGAGACCTGTAAAAGAATAGGTTATAGAAAAACGGTGAAGTGAAATTATAGATAACGGACTTTTTCTACAAAAGAGGAAACGACATAGACCCTTATGTTGTTGCTTTTGGGATCTGCTGGAAAGATAAAAAAGCCTTGTCGCTTGGGATCGTAGCCCAAGGTTGACCCAACCAACACTTCACCGTCTATAAAAGTCACTTCCACTTTTTGACCAGAGGGCTTTTCTCCTTCAGCATACTTCTTCCGCTCTTTATACGGAGGGTGTCCGAGGAAATCCACAACCATGAAAATAGCTTTTAGGTCTGCTATCGATACCTCGATTGGCTCGCCACAGGGGTTATCAACTGGAGTAAGATGAAGAAGTTTCTTGGTCGGGAAAAAGTCTTGAGTAAAACCTTTGATTAACTTACCACAGCTATATCGTACAACAACTTTAACCTTTTCCATCTGCACCCAAATTCCTAATAATGCTGACAGTGTAGACTGGAGGAAATCTCCTCAATTTCAAATCGGCCACCAAGAAGGGAGTTCAGTTTCTAACGATCCTCCTCTAAAATCTGAACAAATTCTATTCCATACTGATATCCCTCCCAATACTGGTTTCCTTTCGAGTCTTCCTTACGATAAGGCTCCTTCCGTACAATCTTTGTCACCGCTTTGAAGTTAGCCAATTCAAACCCCTTTGGGAACAGGAGAGTGATGCTTAATTTCGTACCAAAAGGGATGTCTCGTGTAGATTCGATGAGAAAACCTCCCTCGCCTGCATTAACAACCATTGCTCCGCGTAAACAGGAGTCACCCGTATACTGATATTCAAGGGGCAAATCAATAGAAACCCTGGGATATCTTCTTCTCTCTCTGTTGTTAAATGATCCTTTCATTGTCTCCTCGTACCTGACCAAGTTCAGGCTCAATTTGCACTGTCTCCTCTTAGAAACCGATCCAATTCTGATTTAAGAACTTTCCAACCCTTTCCTGCCTTGGCTCCCTTGATTCTCCCCATGTGGAGATACTTCACGTAGGTAGGTCTTGAAATTCGAAGGTAATCGCAGGCCTCACGACTTGTTAGGACAGCACCTTCTGCTTCATTTAACATTGCTTTCTCCCTTCACACTAAGACTTTTCACCAGTATGAGATAGCATCATCTATACCAACTGGCTCAATATCGTCTAACTGACCGATGTTTAAAGTGGATTGTTTGATAATCCTCGATATACTGGGAATTAAAGGTGACATTTTTTGTCGGCTCACCGATAAAACATTTGATCCCGCTATACGCAATACATCTTGTTTTCTCTTACGATGTCGATTTTCTTAACTACCTGGCATCATTCTTGCTGCGAAAGGGTAGAAGAAACACGAGGCGAACAAAGCCAAACGACGAGTAATCGATGGGGCCCGCTGTGACGGGTGTATCTGAGCGGACCAAGTTCGAGGTAGATGGTGGAGCGAGGAAGTTTTCAAGGAATTGCGGCAGGCTTAGAACGAATCATGGACAATACCCGTTTCGACCTTAGAGAGACGATGGACCAATTTCAGGGGCTATGCTTGATGATTACCCCGGAGAGGAATGTCCCAATAGATATCATTACCGAGACCCGCCAAACCTATAAAAAAATTCAGGATCAACTCACAAAGATCAGCGGAGCCAGGCAACTCCTCGAAGGAAAATACAGGCAGTATTATCGCCGAGACTATCAGCGCGATAGAGAAATCATGGAAATTGCATTTTTGGCTAAGAATCTGTACCTGACATTCGAATATACATTGCAGGAGACAGAAGCAAAAAGCAAGCTAAAAGATAGGGGAGAACATTTTGAGCTGTACCGTCCACGTATCCCCTTCCCTTGGTTTCAATCTGCGGGAAATCAGATTGTCCTTTTAAGAAATCTAGAGACGCTAAGCGAACTAGACTATAAAACCACATTTGGATTGGGATTTGAGCGGAGACGAGAGGTAATTCGGAATGGGATGCGGAGTATCTCCCTCTTTGCCTTGTCAGGAGAGGTCACATTGGTTGATGACCTCCAATCCCGCATGCAATTGCGAGAGTACGATATCGTCGAGCGATATACGGAAGAAGAGTTCCGTGGGGCTTTAACCCACTTAAGGGAAATATCTCCTTCAGAAGTCCAGAACGTAATTAGACGCCTCGCGGACAGCAGTGAATTTCTAAAAATGAAATGCTTGCTTCTTACCATTCAATCGCAAAAGGATCTCAAAAAAGAAATCGTACGTTCAACAGAAAATATTTTAAACGTGATGGAGGTGGGAGAAGTGAGAGTACTTTCAATTTGAAAGCCTGTTGATTTCAATGTGAAACCACGTATCCCGGGTGAATATATGAATATCAAATCGTAGCTCTTTGGAGCTGCTGAAAACAGTGGATAGATAGCAGATATCGTGCCTTCCGTAATAAGGGGAATTCCGTGGTATCTGCCTCGGTTATTGTTTTCACAAAGGGCCAGGTTGGGTTCTCTATACGTCCCAAAGAGGCGATAGATATCCAGCAAAACAATTGCTCAAGGCGTACTTAGTAAATCGCCTAGGCGTTTACCAGGCCCGCCTTGCTCTTCAAATCCTAACCATTTTGGTTTTCAAAATCACACCGTCCGTTGAACTATCTTGCCCCCGAAAAATGGAGTTTCAGCCTCTCCTGCACTAAATGCTAAGAAATCATTTGTAGCAGCCCCGAAGAAGAATTCAGCAGATATCCCAGTGCCCGCCGGGTTGAATTATATTACAATGGGATGGAAAAAACGGTGTATCACAGAACCGGAAGACTTCTGAGTCCTCTGGTAGTCCTTCTGGTGAACGTGCCCCATTTTCAAAATGATAAAGGGTGAGAGTTATGATAAGATATTTTTATGCCTCTTGAATTTGACACACTGAATCATGGGAAGATTGCCTTTGGTTTCTTTAATATCGAAACCGACATGATCCTTCTTGAACATTACTTTTTCTTTGCTCAGGAGTTTTGCCGACATATTTCTGAAAGTGCACAAGTCCCTTTAAATGAAACCTATGAATCTTCATTTGATATTTATCTGATTGAGAACCATAGGGATATAGGGAATCTAATGGGAGCCATTCACGGAGTTGATTTAAGGGGCTTTTTCGGGGAAGTCTATAAACTCTTTCCCTTTCCGGAGGCAAGAGAAAAGTTTAAACAGAACCCCGAGGGGTTCAAAACCCATATTCGGGTCGAGAAACTGATCCAGGAATATGGACAAAAGGCGACCATCCAATTGTTAATCCCTGCAACTGGTAATCAAATCGATATCGGTGGTTACCTCTTTAACAGGACTTCTTTCCAAGGGCTGATCAAATATGTTTGGATGGGAGGGTTTCCTCGCTGGAAAGATGGGATTGAGCCTGACTATGTTTTGGAGATGAAACAAGCGATCGAACAATCTAAAAGACCTGTTTTCAACGGACTATCGTTCGAATAGAAAGTCCATGCATCCCCTTAGCAGTAATCCGTTAATAGCTTGCCAATTCCTGCACTTTGCCAAAACTGAAGATATCTGGTTGAAATCTGCTTCGAAAGTAGAGAGGGGGGCTTCATCGACTCAGGAACGAAGAGGTGGAAATGTGGGTTGCAGATTCCACCTACAAAGAATTAAAATAAGCTCTCTACATGGCCTGAAGATTTACGATTGAAATCGAGTATAACACGGGCGTCACCCGGAGCCGACTTTCTTGGCGATCGGGTGCACGCAATAGTGTGGGCGATCCTCTTCATTCGATCTCGAAGTCTTGGCGTCATCTCATTGAGAATTTGATAATTCAATGGGCGTCCCTCAGCGCCATCCAATGATCCTTCAGACCCGAACACCTGCAACGTGTCCGGGAATAACTGCGAGGGCGGTGAATCGCAGGTGATCCAGTTCCCCGCCCAAAGGACCGCTTACCTGCAAGCAGGTGGTCCTCACGGCACGACAATCCAATACTGCTGGCCGGACAACCCCAGGCCGACCGGAGAGTATACTAAGTGGCAGTTACGTGGCTCCATACAGGCGACGGCCGGGACAGCGTCCACCGATGCTTTGAAAATGATCCTTGCTGCCTCGAATTCCCTTGCAGACAAGCTCGGTTTCCTGGACCTCGCGACGAAAACCTCGCTGATGCGCCAACTCGAACAGGCTTGGGAGGCCTGGTAGCGTAGCACAGTGACCGAGAGATCGACCAAACCGGTAATCGGTCGCACCAGCGAACGCTTCAGAAAAGCACAGATGGCTCTCTGGGGCTCAGCTTATACGGACTATGCTACCGCTCAACTCTACGCTTAGATGGTTTCTACGAAGCTGAGCCGTCTAGCTGAATAGAGCAGGTCATTGCCCATCCGATAACTCAAAAAAAGGGAGCGGAATGTTCCGCTCCCCTTTTTTTCATTTTTTCTATTGAGCGGCTGCCTGTTACGGCGTGCCTGCCCGGGCCTTCAGCAAGGCTGTCTTAGCCATCTGGGCGCAGAGCTGAGCTTTTGCGTACTGGGTCATAGCTTCAGACCAAAGGCTGTTCTGTTTCTTCACGTCCTTCATCAAAGCCGCAAAGGCTGCCCTGTCCATACCAATGGAATAGGCGACAAATGCCTGGTCCAGTTCTGCCCGGATGTCGGCGACGATTGGCGTAGTGAGGAATGCCGCCTTTGCGTTCACCTCACGTTCAAAAGAATCGCGGGCGTCCCAATAGAGGGCAATCGCGTCGGCATCGGCCTGGTCGGTGACCTTCTTGGGGCCGCCAGCCAGTTTGATCTTCACATACTCACCGGTGGCATAGGCAGGGAGTCCGATGCCGCTTGGCGTACCGGTTTGGAGGTAGGCAACCAGATCCACCGGAAAGAATATGCTCTGGCTTACCGATGTGTGGCTGTTGGAAACCTCCCGTATACCTGGTTGGTTCCTGTTCCAGACTGCCTTTGCCGCGTCATACCAGTCGTCTGATGCAAAGAAGTTTTTGCTGAAAGCAAAATTGACCGAACCCGGTGCAGCTTCCTGAAGTAACTGGAATATAGTGTCGTAGCGAGCATAGGTACCGATCGCAGGGAGCCATTTTGGGTTCAGGGACTTGAGCGAAGGGTCTATGAGATGGTTCGTTTCTACGATGAACTGGCCCGATTCGCCTCTTTCTCCGGGTTTGCTCAAATGGAACTTGTCGGCGGTACCCTCAAAGGCGGAAATGTTCCCCGAGGCATCGGTGAGGATGAAGCCCCCTGTGACCCCGCCCTTGGGCGTCGATTTGAGATATGAGAGGGCTTCATCCGAAGACCCAACCATCTGAGCCAGGTAGTGGAAGTAGACTTCCGGAGGCATTCCCCAAGCCGGGTTGTCGGACATTATGGCCGTCATGGTCCATGAAAAGCCCTTGCTGTTCATGGCGGAATTACCGTTCACCCTTCCTGCATAGGTCTGCGACACAAAAGAAGCACCTTCCTTCGGAAATGCCAGCAGAATGATGTTGTCCATGGTCTCGGTAGGGGACATGGAGGTTATCGCGTGGATTGGCTTGCCGTCTGGTGTCTTTGCGCCTGCTGCCGCGAAGGTGGTACAGGCGTGATACTCGCCCTGTGATGAAGGCGCGGGCAAACCCCCGATCGAGGCGATGCGGGTCTCCGCCGGATATAGGGCTTTGGGCCTTGCCCAGAACTCCGTCGGGTAGACCATCAGAGCAATGAGGTCGAGATAGGTCACCGCATAGCCTTTGCGCTTGCATCCCTCCATTATTCCTCGCAGCCAATCAGCGTAAACCGGATCGTGCTTCTTCAGATAGTAATCCCATGCCTGCATGTCCTTTGTTACTTTGTCGCTCCCGAATTTGTCGTAAAGGCGACTCTTGAACAGGGCGACATTGTGAACGATGGCGGCAGCAGCTTGCTCGCCGTACTGCACGCCCATTTCATAGTTGGTTCCTGAGACGACTACGACCTGGGGGAAACCGGTGGTGACGTAGGCTTGCGGTACGGCAGCAACCGCTACAACCGCGCCTGGCGCCTTGTGCGCCTTTTGTGCCTCAGCCGCATAAACAGCCGTTTGCAGCATGATCAGACAGAAGCAGAATAGAAAACTCAAGCCGTAAACAATCTTTTTCTTCTTATGCATAAGTACGTTCCTCCTATTTGATAAATTTGACCCTACGTCCCACGGTGAGTATGCCCGTATCCTTCGCATCACCTCCTCGCATCTTTTTTCTCCAAGTCTCAATAAAACGCCGGTTCGCGATGAGCCTGCACCCGACGAAACGAGCCGTCAAAAGAGCGCACCAAAGTGCCATACGGCCTATCCAAGAAAGTAGCATGGCCGGAACAAGGATTTGTGTCATCAGAGGGCGTTCTCGTTGTAGAATTCGGTTCCGATTCTATAGTCTTTGGACTACGCTGATACCGGGCTTGGCTTGACACGTCGGACACGTTCCGTATCGCACGCTCGGCATTTGCCTTTTGTTCTCACTTCCGCCATTTTTGAATTGAATAACCGCGCCCACTTGGGGATAACATTATTTTTTATACTGCTGCGATGTTTGTCCTAAAAACCAGATCATTCAGTCCCTGAAAAGGCCATTTTTGAGGTCTAAATGGGTCAGAAATCAGCCTTTTTGCGGTATAATATTGTTTTAAGCGATATTATACCGCAGCAATATAATAATCGAAAAAATTAACCAGCCCTCAGAATTATGGTTATAAATTGTGAAATATAGGTTGTAATATACACCTTTCTTAAAAATTAGGAAACTGAAACTTTCAGGAAGTAATACGCGCGATGTTGAAAGCTCTTCCTCTCCGTTAGTCAGATATCTTGCCAATATATGCACCTCTTTGAAGGTTAGGATATGGAAAAGAAATCACACATAGATTTATCCTGTTTATTATCACTTGAAATGTGGCATAGAAGAGTAGAAATTGAAAAGCAAGATTTCACGAAGAAGTCAACATCACACTTGACAACTGTCTGTATAATCAAATCCTCACTTTCACACTTTTTGAATTTTCAACCCACGCCGATAATTCATACTCTAGTAGGCGAAGTTTTATTCCAGACTTCAATTTGAAGTTAACTCAAACGAATGATTTAGTGGAAGGCTGAAATTCCGGTCAGATCCTGGCCGATGATCAGCGTGTGAATACTTTCCGTCCCCTCCAGCGTGCTCATGGCCTCGAGATCACAGAGATGACGAATAATGTGGTGATCGGCCAGAATCCCCCGAGCCCCCAGGATATCCCTGGCCATTCGAGCAACCTTCATCGCTTCCCGAACATTGTTCAGCTTGACCATTGAGATCTGGGGAGGTCTCGCTTTCTGCTGATCCAATAATCTGCCCAGATGGTAGGTGAGCAACTGGGCCTTGGTAATTTCCAAAACCATCTGAACCAGCTTCTCCTGGACGAGTTGATAAGAGGCAATCGGTTTCTCAAAGACCTCCCTTTGGCGGGCAAAAGTCTCGGCCACTTCATAACACGAGACGGCAGAACCCAAAGCGCTGCAAGCCACCCCGTAACGGGCATAGTTCAGGCAGGTTAAAATTGATTTCAAGCCCTTTGCCCCCGGGAGGAGGTTTTCTTCGGGAAGGATACAGTCTTTGAGGACGAGAAGAGAAGTGGGAGAGGTTCGATAAGAGAACTTTCTCTGGATCAGAGTTGTTTGAAACCCAGGAGTCCCGGCTTCCACCAGGAAGCCACGGATTTCATCATCCATTTTCGCCCAAACCAGTGCTACCTGAGCAATGGATCCGTTGGTAATCCACATTTTGGTTCCATTCAGGACGTAATGATCTCCCTGCTTTACTGCCCTGGTCTTCATTCCCGAAGGATCCGATCCAAAATCGGGTTCGGAGAGACCGAAACAACCAATCACTTCCCCCCGTCCCATTTTGGGAAGCCATCTTGCCTTCTGCTGCTCAGACCCAAAGGCATAAACAGGATACATAACCAGCGAATTTTGGACTGAAAACATGGCCCTGAGGCCACTATCGCAACGCCCCAGTTCCTGACAGACCAAGCCGTAGATCGTATGGCTTGCCTTGGTGCAACCGTATCCATCTGCATGGATACCGAAGAGACCCATCTCTGCCATTCTGGGGATTAGCTCCATAGGAAAGGTTCCGCCATCGAAATGCCCGGCGATGAGAGGCATGCATTCTTCATCCACGAATTTTCGGACCTTGTCTCTGAGGCTTTTCTCTTGTTCACTCAAAGATCCTTCTAATTGAAAATAATCCACCATCTCCATCCCTCCCCCATCTGTAGAATTCTATTCCACTTCATCAAAAACTTTTGCATTGATAAAAACATTTTATCCGATAAGAATAGCGAAAAGAAAGAGAAAGCAGAGGAGAGATCTTAGGGGCGATATCCTGAAAGGGAATAAAGATCGGATGATCTAATCTTTTCCCTTTTTCTTGAGAAAGCCAAGGAGGTCTGATTCTTTAGAAGATTTTGTATTGGATTTTTCCTTTTCAATCCCGGGCTTTAATTCTTCTTTTTTCCACTCCTTCTCCCCGATCATGTGCTTTTCAATCCAGTGGTCGAGGGCTTTCACATCGAAAAGAACCCGATCCCCGATTTTGAGATAGGGAAGTTTTTTCAGCGAGGCCATCCGGTAGACGGTATCTGTTGAAAGGCTTAAGTATTGGCTTGCCTCTTTGGCGGTAATCAATCTCCGGAGTTCGGGAATCTTTTTAATTCGTTCTTCCATCCGTTCGAAATACTTTTCGGCCAGAAAATCTGCGAGCATGTCTAAAAATTCTTTCATCGGGGGTCGTTCTTCTTGTGCCATTTCTCCCTCCAAGGAATAGCGTGATCTCTCACCGCTCTTTCTCTCTTGTCGCTTCCTGAATCTTCTTCATGAGGGCGATATTTTCCGTGTGGCCGGTCAAATGGGCGGTCACCTTCCCTCGAACCGGGCGATTGAGGAGATAGAAATCGCCGATCAAATCGAGAATTTTATGCCGGACGAATTCATCCGGGAATCGAAGCTCGGTGTTGACGATCTTCTCATTATCTACCAGGATAATATTGTGAAGCCGTCCTCCCCCTGCCAATCCCATCCGCTCGAGCATCTCGATATCCTTGACAAAACCAAAGGTCCTCGCCGGCGCGATCTGGGCTTTGAAGGTCTCCTCGCCCTCCAGAATAAAATCCAGGGTCTGCTGCCCGATCGGGGGTGGGTAGTCCAAAAAGAAGTGGATAGAAAAGACTTCTGCTGGCTCGATGATCAGAGTCTTATTCTTGTTAACAATCTCTATCCTTCGCTCGATGATTAATTCGTCCGCCCTCTCCTCCTGTTCCTCCACCCCTCCTTCTTCAACCATCTTACAGAATTCCAAAGCAGAACCATCCATGATCGGAATCTCTTCGATCATCTTTACCATCAGGTTGGTGATATGATAGGCGTGCAACACTGCCATGAGATGCTCGACCGTTTTGGCAATGGCGCTTCCCCTCTTAAGAGAGGTGGCAAAATCGGTCGTTTGAACAAAATCGAGATGGGCAGGAACAACCTCATCCGATGAGATGCTTCCAAAGAGAATTCCACTATGAGGGGGAAGGGGTTGGAGGAGAAGTCCTGTCTTCTTCCCGGAATGGAGTCCTGTTCCGTAAAGCACCATGCTCTGTTTCAAAGTACGCTGGGGAAATAAGGAGGTTCCCTTTCTTTTGGCAACCTCCTTGGCTAAAGGAATGGCTTGGCGCAGAGAATCAAAAGGAGGATCAAGGAGTTCTCCAACTGGCTCCTCCGGAGAAATCTTCCTGTCTTGGAAAGGGTCCTCGGTGACCATTCCCCCCGATCCCTCGAGGGAGGATAAGTCCTTCTGACGATCCAGGGCTCGACGAATGGTCAGCAGAAGAACATCAAGAGAAAGAGGTTTTTCGATGAAGTCAAACGCCCCTAATTTCACGGAGGTCATGGCAGTGGAGATCGTTGCATGACCGGAGATCATGATGACTTGGCACTCCGGAGCAATCCCTTTGAGCCGTTTCAATACCTCGATGCCATCCATCCCGGGCATCCAGATATCGAGAAGGGTGACATCCGGCTCCTCCTGCTGGAAGACTCTAATCGCCTCTTCTCCACTCCTCGCCGTGGTGACTCGGAAGCCTTCGTCCTCCAGGACACCAGCCATCGACTGAACGATTCTTTCCTCATCATCCACGATGAGGACTTTTTTATCCATGAGACCTCCCATTAAAAATACAAACCTTGGATTTTCATTATCATAACCCTACCAAAGAATCAACCTTTTGTTGGAATAATGGAATATTAGGGTTAAAAAGTATTTATCCCTTATTAAGACATCGCCATTGATTGGGACAGTTAATTACCATTAAGTTTGTGACCCATCGTTCCATCACTCCAACATTCCCTGTCTGCCGAAAGGCAGGCATTATTCCATCGGTTACTTGTCGATCTGGGCCTTCTGAAGACGACCGCTGAAATCCCGATAGATCACCTTCCATCGACTGTAGGTGTCCAACGCGCCTCCTCGACCTCCTGCCTCCTTCCTTCCATAACCCGAATGCTTGATCCCGCCAAAGGGGAGTTGTATTTCCGCGCCAATGGTGGAGGCATTGATGTAAACGATTCCTGTTTCCAGATCCCTTTCTGCGATGGCCGATGCATTCACATCCTGAGTATAAATCGAAGAGGAAAGTCCATAGGGAGTGCGATTGACGATCTGAATGGCATCCTCAAGGTCTTCTGCTTTGATCACGGAAACGACCGGCCCAAAAATTTCCTCCTGGGCAATCCGCATCTCGGGAGTGACATCGATAAAGAGGGTGGGTTCGATAAAATACCCTTTGGAGCAATTGCCCTTCTGGCAGGCTTTCCCTCCCAAGATGAGTTTCGCTCCCTCGTTCTTCCCAATCTCGATATATTTAAGAATTTTCTTGAACTGAGATTCATTGATCACCGGACCCACGTCTGTCTCTTTTTGAAGACCATCTCCCAGTTTGAGACGGGAGGCGGCAGTCTTAAGCTTTTCGCTGAATTTCCGGTAGACTTTCTTGTGCACAACGATTCGACTGGCCGCAGTGCATCGTTGGCCGGTCGTTCCAAAACCGCCCCAGACGGCCCCTTCAACGGCCAAATCGAGGTTCGCATCGTCCATGACGATGATTGCATTCTTTCCGCCCATCTCGGTCGCGATCATCCGATGAATCGCTCCGCAGATTCCCTCGAGTCGCTTTCCCGTATCAAAAGAACCTGTGAAGGAGACAGCATCCACTCCTGGATGGCTTACCAGATATTCCCCTACCTCTCCTCCCGGGCCATGAACTAGGTTCAGAACCCCTTTGGGCAAGCCTGCTTCCACAAGGGCTTCTACAAATTTTGTCGCGCAGACGGGCGTGTCACTGGAAGGTTTGAAGACAACCGTATTGCCGCAGATAAGCGCCGGAAAGACCTTCCAGCCAGGGATGGCAATAGGAAAATTCCAGGGAGTGATCAAGCCGAACACACCCACGGGAACGCGAACGGATTTCATATCCTTCCTGGGAAGTTCTGAGGGAACGGTCTCCCCGGAAAGCCTCCTTCCCTCTCCAGCCATATAGTAACCCATGTCAATGGCTTCCTGGACATCCCCCAGGCCTTCTGAAAGAATTTTCCCCATCTCCCGTGTTTCCAGCTTTCCCAAAGACTCCTTATTTCTCAGTAGAATCTCAGAAGCCCTGAACAGGATTTCACCCCTCCGTGGGGCCGGGGTGAGTCGCCACTCCTCATAGGCCCCTCGCGCGGCCCGGACTGCCTGATCCACATCTTCTCGGCTTGATCTTGAAACAATTCCGACCCCCTGATCCTTATTGGCCGGGTTGATCGATCGAAAAGTTTCCCCAGACCTGGAATCAGCCCATTTCCCATTGATGTAATTCTTAATTCGTTCCATCTTCAGCCTTTCTTTCAACTTTAAGCTTTAAACTTTGCACTTCTAATAGTCCCCCGCCCCTACCTTCTTTTTCAGAAGATCATAGTCCTGCTCTGATGAAGCGAAAATTCCGGCATTCCCCAGCCTTACATTCCTTAGTCCGACGGCTTTGACGGCCATGTAGGCCTCAATCATCTCGGAAGTCTTTGGACTTTTGTACCGTTTCATCTGATATTCGGGGAAAAAAGCTAAAAGAGTATACGGGATCTCTGGATCGACGTCAAAAATCAATTGAGCAATCTTTTTCAACTGGGGCGTCTCCACAAGGGTTGGGATGTAAAGAGAAAGGACTTCCAGAACAAAGCCCCTTTTAACGATCTCCTTAGGAAGTTTGAGTATATTCCGGTTGAAACAGCCGGTCAGCCATTTATGGTCGGATCCGTCATAGGCCTTGATATCAAGCCAGAAGGAGTCCACCCCCGCCTCCTTTAATGCGTCGAGGTTCTGAGGGGTAAGCCCATAGCCATTGGTTTCGATCAGCACCCAGAGCTTGGTCTCTGCTTTGATGAGGCGAACACATTCGATATAGTACTCCGGACAACAGGTCAGATCTCCTCCCGTGAAGGCAACGATATTGCGTGCAGGTCCCCACCCCTGAAGGCTCAAGACGATCTCTTTCTTCTGGATCACCTTGGGACAAAGGGAAGACCGCTTTCCATACATCACGCAAGCCCCGCAACCGCGACAGGAATCGTGGGCATGAAAGGCAGTGGCCCGGTTTCGAGGTTCTCGAACCGTAACTTCCTTTTCATATTCTTTGCAGGCTTTTAAAACATCGGCAGGAGACCACCAATCGCCCTTGGCAATTTTTGTGAAATTCCAGGAATGGCATTTTCGGCAGGAGAAGTTACAACCGGATTGGTAAATGGAGAGGTAATTTTCTGGACGGGAGAGATGAACGGCGGAGACCAGCCTGAAGAGGCCATTGTCTGTCTTTTTGAGAGTGGCTTCGCAGGCAACAGACTTCCCTTGTTCGATCTCAACAAAACAGTTTCCCTGGGGATATCCTTGCTTGATTAAATTACATTTCATCATAAAATTTTATCACATGCCATCTTCCCCTTGCAAGTCATGCGAACCGTGTGATATACGAGGTTTAAGGAAAATTAGGGATTTAGGGATTTCGAATTTGAAACATTTTCAATTTCTTAATCCTTCAATCCCTGAATTCTTCAAATCCTTAATGGGGGTATCGAATGGAAGATAAACTAAAAGAAGTTGCCCGGTGGATTCTTTCCGCTAAAAGGGTGATCGTTTTTTCGGGAGCAGGTCTCAGCACAGAATCAGGAATCCCGGATTTCCGCAGCCCGGGTGGAGTATGGGACCGATATAATCCAGAGGATTTCTACTTTCAGAATTTTCTTGCCAGTGAAGCCTCCCGGGAAAAATATTGGCAGATGGCAACGGAAATGTATGAACCGATAAAAACAGCCCAACCGAATCAGGCCCATCTTGCCATTGCCGAATTGGAGAAACTAGGTAAGCTCGACTGTGTGATTACTCAGAATATTGACGGTCTTCATTTTAAGGCCGGAAATTCCGAAGAAAAAGTGATTCAACTTCATGGGACGGCTATATTCGTCTCCTGTTTGAGCTGTAAAAAGAGATATCATCGCGATGAAATCCAACAGCGAATAAAAGAAGGTCAGAAGGCGCCCCGCTGCGACGACTGTGGCGGCCTTCTCAAACCCGCCACCATCTCATTTGGCCAATCGATGCCGGAAAAAGAAACAGAGGAAGCTTATCATCGATCCTCCCTCTGCGACCTCTTCATGGTGGTCGGTTCCTCATTGGTTGTCCAACCCGCTGCCTCAATGCCTTTGGTGGCAAAGAGAAATGGAGCAAAATTGGTGATCGTCAATCGGGACCCAACTCCTTACGATGACATGGCGGATCTCGTCGTTCATGGTCAGGCCGGCTCCACCCTGAGGAGTATCTTGGAACATGTAAAACGGGGAGCAGTGACTGAGGATTAGGGGCACGGAAGGCATGTTCAAATATATGCAAAACAAGGCGAATCGATTAGAGTCCACCTAACCAAAATGAAGGACTTTCTCCTCCCTGGTGTTTGATGAGAAGGTTCACCCGGCAATCTATCAAGCACTGGACATTTTATGACCATCAAACAAAAATTTGTCACTTTTCTACAAAAATGACAAACAAAATATTTTAATAAAATAAGTCATTTCAAATAATTAGGACTAGGCAAAAGCTGGCACTTATTTTGCTTCCTTTTAGAAAGAATTTATGTGCTAAACTGCAGTTGGAATTTCGGTTTTACCATGTAGAACGTTAAGCTGGGAATTTCTCATGAGGGAAATACTAATTAACTTCATCCCTAAGTTACTGGCTCTTATCGCATTTGTATTCTTCTTGATAAGTTGTTCAGCCATTGATAAGGTAATTCATCCTGACGAGAAACCCGCATCCCCTCCTCGGCCAACCTATGAGCAGATATTGAAGGAAAATTATACGGGGCCCAAAGCAAGAGCTGCAGTAGTTAAGTTCACTGACAAATCAAGCGGGAAAGAGATGAGCCAGGTTGGAGATGGGGTGGCTGAGATGTTATGCAATGCCTTGTTGGCCACCAAGCGATATATTGTTCAAGCGCGTAAATCTTCGGATGAGGTTGTCAAAAAACAGGAGGTTAGAGAGGGCCGTCGTCCTAATAAAGAGGAAGAGGTTGACCTTCTTGTTGAAGGGGTGGTTAAGGAGTTTAAGCCTGGTATCCCAGGAGCCGGAGATAAAACAGGGGGGGCATCCTATGTGACGATCATCGTAACGGTGACCGATCTAAGGACCAACCAGACGCTCGCCACTGAAAAAGTGAGGGGGAAGGCGACGGATTTTGCTGGAACATCCGGAAGGCGTGGCGGACTGCCGGAAGTATTTAAGGATTTCTCAAAAACACCGATGGAGAAGGCAATACGCACTGCCATCGAGGAATCGGCCAGTTTTATCGTTGCTAAGACACCACCCGAGTCTTATAGAATTTTACCCGCTTCGCCGAAGGAAGCGCCAAAACCGACTCCCGTCGCTCCGAAAGTCACCCCCCCCCTACCGCCTCCCCTTCCTACCACCCAAGTGGTATGGGACTCTGTGAATCTGCGTAAAGGGCCGGGAACAAGCTACAAAATCGTCGGCAACGTAAAGAAGAGAACTTCTCTAAAAATTCTTGAAGTGAATGGAGATTGGTTGCGCGTTCGACTTGAGGATGGGAGTACCGCGTGGGTGAGTAAATTGGCCACTTCCGAGGCACCCAGGTCTTCTCCTTCTCCTTCTCCTTCCCCTTCGCCTCCTCCTCCAACGACTTCTATTCAACCAGCACCCATGTGATATCGAAAGGGCTAACTCCAAAGAGGCACTTATGCCGGTCTGTACGAGCTGCAATATCGAATACGAGGAAGGTAAGAAGTTTTGTAATTATTGCGGGGGCTCCCTTACACCAAAATCAGAACCCATGTCAGCCCCCAAAAAAGTGAATCGAGCCGATGAGGAAAAATCAGAGGGAAAATTGTTCTGCCCCCAATGCAAGATAAATTATGAATTTGGGAGCTCTTGCATACAATGCGGGTCCCCTCTCGGACGTCAAGCCCCTTCTCAGGCAAAGGAAGAACCTGAGGCCGGTCGTAGAATTGAATCTGAACAAAAACTTCCCCCGGTGGAAACCTCCCAGGAGCAAAAGATCGAGGCTTCTCGTGGAAAACTCATCTGCCCCTCTTGCAAAATTATCTACGAAGGCGGGACTTCTTGTATAAAATGTGAGTCAGCCCTGGTTCCCCAAACTTCCGTTCAAACGAATGGAGCACCTGAAATATCGAATGGATCCGAAGTCGAGGGGAAACCTTTACAAGTACAAACCATGGAGGAACAACTCGTAGCAGAGATAGTAGTAGAGACACCTCGCAAGAAACTCATCTGCCCCTCCTGTAAAATTATCTACGAACGTGGAACTTCTTGCGTGAGATGCGGATCGGCCCTTGGACCTCAAACTTCATCCAAAGAAAAGGAAAAACCGAAATCATCCGATATCGAATTCAATCTTCCGCCTTCCGAACCTGATGGCTTTGAAGATGCCTTCTTCCAAAAAGGCTCGACCGTTATCCCGGAAGCCTCAGACCGAGGACCCGGGTCTGCCCCTGAGCAGCCTTCCCTTTTCAGTCCTACCAGTCCTAAAGAAAAAGACTCCGGCGTCA
This sequence comes from uncultured delta proteobacterium, assembly GCA_963711845.1. Classification (GTDB taxonomy): domain Bacteria; phylum Desulfobacterota; class BSN033; order BSN033; family UBA1163; genus CAVQFR01. The sequence continues at coordinate 58,111 of CAVQFR010000018.1, forward strand.
CTGAACGTGGAAAGAAGAGGGAATCTCGAACCACCCCTGCTCAGGAACTTGGCTTAGAAGAGGATTTCTTTCAAGCCGAAACCCCTGAACAGCCCGTCGCCAAGAAATCAAAGGACGACTCGCATAAGAGGGTTTCTCTCTTGGATAAGCTTAAGAAAGACTATCGCCGCCTAGGCATCGAAGTGGGCAGCATCATGATCATGGTTTTGGCAGGAGGATGGTTGCTCTGGTCAGTTTATTCCTATTTTGCGAAGCCGAAGCAACCTGAGCCAAGGGCACCCATTTCTAAAAATGTGGCCCTTCAGACTCTCCCCAGTTCCTCTTCCTCGACCCCTCCTGCCACCGCTGTGGCGGGGTCAGGGGAATCCAAGAATACAGAGGGAAGTTCATCCATTGCTAAAGAAGCCGCTCCCGCTCCTTCTTCTCTTCCTGATACTTCTAAAACGCCTTCTGCAGAGACCCAAGAGATAGGAAGTATTAAAACCCTCCTCGAGAACAGTTCGGCAGTCAAATTTAAAGAAAGATATTGACCTCTTCATGTCCTGCTACGCTTCTGATTTCAGAAACATGGAGGAGAAAAGGAAGGCAACACTCGCCAACTGGAAAATTTTTAATTACCTCGACTTGTCTTATGATTTGAAGAAAACCTCCATATCCGACGATACAGCCAAGGCGAGAGTCGAATGGGTGATCAAGACCTCTTCAAAGGACGGGGGGTCGGCCCCAGGAGAACAAATCCATTTTGGACGTGACATTTAAGAAAGAAGAAGGGGGGTGGAAAATAGAAGAAGTGAAGCAGGCAAGATGATTTACCAAAGATGACCCGTCCCTTCCAGAATGTCTTCATTGCCCTTTTCGGTCCTCACCATGCCCGTTGGGGCGAATCTTTCCCAGGTTTAAAAATCTAGCAGTTTGCTGAAAAAATTATTTTAGTAGGCTGCTCAAAAATGCCCGGATGCAAGGCGCCCGAAATCCTGAGGAATGAGGCGTACTCGGACGTACGCCGCAATGACGAAGAATGAGGGCAACGCCGCAGATGGGCGTTTTTCACCAGCCTACTAGAGATATTTCTTAAACCAATCCACACTGAGATCTATGGCACGCTGGCGATGTGAAGGGTTTGTCAGGCGGTGGTCAGCGTCCTCAATCACATGAATCTCTTTGGGCGCACCCAGGGTATGAAAGATCTCCCAGGCCTGGTCCACCGGAACAAGTTCGTCTTTTTCACCATGAATGACAATACAGTTTGAGACCTTAGGCAAAAGAGGTAAAAGCCGATGTCTCGGGAGATCTTTAAAGAAGGCCTCTCCAGGAAGAGGGTTCTCCTCCGTTCCCTTCGACCCGAGATCGTCCAAATGGAAGGGCGTAGCCCAAATCACAACCGCTCTGATTTCCTTCCCTATCGAAGCCCCGATTAAAGAAATATAACCCCCAAGGCTTGACCCAAGTAAACCGATCCGATTTCCCATCCCTGGATAGGATTTTACAAAAGCGATAGCTGAATCCAGATCTGCAATCCTTCTGCTCACCGAATCGTCTTCGAGCCTTCCCTCACTCTCTCCGATTCCCCTAAAATCGAAACGAAGCATAGCTATGCCCTCCTTTGAAATCCGTTCCCCGAGGGCGATATACTTTTCACTATTCTTGCTGGAGAGAAGGCCGTGGGAGGCAATGACACAGGGAGGGTTCTTTTCATCCGGGAGATGGAGGACCCCTGCGATTTTATATCCTTCACTCTCAAAAGAAACTTTTTCCATTTTCATAACGTGCCTCGAAAATCAACCCTTCGACTTTCCCCGGTCTAAAGCCCGGGGTTTGCTCAGGGTTGATACTGAGCGGCAATCTTCACCCCGTTCTAAAGGATGGGGTTTGGTGCCGTCGAAGTATCAAAACTCATTTGTCTCCTTCACTTTTATCCTCTCTCCCGAAGGGAGAGGGAGGCAGTGAGCGGTTGTCCTTAGGAGGCTTTGATGATATCCATAAATTCATTTGCTACGACTTCAGCAAATTCCTCATCATTGATGTGTGCGTCAACCTCTCTCACTTCAATCGTTTCTTTCAACGAGCTCTTTAAAGAATCAATAAACGCCCTGTCAGTGATAGGATCATAAAAAATATTTCCTTGGCGGTCGAGGGAAGAAAAACCACGAATAGGAATAAGAACTCTCACGGGCCCAACCGCACGGTTTAGTTTCTTGCCCATTGTCTCGCCAATCAATCTAAATTCCTCAGCATTTAATCTCGGCAAGGTCGCCTGGGGGTTATGAAAACAGAGGGGTCGATCCTTATACCGGTCGGGCAATGTCTCCGGAGCAAGGAAGTTTATAATGTCAATACAGCCCGGGGTGATAATTTGCGGAATTCCTTTCTCACCCGCTGCTTGAAGCCGATTCGGACCAGCCGAGGCTAACCCGCCAAAAAGCTCATTCCCGATCTCGTTCAATCCTAATTCTATCACCCCGCTTACCCGATAGCTCTTAAGCAATTCTTCAAAGGTCTCTCCCCCGACACCAATGGTATGAAATACGGCCACTTCAAATCCTTTCTCTTCAAGGAACGATTTGACTTTAAGCCCGCAGCCGGTGGACAGACCCGTCATCGTCATAAACACAAAGGGTTTTTCGGACGCCTCACTCTCTGTGGCTTCCATCATGCCTATGATGGCGCCCACTGACTTTCTTAAAGCATCCCTTGTCAGTCTGTTAAATCCGGCGATATCAGCCACCGATGGCATGATGACGATATCCTTAGTTCCTACATAATTTCTGATGCCCGCTTGTACGATCTTCTGGGAGGAAAGCATAAACTTGGGCATCCCTATGGGAAGCTCCCTCATCACGGCCGAAGCGACTCCTGACCCCATTCCGCCTCCTATCGATATCGCCCCGTGAAATTTTTCTGAACGGTACAAATCTTTGACTATCCTTATTGCTCCAACGGTCATAATTTTCGCTGCTGGGCCAGCCTCTTTAAGGGCCCTCACTTTCTGTATTGTGCTACCGGCTGCCTCAGCGACTTCCTCAGCTGTGATGTCGGCGGCGAAGGGGGCTATTCCTAAGCTACCAATATCCATGACTAAAGCGTCGTACCCCTTCTTTCGCTCTATCAGTTGTTTTATGAACTGAAGTTCGGGTCCCTTCGTATCAAGTGTCCCTATACATAGAACAATTTTATTCAAGATCACGTCCCCCTTTCAGAACCCTCCGGTTGTCGTTCTTAGAGTGCTTGAGCAGAGAGTTGCGTGCTTACCCTTCTTCATAGTTACATCCCTTGCGCCCTTCGTTCCCTTTTTGGCACAGCATTCCGCACAATGTGGGTGCATTTAAAGTAGGCCATTCCCCCAGGAATGTCAATAATCACAAGAGAGTCCTGAACGAGTTGGCCCGGCAAGGCTTGCTTCTTATACTGCGACATTGTTATTGTGCTGCCAATGGTATAGTGTATCTTTGGCGGAGAAAGATAAGTTTACAAGCTATTTTGCGGAGAGAGTAAACTCCGTTACAAAAGACGGGCTTTCGAACGGGGTGTAGGATAACCGGAGGGGAGAGTGAAAAAAACGATCGTGTTGTTGGGACGCTTAGATAGTAAGGGGAAAGAGTATGCGTACGTTAAGGACCGGATGATCCATGGGGGTTTCAATGTCATTGTTGTCGATTCCGGAACGCGTGGGGCTCCCCTGTTTGAGCCGGAAATTTCCCGTGAGGAAGTGGCCCGGGCTGCTGGAGTAGAAATTCAGGACGTGGTTGACCCCACAGATGAGAACAAGGAGATTCAGGTGATGATGGAAGGGGCGTCCAGGATCGCTCAGAGGCTTCGCGACTCTGATCGTCTGGACGGGATCATGTGTTTGGGCGGATCACGGGGGACCGCGATAGGCACGGCAGCGATGAGGGCATTACCCTTTGGTATACCCAAGGTCATGGTCAGCACCATCGCTTCAGGGGATATGCGACGCTACATCGGCACCAAAGACATCACTCTTATTCATTCGGTTACAGATATCGTCGGCTTGAATCGGATGACGAAAAGACTATTGGCCTACGCGGCTGGAGCAGTGATGGGGGCAGTGGCTGCAGACCCGGGATATGAGGTTTCACACAAGCCCTTAATTGCGATGAGTAGTATGGGCGGGATTAACCGGGCTGTCTTCTCAGCCCAGAGAATTCTGGAAGACAGAGGTTTCGAGGTTGTGGCTTTCCATACGGTGGGGACGGGCGGACAGGCGTTGGAGGAGGCGGTTGAGCAAGGCTTGATCGATGGCGTGCTTGACCTCGTGACCCATGAAGTAATAGACCACTTGTACGGTGGGTACTGCGATGCGGGTCCCGCGAGATTAGAAGCGGCTGGCAAGAAAGGCATTCCTCAAGTCATCGTTCCGGGCTGCCTGGATTTTATTGCCTTTAGTCCACCAGAAAAGATGCCTGAGAGCTTAAGGGAACGGAAGGTATTTCGACACACTCCTGAGGTCGCCATCATCCGGGCGAACAAAGATGAGATGGCATCCGTAGGCAAAACCATGGCGGAGAAGCTGAACAGGGCTCTGGGTCCAATCGTAGTGGTAGTGCCCAATCAGGGGTTTTCACCCGCGAATAGACGGGGCAAGGCTCTCTTTGACCCGGAGGCGGACAAGGCTTTTCTCGAGGTATTGAAGCGAAGCCTTAAGCCCTCTATCAGAATCGTTGAGGTGGATGCTCATATCAATGACGAGCTTTTTGCGAAACGAGCAGTAGACTTACTCTGCGAGCTAATGCAGAAGAGGGCGTGAGCCTATTCGAAGACACCCATGTCAAGATATTCGACAAATTCCTGGTCAGATAGCCCCAGCATTTGGGTGAAGACATATTCGTTATGCTCGCCTAAACAGGGCGCAGGACGGATTTTAAGCGGGCTTATAGACAGACTGATCGGCCATGCCTGTTGATAGCACTGCCCAATTTCAGGATGGTCCACACGGTGAAAGTAACCCTGGTGTGCCAGCTGAGGATCTTCAAACAATTCCTTATTTGTTTTCACAACTCCGGCGGGCACTCCCGCCTGTTGCATGAGAGCCATAACTTCTTCAGGTGTGAAGTCAATCGTCCACTGCTCGACTCGCCTGTCAAGCTCCTCCTCGTTTTCCTTCCTTCCATGGAGGGAAGCAAACTTCTTATCCCCTGCCCAGGCGGGTGAGCCTAACACCCGGCAAAAAGCCTTCCACTCCGTTTCAGTGAAGACACTGACGGCGCACCATCTGTCTTCGCCCCGGCAACGATATACCCCGTGTGGCGCAGCATAGGGACACCGGTTTCCAGCCCGCATCGCCACCCGATGATTAGCGATATATTCCAGGAGAAGCGGGGCCAGAAAATGGCAGGTGGTCTCATACTGGCTCACATCAATGTATTGCCCTCTGCCAGTCCTACGGCGATAATCTAAAGCGGCTAAGATAGCCACAACACCAAACCAGGGAACCACGCTATCCGGGTAGGCTTGAAGTGTGCCCACCGGAGGTCGGTCTGGCCAGCCGGTCAGATTACCAATGCCCGTTAGAGCGACGGTGTTCCAGCCGTACCCGGCAAAGGTTGACCGTGGCCCCGTCTGACCTTGAATCGTTGCGCTCAGCATAATCAACTCTGGTTTTATCTTTTTGAGTTCCTCATAGCCCAATCCCAGCCTCTCCATCACTCCCGCCCCAAAGTTTTCAACAACAATGTCAGCCCAAGCGATGAGCTTCCTTATAATGTCAGGCGCGCGGGGATGCCTTAAGTTTAGGGTAATTCCGTATTTGCTATTGTTAACGACGAGAAAACACCCTGAACGGTTGACGCCCGTGATCCCGTCTTTGTAGGGTGCGGTTACCCGGGTGATATCCAGGCGGGAATGGCTCTCCACTTTGATGACTTGTGCTCCGTAATCACCCAAATAGGCCCCGATAAAAGGCCCGGCAAATGCCCAGCTGAAATCAACGACCTTTATTCCTTCGAGTGCCGTCCTCTCCATTTCAAACTGCCTATACAATGCCTTCTCTTCGCAAGGAATTCAATTCGGCTTCACGGAAGCCCAACTCTCCGACGTAAATCTCACGATTATGTTCACCGATAAAAGGTGCACGCCGCTTTACTTTGGGATTGCATTGCTCTTCAGTGGTTCGAAAGAGAAATCCCGGGTACCGGAGGTTGGTCCCTAACTCAGCGTGGTCAACACCCACCCAGAAGCCTCTGGCAGCAAGTTGCTCATCTTCAACAACGTCTGACATGGCATTCAATGGGGTAAGGGGGATGCGTTTTTCCAAAGCCTCTTCGTAAAGCTCCCTTCGGGTATGAGCAAGGAAGAACTCGCCTATCGTCTTTTCCCATGACTCTATTTTCTCCGGGGATACTTTCGTCAAGTCCAAGCCCGCCCAATTTTGTACCTCCGTGCTCAGGCTCCCGGCCATCCCCTTACCTTCCATCCATTCCACCATGATTCGCATCTGTTGTGTCCCAACGGCACCCCCGAAGAACATCCAAGACACAAAACCATCTTTACAGGGCCAGATTTCTCGCGTCGAGACCCCTCCTCGGAATCGCCGTATCCCAGACCTTTGCACAATGTGGTTGCTATATTCCCAATACGGCAACTGAGTATGCAGCGTTCGAACGGTGCTGGCTTGCATCGAGACATCCACCCGTTGCCCTTGTCCCGTGGCTGCACGGTGAGAGAGGGCAATTAAAAGCCCGATCGCAGCGTGAACGCCCGCCTGGCAATAAGCCAGGTCCGCGCTGATTCGCACCGGAGCGCGATCCGGCTCTCCCGTACAGCAGACCATCCCGCCCATAGCCGAAGCGATGAGATCGCCGGCTTTGTAGTCTTTAAACGGACCCGTCTGACCGAACGGTGTAATGGATGCCATCAGGAGGCGGGGATTTGTCTTAGTCAATATCTCGTAACCCAGACCCGTTCTTTCCAGATAACCAGGGGGGAAGGACTCGATGATGAAATCGGCTGTCGTGGCGAGCCTCTTAAATATGTCTTTTCCGGCCTCGGTCTCCCAATTAAGGGTGATACTCCTTTTGCCGGCACTGAAGGCGAGCCAGAAGAGACTCCTCTCGGGGTCGACGACATCTTCAAAAAAGGGGGGAATACTTCTCGCAGGATTTCCCTCCGGCTTTTCAACCTGAATGACGTCAGCTCCAAGGTCAGCCAGAATCTTACCACACGAAAGACCTTTCTCGTCGGTCAAATCCAGGGCTCGATAGGGACTCAACATCTCCAGCTTCTTATCCATGCCTCACAGGTTCGCTCCACCCGGTCGCCTAAAGGGCATCTCGATGAACCATTGCCGGATTCCCATCGGAGACAAGGGTTTTGTTCAGGGTTGGCTCTTTTCCAGGTTACTGGCAAACAGTATATACTATCAGGTTAACTGCTTTCAACCCTCTGGTGTTCCTCCTGCCTCCTTCATCGCCTTTACATACTCTTCCCTCAATCGCTCCTTTGGGATGCCATGGTCGATGAAATCCCAGGGAAAGATTTCATCCAAATCCCTCTTTCGATAAACATAGAAGTCAGGGTTGATATCCGTCTCACGAAAGGCTTGGCTCCAGTCTCCATGATGCCGGTGTGACGCCATCAATATCTTCGCCACCCTTCGATCTCCTCTTGAGAGCAAGGCCTGAACGTAAGCCCATTTTGGAAGGTCATGAATCATCTCCATTCCCCCCTCACGTTGAATCCCTCTTTGAATCATCTTCAGTTTCTTCTTCAACTCCCCCACTTCTTCCAGAGGCGCCCACTGAAAGGGGGTGGCTGGTTTTGGAATGAAGGGGTTGACGCTTAGAACCAACCGCCATCTCTTCCTCCCGTCCTTCTGGCCTGAAAGGATATGATGACGAATCCGTTTGACGAGATGGAGAATTTCCTTAACATCCTCATCGGTCTCCGTGGGAAGGCCGATTAAAAAATAGCATTTGATTTGGGAAACGCCATTCTCCACCAACGTATCGACGGATTTTAAAATCTCTTCTTCTCGATAACCTTTTTTCACCATCCTTCGGAGTCTTTCCGAACCTGCCTCAGGGGCAATGGCCACCGTCCGTTCCTCACCCTCTTTGAGGCACTGGATCAGGGGGGGGGTGACGGCATCCACTCTTAACGAAGACAAGGAGATTTCTCCCTGATGAGAGAGGATGCTCTGACAGAGTGGGAAGAGTTGGGGATGGTCGGAGACTGCCGTCCCGGTCAATCCAATCCGATGTTCTTCCAAAAGGGCTTCCTTCGAAATCGATTCAAGAAGGGAAAGGCTTCGATTTCGAAAAGGGTGATAGACGAAACAAGCCGCACAGAAGCGGCACCCCCTGGGGCAACCCCGATTCATTTCCACTAAAGCCATTTCCCTAAACTCCGTATCCGGAGTGAAAAGAGTGGATTGGGTTGGAAATTGATCGAGCTCAGGAACCCATCTCCTTTTTACCTTTCTGGGGAATCTTGAATCGGGCTCCATCGCTGTTATTTTTCCGTCCTCCGCATAGATCACCCGGTAAAACTTTGGGACGTACACTCCTTCCACTCGACTAAGATCGGCCAAAACATAATCCTTCTCCCTCCTCTCTTTGTCCAAAAGGGTATGGCGGCAAACTTCCAAAAATTCCCCGATCACCTCTTCTGCCTCACCGAGGATGAAGAGGTCAAAAAAATCACTGACAGGTTCAGGGTTTAGGAAAACGGCCACGCCTCCACCGATCACCCATGGATATCCCCCCTCACGAAGACGGCTCTCTAATGGAAGATGGGCCAGCTCCAGGAGTGTAAGGACATTCAGAAAATCATTTTCGAAAGAGATCGAGAAGGCTAAGATATCGAAGCGGGTGAGAGGCTTCTGGGACTCTAATGAGAAAAGGGGAGTTTGAGTATTGCGGTATACCTGGAGATCTTCTGGATCGGGAAGAAAGGCTCTTTCACAGACGACATCGTCGTGATCGTTCAAAATCCGATAAAGAGTCTGAAACCCAAGGTTGGACATCCCCACATGGTAGGAGTTGGGATAAAGAAGACAAACGGTAATCTTTCCGCCCCATTTTTTTTGTACCGTTCCCCTTTCTTTCTCGAGGATATCCTTCGCTTTTTGTACGAGCTTCCAGGAACTCATCTTGGGTGACTCGTGTCTCGTGTTGGTGATTCGTTAGAAAAGATTCTACCACAAACATGAAAAGTTAACCAATCCAAGCTTCTCTGTTTGAGAACCACGAATCACGATTCACCCTTCACCGGATCAGTCGGCCTGTTTTCTTAAAAAAGTAGGGATATCGAAACGATCCTCATCCTCCACAGAGAAATCCTGCAACGGCTCCAATTTGAGCTCATCGATCCGCTCGCTGGCCTTCACCTTTCTCATAAAAGCGGGGATGTCCCTATGATTCTGCTTGTTGCCAAGAGAGAAGTCAGAAATGTCCTTATTTTGCTCCCTGAGGCCAAAGGAGATCGGAGCCCCTCTCTTAAACTGAAATGGTTTCTTCTCCTCTTTCTTTCCAAAACCCGTAGCGATTACGGTCACTCGAATCTCCTCCTTCATCGCTTTGTCGACTACCATCCCCCAAATCACGTTGGCCTCTTCATGGGCTTCCTTCTGAATGAGCGTGGTGGCCTCATTGATTTCGTTGAGAGTCATATTCTCCCCGCCGGTGATATTGATGAGCAGCCCCCGGGCTCCCTCAATCGTAATATCTTCTAAGAGAGGACTGGAAATCGCCTTTTGGGCAGCTTCCACGGATCGATTCTCACCCGAAGCCATTCCTGTTCCCATCAATGCCATTCCTGTTTCAGCCATGACCGTCCGGACATCGGCAAAGTCCAGATTGATAATGCCATGACCGACAATGATATCCGAGATCCCTTTGGCAGCGTGATACAGGACGTCATCCGCCTTTTTAAAGGCCTCGATCAGAGTCATGCTCTTTCCGCTGATGCCGAGGAGCCGCTGGTTCGGGATGGTGATGAGGGCATCCGCTGTCATCTTGAGATTGGCCAACCCTTCTTCGGCCTGTTTCATCCTCTTCTTTCCTTCGAAGTGGAAGGGTTTGGTCACGATGGCCACGGTGAGGGCACCCATTTCGCGGGCTACTTCTGCAATCACCGGTCCCCCACCCGTACCCGTCCCGCCGCCCAACCCGGCGGTGATGAAGACCATATCTGACCCTTTGAGAACTTCACGTATCCTCTCCACATCTTCGAGAGCAGCCTTTCTTCCTACCTCTGGATTGGCTCCGGCTCCTAAACCCTTGGTTAAATTTTCACCCAATTGCAGTTTGAATGGGGCCATATTTTCCGCCAGTGCCTGAGCATCGGTATTGGCTGCGATAAAGTCGACCCCGGAGAGCTGATAAGAAATCATCGTATTCAGGGCATTGTTTCCTCCCCCTCCAATTCCGATGATCTTAACCTTGGCGGCTAAATTTCTATTTTCGTCGAATTCGATCATATCTTTCCTCCTTTTTGATTAGAGTGTTCAAGGATTCGAGGGTTCATGGGTTCGAGTGTTTCGTAATGATCTCTTCTCATTCCTATCCTTTCACTTGGCCCCTTGAACCCTTGGCCCATCCATTCTTGGTGCATTAAAAGAATTCTCCAATCCATTCCCTCATCCGATGGGTGACCTTGCTGAAGATGCTCCCCTCGCCCACCTTAAACCGACTCTGCCCTTTATTTCGACTTCCATAGAGAACGAGACCTACTCCGGTCGCATACATGGGGCTCGCGACCAGATCCGTTAATCCCCCGATCCCAACGGGAGTCCCTCTGCGAACGGGCAGATTAAAAATCTGTTCGGCCAGCTCAGGAATACCCTCCAGGAGGGCGCTCCCGCCACTGAGGACAATTCCGGAGGCAAGCAGATCGGAAAATCCTGTTTTGACCATTTCATTATGGACTAAGGCGAGAATCTCTTCGACCCTGGGTTCGACGATCTCGGCCAAGGTCTGCCTGGAAAGGACACGAGGTTTCCTGCCCCCCACACTTGGAACTTCAATGGTTTCATCCTTCCGGACCAATGAAGTCAGGGCGCATCCATACCTTATTTTTATCTTTTCTGCTTCTTCTGCCGGTGTCCGAAGTCCCATCGAGATATCGTTCGTGATATGACTTCCAGCTAAAGAGAAAACCGCTGTATGCTTGATCGCGCCATTTGAGAAGACAACCAGATCCGTTGTTCCCCCTCCGATGTCGATGATGGCCACTCCCAGATCTTTCTCCTCGGGTGTCAGGACCGCCTCGCTCGAACCCAACTGTTCTAAAACAATGTCATCCACATCCAACCCGGCTTTGTTAGCACATTTAATGATATTCTGGGCAGAAGTAATGGCACCGGTGACAATATGAACCCTTCCCTCCAGTCTCACCCCGGACATCCCAACAGGGTCTTTGATCCCGTCCTGATCGTCCACGATGAATTCCTGAGGAATGATGTGAATCACCTCTCGATCCATGGGCATAGCCACAGCGCTGGCGGCATCGATCACTCGCTTCACATCATTCGGACCGATCTCTCTATTTTTTACGGCAATCACCCCGTGACTGTTAATCCCTCGGATGTGCCCGCCTGCAATCCCCGCATAGACAGAGGTGAGGTGGTAGCCTGCCATCAACTCCGCTTCTTCAACCGCCTTTTTGATCGAATGGACAGTGCTTTCGATATTGACGACCACCCCTTTTCGTAATCCCTTCGATGGAAAAGTCCCCAGACCAATGATGTTGACCCGACCCTCAGAAATCTCGCCGACCACGGCACAGATTTTTGTCGTCCCGATATCCAATCCAACGACCAGCGACTCCTTCTTCCCCACCTTTTCATCACCTCCTCTCAAGTCCCCCTTAGGGGGCTATCTTGACCACCATTCTTCTTAAGTCACTACAATCAATCGAGATTGCTGAAAATCCTCTTTTCCGGAGGTCTGACCAGACGAGAGGCAATCTCTTCAACTTCTCTTCAAAGTCCTCCCATCCCATTTTGACCTCCACGCCCTCTGCTTTGGTAAAACACTGGATTCCAAAAGCTTTCTCCATATGGATCTCAGATATTTCCTCCAGGGGAGCTACTTTCCCCTGACTCACGATCCTCAAAAGCTCAAGGGCTTTGGCGATGAGGCGCTTTGCCTCCTCTGGATCTTTTTCCAAAACCCGACGAGTCAAGCCAGTGACATAAGGGTAGTTGTATTCATCTCTATCTCCGACCGGAGTAAAGATCTCTCCTCGGGTATCGATGTAGTAAAGCTCTTCCAATTGAATAATGGCCATCGGCTTTCTCTCTTCCACCTGAATCACGATCTTATAGGGGAAAACCTTCCTCACCCGGACCTGCTCAATCCAAGGATGAGCCTCCAATCGCTTGACGACTTCCTTCAACTTGACCGAGAAGAGATTGGGCATTCCTTCCATCACGGTCAGGGAGAGAAGGGTCTCTTTTGGAATCTTTCGACCTCCTTCCACCTCCACTTCCCTCACTCGAAAATAGGAGTCACTCAAGAGATGAACATAAACCCAATGGCCGATAAAGAGGAAAAAAGAGAGGAGCAGGAGTCGAAAAGCGATTCGGATCGCTTTCTTCACGATCTCCTGAAATTTTTCCCCGCCTTTTTCTTGCCTTCGTGTCCTCGGTCGAAGAAATTTTCCATCTCGTACGGTAAGGGTCTCTGCCATCTCTCTGTCCGAATGTTTTTTTGAGTTTGTTGGGTTTGTTGAGTTAACCCAAAGAACTCAAAAAACTCAAGCAACTCAGAACACCTTTCTACTTTCCACTTTCTATCTTTAAAGATGCCCCCAACAGGATACGTTCCACTAAGTCCTCAAACGGAATGCCTGCATAATGGGCTGCCTTGGGCAGAAGGCTCGTCTCCGTCATCCCCGGCATGGTATTGACTTCTATCACAAATGGATTTTCATTATCATCCGTCATCAAGTCGACTCTCGCCACACCTGAGCAGCCCAGCTGCTGAAAGGCTCTGAGGCTCACCTCTTGTGCAGAGAGATACTTCTCTCTTGGAATGCGAGCAGGGAGGATGTATTGAGTCTCACCCCTTGTGTATTTAGAATAGTAGTCGTAAAAACCGCTCTTGGGGACGATCTCAATGACGGGTAGAGGAATATTTTCAAGAATGCCAACCGTGATTTCCTTGCCCTTCATAAATTCCTCTACCAATATCTCCTCATCGTATTCCCCTGCCTTCTTTAAAGCAGGACCCAGTTCTTCATCCTTTCGGACAATGGAAATGCCGATCGTAGAACCTTCTCTGGCCGGTTTGACCACCACGGGCAAGGGAAGGGAGGTTTTTTTAGGGTGATCTTTCTTTATCTCTTCTCGTTGAAAAACCTCAAAACGAGGGGTTGGGATCTTTTCATAAAGAAAGAACTTCTTGGACATGATTTTATGCATGGCCAAGGCGCTCGCCAGCACGCCTGACCCGGTATAGGGAATTCTCATCAACTCCAACATCCCCTGAATCGTCCCATCTTCCCCAAATCTTCCGTGGAGGGCCAAAAAAGCGCACTCGATCTTTTCTTTGACTAATTTTTCTGCAAGGTCATCCCCGACATCGATGGGAGTCGCAGCATATCCCTTCTCCGTGAGAGCCTTCAGGATAGCCTTCCCAGTCTTGAGCGAGATCTCTCTCTCTCGAGACAGACCACCCATCATGACAGCGACTCTTTTTTTCTTAAGCGATTGATCCCTCATCTACTTTCCGCCAAACCTCCGCAGTCTTTATTCCGTCATCTGCCTTCCGAACTCCCTGCGCGAAGCCGCTTCGGCGAAGGCGCAAATCCGCATTAGGGTTCACCCACCACCTTCACCTCCCTTTCAAGGGAGATCCCCTTCCTCTCGTAGATCTTTTTTTCCACGAACTCCATGAGACGGACTACCTCTTCGGCTTTGGCTTTTCCCAGATTGATGATAAAATTGGCATGGCGCTCTGAAACCATCGCCTGGCCGATCCGAAATCCCTTCAGCCCAGCTTCTTCGATCCATTTTCCTGCCGGGCCTTCTTTGGGATTTTTGAAAATGGACCCCGCGCTGGGATAATCTAAAGGTTGCTTTCTCTTTCTCATCTCCGAATAAGATCTCACCCGCTCACGAATTTCTTCTTTCTTTCCCTTCTTCAGCTGAAACCTGCCTTTGAGGATAATCCAAGAAGAGGGAAGGATCAGTCCTCGATAAGAGAATCGAAGCCTCGAACGGGATCTCTCCGTGATTTCTCCATCTTCCTTCATGAAGGTCACGGAAAGAAGGACATCCTTCAATTCGGCACCCCAGGCTCCGGCATTCATCGCCACCCCCCCTCCTACGGTTCCAGGGATGCCGAAGAAGGGTTCGAGTCCTGTGAGCCCCTTCTGAACGGAGAATTGAACCAGCCGTTGCAGAGAAGAACCCGCTTCTGCCTCGACGACCTCTCCGTCCATCCGGATTTTTTTCATTCCTTGAGTCAAGTTGATGACCCATCCACGAACCCCGTTATCCCTTACCACCAAGTTTGTTCCTTTTCCCAAAATCAAAAAGGGGATTTTTTTTCTCCTGGCATATCGAACGACCTTTTTCAATTCATCCTTATTCTTTGGAAACAAAAGGCTGTCCGCAGGCCCTCCCACTTTCATCGATGTGAAATGCCTCATCGGTGCATCGAAAAGAACCCTTCCCTCGATCAGACCCGACGCCCATTTCTTGTAATCCCTTTGCATCCGCTTCGCGTCTGAGTTCGGAGTTAGGAGTTCTGAGTTCGGAGTTTCTATATATTCTCCGAACTCCGAACTAATTACTCCGAACTATCAGTTCAGTCTGCTTCACCAACTCCTCTGAAACCTGCCAGATATCCCCGGCTCCCAGGGTGATCACCAAATCCCCTGGAGCGATGATACGGAGGAGATGCTCAACGATCTCCCCTCTATCTGCCAAATAAGTGACATCCTTATGGCCATATTCACGGAGTCCCTCAAACAAGGCTTTCGAATCCACACCTTCTATCCGATCTTCTCCTGCCGGGTAGATATCGGTGAGAATGAGGACATCGGCGTCATAAAAAGCAGTGAGAAAATCTTTAAACAGGGCTTGCGTTCTCGTATAACGATGCGGTTGAAATACCGCAACGATCCTTTTTCCCCAACCTGTTCGTGCTGCCTTGAGCGTGGCCATAATTTCTACAGGGTGATGGCCATAGTCATCCACGATGAGGATCCCCTTCTTCTCTCCTTTGATCTGAAACCGCCTCTGGATCCCGCCAAAATCGCGCAGCGTTTCTTGGACGACCCGGAAGGGAATATCCAGTTCGAAAGCGGTGGCTAAAGTGGCCAGGGCATTGTAGACGTTATGGATTCCTGGCATCCGGAGGCTCAGCCTGCCTATTCCCTGACGCTGGTGGACGACGTCAAAGGAAGTGGAGAGCCCTTCGAATACAATCTCTTTCGCTTGAAAATCAGCTTGTGTGGTCAATCCGTACGTGGTAAACCGCTTCTTCAACCTCGGAAGAAGACTCTGGATATTGGGATGATCGAGACAGAGCACGGCCAATCCAAAAAACGGAATCTTTTCCAGAAAACAGAGGAAGCTCTCTTTGATCTCTTCGATTCCCTTGTAGAAATCAAGATGCTCCGGGTCGATGTTGGTCACAACGGCAATGGTGGGCATCAGTTTGAGAAAAGAGCCGTCACTCTCATCCGCTTCGGCCACCAGGAATTCACCCTGTCCCAGCCTCGCATTGCTTCCGATACTATTGAGCCTCCCGCCGATCACCACAGTGGGATCGAGGCCCCCTGCCGCCAAGACGGTGGAAATCAGGGAGGTGGTGGTCGTCTTCCCATGAGTCCCTGCAATTCCAATCCCAATTTTCATTCGCATCAACTCTGCCAACATCTCTGCCCTTGGAATGACAGGGATCAGCCTCTGTTCAGCGGCTTCGACCTCAGGGTTGTTTTTCCGAACGGCTGAGGAGATGACGACTACGTCCGCTTCTCTTAAATTCTCCCTTCGGTGACCGTAGGAGATCTCGCATCCCAAAGACCGGAGTCTTCGGGTCACCTCTGTCTCCTTGATATCGGAACCGCTGATATGGTAACCGAGGTTAAGCAGCACCTCGGCAATCCCACTCATGCCAATTCCACCGATGCCCACAAAATGGATATTCTTAATTCTTCCTCTTCGATACATAGACAACCTATCCCCCTCACCCTTCCCCTCTCCCACCAGGGGAGAGGGAACTTACAAGTAAATCACACTAAAATCCCCTCCCCCTCGACGGGGGAGGGTGAGGGTGGGGGTGAAACTATTTTCCAATCAGAGCATAACAGTGGTCCACGATTTCCTCTGCTGCCCTTGGCCTCGCCAACCGCTGAATCGCCTCCTCCATCCTCGCACGCTCCTCCGGATGGTCGTGAAGGGAGAGGATGGTTTGCGCGATGATTTTCCCGTTTAACTCTTGATCTAAAATCATTCTTGCGGCCCCCAGATCGACTAATTTCTTGGCGTTGATCAATTGATGATGATGAGCCGCGTAAGGATAAGGGATGAGGAGAGCCGCCTTTCCACAGACGGCTAGTTCAGCCACGGTGCTCGCACCTGACCTGCAAATGACCAGATCTGAGATCTGGTAGTAGAGAGCGAGGTCCTCGAAGAAAGGCTTGACCAACGCCTCAAATCCCTTTTTTCGATATTCTTCTGAGACAAAATCGAAATCGTCATTTCCTGTTTGATGAATGATTTTCAAGGAGGATTTCATTCCTTGAAGGGTGCCCAGGGCTTCGATCATCGCTCGATTGATCCGGTGCGCCCCTGCACTTCCTCCAAAAATGAGGAGCGTAAATCGATCCCCATTCTTCTTCTCCCCCTTGCCTTCTCTCAGAGCTGCAAAGAATTCCTTCCGGATCGGGTTGCCTGTGAGAATGGCTTTCTTCTCCGGAAAGTATTGCTTCGCCTCTTCGAAAGAGATAAAGATCCGCTGGCTGAACCACTTTAGAATTCGATTCGTCATTCCAGGCATCACATTCTGTTCCTGGATGGCCCGCTTCATCCCGAGAAGAGAGGCAGCCAATAGGGTCGGTCCGGAGGCATATCCTCCCACGCCCAATACCAGTTGGGGTTGAAATTCCCTTAGGATCGTGCAAGCTTCGACGATGGCCATCGGTAAGCCCCAAATGGCTTTTATCTTCTCCGTAAGAGATCTCCCCTGAATGGGTTTCGCTTGAATTGTCCTCAGCGGAAATTTCCCTCCGGGTAAAACTTTGGCTTCGATCCCTTTCTCGGTTCCGATAAAAAGCACTTCGTTCCCCTTCTCTCTCTCAACGAATGCCTCAGCAATCGCTATTCCCGGGAAAAGATGACCCCCTGTGCCCCCTCCAGCAATCACACACCTCATCTTCGTTCCGCATGCGTCGAAAGGTGAAGAAGTATCCCCACCCCGACTAAATTGGCGATCAACGATGTTCCCCCATAACTGATGAAAGGAAGGGTCAACCCTTTTGTGGGAAGCAGTCCCAAGACCACTCCCATATTGATCACCGCTTGAAGGGAGATCATCAATGTGATCCCCAATGCCAAATAGGCACCAAACCGATCTTCGATCGAAAGTCCAATCTGGATCCCTCTAAGGGTCAGAATCAAGAAAAGGAGCACCACCCCCATCGCACCCACCAAGCCCAACTCCTCTCCGATGATCGAAAAGATGAAGTCCGTGTGGGGAGCAGGAAGAAAAAAGAGTTTTTGTCTTCCTTCTCCCAACCCTAATCCGAAGAAACCTCCGGAACCAAAGGAGAGAAAGGACTGAATAATTTGGAAACTTGTACCCGTGGAGTCTTCCCAAGGTCGAATGAAACTCATCAACCTTTTGTAACGGTACCCCACGTTCATTAAAAGAGTGTAAGCTACTGGAATGGCAATCAAGAAGGCGCCCAGGATATAGATCACCCTGGCACCGCCGACGAAGAGAAGGAGAAAAACCATCACCGTCAAGAACAAGGCTGCTCCAAAATCGGGTTCTTTCATCACCAGTCCGATGACGAGACCGGAGAGGAGTACCGGGGGAAGAAATCCAAAAGAGAAACTTCGAATCTTCTCCTCCTTCTTATCTAAAAGGTAGGCAAGAAAAACGACCAAACCCAACTTGGCAAACTCGGAGGGTTGAAAAGAGAAAAACTGAATCTTCAGCCAGCGCATGGCTCCCCCCGCCCGGTGCCCGATACCCGGGATTAACACAGCAATCAAGAAAAGGACCGAGACGATGAGAATGGGATAGGCAAATCGCTTCAGGATTTCATAAGGAAAGAGCATCATGACGATCATCAAAACAAAACCGACGGCCGCGTAGAGGGCCTGTCGTTTTAGAAAGTAGTAAGGATCTCCGAAACGATCCCCGGCGATGATCGCACTGGTGCTGTAAACCATCACAATCCCAATCCCCACGAGGGCAAGGGCTGCAAACAATAGAATAAAATCGAGCCTCTTCTTTCCTTTCACCCTTTCAACTTCCCCTCTGACTTGTCAGCCGACGACCATCAATTTCCAAATTCCAAATCACAAATCCCAAATAATGCCCAAATCACCAAATTCCAATGACCAGGACTTTTGGTCCTGGGTGCTTGGGGTTTATTTGGATATTGGTGCTTGGGATTTGGTGCTTAACTTAAATACCGCCTCCTTAAATACCTTTCCTCTCTCTTTATAATCTTTAAACATATCGAAACTGGAGCAGGCCGGTGACAGGAGAACCACTTCTCCTCGTTTTGCCTTCTGACGCGCGAGGGACACTGCTTCTTCCATGGTCTTGGCCAGGACCGTATCCGTCAGCCCTCCGAGTTCGTGGTTCATTCTCTCTTTGGCCTCTCCGACCAGGATCAGATGTTTCACCTGTTTTTCGACCAATCCCTTCAGAGGGCTTAAATCCCCGTTTTTATCCTTCCCTCCGGCGATCAAGATCACAGGTTCTGAAAAACTCTGGAGAGATTTGACGACGGACCCAACATTGGTTCCCTTGGAGTCGTTGTAGAAACGAACCCCTCCGATCTCCCGGACAAACTCAAGACGATGCTCCAGACCTTTAAACCGATCGAGAACGTCTTGGACCGCTCTTCTTGAACAGCCGAAGATCCTGGCCGTGGTGAGGGCAGCCATCATATTCTCCACATTGTGGATTCCCTTCAAGGGGGTCTTGGCCAAGGAATATTCTTCTCCTTTTCCCCCAAGTCTCAGGGAGATCGTTTGACCATTGGAAAAAGCGCCCTCCTCAAGTTTTTCACTCATGCTGAACATAACCTTTTTCGCCTTCACCTTCTCTCCAAACTGCATCACGATCGGATCATCTCCGTTGAGAACAGCCAGGTCCCCTGAATTCTGATTCGCGAAAATCCTCGCCTTCGCCTGGATGTAGTCGGAGTAACTGGAATACCGATCGAGATGATCCTCCGTTATATTGAGCAGAACAGAGATTCGGGGCCGAAAATCCTCAATCGCCTCCAACTGAAAACTGGAGATCTCGGCCACCAATACTTCCCATCGGCTTCTACCGTCCGCAAAAAGGATCAAAGGCTCTCCGACATTGCCCCCTACCCCAACTTCTTTCCCGTCCTCTTTCAGCATCTCACCAACGAGCAGGGTGGTGGTCGTCTTTCCGTTGGTTCCTGTGATGGCAAGGATAGGGACGTGGATAAAATGGTAAGCCAGTTCAATTTCACTGATGACTCGGACTCCATGGCGGATGGCTTTCTGAATGGGTTCCATGTTTAGGTCAACTCCAGGACTCACGACAATGAGATCCTGTTTAAGAAAGGTCTCCGTCTGATGGCCCCCCCATTCCGTCGAGAGATCTATGCCCTTCAATTCCTGAACAGCTTCCCTCATCTCCTCTTCCGGCTTCGCCTCCGTGGTGGTCACAAGACAACCTTTTTCCTTGAGGAATTTGGCTGTCGCTATTCCTGTCCGAGCCATGCCTACGACTAATACTTTTTTACCGTGAAGATCCATATCAGTTCTGTAAAGTTGATAAATTATTAAGTCTGGAATGATGAGTTATGGTAAAATATTTTCAAATTTTACATTTAAATTCATAACTCAAGCATTCCATTCTTCCAATATTCCCTCGCTACCTTATCTTCAGCGTGCTGATCGCGATCAGGCCGAGAATCATGCCGATGATCCAGAATCGGACGATAATCTTCGGTTCGGCCCAGCCTTTTAACTCAAAATGATGGTGAATGGGTGCCATTCTAAAGACCCGTTTCCTGCGAAGCTTATAAGAGGCAACCTGGATGATGACGGAAAGAGCCTCGATCACAAAAATCCCTCCCACAATGGCTAAGAGAAACTCTTGCTTGATGATCACCGCCATTGTCCCCAAGGCCGCTCCCAGGGATAAAGAACCCACGTCCCCCATAAAGACCTGAGCCGGATAGGTGTTGAACCAGAGAAACCCAAGACCGGAACCGACCAACGCCCCGCACAAGATGGTTAATTCTCCACTTCCCCGGACAAAAGGAATCTGAAGATAGCTGGCGAATTTGAAGTTCCCTGCGAGATAGCAGAAGAGCATAAAAGTCGCACTGGCAATGAGTACGGGTCCGATGGCTAATCCATCCAATCCATCGGTCAAGTTCACCGCATTGGCCGAGCCCACAATGACGAGCATGCCAAAGAGGATGTACCATTCCCCAAGATCCGGCATCACCTTTTTAAAGAATGGAAAGATCAACCTGGAATCATGATCAATGGTATTGAACAGGACGAAGCTGACGACCAGCCCCATGGCCACTTGAATCGGAAATTTGTACCGGGCCCGAATGCCAATGCCTTTCTTATCTATCATCTTTTTATAATCATCCCAAAACCCGAGGAGTCCGAACGCCAGGGCGGTCAACAAAACAATCCAGGTATAAGAATTCGATAGGTCGGACCAGAAAAGGGTTGGGATGAGAATCCCCGCCAGAATGAGGCTTCCTCCCATCGTGGGAGTCCCGTTCTTAACCATGTGTCGGGAAGGGACATCCTCCCTTACGACCTGTTTAATCTGTAAAGCCCTCAATTTCTCGATCAGCCATGGCCCGATGATAAAACAAATGAGAAGAGCGGTGAGAATCGAATAGATCGTCCTGAAGGTGATATACCGGAAGACATTCAAAAAGGAAAAAAACTCATGAAGGGGATAGAGGAGATGATATAACATTTCTTAGGCCCTCCCCTCTGCCAGACCCTCTACGATCTTTTCCATGGCCATTCTCCTCGAACCCTTGACCAATATCCAATCCCCGTCTTCAATCATCTCCCTGAGCAGGGAGATGGCCTCTGAATGGTTCTCCACCATCCTTGCACTCTTCATCGGAAACCCATGTCGAATCGCTGACTGGACGACCGTGGACGCTTCCTCTCCCAGGGCGAAGAGGAGGTCGATCGAAAGTTCACTCACCTTCTTCCCGATCTGTTCATGCGCTTCCTTCGTAAAACTTCCGAGTTCTAACATATCGCCCAGAACAGCGATCGCCCTTCCCTCGCCTTTCGCCTCGGCAAGGGTCTCCAGGGCCAGCTCCGTCGAGTACGGACTGGCGTTGTAAGCATCGTTGATCAGGGTTTTTCCTCCTTTGAGACGAACGACCTCCATCCTCATGGGGAAAGGTTGAAAATTTTCCAACGCCTCCTTGATTTGCCGTACTTCCACCCCAAAAAGGCACGCGATCGCCACGGCAGAGAGGGCATCTGGAACGAAATGTCTTCCCAACAACGGGAGATGAATCTCCATCGCCTCTTCTTCCAGGATTAAGGTGAAAGAGGTTCCTCCTTCGCCTCCGAGTTGAATCTCTTTGGCCATCACCTCAGCGGGATGCTCCGTGCCAAAAGTAATCTTTTGGCCGGGGTAATGATTCGCCAGCTCCATCACCCGGGGATCATCCTGATTCACCAAAATCGTTCCATCCCTCCTCATTCTCCGAAAGAGCTCTCCCTTCTCTTCCTTCAACCTTTCCAGGCTTCCCAGACCTTCGAGATGAACCTTTTGGATGTTGGTGATCAATCCCACATCGGGTTCTGCAATCTCGGTCAGCCTCCGGATTTCACCCGGCACATTCATCCCCATCTCGAGAACCGCCACCCTTTCTTTCTCTGTCAGGGTGAGGAGAGTCAGGGGAACCCCGATGAGGTTGTTTAAATTCCCCTTCGTTTTGAGAACGGGAAAAGTCGTTTCAAGACAAGCAGCGATCATCTCTTTCGTCGTCGTCTTACCGTTGCTTCCGGTCAAAGCCACTACCGGAATACCCTGTTTGCGTCTCCAATCCCGGGCGATGTCTCCTAAAGCAGACAGGGTGTCCTTTACCGCGATCACCGCTTTCGATCGATCACCATTCCATCGAATGTCCCCGACCTTATCCTCCTCGATCAGCACTCCTCCTGCTTTTTTTCCGAGGGCCTCCATGGCATAATGATGACCATCGAAGTGAGGTCCCTTCAGAGCAATAAAGAGGTCTCCTTCGGCGACGGTTCTTGAATCCGTAGAAACCCCCCGGAAAAAGGTATTTCCTCCCCCTTGGATGAGATTTCCCCGGGTGACCTTCAAGACCTCTTCAAGGGTAAGGATCATTTTCCCTCCAGGGCTTTTTGGGCCTCGATGCGATCATCGAAAGGAAACCTCTTCTTCCCGACGATCTGATAATCCTCGTGCCCTTTTCCGGCGATAAGAACAGTGTCTGAAGGTTGTGCCAATCGGATCGCCATCCGGATGGCTTCCCTCCGGTCCGGGACTTTAAGATATCCCTTCTTCGACCTCCATAATTCGATTTCATCCGGGTGCCACTCTTTTAAAGGAAGAGATTCTAACCCTTTCTCCACCTCCTCCAAGATGGCTAAAGGATCTTCTGTCCTCGGATTGTCCGAAGTGAGAATAGCGAGATCGCTGTACTTTCCGGCCACTTCGCCCATCAAAGGTCGCTTGGTCCGATCCCGGTCTCCGCCACATCCGAAGACAGTGATCATCTTTCCGCGGTTCTGGGTTCCGTTTTCTAGGATACCCTTCAATCCCAATAGAACCCGTTCCAAGGCATCGTGGGTATGCGCATAGTCAACGATGATATGAAGGCCTCTCGTATTCTCCATCTTTTCAAATCTTCCTGAAACCCCTTCTAATCCCTCCACCCCTTCTTTTAGGTTTTCTAAAGGGACATCCATGCCGATTCCTACGGATACGGCAGCCAGGATATTGTAAACATTAAAATCTCCAATCAATTTCGAACGGATGGAAAGATCTCCCCTGGGAGTTCGGACCCGGCAAGAGAGACCTTCAAAAGAGGAGGTCACCTGATCCGCCGTGATATCACACGAAGGGCTCAGCCCATAACGAATCACAGGAAGGTCTATTCCCTCAACCATCTTCTCCCCTCTGGGATCATCATGGTTCGTCACGGCAAACCGTCTTTTCTTACGGCTCTCAACCAGATAATCCGAGAAGAGCTTCTTTTTGCTTTCAAAATATTTTTGCAGAGTTTTGTGATAATCAAGATGTTCCGAGGTAAGATTCGTGAAAACCACACCATCAAATTGACACCCAAAAACACGGTCAAGATCGAGCCCATGGGAGGAAACTTCCATGATCACATGAGAGGTTCCTTCCTTCACCATTTCCCACAGGATTCTTTGAAGATCTAAGGACTCCGGCGTCGTGTTGGGAGCAGGAGTTGTCTTTTGACCGAACCGATAATTGATCGTTCCGATCACACCAACGTCACATCCAGCCTTTCTAAATATGGACTCTAAGAGATACGTGGTCGTGGTCTTTCCGTTGGTTCCGGTGATCCCAATGAGCTTGAGCCGGGACGAGGGATTACCATAGAAGTTTGATGAAATCTTTGCCAGAGCCTGCCGGCTGTTGGGAACCAGAATCAGGGTCCGGTCGGAAACTTCTCGCTCTTCTTCCGAAACCACAGCCCCTGCACCCCTTTGGACCGCCTCTTCAATGAATTGGTGTCCGTCTACCTCCAACCCTCGAATGGCTGCGAAGAGGAAACCTTTCCCTATCTGCTTCGTATGGTAAGCGATTCCTTCGACTTCTTTCAGAGGATCTCCGGCGATTTTTTTGACTTCAACGCCTTCTATTAATTCTCAGTTTAATTCCATTTCCAAAGACGAAAACTGTCACTGCGAGGAGTCCTGAAGTGGGGAAGCAATCTCTAATGCTCCTTTGCTCGCAATGACTCCCAGAATGCTTAATCTATGATGGGGATCGAAACTTCAAAAAACAGATATCCCCTTTCTCAATCACGGACCCTGGCCTGGGGACTTGTTCCACAACTTTTCCATTCCCCGAAACCTTAATGACCAATCCCTTCCCTTCGATGCGGCTCAAGGCATTCCGCATCGATAATCCGGTGAGGTCCGGCATGACCACCATCCCCATCCCTTTACCCACTTTGATCTCATCGATCAAAGGTTGAGTTCCTGACGCTTCTCTTCGGGGAGCGGAATCGAGCTCGCTCTTCACCACCATCGTCCCTTTCGGAATAACATTGAGGCTGGGGAGAACCTTCTCCATAATCGTTTTAAATATCGGAGCCGCAACCACTCCGCCATAGCTGTTTCCCTGGGGTTCATCGACGATCACTAAGAGGACGAGCTTCGGTGCGTCGGCGGGTGCAAAGCCCATAAATCCACTGACATAGCGGTCCTCAGAGTACCCCCCCATTAAGGAATCCACCTTCTGTGCCGTTCCTGTCTTTCCAGCCACCTCATATCCTACGGGGATGGCTCCTTCTGCCGTTCCGCCTTTCTCCGTAGTCGCCTTCAGCAGCACCATCATCTTTTTAGCTGTCTCCTCTGAAATGACCTTCCTGACGGTCTCCGGTTTGAAGGACTGAATCGTCTCGTTTTTCTCATTCATAATCCTCTCAACGACATAAGGTTTCATCAGGTTTCCGCCGTTGGCAATGGCTGACAGGGCGGTCACCAATTGAATTGCTGTCACAGAAATCCCTTGGCCGAAGGAGATCGTGTCCAAAGCAACCGGGGACCAATATCTCGGGTGGTGGACGATTCCCTTCCCTTCCCCCGGGAGACCGACCCGGGTCTTTTCCCCAAACCCGAAGGCAGAAATATATCGGTAGAAACGTTCCTTCCCCATCTTTTCGCCCACCTTCGATGCCCCGATGTTACTGGAGAATTTGATGATCTGTTGAAAGGTGAGCCACCCATGTTTGGAGATATCGTGGATCGTTCGGTCATAAACCTTATAGGAACCATTTTCGCAAAAGAAAGAATCGGAGGGTCGAACCACCTGCTCCTCCAGGGCCGCAGCAGCGAGAAAGGCTTTAAAAAGAGAACCCGGTTCAAAGATGTCGGAGAGAGCCCGATTTCTCCAGCTCTTGGAGCGGTATTGGATAAATTGATTTGGGTTGAAAGTCGGGAAGGACGCCATGGCCAGGATCTTTCCGCTCGAGGGATCCATCGCAATAGCCATCCCACCCTTTGCCCCCCACTTTTCAACACCTCGACCTAACTCTGTCTCGGTGATATGTTGAATCGGTTTGTCGATCGTCAGGACGATATTCCGGTAATGATCCTCTTTCTCAAAAGGACCCTTGCCCATGGTAATTTCCCGACCTAAGGCATCCCGGGCAGCGGTCCATACTTGGTTCTCTCCGTTGAGCAAGGAATCGTATTGGAATTCGATCCCCTCCAGGCCTTTCGAATCAAGACCCACAAAACCAACCAGATGAGCGGCCAGTTGGGAATTGGGATAAAAACGCCGGTTCTCTTTTAAGAAAGAGATGCCGGGGAGCTGAAGTGCTTTGATCTGTTCGACCTCTTTCGAGGAGATTTTTCTTTGAACCCATTCAAAGGCTCGGTGGCTCTTCAATTTCTGTTTCAATTCCTCCCGATCAATCTGAAGAATCGAGGCAAGCTCCTTCGCCGTCTTTCCTACCTCAACAACTTTTCGAGCATCGGCATAAACCGAATCGACCTCAATGCTCACTGCCAGTTCATTTCCCCTGCTATCGTAAATGGTCCCGCGCTTCGGTACGAAGGGGACCTGGACATTCTGCTGCTGAGCGGCCAGCTTATAGAGCTGCTCCTTTTTCAGCACCTGCAGCTGAAACATCCTCCCCAGGATGAACATAAAACACAAGAAAAGCAGACACGAGAGAAAGATGATCCGGACTTTAAACCAATTAATCGATTTCCCTTTCATCGGATCACGATCACCTGCTCGGGTTTGGGCTTGGCCATTCTCAGCTCCTCCACGGCAAGTTTTTCAATCCGTGCATAGGATTTGAGCGTAGCGATCTCCAGCCGCAACCTCTTGTTGCCTTCGGTAAGCGCCTTCTCTTCCTTCAGGGCATTCGAAATTTCGTACCCGAGTCGGATCACCTGAATTCTCGACCAGACATAGAATAAGGAACCTCCGATGAGAAAAAGGATGAGGAGGGTGAACAGGATGAGGAGATTCAATCTTATTCTTTTCGGTCTGGCCTTTGAATCTTCTCCGGTCCAGAGGATTCGGTCTCCATTTCTGGTCATGGTCTTAACCATTGGAATCTCCTCCGCACCCCCTCACACCCTCTCCGCGCACCTCAGTTTGGCGCTGCGGGATCGCGGATTTCTCCTCTGCTCTTCCTCGGAAGGCGTGACAGGTTTCTTGGTCAGGATATGCATCTCCCCCTGGTTCTCCAGTCTTCGAAAGGTCTCCTTGACCATCCGATCTTCGAGGGAGTGAAAGGAGATGATGCATATCCGTCCTCCCCTTTTTAAAATCTTCCAGCCGGTCTCGAGTATTTTCCCCAGATTGTCCAACTCCTCATTCACCCTGATACGGAAGGCTTGAAAAGTTCGGGTGGCAGGGTCGATTCTCCGAGAATGAAACCGTCTTGGAATCGCTCTGTGGACGATCTTTCTTAGCGCCTGGGTCGTCCGGATGGGGTCTCGCTCCCTTTCCTGAACGATGGCCCTCGCAATTCTCTTCGCCCACCTTTCCTCTCCATAGTGAAAGAGGATGTCTTCCAGTTCCTCCGATGAAAGGCCGTTAACCAAAAAGGCTGCTGTGTGATTCATCCGTTGATCCATCCTCATATCCAGGGGTCCTTCTCCTTTAAAACTGAATCCCCTTTCCGCTTTTTCTACCTGGATGGAAGAAAGTCCCAAGTCGAGTAGAATCCCATCGACGGATTCGGCCATCACGAAGTCGGAAAGATGAATAAAGTTTTCCCGAAATATCTTGACCCGATCCCCAAAGGGCATGAGTGTGTTTCTTGCTTCGGAGAGGGCATCTTCATCCCATTCCATCCCGATGACCCCCCCATCCGGGCCGGTCCGTTTCAAAATCTCTGAAGCGTGCCCCCCTCCTCCCAACGTCGCATCCACATAAGTGCGACCGGGCTCACATCTTAGAAATGTCATCACCTCTTCAACCAAAACAGGAATGTGTCCAAATCCCCCCAATCCCATCGACCTCTATCTTATTCTCCTAAAAACCGAATTTGGTCAGGGTATCGGTGACCCGATCAAAACTCTCCTGAGACTTACGAAACTCCTCCTCCCAGCGTTCCTTGTTCCATAGCTCAATCTTCTTTCCACTCCCCACCAATACAATATCCTTTTGAAGATTGGCATAATCCCTCAAGGACTGGGGAATGAGAAGCCTTCCTTGTTTATCGATCTCACAATCGATCCCACTCGAATAAAAAAATCTGAGGAATGCTCTGGCTTCCTTGCTCAGCGCAGGAAGGTTCTTTACCTTTTCCTCCATCAAAGACCATTCCTGGTAAGGGAAGGCGACCAGACAATGGTCGTAGTTGGTGATGACTAAACGGTCGTCGTATTGTTGAGTTAGGATCTCTCTGAACTTGGAAGGAACGCTTACTCGCCCTTTGGAGTCTATGGTATACTCATACCTACCCCTGAACATCGTTTCGCCCCCCATTTTGGGTTTTCATACCACCTTTCCCCACTTTTTGCCACTTAGCCATAACAGATATAATGAAAATTCTAAGTATGTCAAGTAAAATTTTATAATTAATCCAATTCTTTCGTTAAGTTCAGAAGACCCCAATATATGCTAAAACCTGACCTTCTTTGACCCATATCTAGCCCCCTATTTTTTTATCAAGAACGCATCTGAAAACCCCGCCCTGTGCCTGCCTGTCCCGCCCTCGGTCGGGACCGGGGCCGGTAGGCAGGGGCGGGGATGAAAGATATGTTTACAAAAGGCAGAAGAACCTTAATCAGATGCTGAGACAACCATGACATGATGCTTCGGTTCTGGTCTTTTTGTCATCCCGAACCAGATCCTGAACCTTGACTTCAGGATCTATCTGAATTGCGGGATCTCGTCGATTTGTGGTCGATTAGGATCTGGTTTTTGGTTTTGAAGCCCTCGCCCTGTCGCGGGATTCTTTACTTCGCTACGCTATGCCCTATGCGCTATGCTATTTCCTATCCAATTTGACAAGATTATCCGTCCTGTCTAAAATGGTTTTGATGACATCAGAAGCGACAAAAAAGCGTATAGAAAAGCTCCGCGAAGAGATCGAATATCACAACTATCGTTATTACGTCCTTGATCAGCCGGAAATTACCGATGCCGAATACGACCGCCTGATGAGGGAGTTAGAAAAGCTCGAAGAGCAGTACCCTGAGCTTCGTTCTCCAAACTCACCCACTCAAAGGGTCGGCGCATCTCCCTTAGAAGAATTCGAGATCGTCAGGCACACCATTCCCATGCTCAGCCTTGCCAATGCCTTCGATGAAACTGAGGCGAGGGATTTTGACAAACGGGTAAAAAAATTTTTGGGGACTTCTGAAGAGATTGAGTATGTGGCAGAACCCAAGTTCGACGGCCTGGCCATCGAACTCGTTTACGAACGGGGCCAGTTCGTCGTGGGTTCCACCCGTGGCGATGGAGTGAATGGCGAAAACATCACCCAGAATCTCCGCACCGTCAAGACCATCCCTCTTCAACTCATTCGAAAGGAAATTCCGGTCCCGGAACGGTTGGAGATTCGAGGCGAAGTGATCATACAACTCAAGAGATTTAAGGAACTCAATCGAAAACGAGAAGAGAAGGGAGAACCTCCTTTTGCCAACCCAAGAAATGCAGCCGCCGGTTCAGTGCGACAGCTCGATCCAAAGATCACCGCAGAACGCCCTCTCGAAATCTATTTCTATGCCCTGGGCGAAGTCAGAGGCTGGACGTTCAAAACCCAGTGGGAAGTTCTCAAGACCCTTCCGAAATGGGGCCTCAGGACAAATCCTCATGTCCGGAAATGTAAAAACATTGAAGAAGTCCTCGACTATTACCATGAGATGAATGAGAAGCGAGAAACTCTTCCCTATGAAATTGACGGAACTGTAATTAAGGTTAACAGCTTCGATCTTCAGACGAGACTTGGAGAAATTGCCCGTAGTCCGCGCTGGGCATTGGCCTTTAAATTTCAACCCAAACAGGAGACGACAAAAATACTGGATATTAGAGTCCAGGTCGGAAGGACGGGAGCCCTCACACCCGTGGCCGTGATGGAGCCAGTGAAAGTGGGAGGTGTCGAGGTCAGCCGGGCCACGCTTCACAATCAGGATGAGATTGATAAGAAGGATGTGAGAGTGGGCGATACAGTCGTCATCCAGCGGGCTGGAGATGTGATCCCTGAAGTTGTAGAAGTCATCACTTCAAAAAGGAAAGGAACGGAAAAGAAATTCAAGATGCCTTCAAAATGCCCGGTATGCGGGGCAGAGGTCATCAAAGAGGAGGCCATCCATCGATGCATCGGTCTGGACTGTCCTGCTCAACTGAAAGGCCGGATTAGACACTTTGCCTCCAAACGGGCAATGGATATCGATGGCCTGGGCGTCAAACTGATTGATCAATTGGTGGACAAAGGGTTGGTCAAAGACGTGGCAGATATTTATTATATCAAAAAGGAGCAGCTGATTGAATTGGAGCGGATGGCAGATAAATCCGCTCAAAACATTATTGACGCCATTGAAAAGAGCAAAACCAAACCGCTATCAAAGTTTCTCTACGCTCTGGGAATCCGTAACGTAGGTGAGACCACTGCAGAAGACCTGGCCCTTCATTTCCAACGGCTTGAGGATTTCTTCCACCTCTCAGAAGAGGACCTCATGGAAGTAGAAGGGGTAGGTCCAGAAGTGCATCCCTATCAAAGTTTCTCTACGCCCTGGGAATCCGTAACGTAGGTGAGACCACTGCAGAAGACCTGGCCCTTCATTTCCAACGGCTTGAGGATTTCTTCCACCTCTCAGAAGAGGACCTCATGGAAGTGGAAGGGGTAGGCCCAGAAGTTGCAGCGAGTGTCCATCAATTCTTTGGGGATAAGAAGAACAGGGAATCCATCGACCGATTAAAAAAGGCCGGAGTAAAAGTCATCGAGCCCAAAGCAAAGGAAAAAGGCAAACTGGCGGGCAAGACGTTTGTTTTCACAGGAGCCCTCAAAACCTTTGGAAGAGATGAGGCCCGAACCCTTGTGGAATCAATGGGCGCAACGACCGCCTCCATCGTTTCGAAGAAAGTGGACTTTGTGGTGGTGGGTGAAGACCCAGGCTCCAAATTCGACAAGGCCAAAAAGTTAGGCATCAAGATTTTGAGCGAAGAAGAGTTTGAAAAGATGATCGGAAAAGTTCCGTAACTCTCGATCAGTATAGTTTGTAACAGCTCAATTGTTCTCCTCTTCCCCAAGAATAAAAAATTGTGTATATTACATCTGTGAACGGTCATTATGAAATACCTTAGAAAGTAGAGCATGATAAAATGTTTAAAATAGAAGATTACAAGCAGGCCATAGAGAAAATTTGTAAAGATCTCCGAGTCAAGCATCTCGATCTGGTTGGTTCAGCATCAAGGGACGATTTTCAACCCGAAAAAAGTGATATTGATCTCCTTGTCGAATTTGATGGTCTTGACAAGCTCTTTGATCGATACTTTGAACTAAAAACAAAACTTGAGGAACAATTAGGAAGGCAAGTGGATGTGATTCAGGAAAGTGCAGTGAAAAACCCCTACGTTAGGAAAAGCTTGAATCGAGACAAGGTGCGAATCTATGGATCATGACCCCAAAGCCTATCTTTTCGATATCCAACAGGCATGTGATGAGATCAGGGAATTTACTCATGGAATGAGTTTTGAAGAATATATTCGCAACGCCATGGTGAAAGCGGCTGTAGAGCGAAAGTTCTTAGTAATTGGGGAAGCAATGACAAAATTAAAAAAGGAGCATCCGGAAATACTGAAAAAAATTACCGATCATGAGAAGATTATCCGTTTTCGAAATGTGCTTGTTCACGGTTATGATATGATTGACGATACAACGGTCTGGTCTGCCGTAAAGGATAGTATGCCTACTCTTCGACATGAAGTTGAAAAAATACTAAAAACCTAAGAAACCGATAGCCAACTCTCAACGTTCGATTAGTATAACTTTTAAACCCGGTTCCAAATTCGACAAAGCCAAGGAATTGGGGGTCAAGACTCTAACCGAAGAAGAATTCAAGAAGATGGTTGGTTAAAAAGGGGACAGCCCATCTCTTCTTTCGGCGCCAAAATCCTCCTTGATTTCTACTAGCATTGGTAGTATCATTAATACTATCATAGGAGGTATTACCAATGTCAAAGATTCCCAACATTATACCGATTACCGATCTTCGGCAGGATGCCACAGCTATCGTAAAACGAGTGATTGTGTCCAGGGAGCCTCTTGTTATCACTCAGAGAGGTCGGGCTGCTGCGGTGTTGGTCAGCATGGAAACTTACAAGCATTCCCAGCATGAGCTGGAAATTTTGCGCCTTCTCGCCCGTGG
Source organism: uncultured delta proteobacterium (assembly GCA_963711845.1). Taxonomy (GTDB): domain Bacteria; phylum Desulfobacterota; class BSN033; order BSN033; family UBA1163; genus CAVQFR01. The sequence continues at coordinate 89,867 of CAVQFR010000018.1, forward strand.
CGAGAAAGAGATCGAGGCAGGCAAAGGGTATGAGCTTGACGAGGTCCTTGCTGAAGCAGATTCCTTGTTGAGAGAGACGAAACCTTGAAAGTACTTTTCACTCCTTCGGGGCGCAAACAGTTCCTTGCAGCCATTACTTATATTTACCGCGAAAATCCGCCGGCAGCGATCGCTTTTCGGCGCAAGGCGGAAAAGGTCTTATCTAGACTCAGAAAGTTCCCACAATCTGGCAGGGCGCTACCGGAGTTTCCCGATCTTCCTTTTCGCGAAATTATTATAAGCCCATACCGTTTCTTTTATCGTGTAAAAGAAAAAACGGTCTGGATCGTAGCTGTCTGGCACGGTGCTCAACTTCCGGAAGAACCCGATGATTCATAAAGGTCCCTGGCGGGAGCGACGTTTGCGTGTACGGCGAGGTCGGTCAGGAACGATTCGATCTTGGCTTCGGCGGGGAAGAGGGCCTCACGGGACCGCATGCTGTGGAAACGAATAAACCGCACGATCCAGTCCACGTAGGATCGCTCGGTGTGAATGGAGTAGTGGTGCAGACGGAGTACCTGTCGGACTTGATCGAGGAGTTTTGGCTGTTGACTTTTTGTCGAGTCAGGCATATAAAACTCCCATAATGATAGCCTGAGATTGTTGATAATGGGCATCGGGCAAAACTGCCCGAAAACCCGGCTATTATCGCATTATCAGGGCAAAATGGCAAGTTAATCAATGGTTCGGCGAGTTGCCCGACTGCGTCAGGCCGCCCGACTGGCCCGCACCGCTTTGCGGCGCGAACCAGTCGTTCGACCTGACTTTTTGCCCCGTCAATCGGGCGTCACGCGCCCATTGCCAGGGCAAAAAGTCGGTCAACTCGCCGTTAAATCGAAAGGAGAAACTTATGGATAAACAGCAACGCGGAATGCTTCTCGCAGACAAGGAAGAAGCCGAGCAAAAAATGTCCAAGATTACTGACCAACTCGCTTCAATGGGACAAATACTAAAGGATCTTGGTAATGCAATGTTATCCAGACCAGAAATCATAGTCTTCGCAAATGCTCCATCACCGTTGGGCGATAGTCCAATAGATCTAATTAACGTTCCCTGTTTTAATTGGGACAAAATCCCCAAAATTGAAGATATAGCAAAACTCATTCAGGACTTGAGGCGTGAAAAACGTCGACTTTCGGACATAGAGCGAACCCTCCGTCCCGAAACATTTTAAGTGACAGAGAAGGAAAACAAGCAAGAGCTAACCGAAAACATTCAAGCCAAAATTTAGCAAGGTTTTCTTTCTCGTCAGTGGTCGTTTCAATCTCAAATGCATAGGAGCGAAACTGTTTCTCGGCCATAAAAACACCTCCATGAAATAAAGTGATAAAATCGATTTAACAAGTCAATCAAGGCAAGGTCAAGGGCTTGGGGTCAAAGCTACATTATACACTTTACTCAGATGCAGAAATGTGATAGGTTGCGGATATGGCGCGGCAGTTGCGGATCGAATATGAGGGAGCTTTCTACCATATCACCTCCAGGGGAAACCAAAGAGAAAAGATATTCTGGGATACAAAAGACCGCAAGAGATTAAAGGCAATCCTTGAAAGGACCAAGGAAAGATACGGGTATCTGCTCCATGGTTACGTGTTCATGAATAATCATTATCATCTTCTTGTTGAGACTCCTCTCGGCAATATCAAGCAAATTATGCAGAATGTCAACACGAGTTACACGGTCTTTGTTAATAGGAAATACAATCGGTCTGGGCATCTGTTTCAGGGGCGTTATAAGGGCTTTATCGTAGATAAAGATAGGTATCTACTGGCATTGAGTAGATACATTCATCTTAATCCTGTAAGAGCAGGAGCGGTGAAGAGAGCTGAAGAATACCGATGGAGCAGTTATCGGGAATATCTCTATGGGTCCATGGACGGAGCCTTGACAGATACGGATGAAACCTTGAGTCTCTTTTCGAAGCACAGGGCTGTTGCAGTCAGGAAATACAAGGAGTTTGTCGAGGCTGGAATACGGGGAAAAACTCCTTTAGAGGATGCAGCAGGGAGCATATTAGGTGGAAGAGCATTCCGAGAGAGGGTTCATAAGCTCATAAGGATAACCTCCGACAAGGCAGGGATTCCGGAGATCAGGAAGATTGAAAAGAAGCACGAGATAAAGGATATTATCAAGGGTGTCGCTGATTACTACGGTTTGCGGGAGGGTGACCTCTTAAAACGAAGCAAGAAGACGGAGCGGCAGAGGAGGACAGGAGTGTATTTGTCCAAGGTAATGAGTTGCAGGAAGAATGCTGACATTGGGGTTGTTTTTGGGATTACAATTCAAGCAGTAACCAATGCTGTCAGAGAGGTCGAAAAGAGGAAAGAAGCAGACAGAAGATTCAATTCAGAATTAATGAGGATAAAGAAGATTATTGGAGAACCAAGGTAAAGTGTATAATGTAGCTTTGACCCCATTGACCATTATTTGGCATTTCAGAACAGGGTCGTTTATTAGTAGTCGCTCATACCGAGGAAGGCGAAACGATTCGGATCATCAGCGCGCGCCTCGCACGCAAAGGAGAGCGGAGGATATATGAAGAAGGCTAGAAAAACAGAAAAAAACGAATTGCGTCCAGAGTATAAGCGTTCAGACTTCACCGGTCCATTGGTTCGCGGTAAGTATGCCAAACGACTACGGGAGTCTTCAAATATTGTTGTGCTCAAACCAGAAGTTGCTGAGATTTTCCCAAACGAGGAATCCGTTAACAGTGCCCTTCTGTCACTTATGAAGCTTGCGAAAAAAACGACACGCCTAAAGCGCTCAAGCGGACGCTCGAAGGCTCGTGCTGCTTAACCCACCAATTGAGGCTGTAAAAAACGTCAACCTGATTGAATCCGTCGCGTTGGAGGAAAATGCAGCCTCTCAGGATACTCTGTTTACGGCAATCTCATGCTGGGGAGGAGTCAAGAGCCCACCGAAAACGCACTAGCCGGTAGGCGACTAGATTTATGCGTTGGCGATAGGATAAACTAATGCAAATGATAGAAATTTGCAGTGATAATTGCTCTATTGTCCTCGAAGAACGCTACGCAGGAAATATATGGACAAGCTTTGAAAGAGGTCAAAAAAATGTGGGTTCGCCTTGGTAAAAGATCAGCTTTCAAAACGCAAAAGATGAGCTAATCCGATACGCGCGAAACACGTTGAAGAAGGATAAGAGATTGAACTTGTACTGCGGATTTCTGAAAGAAACTTGATGAACTGTGTCTAAAAAAAGGCAGTGAGCGAGCGGATAATGCCCTATCAGACATTTGTTTGCCAGCATCATTCATAAATTTGTTAACCAGGCAGAACTGGTACGCACTGCACAAAGCGTTCTTTTCCAAGCGGCAGACCTGGATCAAATGCGTCTTGACGAACGATGAAGACAACGTGGACAGTAGAAGAATTGACGACAAACCGTTGGAGCGGATCGCTGCAGGCTCTGGCTAATATTGACGTTAGCGGCGGAACATACTAAATTATAACAAACTAACATTGAGGAGGAGGTTAACTTTATGAAGGATGTCGTCATAACAGCAGCAGTACGAACACCCATTGGGGCTTATTGCGGAGCGATGCGCGAAGTGCCGGTAGAGAAACTTGCGGCCACCGTACTTAACGAGGTAGTTAAGCTTTCTAAGATTAAGCCCAGTGAAGTCGATGATGTCGTTTTATCTCAAGCTTATGCCGGAGGGGAGTCGCCCAACCTTGCACGTCTGGCTTTATTAAAGGCAGGCTGGCCCGTTGAGGTTCCAGGGATGACTGTCGACAGACGTTGCTGCGGTGGAGTCGCCTCATTGTGGACTGCGACAATGGAAATACAGGCTGAATACGCGGAGATTGTCGTCTCTGCCGGAGCAGATAGCATGAGCCGTGCTGAATTCTATATTCCAGGCGAACATCTCAAGTGGGGAATTGGAGGTAAAACAGATCCCAAATGGGGATTTTTCCCAAGACAACATGGTAGCATGAATTTGTGGGGTATTCCTCTTTATGATAGAATTCAACGCGGACGACCCATGCACCAACCGATCGAGCGCTTCGGTGAGCTCAACTCCATGATGACTTGGGCGGAAACAGCTGCAAAGAACGAAAACATTAGTCGTGCAGAGGCAGATAGCTGGTCGATTCGCTCCCATCAAAAGGCAATTGCTGCCATTGATTCGGGTAAATTCAAGGGTGAGATTGTTCCTGTAGCAGTTCCTGGTAAAGGTGGGGAAGTTTTATTTGATGCGGATGAGACCCCACGTCGAGATACCTCTTTAGAGCAACTTGCTAAATTAAAACCTGTGTATACCGATGGCGTATGCACAGCAGGCAACTCGTCCAGTGAGAATGATGGTGCCGCAGCAGTAGTACTGATGACACCAGAAAAAGCAAAACAACATGAAATCAAACCTCTGGTATATATCAAATCATTCGGTATTGCTGGGGCTGATCCTACTCTTACGTATCCGGCAGTCCCTCTTGCAGTAAACCAAGCTCTCAAAAGGGCTAATCTCACTATTGATCAAATCGATCTGATCGAGATTCAAGAAGCCTTTGCCGTCCAAGCCCTAGCCGATGCTAAACTGATGGGTCTTAAAAATAAAGATCTTGAAGCTAAAGTGAATGTAAATGGTTCAGGAATATCCCTCGGTCATCCTATTGGAGCAACCGGTATAATGAGATTAGTATCTTTGGTGCACGAGATGGACAGAAGACAGGTTAGATATGGCCTGCTTACTATATGTGGGGGTGGAGGACTTGGCATCTGTACTATTGTAGAGCGAAGATAGCAAATAGGTTTGTCACCCAAATTTGACCTTAAAGTCAAAAAGTGGCTTACGACCTGTAATAGTAGGGACTAAGGGTCTGGTCTCAACAATCAACAAAGCTTTGTCACCAGTTGAGACCAGACCCCATTATTTTTCCCCGATCTTCCGCTACCACAACTGGGGGAGCGGCCGTCCCACCTCCATCAGGGATTTCAGGCTCGAGAGTACTTTGGGCCAACCCTCCGTGATGCCTTCAAGCATCTCGGAGCCAGGCTCAAGGCGGTTGTGTGTCACCGTCAGGCGCACCACATCACCAATCGGTTCAATTTCGAACGTGACCCTCGAGTGCTTCTCCTCACTTGCCGCATCGGCCGGGAAAGCCCATGTCAAGACAAGACGCCGAGGCGGGGAAACTTCAATCACCTTTCCGACCAACCTGAGAGTTCGTTCTTTGTCGGCGCTCCGATGCTCCCACGTGGAGCCGGGTTTCCAATCAGACACGTTTTCGTGCTGCCAGTACTTCGCGGTCACCTTAGGGTCGATGAGCGCATTCCAAAGCTTCTCCGGCGATGTCGAGATATACGCCACGTATACAAACTGAGCCTCATTCATGATAATCTCCTTCCGCGCTCTATCTCACGTTTAACGCACACGAGATAGATTCAATCTTGTCACTCCCGTTTCTTTGCCACCTTCAAACAAAGTCCAATTTTGGACGATGTGATCCTTATCGACGAATGAAATGGTTAAGGCATGCATATGAGGGTCTTTCTTCGGATTGATGCCATTCCCTTTAGCAAAGATAAAATCGAGTCTGTCTGCACCGGCTTCTTGGAGCTTCATGGAAGGTTGATTTTGGAGCATGCAATAGTGAGTCATGGAAAGTTTCCCCTTCTTATCATGGTAAACCGAAATCATCTCTTCGGAAGTACCCGGGAAGAGCGTTTCGACAATTGCGCTGCCCCCGGCTGTCAGGCGATACTCCACCCTTACCGGTTGCCCCTCTTTCCCCATGTTGGAAGTACCTTCCCATGCACCCACAAGCTGTTTCATGCGTTCATACTCTTTGGACCCAGAATATGGAGCTCCTGGCCCCTCCATCGCATATGCCATAAACGAACCAACAAGTAGCAAGCATGCGAAAACAACATATATATATGTAATCCTTTTCATTTTCATCCCTCCTTTATCTCTTAATCTGTATTTCCAGACGATCTAAAATCTCTCCTAATATTTAATGTAACCATTCATGCAGGTAACGTCGAGTGTTTTGGGGGAGCGGGGGACGCCCATATAATTATAAGTTAGGCGCGGGGCAGGGGCGAGGAGAGGATCTGGTAGGAGGAGGACTGATTCGGAGTCCGGGGGATGGAAAGGGAAGAGAGAGGGATTAATTGGGGGCGAGCGTGACGACTCGTTCCTTTGAGTCGATCGTCACGTTGAAATGGGCCAAAAAGTCGCGGCCCAGTAGCCCGTCGGCCGCCTTCAGATCGGCATCATGGGCGATGATAAGAATCGGCCCCACCCTGGCTTCGCCCACTTCCACGGAGTTGACCCACACCGCATCTACATGGCTTGTACCGGTTACTCCTTTCAGGATACCGCGTGGCCCATTCTCAGTAGAAATGCCAAGCCTCTGCAGCGCTGCCGGCGTAACCAGTGTACGGTCAGAACCGGTGTCAAGAATCAGCGTGATAGGCCCGGCGCTATTGATCTTGGCACTGACCAAAACAGGGAGGCCCGGGGTGAATGGAATCTTGGTAAGTCCCTTCGGCGATGGGCTCCGTTCCAGTTCCGGAGGGGCAGGAGGAGACGTGGGCAAAGCAAGAAGTTGTGCCTTGGAACGGTAAGGCTCGGGAATACTCTCAAGCCTCGTCGTGTAGTGCTGGGTGCCCCGGTCATCGACCCAGTAGTAGATATCCGCCGAGGCCAGCCCGGGAAGAAGCACGCAGATTAGGATCAGGGTTGTCGCCCACCCGTACATTTTACCTCATTCTAAACCCTTCAGGCTGCCAAAATCAACTCATTCGTTAGGATACGTTCCCTCCTCAAAACTCCAGGTCCGAAAATCTTATTTACAAAAGGCCAAGCTCTTTAGATTGTGGCAAGGAGGATAGAGAAACTGAATTATAGGAAGCGAACCTTTCTTACAGAGATGGACATGGCAAAGAGTCTACGATTGTTGTTCACAGGGTCTGCAGCAAAGAGAAAAAAGCCTGGTCGGTTTGGATCGTAGCCCAAAGTTGGTCCGACCAGGACTTCCATAGTGTTTCGGTCTTCGTTCATCGTATGGCGTTTTTGAAATCCTGATCCCCCAGGATCGCCACAACAACTTTATACGCAGCACCATCGATGGCTCTGTTAATGTTATTCGAGGCATTATTTCCCTCATAAGTCCTGGACCAGGTCCCATCGGTTTTCTCAACCCGGGCGCGAACAATGCAGCGGGTGGCGAAAGCACCCCAGAAGAGCCCTACGCTTTCAACGCTCACCTTAAAGCCCACCTCACTCTCGGGCTTTATCTGCACCCCCCTATTTCTAAGTTCGCTTTCCAACTGACTCACAATAGAACTCGTCCACTGTTTGTAGTCTGCAAAATACTTGTCGGTGCCTTGAGTTGCGATGAGAGTGAGCTTTGAATCGGTCACACCATTGGTAAAGGAAACCACTTTCTTCGCGTCCATGGACCCCACGACATCCATCTTGACGGGTATCGGACCTCTTGGATAGACGACGTGAGAACATCCTGAAAAAAGAAGCGCAAAAGAAACCATTAGCAAAGAGAGAAGCAGCGTAAGTGACCTAACCATCTTTTTATCCTCCCTTCCCCCCTGATCTTTGAGACGGCTCCATCCTAATCCGGATCGAATGAAGGGTCAAGGAAATTTTTACAAAAAACTTACATCGGCTGTACATCATTTGGGGTATAATTAAATTCTGACATGAGTCTAATTTTCATATCACACACAACGTATGGAGGCAGGATGGGGGCAGTTATTTTCGACTTTGGTGGGGTATTGGCTGAAGAAGGTTTTAGGGAAGGGATAAAGGCTATTGGAAAGGAAAAGGGCTTCGACCCAGAAGAATTCTACAGAATGTCCAGTGATCTCGTGTACCAAACGGGTTACATCACCGGAGGGTGTGATGAACATTCTTACTGGAACGCTGTCCGAGAAAAGACTGGCGTGAAGGGAGAGGATCAAGAATTCAGGGAAGAGATTCTGAAGCGGTTTAAGTTAAGACCGGAAATGACGGCCATGGTGGAAAAAATAAAATCCTCTGGCTTCATCGTGGCCATCCTGAGCGATCAAACCAATTGGCTCGACGAGTTAGACCAAAGGACCCCTTTTCATCACCATTTCGATTATGTTTTCAATTCGTTCCACCTCAAGAAAACGAAGAGAGACCCTTCCATTTTCAGAGATGTCTGCGCCCTTTTGTCCGTTCGACCGGAAGAAGTTCTTTTTGTGGACGACAACTTGGAGAATGTAAAAAGAGCTATCAGCCAGGGCTTAAGAGCGATTCACTTTACGGGTGTGAGTGAATTTCGAATAGAAATCAAGAAATTTTTCGAGTTGCAGTGAACCCCGTTAGAAAGTCTTCTACTTTTTGACGGGAGGGCTCACACGGGGCTTTGAACCCCGTGTTCGCTGAAAAATGAATAGTTTTCATCCCCGCTGCAGAGCAGTGGGGCATTATTTCTAACGGGGTGAAGGAGATAATGTTTTGAAGAAAGTGGTGATCGATTGCGATGTGGGCGTGGATGATGCCCTGGCCTTAATCCTGGCATTTCATTCCCCTGAGTTGGATGTGAGGGCAGTGACCGGGGTCAATGGAAATGTCCCATTAGAACAGGTGTTCGAAAATATTCAAAAGGTACTTTCTCTGATCCAACCCAAAAACAAACCGTTGATTGCTAAAGGAGCTGATCGACCTTTAAAAGGGAAACCTCTATACGCCCACTCTGTCCACGGACAAGACGGATTGGGAGGGGCTAAGATAGATCGGGACGAAGGAAAACAAGGGTGGCAATTTTATGCTGGACCTGCAGACGAACTCATCACAAAGATGGCTCGCCAGTATCCGGATGAAATGACACTCATTGCAATAGGCCCCTTAACCAACCTGGCTTTAGCCATTCAAAAAGATCCTGAGGGGATGAGAAAGCTGAAAGAAGTTGTCATCATGGGAGGAGCAGTTCGAACAGGGGGAAACATTACATCCTATTCTGAATTTAACATCTTTTCTGATCCCTTAGCCGCCAGGAGAGTCTTCAGACTCAAAATTGTCAATCACATTGGTCCCCCTCGATGTAACCCATCAGGTTTCTCTCACACCCCAATGGATGGAACAGAAGGTGATTCCCATTAGCAATTCATTTTCTAAATTCGCCATTGAGGCGACTGGGTACGATTGCACCCTGCATCAATTTAGAAACAAGGAAATCGTCCACCTTCATGACCCTCTGGCGGTGGGCGTGGTGACCCATCCCAATTTGGTTAAAAAGCAAAAACTCTCTCTTACCGTGGAAACTCAAGAAGGAGAGTATTTTGGAAAAATCGTGGAAGGATTAGGAGGGTCGGACATTGATGTTTGTTTGGCCGTCGATGCAAAGCGTTTCTTGGAACTCTTCCTATCAAGATTGGGGTGAATCCATGGGAAAGAAAATTCTGATCCTCGGTAGTTCCAACGTAGATTTTGTCTTCAAGATTCCGAGATTTCATCATCCCGGAGAGACGATATTGGCAGAAAGTCAGGGTACTTTTTTCGGGGGGAAAGGGGCTAATCAGGCCATGACCGCAAAGCGCCTGGGAGGAAATGTTCACTTCATCACCAAGGTCGGGAACGACCTTTATGGAAAATCTTACCGTCAGCACTTGATCAAAAACGGTCTTGATCGAAACTGATTCTTGAGGACAGAAAACTTCCAACAGGAACGGCGGTGATCGAATTGACTCCAAAAGGAGAGAACCGAATCGTTGCCTTCCCTGGAGCAAATGGCTCTCTTTGTGTAAAGGATCTAAAAAGGCTGCAGTCCTGCTGGAGAGGAGTCGAGGTTTTTGTCACTCAATTGGAAATCCCTTTGCGAACCGTTGAGAAGGGGGTGAGACTGGCGAAAGATCAAGGGAGTCTCACCCTCCTCAATCCTTCCCCTCCGGCTCAACTTTCGCCTCGTTCCCTCTCGATGGTCGATTTTATCGTGCCCAATGAGGTGGAGGCTCAATCTTTGACAGGAATAAAATGGAAGGGCGATCGGGACATTCGAAAGATGGCTGAAAGATTATTGGAAATGGGTGCAAAAAATGTGGTGATCACTCTAGGTCCAAGGGGCCTCTTTTTCAAAAACAGAAGTGAGGAACTTTGGATGAATGCCTTCAGAGTGAAGGTGATCGATACCACGGCCGCAGGAGATGCCTTTCTGGGAGGTCTCGCTACTGGCCTGGCTGAGAACAAACCGATTCGAGAAGCTTTGAAATTTGCGAACGGCGCCGGAGCCCTTGCGACCACAAAATTGGGCGCCCAGCCCTCCCTTCCCCTGCGAAAAGATCTTGAAATTTTCCTCTCTAAAATGAAGCTGCAATTGGGATGTTAGGAATACGGATTACGGGCATGGACACGCTTGCGCGCCGAAGCGCTTCAGCGCGCAGGCACGGTCACGATTTGGGGCAATCTTCAAGGTTGACTTCTCCCGGAGACTTTACTATGCTACTCCTCAATCTCCCCACAGAAAGAAGTGAGTTATGAATGAGGTGTTGAAAGCCATAAGAACCCGAAGAACGATTCGCAGATTCAAATCCGATTCGATCGAGGATGAAAAGCTTCAGACGATTCTTGATGCGGGAAGATGGGCCCCCTCTTTCAGCAATCTCCAACCCTGGAGATTCATCGTCATCAAAAACCCGGGATTAAAAAGCGCATTGGACGAAGCGGCCAGGAAGAATGTACTCCACCTGGGGATTAATGAAGCACCTGTGGTCATTCTGGTCTGCGTGGATCGTCGGATCGACCCGCTTCATGCGATTGAAGCCGGGGCAGCGGCCACACAGAATATGACCCTTGCAGCATGCAGCTTAGGGTTGGGGGCTGGTTGGATCGGGATCTGGGGAACGGAGGCTGAAGCCTATATTCAAAAACTCTTTAGACTCCCGGAGACGGTTCGGGCGGTCTCCTTGCTTCCCATCGGCATTCCAGATGAATCTCCAGAGGGTGTTCGAAAACCCCTCAAAGAATTTATACAGTTTTGGTAAGATCCGTAATGGGTTGAAGCATCCTAAACTGAAATCGAGCGGGGGAGAGACCCATCGAAAAGTGGGATCGGATAACAGGATACGTTCTCTTGGTGATCGGCGTGGTGGGGGCGTGGAGTTCGGCGCAACTTAAGATGGGGAGCTTCAGACATCCCGGGGTGGGATTTCTCCCCTTTGGACTTTGCATCATCCTCATCATCTTCTCCCTGGCCTTAATCATCAGCCGTTTGAAAAAGGGAACCCCTTCCACACCCTTCTGGCCCAGTCGCACCTGGTTGAGACCACTTCTCGGTGTCGTGATCCTTGGACTTTATGCCCTGGTGATTGAGACGCTGGGATTCCCTCTCATAACGTTCATCTTCCTCCTTATCTGGATGGGAGTGATCGAACGAGTTCATTGGTTGAAAATGATGTTTATTTCCATTGGCGTGACCGTTGGGCTCTACCTGATCTTTGGCTTTTTTCTCGAAGTTCCAGTGCCAATGGGATTCTTTAAATAAGGAAAGGCAGAGGCATGGGTGAAATCATCGGTTTGTTTCAGGGCTTGGCCAACGGGTTTGGCATCGCCTTTAGTCTGACCAACCTGACCTTCGCCTTGATCGGAGCCCTTCTCGGAACCGCGGTCGGTATTCTTCCCGGGCTGGGCCCGGCAGCCACGATCGCGCTGCTTCTTCCCCTCAGCTTCAAGATCGGGTCCCCTGTCACCTCCATCATCATGATGGCTGGAATTTTCTATGGAGCCATGTACGGAGGTTCGACGACGTCGATCCTCGTCAATATCCCGGGCGAGGCCGCTTCCGTGGTCACCTGTATCGACGGCTATCAGATGGCTCTCAAAGGCCGGGCAGGCCCTGCCCTGGGCATCGCGGCCATCGGCTCGTTCATTGCAGGAACCATTGGAATCATCGGCCTCACGTTCGTCGCCCCGCCCCTGGCAGAATTTGCCATACGATTCGGCCCCCCTGAATACTTCTCGTTGACGCTGTTAGGTCTCATGATGGCAACCCTTCTTGCAGGAACGTCCATTCTGAAGGGGCTCATCATGGTCGTCCTTGGACTTCTTCTGGGAGCGGTCGGACTCGATCCCATCTCCGGCGAGGTCCGGTTCACCTGGGGATTGCTGATGCTCCAGGAAGGCATTGACTTCGTCACGCTGGCCATGGGGCTGTTTGGAATTGGAGAGATCCTCTACAACCTTGAGAAGGAACTTGCCACTGAACTCGTGACCAGAAAGGTGTCGCACCTTTGGCCAACGCTCAAGGACTGGGCCGACTCGAGATGGTCCATTGTCAGGGGGTCCCTCATCGGCTTTTTCATCGGTATCTTGCCAGGCGGGGGCGCGGTCATTTCTTCTCTCGTCTCCTACGGCGTTGAAAAAAAGGTATCGAAGCACCCCGAGGAATTTGGAAAGGGGGCTATTCAGGGGGTGGCAGGACCCGAGTCGGCCAACAATTCGGCGGCCAGCGCCTCCTTTATTCCGCTTCTCACCTTGGGAATCCCTGGAAATGCATCCATCGCTATGATCTTCGCCGCCCTTCTGATCCAGGGCGTCACACCGGGCCCGTTTCTCATCAGCGAGCGCCCCGACGTCTTTTGGGGTGTGGTCGCCTCCATGTATATCGGCAACGTCATGCTCCTTGTTCTCAACCTGCCCTTGGTTGGGATGTGGGTCCAACTGCTCCGGGTTCCTTACGCCATCCTCGCTCCGGTGATCGTCCTCTTCTGCTGCATCGGGGTCTACAGCATTCGCAATACGGTCTTCGACATCTGGGTGATGGGAGCCTTTGGGGTGATCGGCTACCTATTCCGAAAGGTCAACCTTGAGCCCGGACCCTTGATCCTGGCTTTTGTTATGGGCCCGATCCTGGAACGATCGCTCCGGCAGGCCCTGCTCATATCGGCGGGAAGTCCTCTCATCTTCTTCAAGCGCCCCATCGCCGGCTCATTGATGGGGTTTCTGCTGCTCTTCATTCTCGTTCAAATCATCGTAACGTTCAGGAAGAGGTGGAGGACCGGGCCCCCCCCTCGGGAGCTTGATGCGCCTGAATAATCCCAAGAGGAAACAAAGCGATAACGTCTCAACATTCAAATGCTTTTCACAGAAGGAGGAAAGATTATGAAAAAGCTGGTGATTGTGAGTTTGATGGTTTTTTCCATGTTGATCGGATCTTCGATGGCAGGTGCCCAGGAGAAGTTTCCGACCAAGCCCATTGAGGTGGTCGTTCCCTTTGCCGCCGGAGGCTCCACCGATGTTCTGGCGCGATTGGTGGCCAAGTATGCCCCCAAGTATTTTGACAAACCCCTGGTGATCGTGAATAAACCCGGGGGCGGTGGTGTCACGGGAACCGAGGGAGTAGTTCGGTCCAAACCTGACGGATACAGCCTCTACCTCGGATACGGGTCAGGCCATGACCTCGTGGAACCTCACTTCAAGAAACTACCCTACGAAACGTTTGTGGATCTTCTTCCGGTCTGCCGCTTGTCGGTTCATTCCATCTGCATGATCATCCGGTCTGATGCCCCCTATAAAACGGCCAAAGAGTTTGTGGAGTGGGGAAAGAAGAAGGATCAGGTGACCGCTTCCGTGTCCACCCGGGCGGGCTCCGTGGACATCACTTTGCAGGCTTTCGGGAAGTCCGCCGGAATTAAGATGGTGACCGTTCCATTCCGGGGCGGTGCAGAGTCCGTGACCGCCATCATTGGCGGACAGACGGACTGTGGCGGAAATCATCCTTCCGAAATCATCAGCCACATCAAGGCGAAACGGTTGATCCCGATCGCCGTGGCCCTGGACGCCAGAGACCCGGCCATTCCCGATGTTCCCACCTTCAAGGAGGTAGGCTATAATGTCGTGGCCGCAGGCTCGGTCAAAGGCGTGGCCGCTCCCAAGGGAACGCCTCCCGAGGTGATTCAGTACCTCACGCAGCGGTTCAAGAAGGTCTGCGACGACCCAGAATTCATCATGGATATGAAGAATATCGGACAACCCGTGATGTATCTGGGGCCTGCCGATTTCGCGAAATTTCTGCAACAAGGATTCGCAGAATATGGGAAATTGATCAAGGAGTTTAATATCAAGTTGGAATAAGATGAAGCGTTATCCAATCCCCTGCGGTAAGAAGACCATCTCGTTGGAGATTCCTGACCATGTTCCAGTTCAGTGGGTGGAGTCTCATAAAATGGCACCTGTTCCGAATGTGACAAGGGCGGTTGAGGAAGCCCTCAGCCGCCCAATTGGCACTCCAAGGCTTAAGGAATTGGTCAAGCCAGGTCAGACGGTTGCCCTGGTGGTCACAGATATCACACGCCAGCTCTCCGAAGAAATTATTCTTCCTCTTCTCCTCAGGGAATTGGAGGCAGGAGGAATCAAGAAGCAGGATATGACGGCTGTGGTGGCCACAGGGACACACCGGGCCAATACTCCCGAGGAGTTAAAGGAGAAGTTCGGAGACGTGGTGAAGGAAATCCCTTTTATCAACCACGACCCTTATCATCCAGATAGTCTGATCAAATTGGGCACTTCCGCAAGTGGAATCCCTCTCGTTTTTAATCGAAGGGTTGCCCAGGCCGATGTTCGAATCTCCACGGGGGTGATTGAAACCCATCTCCTTGCCGGTTACAGCGGCGGGGTGAAGAGCATGGCTGTGGGAGTAGCAGGTGAGGAGACCATTGCTGCAACCCATAACTATCAAATGCTTCAGCAGACCCGTCTGGGAATTGTTGAGGGGAATGAATTCCGGCGCTTCCTCACAGAGGCGACACAGGCCATAGGCCTCCATTTCATTGTCAATGTGGTCCAGACCGGGAAAAAGGAAGTGGTGAAGGTCGTGGCTAGGAGATCCGGTGGAGGCTTTTCACGAAGGGGTGAAGACGGCTCGCCGTCTCTACGAAGTGGAAATTAGTCAGCCTGGCGAGATTGTGGTGAGTGGTGTAAGTTATCCAAAGAGTCGAGACCTTTACCAGTCGACCCGGGCGGCCAATGTTGTGGTCTTTGGCCCTCAGCCACTCGTGACAAAGGGAGGCACTATTCTCATCCCGGCTCCCTGTGAGGACGGATGCGGCCATCCCGGTTATTGCAGCATCATGAGAAGGTCCAAGGATGCAGATGATGTAATCGCTATCTCCCGCGAAGAGGGATTCGCTGCAGGAGAGCAGAAGGCCTTGATCCTGGCATGGATACTGAAACGGGCGAGGATTGTGATGACGGACTGTTCCCTGCCAGAGGACACGTTGGGAGAAATTCACCTTGAGTCGAGTCCAACCTTGCAGGAAGCCCTGGATCGTGAACTGGAAAGAAAACCAGGGGCAAGGGTGGTTCTCATCCCTGATGGGCTCTTAACCCTGCCCATCATTAAAAACTAATCCCCCTCACCTTATTCCTCTCCCCTCTGGGGAGAGGGGAAGCCTGCCTGCCGGTAGGCAGGGGTGAGGGGCAATCGGGAGGAGAAAAAATGGATTTTCAACCTAAAGGGATCATACCCGCCATGGTCACTCCGGTGACATCCGACGGAAAAATCAATGTGGAGGCGCTCCGGAAGCTCACAAATTATTTGATCCAAGGAGGTGTCCATGGGCTGTTTCCAGCCGGCAGTCAAGGAGAATTTTATGCCCTCACCTTTGAGGAGAAAAAACGTGTGATTGAAGTTGTTGTGGAAGAAGCTAAAGGGAGAGTCCCTGTCTATGCCGGTACAGGAGCCGTCACCACCCGGGAGGCTGTCGCTTTGACGAAGATGGCAGAGGAAGCGGGTGTGAGTGCCGTCTCCATTCTCACTCCCTTTTTCATTCGACCGAACGAAGAGGAGCTCTTCGAACACTATTCGGCAATCTCTAAAGCGACACGACTTCCCGTCCTCCTTTATAACAATCCTCAACGGACAGGCGTAAATATTTCAGCTGAATTTGTCGCGCGGGCTTCTAAGATGGAGAATATCGTCGGAATCAAGGACTCCTCTGGAGATCTAACTCTCACTTCAGAATATATCCGGAGAACCAGTGATAAGTTTTCTGTTCTCGCAGGTCGCGATACGCTTATCTACGGAACGCTCTGCTACGGAGGAAAAGGCGCGATTGCAGCGACCGCCAATGTGGCACCCAGGGTGGTTGTTGAAATTTATGAGGCCTTTCAGGCTGGGGACTGGAAACGATCATTGGAGGCCCAGTTTCGTCTGGCTCCACTTCGTTTGGCCTTTGACCTGGGAACTTTTCCGGTGGTGATCAAAGAGGCGCTCAATCTGCTCGACATCGAAGCCGGAGTTGGAATACCACCCGTGGGAGGAATTACTCCCAAGGCCAAGGCAGAATTGAAAGAGATTCTGAAGAACATGGGACTACTATAAATGGGTTAATTTCGAAGCAAGAAATTACCACCCTCACCCTCCCCCATCAAGGGGGAGGGGTGTGTTCGGCAGTCCCCGAATTACACCCTCTCCCCTGGCGGGAGAGGGATAGGGTGAGGGGAAGTTTCAAACCTTTTGGCTAGGATTTTGAGATTGTTTCGGATTTCGAAATTCGAATTTCGAATTTTTCTTTTTGGGAGGTAACTATGGCTTGGACAGGGTTGAGAAAGAGGGTTCTGGCAGGAGAGTGTGTCTATGGGATGATGATCCGGCAGGCCAGGGATCCTGGAGCGCCAGCGATCTACGCCGCAGCGGGTTATGATTTTGCCTTCATCGATATGGAACACGGAAACTACTCGATGGAGACTGTCGCCGATCTCATTCGAGGTGCAAAGTCAGTAGGGATTGCACCTGTCATCAGGATTCCGCATCTGGAGACTCATTTTATTTCAAGGGTTCTCGATGCAGGAGCAGAAGGAATCATGGTGCCCATGACCTCTACAAAAGAGCAGGCAGAGGCCATTGTTCATTACAGCAAATACACTCCCCTGGGACACCGTGGATTCGGAAGTCAGACAGGTCAGACGGACTACAAACCGTTGAAGTCCGTTGAGTTTATGAAGGAGGCAAATGAGCACACCCTCATCATTGCCCAGATCGAGACACAAGAAGCCGTCGAGAATATCGATGCGATTCTCGGTGTGGAAGGAATTGATGTCGGTCTAATTGGCCCGAATGATCTTTCTATCTCCATGGGCATCCCTGACCAGATGAATTCCGAAACACTCATAAAAGCCATAGACAGAGTCGTCGAGGCGGCGAAGAAGAGAAAGAAGGCGACAGGGATTCATATTGGAAATATTGAAGCCATTAAGAAGTGGCGTTCAAAAGGAATGACTGTCCTTGCTTATTCGACGGATGTCAGCTTCCAATACAACGCCTCAAAATCCAGCCTCGAAGAATTGAAACGGTCGTAGCTTTGCTGTTCAAGGTTTGAGGGTGGAGGTTAGAGGCGAACGAATAAACAGCTAAAGTTTGAAGGAGCGCTTCGCCCTGAACCGAGTACGGTTCAGGGCTTCGCTTGAGGTTGGAGGCTAAGAAGTCTTTGCCATCTTATTTTCTCGGTCGATTGACCGGATAGACCGGTTTCTTTCCTTCCAGAACTCTTACAATATCCACGGCCACCCTGCTCATTCTTCTGAGAGCTTCATCCGTATGGGCGGCCATATGGGGCGTTCCAATAAAATTTTCTAACTGAAACAGGGGATGATCTTTTGTTGCGGGCTCCACTTCGAACACATCAGACCCCGCTCCGGCAATCTTCCTTTCCTTGAGGACATGATAAAGGGCCTTCTCATCCCAGATCGGTCCTCTCGCCACATTGATGATAAAGGCAGTCGGTTTCATTAAGCTTAACTCCCTCTCCTGAATCAACCCCTTCGTCTCTGGCAACATCGGAAGATTAATGGAGACATAGTCTGATTGTGAAAGAAGCTCATCCAAACTTACCTTGCTCGCTTTAATTTCTTCCTCAACCTCTTTATATCGGACGGTATCATAATAGAGGATTTTCATTTCAAATCCCTTGTGTCCCATTCGTCCGACCGTCTTTCCAATTCGACCAAAACCGAGGATACCGAGTGTCTTTCCATGCAGTTCATTCCCGATGTATTGGTAACGGGCCTCGAACCGGCCTTCCCTCAATGCAATCTCCCCTTTCTTGAGCATCTTTGAGAGCATCAGAGCCAGCCCGAAAAAGTGTTCAGCCACGGAGGCATCGTTGGCATCGGGTGTGTTCACCACCCATATCCCTCTTTCTGTTGCTGCCTCCAGATCAATGTTCTCCACCCCTACCCCATGCCTTCCGACGACCTTAAGCTTTGGAGCCGACTCCATCACCTTTCGGCTGGCTCTTCCGTTGGCTCTTACGATCATGCCATCGATATCCCTGACACGGTCAATGAGATAAGGCTCATCCAGCCGTTCAGCAAAAAAGATGTCAGCTTTCTCTTTCAAAATCGCTTTCCCCTCTTCGTGCATCTCTTCATAGAGTAACACTTTAAATTTTTCCATCTTCAAGCCCTCCCCTTGTTTTCCCCCGCAACCTTTCACAAACCTTTCTAAGAATTTTTAACAAAATGTTTAACATTTAAGATTAAAAAAGGGAAGCGAAAATAATGAAAATCCTTCTCGACCCGGGCAGCCATGAGGGTGGGGAGGGCAGGGGGTCCCCTTTCAGCGCGCTCCCAAAAAAAGCTTGACAGATTTTTTGAAAATAATATAATGTGGAACATCATTTCGTATTGCGGAACATCGAGATGTCTCCAAAAGAAGCCTCCAAACCGAATAACCTTGTCCAAACCATTGAACGCGTTTCTTCGATCCTCGATATCTTAGCGCAAAGTGCTCAGGGCATCAGCATTCGGGAATTGTCCTCAAATATCGGACTTCCCAAAGGAACGACGCACCGTCTGCTCTCCTCTCTCTCCTATTTTGGCTATGTCCGGCAAGAACCAAAGACGAGGAACTATTTTTTGGGCCTCAAATTTGTGGAGCTGGGTCAAATCCTTCTCAGCCAGCTCGACCTCAGAAAAGAGGCCGAGCCATTTTTGCGGGACCTCGCTGAGCGAACAAAGGAAACAATCCATCTCGTCATCCTCGATCGGAATGAGATTGTCTATATCGATAAGGTGGAAACCGATCAGAATCCAAGTGGCCTGAAGATGGCTTCCAGAATAGGCCTTCGAAATCCCGCTCACAGTTCTGCCGTGGGGAAAATGATATTGTCCAATTTTTCCGAGGAGGAACTGCAAAGTTTTTTTAAAGAAAAAAGTCTGGTGAGAAGAACCGAGAACACGATCACCGACCCGATCCAGTTGCGAGAACACCTAAAAAGCGTCCGGAAACAAGGGTATGCCGTTGATGACGAGGAGAATGAGAAGGGAATTCGATGTGTGGCCGCACCGATCTATAACGAGATTGGAAAAACGGTGGCTGCGATCAGTATCACAGGCCCGGCCTTTCGAGTCACGAGAAAGATCATTCAAGAAACATTGAAAAAGGAAGTGATGGAAACGGCTTTTAGTATTTCCAAGAGATTGGGATTTAGAGAAAGGAGATGAATCCTTGGTTCGGAGTTGAGAGTTCGCCTGCCTGCCCCGGGTAGGCAGGGAGCTTGGAATCTTGTACAACCTATCGAGAGCGTTATTAAGAAAGGAGGGGTCTAAGGGGCAAGTTTAGGTAAGGACTATATGGGCCACAAAATTTTTATCTATGAAGGAGGGTTTATATGAAAAGCTTAAAGAAGTTTTCTATGATGGTAGCTGTGTTTATGGTTTTGCTCTTAGCAACAGCTTTCTATGGAGCACCAGCGTTTGGACAGCAGAAGTATGTTTTAAAATTTAACCACGTGTTGGGTCAAAAAGAACCTTATCACCTGGGATTTACGAATTGGGCAAAAGCGGTTGAGGAGAAAACAAAAGGCGGTCTAAAAATTGAGGTCTTTCACAGCGCCCAGCTTGGCGTTGAAGAAGACATCATCGAGCAGATAAGGGCGGGCGCAAATATCGGGCAGAATACCGACTCGGCCCGTATGGGTAATTATGTCCCTGGGATAGCTTGTCTGAATGGCCCGTATTTTGCCGAGAATCTTGCGGAAGTGGCAAAACTCACGAAATCGCCAACGATCAAGGGTTTTCTTGACGACCTGGCCAACAAATATGGCATAAAAATTCTATCTTTTAGCTGGGTCCAGGGTTACAGACATTTTTTTACGAATAAGCCAATCCGAACCCCGGGAGACTTAAAGGGTCTTCGCATCCGGACTCCTCCTGCACCCATATGGCAGGAGTCTGTGCGCGCTCTCGGCGCAACCCCTGTGGCTCTTGCCTTTGGAGATATGTACCCGGCTCTTCAGCAAAAGGCGATGGACGGAGTTGAGCTGGTATACAACAACATCCCCGCCGGACGTTTCTATGAGGTTCTTAAGTACGTGACCGAGTCAAGACATATCATGCTTGTTAATTTTGAGGCGATCAGCGCGAAGTGGTTTAATGCTTTGCCTCCTGATTACCAAAAAATTCTTGTCGAGGAATGTGAAAAAGCCGGAATCGAAACCTCTAAGCTCATCCTGGAGAAGCTTGAGAAAGAAGTCAAGGCGGACCTGACAACAAAGAGAGGAATGATCGTGGTAGATAATGTGGATATACCCGCTTTCAAAAAGGCCGGAGAGAAAGGCTTACGAGGTTTTGAAAATTGCTGATGTAAAGAAAAAGGTCTTTAAGGAAATTGGAAAGAAGTAGGAAGGGTGTATAAACCGGTCCTTTCTGCCCCCCTTCTCCCCTCCCCCCTTGAGGGGGGGTGGGGTGGGGGATGGGTTTGCCCGATGAGAGTTTGGGAGTAAAGGATGAAGTTGAAGGATCGTGTGGCGATCATTACGGGCGGAGCAAGAGGCATTGGTAAGGCCATTGGTTCGGCCTTCGTTCGAGAAGGCGCAAAGGTTTGTCTTGTTGATGTGGATAAAGGGATATTGGAAACCGCTAAAAATGAAATTCAAAAAAGCAGGGAGGAGATCATTGCCTTTGCTTGTGACATCACAAAAAGTGCGGAAGTAAAAGCCGCGGTGAACCAGGTTCAGAAGGCATTTGGTCGGATCGACATCCTGGTCAACAATGCGGGGATCATTCGAAGGGGAACGATCGAGACCGTGACGGAAGAGGATTGGGATCGGGTGATCGAAGTCAATCTCAAGGGAACATTCAACTGCTGTAAGGCTGTCGTAGAGATCATGAAGCAGCAGGGCTATGGAAAGATTGTAAACGTTTCTTCGATTGCGGGCAAGATGGGAGATATCACCTCTGCTCCGGGATATGGTCCTTCAAAGGCTGGAGTGGATGCCCTGACAAAAACCCTGGCAAGGCAACTGGCCACATACGGAATTAATGTCAATGCCGTATCGCCCCATGCTATTGAAACCGAGATGAGCGCCCAGTGGTCGGAGGAAAGACGGAAAGAGATCATCGCCTCCATTCCTCTCGGTCGACTTGGCAAACCAGAGGATGTGGCAGAGGCAGTGCTCTTTCTGGCTTCTGACGATGCTTCCTTCATCACGGGTGAGATCCTCGATGTGAATGGCGGGGCCTTGATGGACTGATTGAAAAACGATGAACAATGGACCGTGAACCATGAACCATGAACACAAGTCCCCCTATGCATGGGATTATTCCTTTGGGTATAAAGACCCGAATTCTAAGCGGCAGAAAATTATTTCTTAGAGGTCAAGAGTGGAGGTGTTGGCTGATGACAAAAATTTACGAGTTTATCTGTAAGAAAGAGATGCTCATCGCCCAATGGGCATTGGGGATTCTTTCATTATTGGTATTTGCTGCGGCGGTAGGGCGAACTTTATATTATCCCTTAAACTGGGCGATGGATGTGGCAACATTTCTTTTTGCCTGGACGGTTTTTCTAGGCGCCGATGTTGCGATGCGATTGGATAGACTATTCTGCATTGAACTGATCACGATTAAACTGTCCCAGAAAGCGCAACTCTATCTCAAATTAATTAATTATATTATCATCGTTATTTTTTTAGTAGGCATGATCGGATATGGCTTACGGCTTTCCTACACGACCCGATTTAGAACCTTTCAGGGGATCCCGGGTTTCAGTTATACGTGGGTTACGCTTAGTGTGCCGATTGGTTGTGCTCTGATGTTGATCACCGCGATTTTGAAAATCAAAACTTTCTTGCGAGCGATATCGACGGGTGAACCGATCGCGAAGCGTGAAGAAGGTGTTAGTGGCGAAATAATCTGAATAGGGTCTTATTATTATTGACAGCAAGGAGGCTATGAAATGACGTTAGTATTGATTCTGTTTTTTCTCTTTATGTTAATGGGAATGCCAATCCCTTTTTGCCTTGGTATTTCCGGAGTTGCCTTCTTTCTACTACATCCAACGTTGCCATTGACAATGCCCGTTCAACAAGTGCTTTCCCAAACACAAAACTTTCTTCTGCTTGCAATTCCATTGTTCGTTTTAGCCGGCAACTTACTCAACGAGACCGGTATTACCGAACGAGTAATGAAACTGGCGTCGGTTATCACGGGACATATGCGTGCCGGGACGGCACAGAGCAACATGGTGTTAGCTGCATCGCTGGGCGGGATTACGAGTTCGGCGATTGGTGACGCCGCCATGCTCTCGCGCGTGTTAGGACCGAGCATGATAAAAAGGGGATATTCCGGAGGATTCTCGGCAGCCGTCATTGGTTGCAGCGCACTAATCACGACGATGATACCCCCCGGTATCGGGCTGGTTTTATATGGCAGTATCGCCGAAGTTTCCATCGGACGGTTATTTGCGGCGGGGATGATTCCCGGTATTTTAATGACGATATTTTTAATGGTTGCGGTAGGCTTCAGGGCCAGGCAAAAAGGTTATCTTCCCGAAAGAGAAAAGCGGGCATCTCTGAAAGAGATTGCGAAAACTTTTATCGAATGCATCTGGGCTTTTCTTTTCCCGGTCATCCTGATAGCCGGATTAAGGTTCGGCTTGTTTACCCCGTCCGAAGCAGGCGCTTTCGCGTGCGCATATGCCGTTATTGTTGGCGCGGTCGCCTACAGACAGTTTTCCTGGAAAGAAACTGTTCCAAACACTGGAGAGCACTGTAATTGATATAGGAATGGTCATGTTACTTATCGCTTTGTCGGCGACCTTTAGTTACGGTATTGTCTGGGATCAAATACCACAACAGATGGCCCAGTTTATGCTGGGGATTTCCAATAACCCTTGGGTAGTCATGCTGATCATTGTCGGATTTTTACTCTTTGCTGGAACGGCTATGGACTCTACTGTGTTAATCCTGATGTTGACTTCGATTCTCGCTCCGGTCGCTCAGCAACTGAATATCGATCTGGTGCACTTTGGGATCATTATGGTGCTGACCCTGACCCTTGGGTTATTGACCCCGCCGGAGGGAGCGGTCCTTTTTATTGTCTGCACTATATTCAAATGCTCGCTCTGGGATTTTGTCAAGGAAGGTTGGCTATTTATGTTGTCTATTGTCGTGGTGGTCCTATTGGTCATTTTCTGGCCGGATTTGGCTTTATGGCTTCCGAATCTGACATTTGGAATAGATTGATTAAGACAATCATCTTTTGTTTTATCTCGTTCCCATGCTCCTGCGTGGGAACGAGGGGAAATCTAAAATCTGCAATCTGCAATCTGAAATCCGAGGGGGAAACCTGGTGAAGAGGGATGAAATTATCGTTGGGATTGTAATCTTCCTTTTCGGAGCGGCAACCGTCCTTCTCTCTTTAAGAATGCCCTCGGAACCTTCCGAATGGCAGGAACCGGGATGTTTCCTCTACTTCTGGGAATACTCCTCATGATCTTATCAGGTATCTTCGTTCTAAAAACTTTTCTCTCAGGGCAAGGCAGCAACAGGTAAAAAAAGAACCCTCCTCTGAATCTTCAGGGTCTCCAATACAATTGATCCTCTTTCTGGGAACAATGGTTTTAGTCACTCTCTTTTTCAACAAATTGGGATATCCGCTCTCCTCATTCCTTTTGATGGTGGCGCTTTTGAGGATTCTCGGGGTGAAAAAGTGGACACTCACTCTGCCTTTATCATTTGCGACAGCAGTCGTTTGCTATTTTCTATTTGTCCAGTGGCTTAAGATCCCTCTGCCAAAGGGTTGGATTGGGCTCTGAGGAGGAATGGATGTTTGAATCGCTTCAACATCTAGCTAACGGTTTTGGCATCGCCGCAACGGTTCAAAACCTTCTTTATTGTCTGATCGGTTGCATCGTCGGGACACTGATCGGGGTTCTCCCCGGACTCGGGCCGATTGCAGGGATCGCCCTTCTCATTCCTGCCACCTTCGGTCTCAATCCCACTTCAGCCATCATCATGCTCGCTGGAATTTACTACGGAGCGATGTATGGAGGTTCAACCACATCAATCCTTCTAAATGTACCTGGAGAGACTGCTTCTGTCATTACCTGTATTGATGGTTATCAAATGGCACAAAAAGGGAGGGCAGGCCCTGCTCTGGCCATCGTTGCCATTGGATCTTTCATTGCCGGAACCATTGGAATATTCGGATTGGTCTTTCTGGCCCCGCCATTGGCAGAGGCAGCATTAGCCTTCGGCCCTCCAGAATATTTCTCCTTAATGGTCTTTGGCTTTATTGTTCTGAGCAACGTGACTGGAAAATCACTCATAAAATCTCTCATGATGGCTATTGTGGGTTTGATCATTGGAACGATCGGACTTGATCCGGTCACAGGAGATGCACGATTTACCTACGGGTCAGTCTCACTGCTGAGTGGAATCGAATTTGTCGCTGTCGCTATCGGCCTCTTCGGAATTGGAGAAGTCTTGGTCAATATCAATCAACCTTCGGAGATGCTGGACCAAAAAGTTCTCATGCCGCGTTTGAAGGAACTTTATCCCTCTCTTCAAGATTTAAAGAAATCGATTGGTGCAATCTTGAGGGGAACTGGAATCGGATTTGGCGTAGGTCTTGTTCCCGGACCAGCACCGGTCATTGCTACCTATGCCTCTTATATGACAGAGAGGAGAATTTCAAAACATCCCGAGGAGTTTGGTCAAGGGAGCGATTGAAGGAGTGGCAGGCCCTGAATCTGCCAATAATGCTGCCTGCCAATCCGCCTTCATTCCGCTGTTCGTTCTCGGAATTCCTTTTGCCCCTCCCACTGCCATTCTTTTGGGAGCCCTCCTCATCCATGGCGTGTCGCCAGGTCCCTTAATGATTGGCCAGCACCCGGAACTCTTTTGGGGAGTGATTGCGAGTATGTATATTGGGAATTTTATCCTCCTTCTGCTCAATCTTCCATTCGTTCCTCTCTTTGCCAACATTTTAAGAATCCCAAAAAGGATCCTTTTACCTCTGGTCATTCTCTTCTGTATCACAGGGATGTATACCGTGAATAATTCGGTTTTCGATATCTGGATGATGCTCCTCTTCGGGGCCATGGGATTTCTGATGAGGAAATGGGCTTATGAAGGTGCCCCGCTTTTGTTGGCATTGGTTCTTGGACCGAAATTGGAGGTGGCCTTCCGTCAGTCGTTGATGATCTCTCACGGCGATTTCGGAGTCTTTATCAATCGACCTATTTCCATGGTCTTTCTTCTTGCGACGGTCATCTTTCTGGCCTTTCCGGCCATTCGCCTTATGTTTAAAAAATCAAAGAAAGGAGGGAGGTTTAGAAGTTGCAAAGTTCAAAATGCGGGATTCGGAGTTACAAGTTCGAAAGAGGTTAAGGAGCTGAATGAATTCTATACTTTGGTATTTGAGCTCAAAGCGAAAGGAGGTCGTCATGGTAAAAAGAATTTTTGCTATTTTATTCGTCTTGTCTCTCATGGTAGCCCTACCGATTCATGCGGCGGATTTTCCAACGAAGGAGGTTCAGATCATTATCCCCTGGGCAGCCGGGGGAGCGACAGATCTCATTTTTCGCGCCTTGGCCGCCACAACAGGGAAGTATTTTGGAAAAGCTGTGGTCGTTGTCAATCGACCAGGCGGAGGAGGTGCTGTGGGATATACCGAAGCCGCACAGGCCAAACCGGATGGCTATACGTTGGTTTCTGCGGTCACCCCCCTCACCATTCTTCCGCATCAGGTGACCACTGCCTTCACCTACAAGAATTTCGACGCCATTATCAATGTGGTGGACGATCCGTCGCATGTTTTTGGTAAGGTCTGACGCTCCCTGGAAGAGTCTTAAGGAGTTTTTGGATTATGCTAAGAAGAACCCTGACATGATCACCGTAGGGAACTCGGGGGCAGGCGGAGGGGTCCACCTGGTTGCCCTTGCCTTTGAGAGGGCAGCCGGCGTGAAATTCAATCATATTCCATTTTCAGGCGGGGGACCGTCTGTAACCGCCTTACTCGGGGGCCATATCAATGCTGTTTCCGTCTCTCCCCCGGAGGGGATCGAGCATGTGAAAGCGGGGAAGCTGAAGATCATTGCTCTCTTTGCGGAAAAACGATTTGAGATGTTTCCTGATGTTCCGACGGTCAAGGAACAAGGCATTGATTTCGTGATGGGGATGTGGCGTGGATTGGTTGCGCCCAAAGGCACTCCGCCCGACGCGATTAAGAAACTCCACGACGCTTTCAGACAAGGAATGGATGATCCGGTTTTCAAGAAGAACGCAAAGGACATGGCAGTAAACCTCTCATACCTTGGCCCGGAGGCTTTTGGAAAACTTCTGGCCCATGATCATGAATTCTTTGGCAAACTCATCAAGGAGATGAAGAAATGACCAATACAAGAAAGGAGGGTAAAATAATGAGAACTGCAAAGTTAGGATTCATTCTATCAATTCTTGCTCTTTCATGTTTCCTCTTTGCCTGTGCGGAGACGGCTCCCACGGTCAAACCCACGGCCAAAGCAGAGAAGACGACCATTCGTATCGGAAGCCCGTTTAAAGGGGGTATTGTCGTTGAGGCGGCGGAGAAGTTCAAGGAACTGGTTGAGAAGGGAAGTGGAGGCCGGATCGAGGTGAAGATCGACGCCGGCACCAAGGCGGAAATTGACATTAATAAGCTGAATAGGGCCGGCGAGCTCGAAATGCAGTCCAATGGGACGGCTTTTCTGGAGTACTACGCACCCCCGTACTACTTCTTCACTGGTCCCTACGTCATGAAGGACTTCGATCACTACATGCGCGCCTGGAACGGTAAGCTCGGCCAGGCGGCGCGGGCCCAGTTAGAGAAGAACGACCTGAAGTACCTGGCGACCATTTACCGGGGGCTGCGGCAGACGACGGCGAAGAAACCGCTCTACACGCCGGCCGATGCGTATAACCTGAAGCTCCGGCTGCCGCCCATCCCCAGTTGGATGGCCGTCTGGAAGGCGATCGGTACCGACCCCGTTGGGGTGCCTTTGCCCGAGCTCTATAGCTCGCTCAAGACGGGCAAGGCCGAGGCCTCCGAGGGAGACCTGCCACAGATCCAATCCTTCAAGCTTAACGAGGTCCAAAGCCATTTGATCATCACCAATCACCTTGTCCAGACCGCAGGAATCCTGATCAACAAGCCTTTCTTCGACAAGCTGTCCAAGGCGGACCAGGATCTCATCGTCAAGGCCGGTAAGGAGGCGGAGGAGTGGGCCAACAACAAGATCAAGACCGGCGAGGCGGCCATCCTGGTGGATCTCCAGCGAAAGGGCATGCAGGTGATAATCCCGGACGCCGATTCCTTCCGGGCAAAGGCCAAGCCGGCTGTCGACGAGCTGTTCAAGACCCAATGGTCGGTCACAACCTGGGCTGAAGTGCTGGCTCAATAATCGTTTGGCTTTATACAATCAAGCAGGGATATTGCCAAAACTTTCATTTGCGCGGGAAATAGTTTTCAAATCCTCCCCACCCCCCTTTTCAAAGGGGGGAACGGGGGGATTAATCAATTTTTAGTTCTTTCGAGCTGGGATGCAACAAAGTTGGAGGGAAGGAGACGAATGGCAATTATCGGACGAAATCAAAGAGAAAGAAAGAAGGGTGAGAGAGTTTCTTCGATCAAAAAACCTGAAGGCTTTGCTTCTTAAGCGTCAGGCCAACTTCTCCTGGATGACATGCGGTGGCCTCAATCTCGTGGGAATCACCACGGAGTTCGGGGCCACCTCTCTCCTCATCACGGAGGATTCGAAATTTGTCATCTCGAACAACATTGAAGCCCCTCGCATGATCGATGAAGAAAGGTTGGAGAAACAGGGGTTCATCGTGAAGACCTTTCCTTGGTATGAAGATCAGGAAGTCTCCATTGTGAGAGAGCTCGTCGGGGAAAGTCCCTTCGGAAGTGATGTTCCATTTCAAAGTGCAATGGTGGTAGCAGAGGATGTGGCGAGGCTCCGATACTCACTCACACCCGAGGAGCAGGAAAGATATCGGTGGCTGGGAGAAAAGGTCTCCTTGGCGCTGGAAAAAACATTGATGAAGACGAAGAAGGGAGAAACAGAGTCAGAGGTCGTGGGCAGGCTTTGCAACGAATTGTGGAAGGACCGAATCGATCCGATTACATTAATGTCAGCGGCGGATGATCGGGTTTCTCGGTTTCGTCATCCTATTCCCACGGAGAAGAAGATCAAAAAATATCTCATGGTATCGGTCAATGCCAGAAAATGGGGCCTCATCGTCTCCCTCACTCGCTTCGTCTATTTCGGAAAACTGCCCAAGGCATTGAAAAAAAAGTACGAAGCCAATGTTTTTATCGATTGCACCCTGATGGCCCATACCCGTCCTGGAGTTCTCGCAAGGGATGTCCTCCAAAAAGGAATCGATGCCTATCGCGAAAAAGAATATCCGGAAGAATGGAAACTCCATCACCAGGGAGGCTCCATCGGTTACACAGGCAGGGACTATCGAGTCAATTTCAAAACCCCCGACCTGATCCAAGAGAATCAAGCCTTCACTTGGAATCCGTCGATCACCGGGACGAAATCAGAGGATACCATTCTCGCCACCTCAAAGGGACCGGAAATGATCACGCGTCCCATTCGCTACCCTACCCTTTCATTGAAGGTGGAGAATATCTCCTTTGTCCGACCAGCGATCTTGGAGAAGAAATGAGGTGATTTTCAGTTCGGGTGGAGTTCGGGTAGGAAACGGTTTGAAACCGTTCCGTACAGGAGTTATGAGTCAACGACTTAAGATCGCAGAATTTCAAATCGAAAAATGAGATGAGAGGTGTCGCTATGATCGAGAGGCATGTCACGTTCAATGTCATTCCTGGAAAGGAAACGGATTTTGAAACCCTGTTCAAAGACCGCTTATTGCATTGCCATGTCAAAGCAACCTGGTTTCGTCTCGGTAGCTCTTCTCAAAGAACATGAAAAGGAGGCCGTCTACCAGATGGCGATCCGATTTCAATCCCTTGAAACAGCAGCAGCCTGGAGAGACTCAGCAGATCATAAGGCTCTTTCACCCAGGATCAAAGCCCTCTATAGAGAGAGTACGGTCCGAGTCTATGAAGTGATCGCTCAAAAATAGATGGAATGAGATTGATTGGGGTTTTTATTTTGACAATACTTATTCCCGTGTGATAGTTTTGATTTTTGTAAATTTCAAAAGTCAATGCAAGAAAGGAGGAAAAGAGTATGGGTCGAAAGATTTTTATTTTATTTGCCATGGTGGTGGCAGCGTTGTTTCTCTTTTCTGGTTTTAGTCATGCCCAGACATGGAAACCGGAGAAGCCCATTAACCTCGTCGTTCCCTGGGCTGCGGGTGGCTCGACGGATCAGGTAACGCGTATTGCCGCCGGCGAACTCGAAACGCCCTTGGGCCAGAAAATTGTTGTCGTCAACCAGCCTGGAGCCTCCGGCACGGTTGGAACAAAAACGGTAATGGATGCGAAGAAAGATGGATATTATTGGGCCTCAGGGGCGGCCGGAGACCTGGGTACCTACATCGTCAAAGGATTCATTGAAACCAAAATCGAAAATTGGCACCTCTATTTGGATGTGGCCAACGTTCAAGTGGTCTCGGTGAATCCAAATACACCTTATAAAGATTTTGGAGAATTGTTAAAAGCCTTCAAAGAAAAACCAGGGAAAATCCCGGTCGCAACAGCCGGCGAGACATCGATGGGACACTTGGCCATCGAGGCGATCAGGAAATATACAGGAATCCAGTATAAACATGTCAGTTATGATGGCGGAAACCCGGCGGTCATCGCCACGGTTTCGGGAGAGACCGAAGTCGTCCCTCAACTGTGTGTTGAGCAGGCGGATATGATCCGGGCCAAGAAACTTCGCCCTCTCGCCGTATTGGCTGATCAGGAGTTGAATCTGAAGGGATATGGACCCATTCCCTCCATAAAGAAATGGATTCCGGAGATGAAGACCATGCCCTCCTACTTCGGTATTTTCGTCCCCAAGGGAGTCCCGCAAGAGGTCGTAGCGACCCTTGACAAAATCTGGGCCACGTCCATCTCAAAATCAGCAAAGCTGATGGAATATGCCAACGACCGGGGAGCCATCTTCGCGCCCTATTATGGAAAAGAGGCCATGGATAGGGTCACTCCGTTTATCCAGTTTACGGCGTGGATCTATTATGATGCAGGGAAGGCGAAGGTGAACCCGGATACCGTCGGAATTCCTCGACTTCAGTAGTATCTTCTTCCTTTTGAAAAATAGCTTTCTCATCCCTCCCCTCTTTAAATGGAGGGGAGGGACAGTCTGTTTGAGGAAAACCTCATGCAAGAGAAGAATATGCCTAAAGCCGATTTTTTGACAGGAATCGGTTTGTTCCTATTTTCATCGGCTATTGTCATCTTATCCCTCCAGATGCCCCGTTACAAAGGTCTTGGTGTCAAGCCTTATTCAGTACCTGGTATTGTCCCCGGAATTCTCGGGGGAATCTTACTGATTTCAAGCATCATCCTTTTGATCCGCTCCATTGTACGGAAAGGATATCGTCTCGGGCTAAGCACCCAGGTCATAAAAAATTACATTATGGATGAATCTACCCGGAATTTCTTGATCACTCTCATTCTGTCCGTGGTTTATGGAGTTTTTGTGCTGAGAAGAATACCCTATGCTCTGGCCACAGGTCTCTTCGTCTTCTTTTTCGTTTTCATTTTTGAGTTTCGACCCAAAGAAAGTATTCTTTCCCAGAAACAAACGATCTTATTCTCATTCGTCGAGGCACTCTTCGTCTCTGCAGGTGTCACTCTCGTTTTTCGATATCTCTTTCTGGTTGACTTTCCTTGAATAGGGAATTTCTATGTTAGACGGAATTGTCCGATTTGGTAATGCGGTGATCATGTTTATGAACCCATGGGATCTCTTCGATGTTCTCTGGAGTACCCAGTTGGGCATCATCGTGGGCATGCTTCCGGGTTTGACCGCCACGATGGGTGTGGCCCTCATGACCACGCTCACCTATAAAATGGCTCCTGAAAATGCCGTGCTCATTTTCATGTGTATGTATATCGGAGCCATTTACGGCGGGAGCCGGAGTGCCATTCTGTTAAATATCCCCGGGACGCCTGCCAATGCAGCAACGTGCCTCGATGGCCATCCACTCGCCATGCAAGGAAAGGCAGGAGAAGCCATCGGCCTTGCAACGACCGGATCATTTCTCGGATCCCTTTTCGGCATGCTCATGCTTGCTTTTTTCACACCCCTGATTGGAACGATCGCCCTCAAGTTCGAATCTTTCGAATTCTTCTGGCTCTGCGTGTTTGGAATTATCATCTGCGGAAATCTCACAGCCCCAAAAGATCCTCTCAAAGGCTGGATTGCAGGATTCTTCGGACTTTTTGTTGCCACGATTGGTATGGAAGGAATGCATGCCTATGCACGCTTTTCATTCGGAAGTGTTGAATTCTCCGGAGGAATCGCACTCATTCCGGCCATGGTGGGAGTCTTCGGTTTTTCTGAAACCCTCATGATTATGAAACAACCCAAAGTGGTATTCATCGATTCGAAAATAGAAAGAGTCATTCCAAGATTGAAGTGACATTATCAAATACAAGAGAACCATTCTACGTTCCGGGTGTCATCGGAACGATCATCGGCGCCATCCCAGGCGTGGGTGAAGATATCGCAGCCTGGGTATCCTATGACTTTGCCCGAAGAGCCAGCAAGGAGAAGGAACTCTTTGGCCGTGGCAGCAAGGAAGGGTTGTTGGCCGCAGAGACTGGAAATAATGCGTGCGTCCCTGGCGCCATGATTCCGGTGCTTTCTCTGGCCGTTCCAGGATCAGCGCCAGCAGCTGTTCTTCTCGCGGCCATGTTCATCCACGGCGTCCGACCCGGTCCTCTCATCATGATTGAATTTCCTGATTTTATCTATCAGGTTGTGGCCATGACACTTGCTTGCGACCGTTGCCATGTTCGTTCTTGGCCTCTCAATGGTCAGAGCCCTCGTCAAGGTTCTCACCATTCCAAGGGAAAAGATGATGCCTTTTGTCTTTGTCCTGTGTGCAATCGGCTCGTACGCAATTCAAAGCCGTATGTTTGATGTCTATGTCATGATTGTCTTTGGCATCATCGGCTATTACATGAGGGCCATGGAATATCCCGTCGCCCCAACCGTTCTCGGCATCATTCTGGGTGATCTTCTGGATAAGAATTTAAGAAGGGCCTTGGTATTGACAGATGGGAGATGATCCCATTTTTTACAAGACCGATTTCTTCATATTGATTTTCTCTTATTATTCTCACTCATCGTCGGCCGGACAATAGTGCTTCAAGAGTAGCATGTCTATAGCTGCAGCGAAGGTAAGAAAGATGTTTGGGAAAGGCAGTTATTAAGGAGGGAATCCCATGGGGAAAATTGGAGTCGGAATCATTGGAGCTCGTTTTGCGGCAGACCTTCACGCGAATGCTTATGAACGATTCCGGGAGAAGATTGATCTCGTAGCCGTCTGTTCAAAAACGAAAGAAAGTGCTGAAGCCTTTGCCAAGAAGTTTAAGATCCCCCACGCTTATACGGATCACCGTCAAATGCTCGAACGCAAAGACATTCGAGCGATCGATCTCTGTTTGACCACCGATCTCCACCACACCATGGTCATTGATGCCGCGAATGCAGGAAAACATATCCTCTGTGAAAAACCTCTGACGGGATATTTTGGGGAAGCGAAAAATGTTTCCTTCCAATCGATGATGGAAGAGGCATCAAAAAATGCCTCTGCTGCTCAAAAAGCAGTCCAAACGAACAAAGTAAAATTCAGTTATGCAGAAAATTTTGTCTATGCCCCTCCCGTGACAAAACTGAAAAGCTTGATCAGGGCCTGTCAGGGGACTGTTTTAGACATTCGGGCGGAAGAGAGCCACTCCGGCTCTCATGCACCTTATTCCCGTGAGTGGAGGACCTCGGGTGGGGGATCCCTGATGCGACTGGGTTCCCATCCTATAGGAGCAGTGCTCCATTTGAAACACTACGAAGGAATGATGAAGTTCGGTCGACCCATTCGGGCCAAATCCATTATCGGCGATGTCGGTCATCTCACAAAGATGGAAGCCTTTCAGAAGGAACCGAAGAAATGGATGGTCGACTCCTGGGTCGATGTGGAGGATTGGTCCGCTGCCCTGATCACTTTCGAAGATGATTCAAAGGCTACCATCCTTGCCACGGATGTGAGTTTAGGAGGCGTGAAAAACCTGATAAGCGTCTATATGTCCAATGCGGTCGCCCATGTCAATATGAATCCAAATAACAGCTTGGTGGTCTATTCCCCGGAAGGGAATATCTTCGGCTCCGAATATATCACTGAGAAAGTGGAAACCAAAGCGGGGTGGCAGTTTCCCAGTCCGGATGAGGATTGGATGAGAGGGTATCCGCAAGAAATCGAAGATTTCATAACCTCTATCCTCGAAGATCGGGATCCCATCTCCGGCATTGATTTAGCCTATGAGGTTGTTGAAGTCATTTATGCAGCGTACCTTTCTGCGGAAACAGGAAAGAGAATAGAATTGGCGAAAAAATGAGGAGAAAAGCCCGAAACGGGGAGAGTGGATGAAAATTGTGCAATTGAACGAGATCAAGGGAATGACCTTTCCTGCGGGAAGAACCACCCGAGTTCTGACGGGTCCGGATCTACTGCCGGCAAAAAATTTTACTGCAGGTTATGTGGCCATCCAACCGAAGGGTAAGGTTCCCCTTCATGCCCATTCAAACGAAGAGATTTATATCTTCGTGAGGGGAACCGGCAAGATAGAAGTGGGATCTAAGGAAGAAATCGTTGAGGCCGTTAGCGCGATCTACATCGAACCCAATACAGAACACCTTCTTCAAAATATAGGGGATGATGAAATGATCATGATCTTTGTCTATTCTCCAGCAGGGATTGCGAATCATTGGTCCGAAGAGATGGCTGGAAAGTTAAAATAGAACTTGGGGAAATGGATGGAAGCCAAAGCAATGGTTCTTGAAAAATTTAATCAGCCTCTTGTCGCGAGAATGTTCCCTGTCCCTATGCCCAGAGAGGGTGAGGTTCTTGTAAAAGTTGAGGCGGCAGGGGTTTGTGGT
Organism: uncultured delta proteobacterium; assembly: GCA_963711845.1. Classification (GTDB taxonomy): domain Bacteria; phylum Desulfobacterota; class BSN033; order BSN033; family UBA1163; genus CAVQFR01. Next base: position 124,238 of record CAVQFR010000018.1, read on the forward strand.
TCGGATGTCCACATGTGGGAAGGGAGGGACCCTCGGATCCGGCTCCCCATGATCCCAGGCCACGAGGGAGTTGGAGAGATCGTGGATGTCAACGGAGAAAAAAGGGATGTCTACGGAAGACCTCTTAAAAAGGCAGACAAGGTCCTATGGAACAGGGGGGTGACCTGTGGTCACTGTTACTTCTGTAAGGTGAAGATGGAGCCATCTCTCTGCCCTCATCGATGGGTCTACGGCATCCATACCTCCTGCGCAGAACCTCCCTACCTCACTGGAAACTATTCAGAATATCTTCTCCTCGCCCGGGAAGTCGATCTTTTCAAAATTGAGACCGATGTCGGTCTCCAGGTTTTCGTCCCTGCCTCTTGTTCGGGAGCCACAGCAGCTCATGCCTTCGATCTCTCCCAGATGGAATCCGGAGATTCGGTTTTGGTCCAGGGAGTCGGACCCCTTGGGATATTCTCTGTTGCCTTTGCCAGATCCTTCGGAGCCTCTGAGATCATTGTCATCGGTGGGACAGAAGAGCGGCTGAAGATGTGTCAGGCTTTTGGAGCCACCACCGCCTTGAATCGTCATCGACTTTCCACGAAGCAACGAAACGAAGCGGTGATGGAAATAACGCGTGGACGGGGTGTCGATGTGGCCTTCGAAATGGCGGGTGAACCGGATGCCCTGAAGGAATGCATCTCTTTGGTTCGAACAGGTGGGTCTTGTTTGACGGCTGGCTTCGGAGAGCCTCATGGAACAATTGAACTCGATTGTTTTCATGATGTCGGAAGGAAGAACCTGAGACTCCAGGGAGTGTGGGTAAGTGAGGTGCGTCATACTCACATGGCCCTTCAACTCATCATGAGACGCCCTCAGGACTTCAAAAAACTGATCACCCATACCTTCCGATTGGATCAGGCGAATGAAGCCCTCCGTGCGATGAAGAGCAAGGAGGCAGTGAAGGCAGTTTTGTTGCCTCATGGAGAAAAATGAAAAATACGAAGCACACGCGGAGCATTCCGCAGGAATCAATCCGAAATACGAAACAATTTTGAAATCATAAATCCAAATTCTCCAAACTTGTTTTGAGCTATGGTCATCGGATATTTAGACGTTGAAAATGACTCAATTATCCCCCTCTCCCCTGGTGGGAGAGGGCGGGGGTGAGGGGGCATACAGTTTCCACCCCCACCTCGATCCTCCCCCGTCAAGGGGGAGGATAATCCTGGTAATTTTCATGGTTGGTGCCTGCCTGCATGGAAAAGATTGTATGTGACGTCTTGATCATTGGGGCCGGTGGCGCTGGCCTCAGGGCAGCCATTGAAGCCAGCGAGACATTGAAAAGACGAAAAGTCCTTCTCGTCACCAAAGGCGTTTTGGGAGAATCGGGCGTCACTGCCACTGCCTGCTCCGATCGAATGGCTTTTCATGCTACCCTTCCTGAGACAGAGCCTGGAGGGCATGATCCCTGGAGATATCATGCGGAGGACATCTATCGGATCGGAGGCTATGTCTCAGATGGCGATCTCGCGTCGATCCTGGCGAAGGAGGCTCAACAAGCCTTTGAATATCTGGATCTTCTGGGAGTCCCCTTTGTGAGAAGAGAAGATGGTCGGGTCGATCAGTTCATCACGGACGGTTCCGAATATGCCAGGGCTTGTTATACGGGCCCAAGGACAGCCAATCACATTGAAGAGGCCTTACTCAAGAAGGTCTCATCTGCCAATATCCAAATTATTGATCACTGTATGATTGCCGACCTCATCAAATATCGAGGACGGGTCGTGGGTGCCATTGGGATCGATGAAAGAGAAGAATCCAAAGTCGAAGATAGGCTGAAAGTCTTTTCAAGTAAAGCAATCCTCCTTGCAACCGGAGGGGCAGGAGAAGTTTTTGGAATCCATGTCTTTCCCGGAGGGATGACCGGAGACGGTTATGCCTTGGCGTATCGGGCAGGGGCAGAACTGGTCAATATGGAATTCATCCAGATCGGCCCTGCCTCCATCCAAACCAGGTTGAATTGTTCTGGAAGTCTGATGAGGGCAGTTCCCAGGTTCATCAACGAAGGAGGAGAAGAATTTTTAAAAAACTATTTCCCCGGAAAGACATCCCCTTCAGAGATATCCGATCTAGTCTTTGAGAAGGGAGCAAGCTGGCCTGTCTCATTGGAAAAAAAGACCCATCTCATCGACGTGGCCATGTTTAAGGAGATCGCGAAAGGACATCGTGTTTTTCTCGATTACAGCACCAATCCCGTTGGCTTTCAATTCCGGGATTTGGATCCAAAGTGGCAGCAGCGATATGAGAAGGAAGTAAAATCTCGAATCGATCCTGACCGGAGAGCGGCTTCGCCGTTTCTCCGTCTTTCAGAGATCAACCCTGATGTCATCGATTGGCTTAAGGTACATGGAATCGATCTCAGGAAAGGAGAACCGATCGAGATTGCCCCCTGCATCCAACACTTTCAGGGAGGAGTTAAGATCCGAGGAAAAGGGGACACTTCTCTGAAGGGCCTTTATGCGGCCGGCGAGTGCGCGGGGGGACAGCACGGGGCCAATCGCCCGGGTGGGAATGCTTTGTTGGATGGCCAGGTCTTTGGCCGGATTTCTGGTCGTGCGGCAGCCGAGACGGCGAGGAACCTTAAACAAAAACCAGAGGTGGCTTTCCGGCAGGCCAAAAAGTTTCTTGCGAAACTAAACCACATGGACAAAGGGAAAGCAGCCTCTTCGGTGAGAAAGGAAGTTCAATCCGTCACTTCCCGGTTTGCAAGTGTCGTGAGGACGGAAGAAGGGTTAAAAGAGGGACTGAAGAGACTGGTGGTGTTGAAGAAGGAAGGAGTGGCCGTCGATGGGAAAGGCCTGGCCTTTGCCTTGGAGACCGAAAACCTCCTCGATGTCGCCGAGATGATCTTGAAGGCCTGCCTCCTCCGGAAGGAATCGAGGGGCCCTCACCTCTTTTTCAGACGTTTCGAAGACCTTCATCCCCTTCCCTCTCAAGATCCGAAGGGGAAGAGATATATCGTTATCCAGAACCGATCAGGAAAGATGGTCCTGGAAAGAAGAGTGCCTGTGAAATTAAAATTCCATTCAACGGAGGTAAATAAAATGAACTTAGAAATGCTTTCTTCAGCCATTCAGATTGGAAAAAGGATGGCGGCCAACCGCATCGTCAATCAACCCATGGAATGCAATGACGGAGATTCCGAGGGAAATCCAACTCAGCTGACCTTTCAACGTTATCGGAACCTCGCAGCGGGAGGAGCAGGCATTATCGTTGTCGAATCGCTCACCCTCTCCTACGAAAGCCGGGCGAGAAAGAATCAATTAAAGATCTCCGAAGAGACAGCAAAGGATCTCGAAAGACTGGTGAAGGAAATGAGAGAAGTCAATCCGAAACCCCTCATCCTCTTTCAAGTCAACCACTCGGGCAGAATTAGCGGAGCTGCCTTCTCCAGGGTTGTCTCTCTCTACCCCACCGGAGATCCGAATGTCCATCTTCTGACTGAAAAGGAGATCGAGGAGATCGGCGAGAAGTTCGTCCAGGCAGCCGTCATTGCAAGGCAGGTTGGAGCGGATGGAATCGATTTTAAACACTGTCATGGGTATCTCTGCGGAGAGATGTTACGGCCTGCCAATACCAGGGGTGACCGTTATGGAGGGACTTTTGAAAACCGGACAAACTTTTTCAAAGAGACGGCAGGAAAGATGAAAAAAACGATCGGGGATGAGAATTTCCTCATCGGGGCGAGATATTCGTTCTATGAGGGAATCCAGGGGGGATTGGGGACCTCGGGGCCAGAGGAGGTCGTTGAGGACTTCTCTGAACCCCTTGGTTTTGCCAGAACGGCTGAAGAGATGGGGATGGATTATATCAATGTCTCGGCCGGGATTCCTGCCATTACCCCTGAGATTGTCAGACCGACGAAGAACTTCCCGGAGGGGGTGTATAGACATTTTGGATGGGCTAAATCGGTGAAGAAATTGGTCAAGATTCCAGTGATTGGCTCAGGATACAGCTACCTGAGGGATGGGAAAAACGATTTGAAAAACCCCGATCCGTCTAAGAAAAGTTTTCTCTACTGGGCAGAGAGGAATCTGAAGGACGGCTGTGTGGATCTGGTCGGGATGGGTAGGCAGTCCCTGGCCGATCCCCTCTTTGCAAAAAAAATACTGTCCGGAGAGATCGCAAAGATTAACTTCTGTACCGCCTGTGGTGGGTGCAGCGTCCTTCTCGGATCTCAGAATCAAGTGGGATGCACGGTCTATCAAGAATATTACAGAAAGGTACTCCGCGAAGCCAGGAAGGCTTGAAGGGAATCCAAAATGAGTCGTCACTTTAGCAGTTTCCTGAAAAAGTCATTTTTCTCAGACTGCTCAAAAATGCCTCCCGCCAGGGGCGGGACTAGGCGGTCGCGGTGCTATTCACCTGCCGATCAGGCAGGCAATCCTGAGAGTGGCGTCACGACGAATAAGTCCCGCGCTTCGCGGGATTGCCACGCCGGCGAGTTGGTGAGCCGGCCAGAGGCGTACTCCAGGGTACGCCGCAACGACTTGCCCTGTTAGATAATATCCTGGCTGAGTCTTGCGTCTATCAGCCCATAAAATGGAGCGCCTGTTTGCAAGAGCTAGCCCCCTCTTTATCTAACAGGGCGAGGATGAGGGGTGCCGTTGCGACGAATAAGGAGCAACTCCTGGCACGCCCGTGAGACGGTGAGCGGGCCGGGATACGCCGCAGATGGGCGTTTTTCAGCAGCCTGTTAGAAAGGAGGTCCCTTCATGGAAAGGACCATGAGGAAATATGCTGTGAGAATTGAGAGAAATGAGATCAATCCTCACGTTCGCTATGAGGGTCAAACGAGCGGATTGATCCTGGATCCTCTTCGAGAAGAGGTGCCCCTCGAAATCTTAGGATTCGGGGTCTATCGATTGGGGCCCGGTCTGATCACCCGGGAGACCAAAGACAAGGAAGTGGTCCTTGTTCCACAGGAGGGAGAATTCGAAGCCGAAGTCAACGGAAAAAAGTTTCACGGAGCGAGAATTGGCGGTCCCTTCTCCATGGGACCCCAAAAGTCAAATGCCTCTGCTTTCTACGTTCCCTGCAACTCCAAGCTGACACTCCGCGGAAAGAGTGAAGTTGCCTTTTTTGAAGCGCCTGCGCTGAAGGAAAAACCGCCCGTCTTTTTGTCAAACGAAGAGGTGAAGGTCATCTCCAGGGGAGATTGGATTTGGCGAAGAGACGTTGTCTCTTTGGTGAGCCCAAAGGATGCCAGTTCGAATCTGGTGGTCGGGGAGACCTACAGCCCCCCGGGGTTCTGGTCAGGGACGCCCCTGCATCAACATGACAGCGGTCAACCTTCGAAGGAGGAGTCGGATCATGAGGAGGTTTATTACCATCGCTTCAATTGGGTAAAAAGGCCGGGAGATCAATTCGGACCTTACGGCGTTCAATTACTGATGGATGGAGCAAGCCTCATGAAAGCCTTTCTGATCGGGGATAAAAGCATCTTTGCCATTCCAGGAGGCTGCCACCCTGTCGTCGCTTCTCCGGTTTCGGAGCTTCTTTACTTATGGGGGCTGGCGGGTCAAGGCAACGAATTGGTGATGAGGGACATTGCGGAGTTTGTCCATCTCAAGTCCTTTGAGGAGGTTTTTAGAGAGTTGGAAGGGGATCGAGCGAACAGGACCCTTTCTCAAGAGAAATTCAGGAACCTCTGCACCACCCATCGCTTGACCGAAGAGCAAGCAGGGCTTTTATCGGCAATGTTAATAGAAAAGGGATACGAGATCGAATAGATTTGATCAAGCCGCTTCTGTACCGCCTGCAGTGGGTGCAGCGTCCTCCTGAGATCACAAAAAGAGGTTGGATGCACGGTTTATAATGATTACACCCAAGAGGTTCTAAAAAGGTGAGGAAGGGGTAAGGGAGTGATGAGTTTAACAGGTGAAGAAGGGGAGCGACGTGATCACTGTAGAATTGAAGCCTTTGGAGAGAATTGATTTTCCACGATTGATCGGCTGGGTAAAAACACCGGAATTTCTTCTCCAGTGGGCCGGTCCCATTTTTAATTATCCCCTCGATGAACCCCAGCTCGACATTTATTTAAGAGGTTCTCAGGAAGACCCGCCCATCCGGAAGATTTATAAAGTGATGAACACCGCAGATCGAAGAGTCGTGGGCCACATCGAATTGAATAACATTGATCTGCGGAATAAAGCGGCTACGATTTGCCGTGTTCTGGTCGGAGATCCCTGTGAAAGAAGGAAGGGGACCGGCCTCCAGATGGTGAGGAGGGTTCTGGAGATAGGATTTGACGAGTTGGGATTACATCGGATTGATCTCCTCGTCTTCGATTTTAATCGAGTGGCCATCAAATGTTATGAAAAAGCGGGTTTCATAAAAGAAGGCCATATCCGCGAGGCCCGGAAAAACGGCAACGAATACTGGAGCCTTTATCAGATGAGCATCCTAGAACACGAATGGAAAACCCAAAAGTTCAAACCGCAAGAAAGCCACATCCCCCATTGATCTCGCAGAGCGCATCAAGTGCGGTTCACGTTATATTCAGATCAACCCTCTGTCCCTTCTCCGCCGAAAGATAACCGGAATAGATAACATTCATCGTGTCCTCGGCAACGGCCAGGCCTGAAATTGGATCTTTTCTCTCGAGGAGACAGTCGATGAAATCCTCCAATTCCTGGGGATACCCGCTCATCCAGTCCTCATTTGGGCTCGCAAAGTTCCATCCCGCCTTGGTTGCAATCTTCTCCGCAATATATTCTTCCCCCAGGACCTCCGGATCTGGGGCGTAAACTTGAACCGTGTCATTGGGATTGATGTTCGCGTAAGCGACTGCGTTGGAGAGATAGACCTGCATGGTATTTCTAATTCCACCCAAAACGCCATCGGATGCAAAAATGGTTGCCTTTGAATGATCCTCAAAGGTCAGGATGATCGCCGACCAGTCCTCCACATCTTCCCATGAGCTGACCAACCATTTCTTAGATTCTCTTTGAAAAGAGGGAATATGAGTGTGCTGCCCGACCTCTCCGGTGATCGATTTCGGTCGAATGGGTTTTCCATCTCTCAACATCCCCTCGAAATGCTTTAGGTGCAGGACGGCGCTGACCGGATGGGCTCCCAGACGAAGAAGGGACCCTCCACCCGAGGTCTTCCACTGTCGGGAATAGGCGGCATGGGACCCAGAATGGCTTTCTTCCGCCCGGATGTCCATAATGGTCCCACCGCTCACTTTGACGATCCGTTTTATCTTGATCAAAGAGGGGGCGTAGATCCAATTCTCCGCATAACAGAATTGAATGCGGTGTTTCTGAATCGCCATTCGAATCCGCGAGCAGCTTTCCATGACGCCCTCAAGCATCTTTTGCCTGGAAACTCGAAACCCAATATCCTCCCCTCCCAGATCCAGCCCAAAATAGCCTGTTAGGGGTTTCTCACAAATGATATTTTTCCCTGCCTCTGCCGCCTCATGGATCATCTCCTCATGTAGGTGGGTGGGAACGCAGAGGTCGACCGCATCCACGTCTTTCCTTTCCAGGAGTTGACGATAATCTTTATAGACCGAAGGAATATTAAACTTCTGAGCCGTCTGCTGAGCATTGATTTCGGTCTTGGAAGCGATCGCTACGACCTCCATCTTTGAGCCTCTCATTTTTGTATAATTGTTCAGATGCAGATGGGCAGAAAACTGAGAGCCGATTATTCCCAATCGGACCTTATCCATCGAGGATCTCCTTTCCTGTCATTATTCTCTTGATAGGAATCTCTCAGAGGAGAGAATCCATTTGGCGGAATCGAAGTCCAAAAAAAGGGTCGCATCCCCGTGCTTTCTCAAGATGGTCGCCGGGCATGCGGAGGAAAGAGGGGCCTCTAACGTCTTTCTCACGGCATCAGCCTTGGTCGGCCCTGGAACCATGGAGAAGATAGACTTCGCCCCAAAAATGGCCGGTATCGTGAGAGTGATGGCCTTTCTCGGGACCTCCTCGAGATCATCGAAACATCCATCATTCACCTGTTGCTGTTGAGAGACAGGATCGAGGTCCACCATCTTGACGAACCGGGGATCCTGAAAGTCCGCCACAGGGGGGTCATTAAAGGCCAGATGACCATTCTCCCCTATTCCGACACAGGCAATATCAAGAGGATGGTTCAAAAGGAGAGAGGCATAGCGGTTGCATTCTGTTTCAAGGTCTTGCGCCATTCCATTGATATAGTGAATCTTTCCAGGACGGACTTTTTCAAAAAACCTGACTCTCAAAAAATGTCCGAAATTCTGCGGGGCGTCTCCGGGAAGTCCTATATATTCATCCAGATGAAAAGCGGTGATCTTGTTCCAGGCAATCCCCTCGCTACGCCTCAGTTCTTCCAGGAACTCCTCCTGTGAAGGAGCCGAAGCAAACACGATGAAGAGCTCTTTTCTTGTATGAAGAATATCTCTCATCTTTGCCGCAACAGCTTCCCCTGCGGCTTTTCCCATGGCTCTCCTGTCCGGATAGACCTTGACCTTCAGTTTTTCAACAACAAAGGAGGAGATGTCCTGATCATTTTTCGTCCTCTCTTTCTCACGGGTCAGTTCCCTTTAGAAATTCCACCGGGGCATTAAGCCCCACCGGAACTATTATAAAACCTAACCCCGCTGCAGAGCAGCGGGTCATTATTTTAACGGGAAAATGGACTTCCCTCAATCCAAGGAGACTCCCTCCGCCAAACCATCCAGGCAACCCACTCTAACACACCCAGAAATCACTTGACAAGAATTTATGAGAAGTCTAGAATAAGAAACAGCATTTCGCAATACGAAATGAAGAAAAGCGCTCAAGTCCGGAACCTCGGCCAGCAAGATCCTTGGATGGAAGATCAGAATGAAGAGCTAAACTTGACAATGGGAAATCGGGAAATTTAAGATGGATGGACGTTCCTTGTTTTATTCAGTCAAGCAAACCCCGTAAGAAAATCCCGCGCTCCATTATTTCTAACGGGGTAAATCTCATCAGCGGTGTTCTGGGGAAAAAAATCGAACCCGTCATCTACGATTCCAAGGTAAGCCCGACCGAAGGCTCAACCTTTTCTTCTTCTCCGCAAGGGGCGAGTGAGGTCCAGGAAGAACAACAGATAGACACTCCGATTGCTATACACAGCGTCATAAATAACTGTGCATTACTATCATTGCCGAGTGAATAGCAATCACATGGTTCGACAGGCTCACCATGACCGGTCACCCTGAGCTTGTCGAAGGGTGTCGTGACGTGTGCGCAAATAATTACGTCGTCATGTATGATGCTCTCGTAAAAAGTCCTGAGGTGTCACCCTGAACTCATTTCAAGGTCTTGTAAGTCCTTCATTCTGTTAGATGCTGAATCAAGCATGACATTTTCTCCACTTATTGACTTTTTACGAGAGCATCATGTATAAAACGAGGAAAAACGGATGAAAGAAAAGATTGCGAAACTTTTGAAAGAGCTTTCCCTTCTGAACGGCCTGCCCGGACACGAGCAGCCTGTCATTCGGCATCTCAGGGATTGCTTTTCCTCCCTGGCGGATGAAGTTCATGTGGGCACGAATGGCAATATTTACGCCAAGAAGAAGGGCAAAAAACCGGGCTTAACGGTTGTAGTCTCCGCGCACACCGATGAAATCGGTTGTGTGACCCGGGACATTGATTCGGATGGAATGATCCGATTCGACAAACTCGGATGGTTCAGCGATTCTTGGCTTCCGGGGACGCGAGTGAAGATCGGACGGATTCCGGGAATGGTCGGAATTAAATCCGGCCATCTGATGACGGAAGAAGAGAAGAAAACGGTCCTTCCGCACCGTAGTCTATATATCGATCTGGGGGCTGGGAGCGCGGCCGAAGTGGAGAAAATGGGGATTGCAATCGGCGACCCGATCGCTTTCGACGTTCCTTTCGAGCGATGGAACAATCCGGATTACTGCTGCGGCAAGGCCATCGACAACCGGGCCGCCTGCGCCGTTCTGGTTGCCCTGCTGGAGAAACTCGCGGATGGGGATTTCCCCGGAACGTTTTGGGCTGTGGGCACGGTTCAAGAAGAGCGCGGTCTGGGCGGCGCCCGCACGGCCGCCCATTTCACCCGCCCCGATTGGTTCATGGCGCTGGATGTGGCCCTTTCCGGGGACACCCCCGAGAGCCCGCCTACCAGCAAACCCGTGCGCCTCGGCGGCGGCGTCGTCATCGATTTGGGGGATTTTTTGGAATTTCCCAAAAAGGGATACTTCATTCATCCGGG
>CAVQFR010000019.1:0-43913 GCA_963711845.1 uncultured delta proteobacterium
CATGGAAAGACCGTGCAGGTGCTATAAATGAAGACACCTCCCTCTTTCACATAAGCTGAAAGATGATTCAATATCGAAAACTGAAGCTCGCTCAACCGCTTGATATCCTTCTCCCCTCTTCTCCACTTCAAATCAGGATTCTTACGAAGCGTCCCAAACCCTGAACAAGGAACATCTGCTAAAACCCGATCGAACACCAATCCATCGGAGACGGGCAGGGATGCAGCCGCATCCCCCTTGGCCGTTTTAACGATCTTGATCCCCAATCTTTGGCACATCTCTTCTATCCGATCTAATTTCCCCTTGCTGAGATCCAAGGCATAAATTTCTCCCCGGTTCTCCATCCTTTGAGCCATATGGGTGGTCTTTCCGCCCGGAGCAGCACAGGCATCGAGGATTCGTTCTCCCGGTTTCGGGTCCACAACGGACGTGATCAATTGAGAGGCCTCATCCTGAATGATATAAAGACCTTCTTTAAGGAATGGAAGTTCTGAAGTGGGTGGAGGATCTTGGAGCACAATTCCCTCTTCTGAAAAAGTGGCCGGAAGTGGTTTTAACTCCTTTTTCCGCAGCTTTTCGATCAGGTCTGTTCGATTCATCTTCAACGTGTTGGTTCGAAGCATCAAGGAGGAAATCTGGTTGTTAAACTTGCAGACCCTGAGAGTCTCTTCGAGACCCAATTCTTTTACCCATCTCTGTACTAACCAGAGAGGATGAGATTGGGCCACAGAGATATGGAGTGCCGGATCCTGGTCCCTATCCGGAAGGCGGATTTCATCTTTTTGCCGGATGGTTGAGCGAAGCACAGCATTGACAAAACCCGCCCCTCCCTGTCCCCGGATCCGCTTCGCCAGTTCGACTGACTCGTTGACCGCAGCCGAAGCGGGGGTTCTTGACAAAAAAAGGATTTGGTAGAGTCCGAGGCGTAAGATATTGAGAGTTCCCGATTCGATTTTTTCAAATGGGATTTTCGAAAAATGTTGGATCGCCCAATCGAGTCTTCCTCTCCAACGGATGACTCCGTAAGTCAATTCCGTGAGAAAGGCTCGATCAAGGGAGGTAAGATGTCGGTAGCGTTTGAAGGAATCGGTCAGAAGACGATCGGGATGAACATCAGCCCCTCCCATCCGATCCAGGATATCGAGGCAGATCGCCCTCGGAGATTTTTTTCTCAAAACCTTCCCGTCCTCGCCATCTCCTCGAGCCTGGCGATACGCTCTTCAATCGGCGGGTGCGTGCTGAAGAGAGAAAGTACCCCTCCCCCTCTTAACGGATTGACGATGAACATGTGAGCGGTAGAAGGATTGGCTTGCATGGGAATCCTTTGGGAAGCTGTTTCCAGTTTTCCCAATGCCCTTGCCAATGCGAGAGGATTGCTGAGATGGGCTCCGCCCTCATCCGCCATGTATTCCCTGGAGCGGGAAATCGCCATTTGAATGAGCATCGCCGCGATGGAAGCAAATATCGAAACGAGGATCACAACGAGAATATTTCCTCCCCCGCCCCCTTCTTCGTCATCCGACCGGAATCCGCCAAACATGGCTCCCCAGCGGGCCATCGAAGCGAGTATGCTAATCGCGCCAGCCATCGTAGCAGCAATCGTGCTGATGAGGATATCCCGGTGCTGAATATGGGAAAGTTCATGGCCGATGACTCCCATCAATTCCTCTCTCGACAGAATTCTCATAATCCCTGACGTCACGGCGACGGCCGCATGTTCAGGATTTCTTCCCGTTGCAAAAGCATTCGGTGTGTCATTTTCCATGATATAGACCTTCGGCATCGGAAGGCTGGCTTTGCTCGTCAGCTCTGCGACGATCCCGTAAAGCTCAGGTGCCTCGCCCTGCGAGACTTCTCTGGCTCCGTACATACGAAGGACAATCTTATCGCTAAACCAATACGAGAAAAAATTCATGAGAGCGGCAAAGATGAAGGCATAGATGGCTCCGCTCTTACCTCCAATCGCCGTCCCAACCAGGATGAAAAGGACCGTTAGAACAAGCATCAATAAAAATGTCTTAAATTGATTCATGGGAAGTACTTCCTCCTTTTTCAGCGCTTAATATAATCATAAAACCTTATTTTGTCAAATGGTTAGATGACGTTGTGGAGGTCGAAGAAGCTTAAAAAGACCCTCTGTCACGATTCCTTTCGGTCAAAACCTATGATTCAATGAAAGACTGTTCCCGCAGAGATAGAATGTCCCGAAAGAAATTCCCGGATGGTCATTTTCTTCCGCCCCTCCAATTGAATTTCCTCGATAAGGTAAGAATCCTTCCCTGCCTCCACTTCGATGAAATCGGACCCCACCCAAACCACTGCTCCCGGCTTTCCTGCAGGCGTCCTTTCTCTTATCTCTCCTCTGTAAATTTTCAGTAACCGGTCCCCCCATTTTGTAAAGGCACCCGGCCATGGATTGAAAGGCCCGGACTTGTCGATCGATTTCTGCCGCCCCTTTCCTCCAATCAATGTGCCCGTTTTCTTTTTTCAGAGGAGGGGCATAGGTCGCTTTTGAATGATCCTGTGGGATGGCCCGTATATCTCCTGCCTTCATTTTCTCTAAAGTCTTCAACAACAGTTGAGCTCCCAGAGAGCCCAACCGATCATGGAGGTTCTCGCAAGTCTCCTCGTCACCGATTGGAACCTCCGTCTGTAAAAGGATGTCTCCTGTGTCCATGCCTTCGTCCATGACCATGGTCGTCACGCCTGTCACTTTCTCCCCCTTCAGGATTGCCCAGGCAATGGGAGCGGCTCCCCGATATCTGGGAAGTAAGGAGGCATGGACATTGACGGCTCCATATTTTGGAATGTTTAGAACGGGCTTTGGTAAAATCTGACCGTAGGCGACGACCACGAAGAGGTCCGGTTGAAGACCGCTCAGCGCCTCCTGAAAAGCTTCTTCCTTCACTTTCTCTGGCTGAAGAACGGTAAGGCCGTGCTGGAGAGCAAGTTCTTTTATGGGAGAAATAACAATTCTTCTCCCTCTTCCCTTTTCCCTGTCCGGTTGAGTGACGACACCCACCACTTCATCAGGTCCTTCCAAAAGGCCTCTCAGGGTGGGAAGTGCAAAAGACGGGGTCCCAAAGAAAACGATCCGCCAAGGCGGTACGCTCAAGGTTTTTCTTCCTTACGCTTCTCTTTCTTTAATTTATTCCGATAAATTTCTCTTTTCAGCCGACTCACCCTGTCCAGTATAAGAATTCCGTTGATGTGGTCAATTTCGTGTTGGAGCGCGATGGCCAGTATGCCGTCTCCCCTGATCTCCATTTCCATTCCCTCCGGAGACATCCCCCTCACACAGACCTTCTCTTTCCTCTTCACTTTTTCCAAATAATCGGGGACGCTCAAACACCCTTCTTCGTGGTCAATCTCGCCTTCTTCGGATATGATCTCAGGGTTGATCAAGGCGAAGAAGCTGTGCTCGGGATCCATCGGGCTGACGTCGAGAACGATCACCCTTCGAGAGACTCCGACTTGACAGGCAGCCAAACCGACCCCCCCAGCCCCGTACATGGTCTCTCTCATGTCATGAATCAATTTTATCACTTCCTCGTCAATCTGACTGACCGCTTCACACCGTTTCTTCAATACGGGGTGAGGATACTTGAGGATTTCGAGAACAGCCATCTTTCTATCTCTGAACCCTTTTTTCCATATAGAATAACATAAAAAGAGAGAAAATGGCCAACAGGATTCCTATCGCTTGAGAGGTGGAAAGGAGGTCTCCGAAGAGGAACCCTCTTGGGTCGCCTCTGAAGATTTCGATGAAAAAACGCGTCATCGAATAGAACAGGAGAAAGAGCCAGAAGATCTGACCATCGAAAGCTTTTCTCTTCTCCATCCAGCTCAGAAAGAAAAAAAGGGCTAAGCCATTCGCCGCGTCGTAGAGCTGTGTAGGATGAAGCGGGACATTCAACCGGGCCAATGAGTCCGGATTCCTAAAGACGACCGCCCACGGCAGGGAAGTCTCTTTCCCATAGCAGCATCCGGCCAGAAAGCAGCCTATCCTGCCGGAAGAGAGGCCCAGGGCAATCAGAGGGGAAATCAAGTCAGCCAATTTCCAGACGAGGCAATCCATGCCGCCTCATATACCAGAAGGCAACCACGGCCGCAGGGAAAAGCCCCCCATAAAAGACCAATCCTCCTTCCCATATTTTAAATATCTGCAAAGGATGTTGATGAAAGAGATCGAAATTGATTAAGACATACAGGATTCTTGATCCAAGGAAGGCTGCCAGGACCACATAGAAGAAGAGTTCGGTCGCATTCTCAAAAGAGACCTTTATGTTTGATCTTCGAATTTTCAGGACGGCGAGAACCGCTGCTGCGGCAAAGCCCACGACGATGAAGAACCCATAGGCGTAAATATGGAAAGGGCCGGATTGAAACAGGATGGGATACATGACTTATTTCAAATTCCAAGTCCGGATGTCAAATTACAAACAGTTCGGGGCTCCAGAGTTCAAATGACCAAAATATCTAAGTTGTGATGTCATGAATTTGGAATTTAATCCATTGGAATTCATTTCACGATTCACGAAGAATTTTTTACTTCTTCCGATCTCCTTTCAACAATTCTAAGGCCATCAATCCGATACCAATACAGATGGCTGAGTCTGCAACATTGAAAGCAGGCCAATGGTGGTAGAAAGATGGAAGTCAAGGAAATCAACGACTTCTCCATATCGAAGGCGGTCGATGAGGTTTCCTACGGCGCCGCTCAGAATGAGAGAAAATGAGAGGGCGAGGGTCTTCTCATTCTCTTTGATCTTAAGGAAGAGAAAGACAATGGCTCCAATGGCAATCAAGGACACAACCACAAAGAGGATTGAACCGAGTCCTCCTTTTTCCCCCCGAAAATTCCAAAAGCACCCCCTGTGTTCCTGACATGGGTGAGATTAAAAAACCCCTGGATCACTTCCACCCTCTGATAGAGAGGTAATTTCTGTACAACCATGGACTTGGTCCACTGATCCAGCAAGAGAATCCCGATACAGAAAACCAAAAGGACCCAATATTTTCGCTTCATACACTCGACCCCTCGCTCAAGACTCAAAGCCGAACCTTTGAGCTTTGAGCTTTCAGCTCATTCTTGGATCGCTTCGACGCACCTGTGGCAGATGGTCTCATGCTCCTTGTGAGCCCCGACGGTGACATCATAGTTCCAGCATCGTTCACACTTTTTACCCTCTGCCGGGGATACTTCCGCCCTCACCTCTTTTTCATCTTTGGCCAGATGAAGGGTAACAGACGAAACAATAAAGATGGACTTCAGATCCTTCTCATAACATTCAAGAAAAGGAAACACCTTCTCGGGAAGATAGAGATGAACCTGTGCATCCAATGAGAGTCCGATGACCTTCTCTTTACGTGCCTCTTCCAGGACTTTGGTCACCATGGCTCGGATTTCCCATATTCTCTCCCAGCGTTCGTTCAGGGTATCGTCCAGATATTCACTTTTCACTTCAGGAAACGAAGCGAGATGAACACTTTCTGCCTTCCCGGGCTCTTCCGGAAGGAATTTCCAGACCTCCTCTGCCGTGAAAGAGAGAATAGGAGCCATAAGGCAGGTTAAAGCTTTCAGAATCTCATAAAGGGCAGTCTGAGCCGATTTCCGGCCTGGAGAACCGGACGAAAATGTATAAAGCCGATCCTTCAGAATATCAAAATAGAGGGCACTCATCTCCACCGCACAAAAATTCTGAACGCCATGGTAGACGGTGTGGAATTCAAAATGCTCATAAGCCTCACGGACCCTGGCAATGAGTTTCTGAAGCTGATGGAGCGCCCATCGGTCCATCTCATGGAGCTCGCGATCGGGAACCCGTTCTTTCCCAGGATGAAAGTCGTAAAGATTCCCTAAAAGAAAGCGAAAGGTGTTTCGGATTCGAAAGTAGCTATCGGCTAATCGTTTCAGGATCTCGTTGGAGATCTTAATATCGTCTCTGTAATCCTCTGCCGCGACCCAGAGCCTCAGGACATCGGCTCCCAAGCGATTGATGACTTCCTCTGGGGCGACCACATTTCCTGCTGACTTGGACATCTTCTTACCCTCTCCATCCACGACAAATCCGTGGGTCAGGACGGAACGATAAGGCGCACAACCCCTTGTCCCGACGGAAGTGAGAAGGGAGCTGTGAAACCATCCCCGGTGCTGATCACTTCCCTCCAGGTAGAGACTCGCTGGAAACTCAAGCTCCCTCCGTTTCTCCAGGACGGCTGCATAGGAGACTCCCGAGTCAAACCAGACATCCAGAATATCCATTTCCTTCGTAAAATGCTTCCCCCCGCATTGAGGACAGCGGGTTCCCTCGGGCAGAAGATGATCCGCCCCTTCCTCAAACCAGATGTCCGCTCCCTTCTCCTCAAAAAGCCGAACGACATGATCAATGGTTTCCTGGTTGACCAAAGGTTGTTTGCAGGCCGTGCAGTAAAAGACGGTGATCGGAATCCCCCAGGCCCTCTGCCTGGAGACACACCAATCGGGTCGGTTTTCGATCATCCCGTAGATTCGATCCCTTCCCCAGGGAGGAATCCAGGTCACTTCATTGATCGACTTCAGGGCATTCCGTCTCAATCCCATTTTATCCATCGAGATGAACCATTGCTCTGTGGCCCGAAAGATGATCGGGTCGTTGGTTCGCCAGCAATGCGGATAAGAGTGCACCATCCACTCCTCTTTAAGGAGCGCTCCGACCTCAGCCAGCTTCTTGTTCACGGCATCATTGGCGTCAAAAACAAATTGTCCCGCAAAGAAAAGGACATCCTGGGTAAACCGGCCATCGTCATCGACCGGGCTGTAGATCTCCAGGCCGTATTGCACTCCACTTTCGTAGTCCTCTTGACCGTGGCCGGGTGCGGTGTGGACACATCCTGTACCGGCATCCAGGGTCACATAAGGGGCGAGGAGGATGAGCGAATCCCGGTCGAGGAAGGGATGCCGGGCTTTGAGCCCCTCTAATCGCTTCCCTGAAAATTTTTCCAGGACTTCATATTTCTTGATTCCGAATTTCTTCATGACTTCTTCTAAGAGGCCTTCTGCCAGGATATAGATCTCTCCACCCACATCCGCTGCCACATAAGGAAAATCCGGATGCAGTGCAATCGCCAGGTTGGCCGGGATCGTCCAGGGCGTGGTCGTCCAGATGATGACGTAAACGGGCTTTCCCTGGAGGCTTGGCAGCTCCTTCGCGATATCGGAGATCATTTTAAATTTCACATAGATGGAGGGGGAACGATGATCCTCGTATTTTACCTCTGCCTCAGCCAACGCCGTCTTACAGGTGGGGCACCAGTGGACCGGCTTCTTTCCCTTGTAAACAGAGCCGTTCAGAAGAAACTTTCCGAACTCTTTCACAATCGTCGCCTGGTATTCAAAATTCATGGTCAGATAGGGATTCTCCCACTCGCCAAAGACTCCAAGGCGTTTGAATTCCTCCCTCTGAATTCCCACAAATTTGGCTGCGTACTCCCGGCATCGCCTCCGGATTTCAACGATGGAGAGTTCTCCTTTTTTCGAGCCGAGGCTCTTTTCCACTTCGTGTTCAACCGGCAAACCATGACAGTCCCATCCTGGAACATAATAGCTATCAAACCCTGCCATGGATTTCGATTTTACGATGAAGTCCTTGAGGATTTTATTCAGGGCCGTACCCATGTGAATGTTTCCGTTGGCATAGGGAGGACCATCGTGAAGGATATATTTCACCCTTCCCTTTGCCCTCTGGCTCAATCGGTGGTAAATCCCCTTTTCCTCCCACGCCTTCAGCATATCCGGTTCCCTCTTCGCCAAATTGGCCTTCATGGGAAAGTCGGTCTTCGGGAGATTTAATGTGTGACGGTAATCCATTGCCCTTCCTTCCTGTTCAAAGTTGACCCGGAGTGGCGCTTCTTCCACCATCCTGATGGGCGGGGCGTTCGGCTTGGGTCACGGGCCGAGGCCTTGAGCGCGATCGAACGGGTCACTTTTTATGAAAAATTTCTCTTCATTGAATAAAGATTGAAAATCTATTATTTTTAAAGTTATTAAAATAACATAAAAACACGAACTTAGCAATCTCTTGATGATTCGGAGCTGTGATTCAGACATTAGACATTAGGCAGAAGAGAAGAAAATTGAATTGGGATGCCTAGACACCAAAAAATTAATGATAAGAGCTCAAGAATGTCTGTGGCCACGGTATGGGTTTATTTCCCACACAAAAAACTGTGTCTGACGTCCGTGTCTGATTCGTAATAATTCGGAGGCCCAGATGAAGAAGAAAGAGAAGAAAGGAAAAGTCACCCGTCGGTTGACGAGAAGGGACCCTGAAAAAGTATGGAGATCCATTCTAAAAGGGGTACGCAAAGATTCCTCCTCTCTGATCCCAGGCCTACCAGCTGACCCGAATAGCCTCCCGAGCGGGTTTTGATTGGCCGAATATTGAAGGGGTGTTGAAAAAATTGGATGAAGAAATGAGGGAGTTTAGAGAAGCCCTTGCTCTTCAAGACAGAAGAAAGATTTATGAAGAAATCGGGGATCTCTTTTTTGTACTGGCAAACGTTTCGCGGTTTCTGCACCTCCATCCGGAGAAGGCATTGAAAAAAACCTTAGACAAATTTGTATCTCGATTTCATTACATTGAGGCATCCCTCCACCAGGAGGGAAAATCTCTCCGCCAGTCTGACCTCGTCGAAATGGACCGATTATGGGAGGAATCGAAAAAAAAGAAAATCAAATGAGATTGAGGAATTCTGCAATGAAGGGATTGAGGGATTAAGGAATTGGAGATTGGAAGATCAGGATTTTGAATCTAGAAAAATTCGCAATTCCTAAATTCCTGAATTCCATAATTGATTTTAGTAAGGTGTTGAAAAAATCATTCTTTTCAGGATGCTCAAAAATGCCTAGATGCGAGGCGCCCGAAATCCTGAGGAGTGAGGCGTACTCAGATGTACGCCGCAACGACTTGCCCTGTTAGATAAAACCCTGCTTGATTTCCCCGCCTAACAAGAACCGCAGTCTCAGGTGCCTCCTTCTAAGAAGTAGCCCTCATCATCTAACTGGGCGAGGATGAGGGCAACGAAGTAGATGCCTGCCTGCCGGTAGGCAGGGGCTTTTTTCAGCATCCTGTCAGATGAAAAATTCGGCGACGTTGATATTATATGCATTCGGGTCGAGGGTCTTGACGATGGTCCTCTTGAAATCTCCCGACACCTCATCCGCCTCGATCAAGTCCACCACCTTCCCTTTCCGATATTCTCCGTCGCTATAATAAATGAGGCAGACCTTGGGGCGATCGATCACTTCCGTATCCTCCTGACCCTGGGTGACAATCCCCATCTCATTCGTATTCAACAGCGCCAACGTTCCGAGGGGGAAAACCCCGATCATGTTGATGAAAACTTTGACGATCGCAGGGTCGAAGTCTTTTCCGCTTCGTTCCAGCATGATGCCCACGATTTTGTCGGAGACATAAGGGAATCGATGATGGACCCTCGGCCGCACCAAGGCATCGTAGAAATCCGCTGTGGCGACGATCCTGCCAAAGAGAGTCATCGCTTTCTTTTGGGTGAGTTTCGGATATCCGGTCAAATCGTACCGAAGATGGTGCTCAAAAGCCCCTTCCATCATCCGGGTGGAGAGCTCTCCCCATTCCTTCATCCTCATGATGAGCTCTGTCCCGACGACGGGATGGGATTGCATGATCGAACATTCTTCAGGTGACAATTTCCCTGTTTTGCTAAGAATCTCCTCCGGAATCTTCGTCTTTCCCATGTCATGGAATAGACCGGCCATGCCCAGATGGGAAAGGTGCTTTTGAGGAATCCCAATCCTTTGGCCCAAAGCAATGGCGTAGATCGCCACGTTCACAGAATGATTGGAGATGTATTCATCATAATTCTTAGTGCTGGCCAAACCTAACAACGTGGAGTCATCCTGCTGGACGGCGTTCACGGCGTTCTGCATCAGACGTTTGGCTTTTCGGATAGGGAGGGGTTTTTCTTGATGAATGCTCTCCACCACTTCTTTGACGAAGCCAATGGATTTAAAATAGACTTCTTTCGAATATTTCTTCTGACCCTCGGGATCGACCGAGGTATCCTCGTCTTTAAAAAACTCCAATTTTCCTACTGCGATGGATTCAATGTTTCGGTGTTCTAATTCCTTCTTGACGGAAAGGGAATTGGTCTCATTGTTCTCCTCCAGATTTGAGAGGAGGTAGGCCAGGGCTTTGAGATGTTCTCCGCTCACCGCTTCTGAAAACTCCATCCCCCCGATCCTCCGCTTTCTCATCTCCTGCCAGAAAGCTCTAAAGATGAGATATTTGTCGGGGCTCGCGATGATCGGGGTATTATTGAATAAGAAATGATCCCGAACAATTTTTAGTAAAAGATTTCCTTCCCATTGGATGATGCCGTTGACCACCTGAAGGCATTCCTGGGTGAGACGGTCGATGACGACACTCTTCCGATCATAGAGGGTCGTTCCCTTGAGCAGTCGGTAGAATGCTGTAATGAATTCCGTCCCCAATTTCATCGGAAGACGTTCATGGACAAGGGTGGGCTTTTCATCTGGCATCAGACCGTTCACTCCTTAGGCGGATTGGCCCTTCAAGGCCTGTGTGCACGCGTCCCGGAGGGTATCGTCCTTTGAATTCATCCCTTCCTCCAAAATGGCTTTTGCATCGGGCGTTCCGATCATGGCGAGGGCGTGGGCGGCTCCGATTCGGGTCTCATCGGTCTTTCCTCGACCGAACCAACTCTTTCGTTCCAAGAGATCCTGCAGGACCGGGACCACTTCATCGGAACCCGCCATGCCGATCCCGTTAAAGAAAGCCTTAATCTCCACCGGTTCTCTTTTATAAAAATCCTTCGATTGCACGATTTCTACGAGAGGGATAAGGCCTGTTTTTTTGCCTGCCTTCCCTAAATTAATAGCGGCCATACAGCGGATTCGGACGTCATTGTCCGTGAGCGCCCTCACCAAAAATCCGACGGTCTTCTGGCCGCCGATGAGTCCCAGTGCCTGTATGACTTCTCTCCTCACTCGATTCTCTTCGTGGTTGAATGCCTTTTGGATATAGGGAAGGGATTCTTCTTTTCCAATTCGGCCCAGGATATAAACGATATTTCGAACTAAAAACCACCGCCGATCCTCCATAAAGGGGATGAACAGTTCGATAGCGTCCTTTCCGATTTCTGAGAGGGCATCACAGAATACCCTTCTCGCCTTTGAGTTTTTCAGCTCCCCTAACAGTTTGACTAAGGGTTGGATGGAGTTTTCTTGAAGAAGCGAAAGATAGGCATTCACCTCTTCCAAACGAACGTCTTCCTTGTCCAGAACCTTCCCGAGCCTTGCGACCCGTGCCTCCCCGCCAGCTTCCCGGAGGATTTCTCCGATTTTTTCAATCTGCCAATCCTGCAGGCCATCGGTTTTGAGAAGGATATAAACTCGTTTCAAAAGATGGGTCGCCCGGGCGAATTCGCCAAGAGTTAAGAAGCCGTCTAATACTTTGATCAGGGTTTGGACCGCGTCTTGATAGGACTCCTGTTCTTTTTCCAAAACCAAAATCTCAAAAAGGATGTCCGTGATATTGAATGCAAAAATGGGGTCCACCTCGGCTTCGACGTCTTTTCTCAATCCTTCCGCTTCGCCCGGGGTGAGGGAACAGACACTTCGATCTGAAACAAAGGGAGAGGGCTCTTCGGTGACTTTGGAAAGGACTTCCTCCAAATTCACTCCCTCTTCCGAACCTTCCCCGCCAAGGTTCACGTCCACGTGGTGGGCAAGGGGTTTGAGAACCAGACTTTTCCTAAATTGGTCGACAGTGATCCGGGGGGATAACCGGTGTCTCCTCCAAGAATTCATCCGTCGCCAGAGTGCTGACGTGTACGAAATCTCTTTCCCACATCATCGTGACAATATCATCCTCTAATGGGTTGATCTGTTCACTTTGTTTGAGGATATCGATGATCCCCTGAACTTCCCACTCTTCCAAATTCTTCCTAAACCGGATTTCTCTCAACCCATCTTTATACAAGGAAAAGGCAAGGCTTATCTTTGCATCCCGATTCTCATATAAGACCTTGCCCTTATAGGAGAGATCGTATTCCCCAATCTGAATCACGAAGGACTGATATTTATTCAGGAAAAATTGGAATTTTCTGAGAAGTTGGTCCCGGAGCCCTTTGAGGGTTGGATTGTCGGGGGGATAGAATCGAAAGGCCTTGACCGTCTTGATGAAGGCGCCGGTTAAATCTCCAGAGAGGAGGATCTCCTCATCCGTCTCCGCTCCCTCGATCGATGGCATCTCTCCGCTGAGATCAAGAGCCTTCTTATCCGCTGAAACCTCTTCAGGCATAAATCCCTTTTTCGCAGGGCCCCATGGCTAAGGCTTTAGCTCCAACCGTTTCTCCAGACGAAGCCCGCTGAAGCTAAACCCTCCTGCGCGAACCTTTCAGGGGATACCCCGTTTCGCAAACACCCTAATCAATAAACGCCCGGTGTTCTGCGTAGGCGGGTAACTTTTTGAGATGACTCTATCTTTAAGGATTTTTAAACGATTTGTCAATAATTTTTTTACCCTCTCCCTCTTGATCATTCCCTCAATAGATGGTACTTTTTCGATTAGTTAATTATATTAGTGAATTATGACGTCTCCTTCCCCCAATCCAACAAAAGGCATGCTCTATATCGTCTCCACTCCCGTTGGGAATCGAGAAGACATCACCTTGAGGGCCCTCCGTATCCTAAAGGAAGTTGACTTAATCGCCGCAGAGGACACTCGCCATACCGGCCTCCTCCTCAGACACTTTGGAATCCAAACCCCGCTCAGCAGCTATTTTGAAGGAAATGAACTAAGGAAAAGGGATCTCATTCTTTCCAGATTGAAGCAGGGTGACCGGGTGGCCCTTGTCTCAGATGCGGGAACCCCCGGCATCTCAGACCCCGGATTCCGCCTTATCCAACTGGTCATTGAAAACCAAATTCCTGTTGTCCCTATCCCCGGCCCTTCTGCAGCGATCGCTGCCCTCAGCATCTCCGGCCTTCCAACGGACGCCTTTTTCTTTAAAGGCTTCTTACCCCATAAATCAAAGAAGAGGAGGGGACTGCTCGAACAGTTGGAGGAAGTGAGAGAAACCATCATTTTTTATGAATCTCCTCATCGCATTATCGAAACGTTAAAGGACATTCTTGATATTCTGGGGGACCGGGAGATGGTGCTTGCCCGAGAGTTAACCAAAATTTACGAAGAGGTCCTTCGTGGCAGGGTGAGCGAAATCCAGAGCCAGGTCACAGGGAGAACGATAAAGGGAGAGATTACCTTAGTCATCTCCGGGAAAACACGCAAGGAAGTAGCCCGGGGAGGACCCATTGTAACCATTGATTGAATATGCTACAAGATGAACTCGGCAAGCAGGATATCGATCCTCTTGATTCCCGGATAAACCGTAGGTCGATCCCGAGAGAAAGAGGGTAAGAAGTCCTTGGGGTTCACGTCATGGAAGAATCTTCTCGCAAGGAAGTCGTTCTAAAAACCAATGGCTTGAGCAAAAGGTTGGGAAGACGCTTGGCTGTCAAGGATCTCAACCTCGAAGTTCACCGAGGCGATGTCTTTGGCTTTCTCGGTCCAAATGGGGCGGGGAAAAGTACGACCATTCGGATGATCCTCACCCTCCTTAGGCCGACCTCAGGCTCGATCGAAATTTTTGGGAAGGATCTTCATAAAAAACGGAGTTCCGTTCTCTCTCGTGTGTGCGGAATTGTGGAGAAACCCGATTTCTATCTTTACCTTTCGGCCTACAAGAATCTCGAGATCCTTGGCTCGATGACCCGCAGCATTCGAAGGGATGAGATCATGGAAGCGCTGGATGCGGTCGGGTTGAAGTCGCGCGCTTTCGAAAAAGTCAAGACTTTTTCACACGGGATGAAGCAAAGACTCGGAATTGCTCAGGCCCTTTTGACCAAGCCGGAGCTGATCATCCTTGACGAGCCGACATCGGGGCTTGACCCGCAGGGGATGAAGGAAGTCAGAGAATTGATTAAGAAACTCTCCATGGAAAGGGAAATGACCATCTTCCTTTCTTCACACCTCCTTTCTGAGGTTGAGCTGGTGGCCACAAGAATGGCCGTGATCAACCACGGCGAGCTTATGGTCCAAGGGGATGTCTCGAAACTGCTGGAGAGAGAGGCAACGGAATACTCCATCCAAGCCTCCCCCCTGGACGCAGCGGTCAAACTCATCGGCGATCTTCCCTGGGCGGAAGTCGTCTCCGCCGAGAACAGCAAGATCGAGGTGCATGTGAGCCCCGGACACGCTTCCGAGTTGAACAGGGTTTTGGTGACCCATGGGATCGACGTTACTTCTTTTTACCCTCATCGAACGCTCGAGGATTTCTTTTTGAAGATCACCGAAGGGACATCCGAGATATGAAGCTCTTCTGGCTTGAAATATACAAGACCTTCAGCCGATGGCGTACATACATCGGTTTCGGCTTCATCGCCTTGATTGTCCTTTTGACAGAAGTCGTGATGAAACTGAGCGCAGTCGAGATCGTGAATCGCATGATGAGATTCGCGCAGAAAGATTTTCTCATCTTCGGAAATGTCTTAAACGGGTGGTTCGTCACCTCCTTCATCATGAACAGCCTCCACTTCCACATCCCCTTCCTCATCGCACTCGTCGCCGGAGACATCGTCTCGGGCGAGGCCACCTCCGGGACCGTGAGGTTTCTTTTGATACGGCCCCCGTCGAGGTACAGGATCATTGCCGCCAAATACGTGACGACGCTTTTTTACACGACCGGCTTGGTCATCTTCCTTGGCCTCATGTGCGTCTTACCGGGGCTCGCACTATTCGGGAGCGGCGACTTGATCATACATCATTACGGCAAGTTTGGCATCGTCTTCATCCCCGAAGTCGAAATCCCCGCTCGAATGTTCTTTGCCTTCATGGCTGCCATCTGGTCCATGACGGCGGTGGCCTCGATTGCATTTCTTCTCTCGACCCTTGTCGAAAATTCCATCGGCCCGATCGTCGGCACGATGGCCGTGGTCATCGTCTTTCTGGTGATCGGAAATTTCCCATTTGATTTTTTCAGTGCTCTCAAACCGTACCTTTTCACAACGTACATGGTCTTCTGGCAGCGATTCCTCGATGACCCGATCCCTTGGCAGGAGATCGCCAAGTCGGCAACGATCCTGGGCCTCCATAGCCTCGGCTTGTTTTTCATCGCTTTCGGAGCCTATGCAAGAAAGGATATCAAGACTTGAAGAAAATTTTGTTATGGCTGCTCTGGGTCCCCTTCCTCCTTTCGCCCGGGCTCCTTCAGGCCCAAGAGGAGGCTGCCCGGTCCCTGGATGCTCTGCAGAAAAAATATTCCGGCCTGAAGGATTACACCGTTGACGTCAACGTCCATTTTGACGTGGAAGGGTTCAAGGCGCCCGACATGCAAGCAAAACTCTATTGCAAACCTCCCGACAGAATGAAAATTGAATCGAAGAGAATCTTTTTCCTTCCGAAAGAAGGCGGAACCTTCAATCCCTTGATGTTCAACAAAGAAGATTTCGAAGTCAAATTTCTGGAACGCTTAACCTACGAAGGCAGCAATGCAGTAAAACTGAAGCTTACGCCCAAAAAAAGGAAACCCAATGCTCCTCAGGATTTCATTTTGACCGTTGACACGGATCGCAACCTGATCAGAGAGATGAATACATCCTCCTTCGACGGAAGGGAAGTGAAAGCCTTGATTGAATACGGTCATTTCAGCGATTTCGACCTCCCGACACGCATTGAACTCCACCTCGACGTTCCATTTAGTGAATCCAGGGAGATAAAGGACTTCGGTCCGTCTGCTCAGCCCGCAAAGCGGGTCACCGGCCGGGTCGACATCACCTATTCGAATTACAGAGTGAATTCAGGGCTCAGCGATGAGATTTTCAACGAGACGGACTCTTCTAAGTTGAGAGGAGGTTCTTAGAAAGAAACGGACTAAAACCAAGAATCAGATCAGAGAGGGAAAGTAGAAAGGGAAGGTGACCTGGGTCATTCCAGGGAAAACCAGCAACAAAACTGGCAAGGTGAATGGGTGACGGGGAGATGAAATAATGAATCTTATTTGATCTTTTGTATCTCTCCTTCTTTACCGATCACCACCAAGATATCACTGTCCTTGATCACAAAATCAGCACGGGGTACCATCGTCAGACGTTCCGGCAGCATTTCCCTCACCGCAATGACTTCGATATGGTATTTGCTCCTCAGGTGAAGCTCCGCAATCGATTTTCCCATAAAGCTCGGAGGGGGTACTATTTCACAGATGGTATATTCATCGGAAAGAGGGATGTAATCAAGGACATTGGGGGAGATCAGACTCTTGGCCACCTTGTCTGCCATCTCCCTCTCAGGGATAATCACCTCTGTAGCTCCCACCTTTTCCAAAACATGCTTGTGGTCTTCATTGGGCGCCTTCACAATGATATGCTTTACTTTCATCTCTTTGAGATGGAGGGTAATCAGTGTACTGGCAGCCAGGTCCTCGCCAAAAGAAATAATCACCACATCGTCCTCCTGGATTCCGATGGATTCGATAACCTCTTTGTCTGTGCCGTCGGCAAGGACGGCCTTCGTGGAGAAATCTCTGATTTTCTGAATGACCTCTTTATTCTTGTCAATGGCAACCACTTCAAACCCATTTTCATAAAGATCTTTTGCAATATTAAATCCAAAGATCCCCAATCCGATCACCACCACTCGTTTCATCAAACTCCCTCCGTTTTACCTAAAGCAGTTATTCTCTTTTGCCTACTGCCTACCGCTTTCTGCATACTGCTTTCTGCTTACTGCCTCCTGCCTACTCTTATCCTAACTATCCCACCATGACCCCTTCCTCTGCATAGGTCAAACTTTTTCCTCCGGTATCCCGGGAAAGAGAGAAGGCGAGTGTCAAGGGCCCTACCCTTCCCACGAACATCATTAAAATGAGCGCGTATTTCTGAAGATCATTGAGCTTTGGAGTCACCCCCATCGAAAGCCCCACCGTCCCGAAGGCCGAAACCGTATCAAAAAGGTATTCTACAAAATGGTGACGGCTCTCCAGGGGTGGAAGATTTCCTCCTCCGGCGATCAAAAGAACAGAGGTAATGATAGCGATTGAAAAAGCTGACGCGAAAATGATCGAAATAGATCGGCTGACGATCTCTCTTGGAATGGTTCGGTTGAAGATATTCAAATCGAGATTTCCCTTTAACCGGTTCCACATGAGCATGACAAGAAGAGCGGCACTGGTTGTTTTGACACCCCCACCCGTTGAGCCTGGAGAGGCTCCGATGAACATGAGGACCATCATCAGGAGGATGGTCGCATTGGTCAGCAGTCCTATATCTACTGTATTGAATCCGGCTGTCCGGGGAGTGACCGACTGGAAGAAAGAAGCCAGAATCTTGGTCAGGACTGGAGCGTCCTTAATGATGTGGTTTCTTTCAAACAGATAAAATAAAAAAGCCCCGGAGAGAATGAGGAGGGTGGTGCTGATGAGCACGATTTTCGCATGAACAGATAGTCTTTTTTGTACCCCCTTGAACCAGGAAAGCACTTCGTACTGCACGATAAAACCGATCCCCCCATGAACGATCAAGCCCATAATCGTCAGATTGACAATGAGATCCCCCTGATACCCCATGAGATTGTCAGAAAAGAGAGAGTACCCGCAGTTATTGAAAGGCAGAAATCGCGTTATAGACAGCATGATAAAGGGCCGTCCCAGGTGGAAAATCCATGGAAAACCGTATGAAGAGAAAGAGGGTTCCGAGGGCTTCGGTCACGAACGTAAACCAGAGGACCATCTTGGCAATCACGATGAAATCCCTTCGAGGTGTATGAAGAAAGGTCGATTGCACAATCTCTCTTCCCTTGAAAGAGAGCCCACGACCCATTAAGACGAAAAAAACCGTTGAAAAAGTGATGATTCCCAATCCCCCGATCTGAAAGAGAAAAATTGTGATCACTTGGCCCAAGGTGCTCAAATCTTTTCCGATGTCAATCACAACCAAACCCGTCACACAGACGGCAGAGGTGGAAGAGAAGAGAGCGTCTACGAAACGGAGATGCTCCTTTGTCGCTGAAAAGGGAAACCAAAGGAGAATGGCCCCTGTCAGGATCACTCCAGCGAAACTGAGGACGAAGATTCTTGTAGGGGGGAGGTGTTTTGAAAAGAAGTTTTTAACTCTTATATGAATTCTCATCAATAGAGATACTCTGAGGCCCCTTTTTAAGATCAGGAAGGACTTTACTTAATATTCCACCTTCTGTCAATCATGGACAACCTTATATGTAGAAAAGATAGAGCAGGAAATTACAGACAGCGACGACCACGATCATTGCAGGATAACATGCTTTGCAATAGTACCCCCAACCGATCTTCTTGTCCGTCATCCGTTCATAGGTCGCCACAGCCACCACATTCGCTGAAGCACCAATGGGAGTTCCATTTCCACCAATATCGGTTCCTAAGGCAGTAGACCAAACCAAGGGCAGAAGCGGAAAGCCAAAGGTCTCGCTCATATGCTTGAGGATGGGCGCCATCGTTGCCGCAAAAGGTACATTATCAACGATCGAAGACCCAAAGGCACTGATCCAAAGGATGATCGACAGGGCGATGAAAAGATTCCCTCCAGATGCCTCTTTGACGACTGTCGCGGCCATTTTAAGAAGACCCACATGTTCCATGGCGCCCACAATGATAAAAAGCCCTGCAAAGAAAATGATCGTAGGGTAATCAATATTCATCAAAACCTTGCTCATCTTGTAACCTCCGAGAAGCATGGCGATCAACGCTCCGGTCATGGCACAGGTAGCCACCGAAAGATGGGTGAGATGATGGGTGACCAAGACAATCACAACATAAAAAAAGGCAATTAAGCCGACGATGAAGAGCCGTTTGTCCTTAATCGCTTCTCTCGGGTTTAAGGCATTGACCTGCTGTTCAAGCCACTGAGGGTCTTGACGAAGCCGACTGCGTGCTGAAAAGATCTCGTGCTTATAAAACCAGACAAAAAAGAGGGTGTTGACGAAAAAGCCAATCCAGGCGATCAAACCTGTGTTTCTGACAAAGTCCATAAAGGAAAGGCCAAAATACGTTCCCAGAATGACGTTGGGAGGGTCACCCACCATGGTGGAAGCACCCCCGATATTGGCAGCACAGATTTCTGCAAGAATAAAAGGGAGGGGGTTGATCCCGATGATTTTTGACACCTCAACGGTTAGAGTGGCCATGAAAAGCATCACGGTAATGCTATCCACAAAGGCAGAAAGAAAGGCAGCGATAAATGGAAAGAGGATGAAGAGCTTTAAGGGATCGAGTTTGACCCATTTGGCACTGTGAAGACCCAACCACCGAAAGAAACCAGACTCGCTCATCGTTTCGATGACCGTCATCATTCCAAAGACAAAAAGGAGGGTCTCCCAGTTTTCATAATGGAGGAGATCCTGGGGAGTCAAAATGAAGATGAACGCAAGAACAGATCCAAAGATCGAAGCAATCGTTCGGCTGATTTTCTCGGAAATGATCAACCCGTAAGAGAGAACGAAAATTCCTAAAGCAATCCACTGTTGTGTTGTCATTGTCGGCTCCAGTTAAACCAAATTAGGTTTTATCATATTACATGAAATTTCTTAAAAATCAAACACCATTCTGATGACGGGTCGTCTCGGCTCAAGAAATGACCCTCGAAACAACGGTTTGTCTTTTTTCGTAGGAATTATAGGATGGTTTTAACAAGATAAATGATCTGTTTGGTTGGCACTAATGTTCACTCCAAAATAGCGCCCAAAGGGAACAATGAATGGTTCGAAGTGCGCATAAAAAAGGCAGGATCATCTCTCACTCTGCCTCGCTCTTTAACAATGGAATGTCGGTTTTTCTTTTTGAAGACTACAATTCTACTTCTTTGGATATACCGGATTCAGCTACCCTCTCCCGTCGAAGGGGAAGGGGCAATTACCTTCTTCTCTAAAAAGAGGCATCTTATACGTCCCACAAATGGCAAAATCAAAGGACTACTACCGAGGTTCATTCTCGGCATCAAGTCTTACGGCCTCAAGAACATTACGAACCCTGCCACCAATGCTGCTGCTATGGCAATGATTACCACCCAAACCCAAATCGAAGCACTGGCTTCATTCTTTTCTTCCATCTCCATCACCTCCTTTGTAGCGATACAAATGCCAATCGAAAGAGAGGGGAAACCCAATTTTTTGTGTGAGTGTGAAGAACGAGAACTTACATGCTCCGTTACTCTGCAAAGCCTCCATAGGTTACCTTCCATAGAAGTGCTAGGACGGATAAAATATTTGGGACAACTCAAAACGATTTATTAATAATTCTCTAGGTTTCTTAATAAAGTTTTCACCTTATCGGGAATAATATTCTCCTTGGGGTTACTTTCTTTAATCTCCTCTTCAGTAATTTCAACCGGCATGATTAATTTATTATCCTTTGTAAAAAATTGAACCCGATAGTTTCTATACTTGTAATCAATCACTTTACACTTAATACTTCCATTTAAACGCATTATCGCCCAGTCTAATATTTCTTGAGCCTCTCTTATCTTTTCATCTTCATCCATACCAACACCTCCTTTTTTGCAACTTCATTGTCCTTCCTGCCTATAGCTCCATATGAATCTTTTTTTCTTTCCTTTCAGCTATAAAACTGAAGGTAGAGGATCAAGGTGGCGATGCCCAAGGTTATCACCGAAACAATCGCCCCAGGCTTGATCCATTGTCCAAAAGTGATATGACCGATTTTTTGGCGCTCGATGATCCCAATGGCTACAATGTTGGCCGTGCTCCCAATCATGGTTAAGTTGCCAAAAAGCGTCCCGCCAAAGAGAATTCCCCACCAAATGGGTGTAACGTCAATTCCTGTCCTTGCGACGTCCTGGACAATGGGAATGAAGGTAGCCACGGCCAAGACATTATCCATAAACCCCGTCAGAATACCGATCGTCCAGGTGAGGACGAGGTAGAGCACCTTTGGATTTCCCCCCACCCATGAAATAAGAGATTTAGCAATAACCTCTGTGGTCCCAACATATTTAAGAGTCCCTACCGAAGCAAAAAGCATCATGAAGAAGGTCAGAGTCCACCAGTCTACTCTTCTTTCCATTAACTCTCTGGCCCGGCCCCTTTCGAGAAGAAGGCTGATCCCGGCAGACAATAGCGCAGTCCCGATCAGGAGAGCATTCTTCTGTAATCCGAATGCCTTTTCTAAAGATGCATGAAGGACCAGTCCTGCTATTGTTCCGATAAAAAGAATCAAGCAGATGGCCTGTTGCCGATAATTCTGTTTCGAAGGAATATCCTCTTTTTCCAAATATTTTCCCGTCATTTTTTGTTTCAAATCCCGAATTTCTTTTGAGTAGTAAAGAAGGGAAAGCGGGATCGT
Source organism: uncultured delta proteobacterium (assembly GCA_963711845.1). Lineage (GTDB taxonomy): Bacteria > Desulfobacterota > BSN033 > BSN033 > UBA1163 > CAVQFR01. The sequence continues at coordinate 21,430 of CAVQFR010000019.1, forward strand.
TACCAATAGCGCACACAATGAGATAGGAGATGCCCAGCGGAGAAAATCCTGAAAGGTCAGGCCCGCCCTCATCGCAATCATGACCCCGATGGGGTTGCCAACTACTGTGGCACTTGATCCGATATTCGTGGCAAAGACCTGGATGATCACAAAGGGAATCGGATTGACACCGAACCGGGAAGTCAGATGGATCATCGTGGCCGTCATAAAGAGGATAGAGGTGACCTCATCGACTAATGCGGCAGAAATTGCGCCGACAATCATAAGGGTCGCCACAAGAAAAAAAGGCCTCGGGCCAATATATCGAATAAGGGCATTCACCAGTGATTCGAAGAAGTGGTTCTCCTCCAGATATCCCACCAAAATCATCATCCCCACAAGAAAGAGGATGATATCCAGTCCGGCAAATTCAATAAGATGTTGGATATCAAGAAGGCCAAAGGCAATTAGCAAAGAAATGCCTAACAGGGCAAAGGGGAGCCGAAATTGCCAGAAGAGGATCGTTCCAAAGATGACCATGAAGAAGATGGAAATCGATAAAACTTGGATCCTCGAGAAGCCGGCAAAGTAAGAAAGAGCACTCACACACAGAATGATCAGAAGGTAAAGAATCCCTTTACGCATTATTAACTTTTCCTTTATCTACTGGACCTTCGGCTTAGAAATGATACTCATTTTACCTTCTATCTTACTAATCCAAACTTCCTGGCCGATTTCGATTAATTGATTAAATACCTTATACCATGGGAACAAAGTTGGTTTTACAATCCTGATCTCAAACCCACCATAGACTGAATTCACGTCGCCTGTATCTTCAACCATGTCCTTCAGTCGCTCTACCGCGTCCATCGTTTCTCCCTTTACGACCCTCTTCTCTGAATGTCATCACAGGGAGGAGGGTTTCCATAGAATTCGGGATTAGTCCCGAGATAAGGAAGTGATATCTTCTGAACAGCCTCCTTCAATTTCCTGAGCGCTTGTTGTTAGAGTTACGTTAGCCTGCTACAGTTTTCCCTATGATCTCACCTTTCCAGAAGCTTTCCTTCCCTTCCGCTCCCTATTCGAAAAGTATGAACCTCAGCAATACGAACAATCCGATTCCAATAGTTGTAAATAAGATCGACTAAGATAGTTTGCTGATGATAATGACGGCAATTATAAAACCACCTACTAAGACGAGGATAATCCCTCCACTCGCCAAGAAATTATAAATACGGCTCCCCCATTTTCGCTTTCTCTTTCCTTGATCTTTGATGTCAGGTACCATTTTCTTCTGGGTTCCTTCCTCCATTGCCTCCTCCTTTCTCTAAGGCTCACCGCAACTTCTGCTTTCGCTTACTCGATCCTCCTTTGGTTTGAAGACCTGAAGAAAGCCCATACCTCATTAATGGAATCAACCTCTGTTCCGATCAGGTAGGTTTACCGGGGCCATTAAGTTTGTGTTTACAGTTACCAATAATTTCGTCCAGACTTTTTGGATTTCATCTGAGTCTTCATCCCAAAAAAAAGCCGCTACCCGAAGTTTTATCTTCGGATAGCGGCCCGACTATCCAGTTTCTTAACCTCCAGAAATATTTAATATACTTCTGGACCCGAGAAACACTCTTTTTGGAAAAAAATTAGCAAACTATTTTATGAATGTCAAGGATTTCTTATTACCCCGATCGCCTCGGTGGAAGAATTGATCCTCCAAACAAAGGCTTGTCTTTTTCTGAGAAAATTATATGATGATTTCTATCAACAAACATCCACGAAGGAATAAGGGATCAATCGGTATGATTCGATCGCTTCGCAAAAAAATCTTCATTGGATACGGCATCGCCCTGGCTTTGATGATCGTGGTCTTTGTCTGGGCCCTGGTCCATCTGCTCGACCTGGGTGAGGCGAGCGATGCTATTTTGAGAGAAAACTATAAAAGCATTCTTGCCGCTGAAAATATGGTCTATGCCATCGAGCGACAGGACAGTGCAACATTGCTTCTCGTTTCTTGGCTACGAGGAGCAAGGCTGGAGACAGTTTCGCGAGAATGAGAGCCTCTTTTTCCAATGGTTGGCCCGGGCAAAGGATAATATTACCGTCGAAGGGGAGGAAAGAATTGTCAGTACCATTGAAAAAGAATACTCGGCCTATCTGCATCATATCTCCGGACTTCCGCCTGTCTCCAAGTCCAATTTGCAGAAAAGTGCAGCTTTTTATCACGAAACCATACTCCCCTCGTTTATTTCTGTCCGGGATGCGTGTATTCGTCTCCGTGAGATCAACCAGGAAACGATGTTTAAGGCCAGTGAACGGGCTCGCCGGGTTGCAAAGAGAGCGATCTGGTCCGTGGTCATTATCGGCAGCGCGGCCGTGGGGATCGGACTCGGATTCAGCCTTCTGCTTTCAAATCTCCTCGTCAAGCCGGTTCGGCGCATGATGGAAGCGACGCAAAAGATTTCCGAGGGAAATTATGACGTGGAAATTTCAATCCAATCCTCTGACGAATTGGGCGATTTAACATCCGACTTTAATGAAATGGCCAAAAAGTTGAAAGCCTATCACGACCTGAACATCGATCAAATCTTGGCAGAGAAACGAAAGAGTGATGCGATTATTCGAAGTATCGATGACGGGATTGTGGTCGTCGACAGGGAACTCAAGGTGACCGGGATAAATCCAACAGCGGCAAAAGCACTTCACATTGAATATGATCAGATACAGAACAAGCATTTTCTTGAGGTGGTCAAGAGTGAAATGTTGTTCAGTTATGTGAAGCAGTCTGTTGAAACGGGCCAGCCTCCTTCCATTGAAGAGAGGAAGACGATTTTCACGATACAAGAAGGAGAGAAACAACGGCACTACCAATTTTCGATTACCCCGGTGCATGGAAAGCCTGGGTCTTTATTAGGCGTTGTATTGCTTTTGCGTGATGTGACCCGCCTGACCGAATTGGACCGCCTGAAAAGCGAATTTGTCATGATTGCCTCGCATGAATTGCGAACCCCCTTAACAAGCATCGGCATGAGCATCAAGCTCCTTCTCGAAAAAACCATGGAGAAACTCGACGGGAAAGAGCAGCAGCTTCTCCTGGCCGCGCATGAGGACCTGCAAAGGCTTAAAAACCTTGTGAACAACTTACTGGATCTTTCGAAAATTGAAGCAGGAAAGATGGCGATGGAGTTTGAAAACATTTCTGTTCATAGCCTCTGCCAGAACGCAATGGGTGTTTTAAAAAACCAAATCGATGCAAAAGGAGTCAACGTGACTTTGGATTTACACCCCCATCTCCCCAACGTCAAAGCAGATGCCAATAAGATCATCTGGGTGTTGACCAACCTGATCTCCAACGCCCTGCGTTACACTGACAGCGGAGGACAGATTCGCCTTTCTGCCGAGCGGATTGACCCCTACATTCATGTCTCAGTCATCGACAACGGGCCAGGGATTCCGTTTGAAGTTCAATCCAAGATCTTTGACAAATTTGTCCAGATCAAAAGTGACAAGGCCCTTGGAGGAAGTGGTCTCGGATTAACCATCTGCAAAGAGATTATTCGTGCTCATGGCGGTACGATATGGGTAGATTCAACCCCGGGAGAAGGAAGTACCTTTACCTTCACGCTCCCGATCGTAGAAAAATCCTAAAAGAGGTGCTCCATGATAAACAAACCCATTTTGATCGTAGATGATGAAAAAAACATTCGCCTGACTCTTTCACAAGCCCTGGAGACCCTGGGCGCAGAGATCGATACGGCAGCAAATGGAGAAGAGGCCTTAACAAAGCTCAAAGAGAAGGAGTTTGGTTTAATCCTTTTGGACATCCGAATGCCGGGAATGGATGGGATGGAAGTCCTTCATCGAGTTCGCGAGATCCGGCCCGATATCCGTGTCATCATGATCACAGCCTACGGGACGGTTGAATCGGCTGTCGAAGCGATGAAACTGGGTGCGGTAGACTTCCTCCAGAAACCATTCGATCCTGAAGAGATTCGGGAATTAGTATTACGAGTGATGGACAGAGAAAAGCTCGATGAGCATCACCTCGCAGATTATGCCTCTCACCTCGAGCTTGCAAAGAAATGCATAGGAGATCGTCATTTTGATGCAGCCCTCGAACATGTGCGCCAGGCTGTCTTTATCGATCCCGGACGACCAGAGGGCTTTAATCTTCTGGGTGCTCTGATGGAGATCCAAGGGGACAGAGCCGAAGCCCAGAAGAACTACCGGGCGGCCCTTTCGCTTGATCCCTCCTACGAGCCCGCCATTCAGAACCTCCATCGATCAACCACCGCAAAGTGGAGACAGGCAGGGGGAATTCTTCTCGAGGAGTCTAAAAAGGAAGAACAATAATGGGTCATTTGACAGTCCATATTTTGACCCATCTTGCCGCAGCAAGGGCCGAGAGATTGGATACCACTCCCAAAAGACGGCGTTGATCAAGCAGAAGATTCTTAAAATCATACTCAATGCCGATCACTCCGATAATCTCCTCAAGCGATTTCATCGGTATGAAAAAGACTCTAATGTTTGGCAGCGTTTGGGTACCCGCACCCGCAGGTTCGCCGTGGGCGTATGTCCACTCCGCAACCGCCATCTCGTTGGTCGTGAGATCAATTTCAGGGTGACTTCGAGCCCAAACCTTCAGCCTCCCGTCTTGGCCACTGAAAAGGACAAAAGAGCGGTGCATCCACGATCTTTGAGAGATACTTGATCGCAATATGGCTGATGTGATCAAGAACCGTTGTACGAAAAAGTGTTAAAACATTTTTCCATTCGCTTGAATTCTGAACAAGCCCCCCGACAAATTGTTCAACTGGGGGAAGCATCAAAAATTCTTTACTCATCTCTTCGATGAGGGTAATCCGCCTGATACGAAGTTGCAGAAGAAGGTTTTGGCGTTTCGTTATTTTCACAAGTTGTCCAATGATAATGGAAGTGAGGAAAAAGACCACGACATTGATGATGTCATGGGGATGATGCATGCTGAAGCTATATCTTGGTTCGGTAAAGAAAAAATCGAAGGTAAGCAGGCTGATGATGGAAGAGAACAACGAAGGCCCGGTACCTAAGAGAAGAGCGCTGGCGATCGTTGCAATCAGGTAGATATAAACCAGAGACATGGGATTGAACGAATCTTTGAAGGAAAAAGTTCAACAAGGTGACACCGACGACCATCAGAATGGTGAGGAGGTAGTCTTTGGGATGGAGTGCAAGTCGTTCTGGCTTTGGGTTTTACCTCTATCTCTCTTTTCTCAACCGTTGGCGTGATGAGATGCAGCTCAAATTCACTCGGGGTGTGAAGAAGGCGTGATGCGGGCGAGCCTTTCCAGAATCCCAATAGCATGGAATGGAGGGGCTTACCGATCACGATATGGTTAATATTATACTCACGGGCAAAGCGAAGGATCTCATTTGCTACGTCTGTTCCGGAAAGAGTTACAATTTTTGCCCCCAATTCCTCTGCAAGATTCAATGCCTCAGCGATGTAAGCCTTATCCTTATCCGACATCTCTTTCAGGGCGGGGGTAGAGACATAGACAGCATACCATTCCGCATGGGCATCTTTGGCGATGCGTGTATCCTTTGCGGAGAAGCTGTTTTGCATACGGACTTGGGGCAATACATACCATCAATCTTTCGCCCGCCGGCCAGGGGCCGGAAATCGCCTTCGCCCTCATATAGTTCAAAAGTTCAGTGTCCATTTTGCGAGCGGCGTGGGTGAGCGTCAGCTCGCGGAGGGCGACGAGATTGCCTCGCTGGAAAAAGTTCTGCATCGCCCGTTCCGCCTGCCTGGGAATGTAAACTTTTCCCTCTTTCAGCCGCTCAAAGAGTTCTTCTAAGGGGATATCGATGACTTGAACTTCGTCCGCCCGATCCAGAAAAGTATCGGGCAGTGTCTCTTGCATACGTATCCCCGTGATCTTTTCGACGACGTCGTTGAGGCTTTCAAAGTGCTGGACATTCATCGTTGTATAAACATCTATGCCGCTGTCGAGCAATTCTTCAACATCCCGATATCGTTTGGGATGGCGGCTACCCGGGGCATTGGTGTGTGCAAGTTCATCGACCAGGACCACGGCAGGCCGCCGGGAAAGAATTGCATCGAGGTCCAATTCTTCAAGGACGATGCCTTGATATTCCACACGCCGTCGTGGAATGACTTCCAGCCCTTTGAGTAATGCCTCCGTTTCAGAGCGGCCATGCGTCTCTACAATGCCCACCACCACATCCTCGCCGCGCTTCTTCAATACGTGAGCTTCATTGAGCATGGTATACGTTTTTCCCACGCCAGGCGCATAGCCGAGAAATATCTTTAGCCTTCCCCTTTTTGCTTCCTCACGCTGAACTTCCTTTAAGAGGGCATCCGGATCCGGCCGTGAATGATCTTTAAGACTATTTTCCGTTCCCATCTTTAAGACCGCCTTCCCTATTCTCGATGACTTCACGGAGGGGTAATCGCAAGAGGTAAAGGGTTTCCCACTTACGACTCGCAACTTCCCACTCACAGTTTATTTGCTTTTCCTTGATGCCTCATCCAGTGCCAGGTTCAATTCGAGAACATTGACCCGTGGCTCACCCAAGACGCCGAATTGTCTTCCCTCGGTGTGTTCTTGTACAAGTTGTTTCACTTCGTCTTCGCTCATTCGGCGTTCGCGGGCAACCCGTGGAATCTGAAAATCAGCCGCTGCCGGGCTGATGTGCGGGTCAAGTCCCGATCCGGAGGAAGTGATCAGGTCGATCGGGATTTCTGCATTGGGATTTTCAGTGCGCAATTGTTTTGAACGCCCTCTCACCTGCTCCTCAAAAAGCTGCTTACTTGTCGGCCCGAGATTCGTGCCGCCCGAAGCGGTCGCATCGTAACCGGAACCGGCTGCAGAAGGCCTCGAGTGGAAATAACCTGCACCTTTGAAAGGCTGCCCGATCAAACGAGATCCGACCACCTTCCCTTCTTTTTCAATAAGACTCCCCCGAGCTTTTTCCTTAAAGAGTAAGTCTGATAACCCGGTCATAACGAACGGGTAAATGATTCCCACAAGCACCGTGAGTACTATTGTTAATGCAACAGCCGGGTAGATATGCTTGAACAAATTCATTTGATTTCCCCCATCACACTAAGCCCAACAAGGTAACAATGACATCGATCATCTTAATTCCTATGAAGGGAATCACAATGCCGCCAAATCCGTAGATGAGCATGTTGCGCCTGAGCACCACCGCCGCCCCCAAGGGGCGATATTTGATGCCCCGTAAAGCCAGAGGAATCAATGCAACAATGATCAGGGCATTGAAAATCACCGCCGACAAAATGGCCGACTCCGGTGTGGCTAACCGCATGATGTTAAGCGCGCTAAGGGGTCCGCTCTTCGCGCCCATCGCCATGTATAATGTTGAAAACATGGCCGGGATGATGGCAAAGTATTTGGATACATCATTGGCAATGGAAAACGTCGTGAGTGCACCTCGTGTCATCAGAAGTTGCTTGCCAATCTCAACGATCTCAATGAGCTTTGTGGGATTTGAATCAAGATCGACCATGTTACCCGCTTCTTTGGCCGCCATCGTCCCTGTGTTCATCGCTACGCCAACATCAGCCTGAGCGAGAGCCGGAGCATCATTTGTCCCATCGCCGGTCATCGCCACGAGCTTTCCCTGAGCCTGTTCGCGACGGATGAGATCCATTTTGTCTTGTGGCTTCGCCTCTGCAAGAAAATCATCAACCCCCGCTTCACCGGCAATGGCTGCTGCGGTCAATGGATTATCCCCAGTGATCATGATGGTCTTTATTCCCATTTTTCTCAGTTGAACGAACCGTTCCCGCATCCCTCCCTTCACGATGTCCTTCAGGTGGATAACACCAAGCACGCGATTGCGATCAGCAACAACCAGAGGTGTCCCCCCGGACTTCGAGATGCGCCCGACAATTTCTCTCAGCTCAGGCGGCTCGGCTCCTCCGTGAGACCTGACGAAAGAGAGGATGGCATCGGAGGCACCTTTCCTGATCGAGCGTCCACCGATGTCAACTCCTGACATCCGGGTGTGCGCAGTGAAGGGGATGAACTGCGCCTCTCGGGATGATAGATCCCGTCCTCGCAGTCCATACTTTGTCTTTGCCAAAACCACGATCGAGCGCCCTTCCGGGGTTTCATCCGACAGGCTTGACAGTTGTGTGGCGTCAGCCATTTCCTCCTCTGTCACTCCAGGAAGGGGAATGAATTCGGTGGCCTGCCGGTTGCCAAGGGTAATCGTACCCGTCTTATCCAGAAGCAAGGTGTTTACGTCGCCTGCCGCCTCAACTGCCCGGCCTGACATGGCGAGCACGTTGTGTTGAATCAGTCGATCCATCCCTGCGATGCCGATGGCCGAAAGCAGCCCACCGATTGTGGTCGGGATCAAGCAGACAAGCAATGCCACCAGCACCGTAATCGAAGGCGGCGCGGCCCGAACGAAACTACCTGCCGCATTTGAGGCCCGAACGCTGTAAATGGCATACGGAAGCAGTGTTGCGACTGCCAGGACAAAGATGATCGTGAGACCGGCCAGCAATATATTGAGTGCGATCTCGTTCGGTGTCTTCTGCCGTTCTGCACCCTCGACCAGTGCGATCATACGATCCAGGAAGGTGTCCCCGGGATTCGATCGGATCCGCACCTTGATCCAATCTGAAATCACTGTTGTTCCGCCCGTGACCGCCGAGCGGTCTCCCCCTGCTTCGCGAATGACAGGGGCGCTTTCGCCGGTGATGGCCGATTCATCTACCGATGCAACGCCTTCAATGACCTCTCCATCGCCGGGAATAATTTCTCCCGCACGAACTAACACGACGTCGCCCTTCCGCAATTTTGACGCAGGGATGAGTTCGGTCTTAACCTGCTCTATCCCCTTACCGATATCTCCCCCCAATACTCGCAATGATGAGATTCGCCACAGTTTCAGTCTTCGCCTTGCGAAGCGTATCCGCCTGCGCTTTTCCACGACCTTCGGCCATGGCTTCCGCGAAATTGGCAAAAAGCACGGTGAACCAAAGCCACAAGGTCACCTGCACGGTGAAAAGCAAGTTGCCGGTATTGCCAACGACAATGTCCCGAAGAATAAGCAACGTCGTAAGGATACTGCCGATCTCAACGACGAACATCACCGGATTGCGCGCAACCTGCCGTGGGGCCAACTTTCTGATCGCATCCTTAATGGCCCGCTTCACTATGGGCGGATCGAAGAGAGGTCTCTTCTGTGTTTTTCTTGCCATATCGTCCTCGTATTATAGGCGTCTCCCTCACCCTCCCCTCTCCCCGTCGGGGAGAGGGATTAGGGTGAGGGCGCAGATTCTCTAAATCAAAACACTATTCCCAGCTCCATCAAAAAATGTTCTACGATCGGGCCAAGGGAAAGCATCGGGAAAAAAGTGAGCGCCCCAACGATCAGGATGACGCCGATCAGCAACACCACAAACAGGGGCGTATGAACTGGGAACGTGCCCGCTGAAGGGGGAACGATCTTTTTGGTCGCCAGATTGCCCGCGATGGCCATCATCGGAATGATCATCAGAAATCGCCCGATCAGCATTGCGAGTCCTATCGTGGTGTTATACCAGAGGGTGTTTGCATTGAGCCCTGCAAAAGCCGACCCATTATTGCCTGTGCCCGAGACGAAGGCGTAAACGATCTCCGAGAGCCCATGAGGTCCAGCGTTGTTGACTTTCGATGCCCCGTAGCCCGCAACGCTTGACCAGGCCGAAAAAACCAAAATCGAAAAGGCAAAGACAAGAACATAAAGCATGGCCATCTTCACATCCTTCGCTTCGATCTTCTTGCCCAGGTACTCCGGGGTCCTTCCGACCATAAGCCCCGCAATAAAGACCGTCAGCACAATCATCACCAGCATGCCATACATTCCTGCGCCAACACCGCCGAAAATAATCTCACCAAGCATGATGTTCAGTAGCGGTATCATCCCTCCCAACGGGGTAAATGAATCGTGCATGGAGTTGACCGCCCCGCATGAGGCGTCGGTCGTGATGGTTGCAAACAGCGCTGAATTCACGATGCCGAAGCGAACCTCTTTCCCTTCCATGTTGCCGCCGGCCTGCTGTGAACCATCCGTTTCGGTTGCCGCTTGCGTCACTCCGTGTTGGTTAAAGATCGGATTACCGCGAGCCTCGAAGTAATAGGCGGTGAAAAAGCCCGCCAGGAAAAGGATCGCCATGGCAGAAAAGACGGCCCAGCCATGCTTCTGATTGCCGGTCATCCGGCCAAGCGTATACGTTAAACCCGATGAAATGGCAAAGATGGCAATCATCTCCAGGAAATTCGAAAACGGTGTCGGGTTCTCAAAGGGGTGGGCAGAGTTGGCATTGAAGAAGCCTCCACCGTTCGTGCCTAATTCCTTGATGATCTCTTGTGATGCAACAGGGCCTTGAGCGATTGTCTGAACCGTCACGGTTTCAACAGTCTTTTGGCCACGATCATCTGTCTTTTCCACTTGCTGCGGCTCGACGAGTGTGGCTTTTGTGTATGGGCTGAAGTTCTGGACCACTCCTTGAGAAACCAGTAGAAGTGCCCCAATAATACAAAACGGAAGCAACACATAAAGCGTTGTGCGGGTGAGATCAACCCAGAAATTGCCAAGGGTCTTTGTTTCACGCCGTGCAATGCCCCGAATGAAAGCGATCGCGAGTGCGATGCCGGTGGCCGCGGATACGAAATTGTGAAAGGCTAGCCCTGCCATCTGAACCAGATAGCTCATCGTGGACTCACCCGAGTAGGCCTGCCAATTCGTATTGGTAGTGAAACTCGAGGCTGTGTTGAATGCCAGATCGGGCGCCACGCCAGAGAACCCTTGGGGGTTGAGCGGCAGATAGTATTGAAGCCTCTGAAGCCCATAAAGGACAAGCAAACCTACCAAGCTGAACATCAGCATGGCTGCAGTGTAAGTTGTCCAGTGTTGCTCCTCGTGCTCGTCGATGCGGCATATCCGATAAATCAATCGCTCTAAAGGACCGAGCACCCTCCCCAGGAACGTCTTTTCTCCAGAAAATATCCTGGCCATGTAGATCCCGAGTGGCTTGGTTAGGGCAAGCAAAACCAGAAAGTAAATCCCAAGCTGCAAAAATCCGTTAAGCGTCATCTTATTTTCTCCATAAGGAACAGTTTCAAAACTTCTCCGGCCTGAGCAGCGCGTAAGTCAAGTAGACAAGCAACCCCAGACCAATGATCCCGCTGATGATATATTCCCAATTCACGTTCTACCCCCTGTCACAATCGATCACAGACACGGACATACCAGAATGACAATCCAAAAAAAACCAAAACCAACGCGATAAAGATGAAGTCAAGCATTTCCAATACTCCTAAACACATTGAAATTTGATTGAATTCAATACAGCCACCTCAAATGCATTATATGCTTCTGTTCTCAGTCGGGTCAACTTTTCGACTCACCATCAATCCTTCAGACTCTGAACTTCTGTTTTCTCCCGATCTCCCCATCCCCCTATCACCCTATTTTTCTCGCGTAGTCCCGAATCATTCCCATCCCCTCTTCACCACATATACCTCAATCCAGGGCTCTTTATTGTATGCGCTGTTTACGATTCCATAAACGGTAATTAAATCATTTACGACTTAAGTGATAAGCACCTTGCTCCTTCGCTTCCTTTTTACTTATGAATAAATGATCAAACAGAGGCTCCTCTATTTCTTTCCCACTCTGGGCGATGAGTCCAACGTAATAGGTGGAAAGGAATTTGGGACCATTCGTGTCATTCAGGAATTTATTTTCAAAACCGCCAAACCTGCAATGTAATTTTATTTGCTGCCCCACAAAATCATTTGGCGATGCCTTCAATTTCCTCGCCAGGGCAAGAAGCTCCTCCTTCATTTCAGGCTTTGAGGTTACTGCGGGTTTCGTTTGACTTTCAAACGAAGCTACCTTCTCCTTCAAGACCCTGTTTTCTTCTTGGAGCTTATCAAGGTCTTTATTCTCTTTGGCACATCCGTATACAAGGCTCATAGCCAATATTAGGGCAATGGCTGCAGTAAGAAGGGTCACAGCTCGCCCACGGGTCGGAAAGCCGGTGTAGCGGGTCCAGCGTTTCTTTACATTAGTTCCGAAGTCGTCATTCCCGAGAAAGCGGGGATCCAGCCCAAAAATACTGGATCTCCGGCGTCAAGCCCGGAATGACATTTAAAGTAACGGGACTTTTGACGCAGTGCACTAGCCAGCGGTTTCTTAAGCTTAAGCGCATCAGGACAATTCTGAAGGTCTGAATTCATTGGACGCCTCCCAATCAAAAATCACCTTCATCGCTTCTTGAGGGGTCTTGACGGACCTAAGACTCTGGAGAAGATGCCTGTTTTGTGCTGCCCGGCTCGCAAGACCTAAGATCTGAAGCTGAGTATCAGGAGTTCGGGCCGGGGAAAGGATCAGAAAAACAAGTTCAATGGGTTTTTCCGTGGATACATCGGAGACCCCCTGTCTTGTTAGGCCAATGCTGACTACTGAAGTGGTCAGGGCGTCGGACCGCAGATGAGGAAAAGCCACCCCTTCGTTGAAAAAAGTCGAGCCCTGTTCCTCCCTCTTCATGATGGACTTGAATAATGCCTCAACATCTTCTATCCCGTCACCTTTCCCGATCGCCTCCGCCAATGTTCGAAGAACAATTTCTTTTCGGACAGGTTGATCCCAGATGACAACTCGTCGAGGCGACAACAGTCGACTCAGCCTCAGCTGATCCGCGGCCTGAGCCGCAGTTTGAGAAGGCGTGATGGTGGGGGCCCTTTCCTCTGAAACCTCCAAAGAAGGCCTCCCGGTGAGGGGTTTCTCTTCACGGGTGTCGAGTACGATGACGGTAACCCCCTCGGCATTCTCAACAAGATTCCTAACAATATCTTTATTCTTTCCAAACCTCTTATAGAATGGTTTCGGGGTTGATCTTCCAATGACGATATGACCCACACGATATTCCTTCGCAAACCTGAGGAGAGTATCCGCAACATCCTCTCCTTTGTAAGTGAAAACCATTGCGCCCAACTGTTTAGCCAGGGTTAATGTGTTGGAGATGAAGCGTTGGGTTTGGGCGTCGATGACTGTAGCCTCCTCGGAAGGAGTTTGAACATAAACGGCATACCAGTTCCGATTGAGCTTCCCTGCCAGGCGCGAAGCATAGCGTAACAGGTTCTCACTGTTTGGGCCTCGCGAACTCAGGCAGACCATCACCTGGTCCGGAGTAGTCCTATTCCCTTCCTCAGAATCTTCACGCCTTCTTAAGTCGATCTGTGAGGCAAGTTCACGGAGAGTGAGCTCACGAAGCTTCTCCAAATTCGAGATCTTAAAGAAATTGATTAAAGCAGTCTCGATCCGTTCCTTTGGATAAATTTTGCCTTCTGTCAGACGTTTCTGTAGATCTTCCGTGCTCACGTCCACATCAACGATCTGGTCCGCCTCACTAAGAACGGAATCAGGAAGACGCTCTCGCACCTTCACCCCGACAGCGTTCTCCACCGTGTTGTAAAGGCTCTCGAGATGCTGAACGTTCATCGTAGTGATGACATGTATCCCTGCTGCAAGAATGTCCTGGACATCCTGGTATCTTTTCGGGTTCAGACTCCCCGGAACATTCGTATGGGCAAGTTCGTCAATGAGAGCAACCTGGGGTTTGCGGGCTAAGATTGCATCCATGTCCATTTCTTCCACATTCACACCGTGATACTCCTGCTGGCGTCTCGGGATAGCTTTCAGTCCCTCGGCAAGTTTTGCGATATCGGCACGGCCATGCGTTTCGAGTAGCCCGATCACCACGTCTATCCCTTCCTCCTTAATTCGATGGCCTTCCTGAAGCATCTGATAAGTTTTCCCTACCCCTGCGCAGTAGCCGAGGTAAACTTTCAGCCGTCCACGCTGACTGCGGCGAATCATTCTGAGAAAAGTATTGGCCTTGTCTTCAGCCATGGCTTACCCAATGACCTCAATCTGTAATCCTCCCTCACCCCCCTTCAGAAAAGGAGGGGGGGATTTCAAAATTATTTTCTAACCAATTTTTCATGACGGGTTCGTCACCCCCAAACCATGAAAATCCCCCTTAATCCCCCTTTTTCTAAGGGGGATAATACTCCTCCCTTTGGCAAAGGGAGGTTGGGAGGGATTTAAGAAAGTTGTTTTCTAGGCAAATCCATCATAAATGACTCTCCTCTTTCGAAATCCGGTCAGCCCTTCTGAGAGTAAAGGTGAAGGTGGACCCTTTTCCCTCATTGCTTTCGACGCCGACCGTTCCGCCATGAGCCTCTACAATCTCCTTAACGATGGCAAGGCCAAGCCCTGCTCCTGTTTCTGTTCCCTGTTCAGGGACACGGAAGAATTGCTCAAAGACCCTTGGAAGATACTTACCGGGAATACCTTGGCCGGTATCTGAGATGAAGAACCGGACCCGTTCTTCATCAGCCTTCGCAGAAAAGGCGATTTTGCCTCCAGGAGGCGTGTACTTGAGCGCATTCGAGAGCAGGTTGGAGATGACATGGATCATCCGGGCCAGGTCGGCCAAAACTTCAGGCAAATCACCTGGCAGCTCAACGCTCAAAGTCACTCCCTGGTCCTGGGCAGCCCCCTGAAAGGGCTCCAAGGCTTCCGAAACCATTGAATGAGGAGAGACAGACCGAAATTCCATCGGAACCCTCCCGGATTCGATCCGGCTGATATCCAGCAGGTTATTGAGGATGCCGTGAAGCCGGTCGCTGTCTTCCCTGGCCGCCACCAGAAGTTCCGCCTGCTTCTCAGTGAGCGTCCCTACCTTCTCTTCCAGCAGCAGGTGGATCGCCATGCGAATGGAGGTAAGGGGAGTTTTCAGTTGATGGGAGACGGTTGAGATGACTCCCCTTTTCATCTCGTCCTGCTGTCGGAGCTGTGTGACATCCTGAAGCACAAGGATGACCCCGGTGGGTTGCCTGTCATCGTCTAAGATGGGGATTGCCCCCGGACGATAATATCGCTCCTCTCCTCTCACAAACTGTTGAATCACTCTTTGATGCTCCTTTTGCTGCACGCCACGGCCCTTGCTGAGAGCATCGTTGTACAGATCAACCATCCATCCAAAAGGCGAAGCAAAAACGGAAGTGTTGGGCCTTAGCCCAAAGATGTCTCTGGCCATCTCCGTTGCCACTTCCACCTTCCCTTCAAGGTCAATCACCGCAACTGCATCGAGGAGGCTGTCGAATGCCCGCTGGGTTGCGCGTTGAATCCGAACGAGTTTGGCCTGATCGGATCGGCGAAATTCCCGAAGGCTTGCCGCCATTCCGTTGAAGGCTTCGGAAAGGTGTCCCACTTCATCCCGGGATTCGCTCTCCACGACAAGGTCAAGATTTCCCCGCTTGATCTCATCTGCTGATTGAATAAGGCGATTGATCGGGCGAAGAATCCACCTGCCGGTGAAGAAAATAAATCCGACGGCAATAATGGTACCGAACAATAAGAGAATATACATCTGCCTTCGAGCCGCGGCTGCGCTATTTCGGGCAAGATCGTTCGCATCACTCATATTCTGTTGATTCATCCGGAGGATTTCTCCGGTCGTATCCTTGATCTGTAGGAATAAAGGGAATAACTCGGCAAAATAGGCATTGCGCCGAAGCGTAATCGGTGTTTTCGAATCCTCTACCCCCTTAAGAGTCGTCCTATATTTGCCAAAAAGGTCCTGGAGATGAGATGCCCTTTCCCCTTCTCCGGGAAGCGTGATGTTATTCAACTCAACTCCAAGTGCCATCTCAAAAGCCAGTTCGTTCTTGCGGATGAGTTCGTCCCCTTTCTGGGTATATCCGAGAAGTTCAAAAAGTATTCCGCTGTCCATCCGCTCCAGGGCTTCTTTTATCTGTTGACATGCGATGACACTCCGGTAGTTCTCACGGAGAATCACATCGATCGATTCTCCAAGTTTGGTCAGATGGACGATGCCTTGGATGCCTATGATTAAGATGATGAGCAGCAATCCACCGAACCCAAGAGATAACTTCTGTCGAAGCCCCAGCATTCGCTTTCCTCCTTTCTTACAATCTTTATCTGCAATTCAGACACTGGACTTCAGATTTCAGACCCCAGACGAGCACTTCGTGCAAGCTCAGGTTCAGATTTAGAGTTTTTTAACCTCAACCTTGGCCTTCATCCCACAGTCTAAGGTCTATAGTCTTCCTGTCTAAATCATAATCTATATAGCAAACTCCATGCCTGAAAGATGTCCACATAACATTCCATCTATTTGAGGCGCCTCCGAACCCATTACCCGAATGATAACGGATGGTTTCTTATTCCTTCATTTGGTGTCATTGGTGTCATTCGAATCTGTTTCTTAACAATACTCTTTGCAAACTGCAAAAAAGAATAAAAAGAAGCTTGAAATTTGCAAGGCGGGAGGAAACAGGAAGATTAGCAATAAGAGCCCTTCAAAAAGCTGGTTTCTTAGGAACTGCGAACGTCGGTATTTCATCCAGTAATAAACAATTAACGTGTGGGGAAAAGAGACATGCCATCTATATTTGAACAAAAGGCTCAGGACTTGAGAAGAAAGGCCATATTCTTTGCAGGGATATTCGCACTCGTCATTGGTTGTGCAAGCCATTTAACTCATGACAAGTCTTCCAAGAGTGATATCCCCTTTTACAAACGTAAGGTTCCATCCTTAGAAAAAGCCATTATCATTGCCTTGAAAGGTCCCTCACTCGACCCCAAATATTATGAAGTCATGGGGAGGGCCGACTCTAAAGCAAGCAACGTGACTGCCCTTGTCTCCCATGTAAAGACGCAATTGAAATGCTGCGTTTTGAAGCAGAAAACGTTGGAGGTGATGCTTTGATCGATGTCTCCTGCACCTCAGGAACTTTTAATGCCAGCGCTAACGGGACAGTCATCACATTTAAGAATCGCGAAGAGGCATTGAAAGTTCTGAAAGATATCAAGGCAGTTCTTAAATGATTTTTATTTGGATCGGAAGGAGGATTATTGGAGGATAGAGCATGACCATTCGAGCGCCCATTCTGATGGTGGTAATCGTTTCCCTCTATTTCTTCTTCGTTCACTTGAGTCGCGAAAGGGGTCGGGGACGGTAATCCGGGCAACCTGGCCATTGAATAGTTAGTCCTTTTTATCATTTCCACTGATTATCATTAGGACAGAATTGGACAAGCGTTATGTCTTGGATCAGTCTTCTCAGAGATATTCTTTTACGATCGTACGGATTTCAGGAAGTTGTGAGATTTTGAAAGAGGGCATCATATTTGCATATCATTTGTCGGGAGGATAGACCTATGAATGCCCGTCTGCCTATTTTGCTGGGATTAATTGTTTTCTCCTGCCTCTCCTTCATCCCTACGCACGCATGTGCCGGTCAGCATTTTTATGGAGATTCTTCATTTCTTTTGGTGAAGAACGGGGAAGGATCTTCTCCTAGGAAGGATTCGAAAGAAAGTTCTCTTCCAGGGATCGAAAAATATGAGAAAGAGAAACTCGCTAAATTGAAAGGGAACATCGGCAGGCGGTATTTAACTGTCAAGAAGATCAACCCGGCAGAGTTTTATGAATCTCCTGATGATTTGGAAAAGAAATTGATGATCAAAAGGGAGAAAGAGGGTTTTGTGATCACAGAAGTGGTTCAGAATCATTCGGGGACGATGAATTTCTATCAGGTAAAATTTGATACGGGTCAAGTAGGCTATTTAAGTGCCGATGGGATCTATTTAGAAATAAAAATCAAGGAGGGAAGTCTCATTTCCGTTCCGAAAAGGGCGAGCACCAAGAAGAAAAGTTTAAGTCAGTCTAAGGCACTCTCTTCTCAGGCCGTGGAACTGGTGAAGAACCATCCCACTCCGGGTGGGTCTGTTGAAAAGAGAATGGAGGACGAAAAGGCAAAATCTTTTCCGTATCCCAGATGGAGATATGAAGCAAATGAGATTGGAGGAAAGAAATTTCGCGTCCTCCAATATGTGGAGGAGAGAAGCGCCCCTCCCTTTGTCAGGACATGGACTGTTGATCTTTCAACAAGGGAGGTCAGGCCTAAAAATTTGGCCGCCAAGGAGATGTATCGGTAAATTCAGTCGTGTGGAACCGAAGGATTATATGTGAAAGTCGGGATTTGACTTTGCAGACATTACCAACCATGATGGTGACTTCTTCCTGAAAGGGTGATTTTCTAATTTCATCCGATAATGCAATGTTTGGAACAGTAATCAATAGGATAAGGGGCTATCAAGGACGAATTTTCCTCCTCTATCTTTGGACAAACTGTCTATTTGAATTTTACAATTTTGATACTTAAAGGACATATGTGTCCATGTATCTTTGATGTGATTTTATCTTAGTTAAATCCACTTTCCTCCAAATTCTTTAAAGACTCAAGGCATACTATTTGCTTCTGACTCTGTACCCATTGTTTATGAGCATTGCTTGAGACCGTCAGTAGAATTATAAGTCAAAATGCAAGAGGGAGGTATGGAGACGATGCTAATCAAAAAATTGAAATTGGCATTAATGGTGGTTGTTGCTGCCGATATAATTGGTTTGATTTTTGAGTATCCGGATATTTATTCAACTTTCTTTCCTGACCCATGGGTCACCTATAATGTAATTGAATTAGTTTCAAGGATCATACATTGAAGTTGGGGAAAACATTTTGGGGTGATAATGCTGATGCCAATAATATCCTTTTCCTTTGGAATAGAATATACAAGAATAGAGAACTCATAGGTGGTTAAAAAAAATAGGTTTTTGATCGATTGCCAAAAGGTGAAAGCAGGGTCAGAAATGATCCTGCTTTTTTTGTTTATTTCCTTCGGTAATCATAGACTCTCAGATCATCTCCCGATTGCGGATTTGTAGGTAAGCCTTAACATTGCTTTTTTGACCGGAGGGATTTTGGACTCCTTCCTATAAGCAACTATCCGGGCTTTTGCAAAATCTGACTTATTAAAGAGCTATCGATGAATAAATCAATCATTATCATCGGGGCAGGAATGGGGGGACTATCCGCTGGATGCTATGGCCAGATGAATGGTTACAATACCCAAATATTTGAAATGCATACGTTGCCGGGCGGCCAATGCGCTTCCTGGAAACGCAAGGGGTATACGTTCGATGCCTGTATCCATCACCTGTTCGGCTGTTCCCCCAGTTCAAAGATTTACCAGCTCTGGCACGAGCTTGGCGCCATGCCCCGTGAGATGGTACGCCCCGCCGATTGCACGAGCGTTCTCTCTCCGGACGGCAAGCTTTTTATGGACTATTATGATCTGGACAGGTTGGAGGACCATCTCCATCGACTGTCTCCCGTAGATTCAAAAGCCATTAAAGAGTACATTCATGCCATCAAGAGCTTTGCTAAAAGTGACCTCATGGGAGAAATGATGCTTGGCTCTGCTTGGGGTTTAACGAAAATGCTTCCATCAATACCTGCTATCATTAAGTGGTTTAGAACTACCATGCAACAATTTGCCGAGCGATTCTCCGATCCCTTCCTGAAAGGAGCTTTCCCGCTTCTCGTCTATTCGGCGCCATCCATACCGGTCGCCGTGCACCTGGTCAGACATGCCTACGGCATCAACAGGGCCCTCCAGTGGCCCGTAGGTGGAGCACTGGAATTCGCCAGATCTATCGAGAAGCGATATAAAGACCTGGGTGGGACAGTTCATTACCGCTCCAGAGTAGAAAAAATTCTGGTAGATAAGGATAAGGCAGTGGGGGTTAAGCTTGCCGATGGAAGCGAGCACAGAGCGGATATTATTATCTCAAATGCCGACGGGCGCAAGACGATCATGGAAATGCTCGATGGCAAGTATATCAATGAACGGATTCGAAGCTACTGTGCCGAACCGGCAGATGAGACCAACTGGGCAGCGCATGTTTTCCTGGGCGTTGACAGGGACCTTTCCCAGGAGCCTTCAGCGTTGATCATGCTACTCGATAAATCGGTAACCATTGCCAACCGCAAAAACGACAGTTTGGAAATGCAAATCTATGGTTTCGATAAGACTATGGCGCCTGAAGGCAAAGGCATTATCAAGGTTGAACTGGTTTCCGGCTACTTCTATTGGAAACGGATCTATACGGACAAGCAAAAATATGAAGAGGAAAAGCAGAAGGTGGCCGGGCAGGTGATCGATATTTTGGAAGACTACTTCCACGGAATAAAAAATCAAATCGAGGTTATGGATACTCCTACCCTGATAACCTGGGAGCGGTTCATGGGCGGCACCCACGGATTTAACAATTCGCTGAACAAGAAATTTAGTTTTATCGGAGGCCTTCGGGGCAGCGCAGGAGAACAAACTCTTCCCGGTCTTTCTAATTTTTACTTCGTCGGAGTGTGGGCGAGCATGTCCCCATCTCTGTTTGGCAATGCATTATCCGGAAGAAAAACCATTCAAACGCTTTGTGGGAATCATGGGAAGAAGTTCTTCGCCTCGGCCTAGGTGTCGCGGCTACACTATTGACAGACCTGACCGAACCTTTCGGAGCTACCACAGAATGGTCAACGGTGAAGATCAAATATAAGAAGACGGGAAATTAGGCAAAAAAGGTCGATCGTTCAAAAAATTTAAGTGAATAGATTAGACACGACACCCATTTGTGGGCCAACGTCGCTCGATAAGAAATCCCCCCGGCTCTAAGCCGGGAGACTCAGCTCAACTCTGCGTTGAGCGAGTTGACAAAGGACATACAAGACTTGTATATTGTGAACAAGAGCGAGGTGTAAAGATGCCCAACGTAACTGTCAATATCTCCTTTCAAGACGCCCTTCTAGCAGAAATCGACGCCGAGGCGAAGCGCGAGTCCAGGACGAGGTCAGAACTCCTACGCGAGGCTGCTCGACTCTACGTGCGTCGGCAGAAAGAATGGGAACGCGTGTTTGCCCTGGGTGATAAACTCACGAAACGCCGGAGTTTGACCGCGACGGATGTCGTTAGAGAGATCAGAAGTATCCGCAGGCGGAAGAACCCGTGAAAATCGTCTGTGACACGAATGTCTTGATCTCTGGCGTACTGTTCGGTGGACATGCGCGAGAGATTCTCCGACTTGCATCACGGGGTGTTTTGAGTAACTTTCTCTCGCCAGACATCCTCCGTGATTTCGACAATGTTTTAAGACGCCCCAAGTTCGGACTGCATCCGAATCATATTATAGGAATCATAACCCTTTTCAAAGACACCTTTGAGATCGTTATTCCGTCCATACAGGTTCAGGCCATTCAATCTGATCCCGAGGACAATCATGTTATCGAGGCCGCCTCGGCTGCCCGGGCAGAATTCATCATCTCTGGAGATAAGCACCTTCTTGAATTGAGGGAATGGCGAGGTGTCCATCTGATCTCACCAGCTCAGTTCATGGAGACAATCATCGGCCGACAACCGCCTCAACCAGACAAGTAAATTAGTAAATTACCGCGCAGCAGAGCTGCGGGGCATTAAGATTCAAAACCTATTTCCATGTCGTCATTCCTGCGCAAGCAGGAATCCAGTTTATGTTGGTCCCCTGTTTTCCAAGGAACAAGCCTGGATTCCCACTTTCGTGGGAATGACAGATGAGGTAACCCTGTACCAAGCTACATGGAATTATCAATTTAAAACTCTAAAACATTTCGTCTTCGGCGAACCTGTTTTCATCCGCCCAGCAGAGTTGGGCGGTATTCAACAGGTGTCTTTTATAAAAGGGGGACGTTCATGCAGAACGTGCCCAGATATTTTGATATGTCATATGGGGTCAGGCAACGGCAATAAGGTATTAACACCCAGAGGTGAGGAGGGCCGGGAGGCTTCGAATTGGCCTTGAAATCAGCACAATTTTGGAAACATGAGGACCCCTTCCTGACCGCATTTTCAAAAATTCGAAAAAAGGTGTATATTGAGTAAACCCCGTTAGAAAGTCTTCTTATTTCTAACGGGAAGGCTCACACGGGGCTTTAAACCTCGTGTCCGCTGGAAATGGAATGGTTTTCATCCCAGTCGCAAACAGCGGGGTTTTCTAACGGGGTAAATGGAACGAAACTTAAAACGGAGGTATTTACATGGCATTTTTGGAATGGGATCCGAGGTTCAGCGTAAGAATCGCTGAAATTGATCAACAACACAAGAAATTGATTGGTCTTATTAATCGCCTGCACGAATCAATGCAACAAGCCGGCGACCGGGATGCGTTGGAAACTGCGATACAAGAATTGAGTGCCCAAGCGACAGTAATCAACGAAATGGTTGAATACTCGTTGTACCACTTTTCCACTGAAGAGAAGTACATGCGCCAGTACATGTATCCTGATTTTGAAAAACATAAGAAGGAACATGAATACTTCATTAACAAAGTCCGAACATTGAAAAGTGATTTCGATGGCGGGCAAGCGATCTTGTCCAGCCAAATCATGGAATTTCTCAAAGAATGGTTAAGCGGTCACATACTCAGTGTGGACAAGAAATACGAGCCCTTCTTTCAAGCGAAAGGGCTAAAATAAACATCACCCTAATACCGCATCCACAATGGCAGGCAACGGT
>CAVQFR010000020.1:0-138641 GCA_963711845.1 uncultured delta proteobacterium
CGCCCGGGGGTCTATGTCGTGGAGCATTCCAGGCACCGAGGATATTCCTGAGACCGTGACCCAGGCAAGCGCCGCCATGGCCGCTGCCTCTGCACTTCTTACCTATAAATGTTCGCGGCACATTAACGAAGAAAAAAGAGTATCCTCCGGAGATCGATGTGGCAAGCCAGGAGCCCCGGATCGGCATTTTCGTCTGCCACTGTGGACTACATCAGGGGTGGGTCAAGGTTCCCGAAGTCGTCCTACACGCCAGGAGCCTCAAGGGCGTGGCGTTTGTTGAGGAAAATCTCTACACTGTTCGCAGGACACCCAGGAGAAGATCAAAAAAGGCAATCCAGGAGCATCGGCTGAATCGGGTTGTCGTGGCGTCCTGTTCGCCGAGGACCCATGAGCCCCCTGATTCAAAGAAACCATCCGAGAAGTCGGGTTGAATAAATACCTCTTCGAGATGACGAATATTCGGGATCAAGTGTTCCTGGGTCCATATGCATCAACCTGAAGAAGCGACACAAAAGGCCAAAGAATTGCTTCAAATGATCGTGGCTAAATCGGCGAAACTTTGCCCCCTGAGTAGGGTGGGTTCTCGAGGTCAAGAGGCGAGGGCTGGTCCTCGGAGGGGGCCTCTCAGGGAATGAGAGCAGCGCTCGGCTGGCTCAGCAGGGTTTTGAATGCGCTTTGGTCGAGACGGAAAGAGTTAGGGGGAAATCTGCTAAATATCTACTATACTTTGGAAGGCAATGATGTGCAGGATTTTCTTCAGAGAAACAGTGAAGGAGGTTCTTGCGAACTCCGAGATTTGAGGTCTTTACCAATACTCAAGTGAAACAGATCAATGGTTACATTGGAAATTTTACCACCCTCCTGTCGGCCGATGGCACAGAAAAAGAGTATGAGCATGGAGTGGTCATCGTCGCCGTGGGAGGAAAAGAAAGTGCTCCGCAAACTAATACCTGTACGGCCAGGACCGCAGGGTGCTGACCCAGAGTGAGCTCAGAGTAAATGGTGCATCACCCGGAGGAAATCGAGACCTCCAAACGGGTGGTCATGATTCAGTGTGTGGGCTCGAGGACTCCCGAACGCCCCTATTGCAGCCGCATTTGTTGTTCTGTCGCGGGAAAAACGCTTTAAAGATCAAGGGAAGGAAAGAACCCGGGCGGAGGTCACGATTCTCTATCGCGACATACGAACCTTCGGATTGATGGAGCGGTTTTATACGGAGGCCAGGAAGCAGGGAATCTCCTTTATTCCGTACGATCTCGATTCGAAGCCAGACCTGCGGGTGGAAGATCATCTTCTTCATCTGAAAGTGAAAGACAAGATTCTTGGCGAGGAGGTCGACTCTCAGACCGGACCTCGTTGTTCTGGCAAGCGCCATTGTCCCTTACGAAAATGGAGCGTTGGCGAAGATGCTCAAAGTCCCTTTGAATTCGAACGGTTTCTTCCTCGAGGCTCACATGAAGTTGAGGCCCGTCGATTTCGCAACCGATGGCATCTTCCTGGCTGGATTGTCGCATTATCCGAAGGGCATCAGCGAATGCATTGTTCAGGCGGACGCGGCTGTGGCCCGGGCACAGCCGCCATTGCCAGGGGCTATGTCACCGTCCTTCCGACCATCTCTGAAGTCGATCCGGAACGTTGTATTGGATGCGGCCTCTGCGAGATCCTCTGCCCCTTCAGTGCGATCCGGGTGGTGGAGACCGAGAAGGGGAAGAAATCCGAAACGATCACTGCCTCGTGCAAAGGATGCGGCGTTTGCAGCGCAAGCTGTCCGCAGACGGCAATTACGATACACCATTTTTCCGATGAGCAATTGACCGCCCAGATCGACGCCCTCATGGCGGAGAAGAATGAAGCAGCCTAAGGGAAAAATTCGAAGCACGAAATTCGAAATTCGAAACAAGCTCAAATGACCGAATTTCAAATGTTCGAAACAGACAAGTCTTTAAGAAATTTGAATTTTGAAAATTCGAATTTGTTTCGGGTTGGTCCGAGACGGACGCTTCGCCCAGATTCGAATTTCGGATTTGATTGGGTGATAGAGATGACGTTCGAACCCAAAATTCTCTCTTTCCTTTGTAACTGGTGTGCCTATGCAGGCGCGGACCTAGCGGAATCTTCCGATTCCAATATCCGCCCAACACCCGTGTGATACGGGTGATGTGTTCCGGGAGGGTCGATCCGGTCTTCATCCCCAGGGCCTTTCTTGCCGGCTTTGATGGGACCATGATCCTCGGGTGCCATCCTGGAGATTGTCACTACCTGACCGGAAATTTCCAGGCGGAGAAGAAGATTCAGTTGACCCGCAAGTTGTTTGAAATGGCCGGAATTGGATCCGAGAGGATCCTTCTCGACTGGGTCTCCGCGGGCGAAGGAGAGCGGTTTGCCCAGGTCGTCCGGCAATTTGTGGAGAAGATGCGGCAGCTCGGCCCCTTTGATCTTGATCCGGAGGCGAAGGAAAGGCTTCGTGCAATAGGGGCATCCCTTGAGGGAGAAAAGATCCGGTGGATGGTGGGAAAGGGGCCGGAGCTGCTGGAAAAAGAGAATGTCTACGGGGAACGCCTCCCCAAGGAAAGAATTCAGGAAGTCATCGAGGAAACCATTCGAGATGAGTTTATCAAGAACCGAATCATGCTCCTGGTCGGGTCGAAACCCCTTGCTGCCGCCGAGATCAGTAAGACCATGAATCTGCAATTGAAGGATACCCTTCCTTATCTCGTCTCTCTGGTCGGGGAAGGGAGGATAGGATTCGACCCGTCGGAAGAAGGAAAGGTTCCGAAATATACACGGAGCGTTTAATTCAGCGTTGCGCAGTATGGAATCGTCTTAAAGTGAAAGAAATCAAAATACGAAGCACGAAATCCGAAATTCGAAACAAATTCAAATGTCCGGAATATCAAATTCAAGAAAATGACTCAGCACGAAGGTTTAGAGTTTTTGAAATTTGAATTTTGGATTTGTTTCGGATTTCGATATTCGAATTTCGGATTTATCAGCAATTCAATTGACGTTTCTCGTCTAACTTGGGTGTGATCGCATGGACAAAATAATGAATGACCGGCCGGTAGGTGCAGTGATGGTTGTCGGGGGAGGAATCGGCGGGATGCAGGCCTCCCTGGACCTCGCGGAGTCCGGGTTCTTTGTCTACCTTGTGGACAACTCCCCTACCATCGGAGGGGTGATGGCCCAGCTCGACAAAACCTTTCCCACCAATGACTGCTCCATGTGCATCATGTCTCCCAAATTGGTCGAATCCGGGAGGCATCTCAACATCCGCATCCTCGCCAATTCAGAGGTTGAGAGTCTTGAGGGGGAGCCTGGCCGATTCCAGATCACCGTCACAAGAAAGCCGAGGTACATCTATCCGGACCGATGTACGGGTTGCGGGGAGTGTGCTAAACACTGTCCGGTCAGCGCCATTGATACCTACAACGAAAGACTGAGCAAAAGGGCGGCTGTCTACCTCAAATATCCCCAGGCCGTGCCCAAAGTCTTTCTCGTCGATCGAGAGCAGTGCATCGGGTGCGGACTTTGCGAAAGAGTCTGTCTGGCCAAGGCGATCAACTACGGCGATAGCCTGGCAAAAGAGAAGATCGAGGTTGGCTCTGTCATCCTGGCCCCGGGCTATGAGGTGTTCGACGCCCGTCTTCGCCCGGAGTTCGGATACGGGGTCTATCCTAACGTGGTGACGAGCATTGAATTTGAAAGGCTCCTCAGTGCGACTGGCCCCCACCGCGGTCATCTCCTGCGGCCTTCGGACGGAACCATTCCCGAACGGATCGCTTTTATTCAATGTGTCGGCTCCCGGGACACGAGCTGTGGAAACGAGTACTGTTCCTCCATCTGCTGCATGTACGCCACCAAAGAGGCAATCATTGCCAAAGAACATGTCCATTTTGTAAAGCCGACCATCTTCTATATGGATGTGCGGGCCTACGGCAAGGGGTTTGACGCTTATTACGAGAGGGCAAAAGGGGAGCATGGCATCCGGTTTATCAAGTGCATGATCTCTAAAGTGAGGGAGCAGTATAAAACAAAAAACCTGCTGCTGGCCTACTTGAGCGAGGAAGGAAAGATCGAGGAAGAGGAATTCGACCTTGTGGTCCTCTCTGTAGGAATGGTTCCTTCAAAGGGGACCATGGAAATGGCAAAAGGGATGGGCGTGGAATTGGACGGGTATGGGTTCTGCAAGACCCGGCCCTTCGAACCTACATCCACGTCCAAGCCGGGGGTTTACGTCTGTGGCGCCTTCGAGGCACCCAAAGATATTCCGGAGACGGTTTCCCAGGCCAGCGGCGCTGTGGCGGATGCTACGGGTAAGATCGCTGTATCCCGGGGAACGATGGTCACCCGGAAGGAATATCCTCCGGAGGCAGATGTCGCCGGCGAGGAACCCAGGATCGGAGTATTCGTCTGCCACTGCGGGATCAATATCGGAGGGGTCGTCAATGTTCCCGGGGTGAAAGAGTATGCCCACACTCTCAGGAATGTAGTGTATGTGGACGAGAATCTTTATACGTGCTCCCAGGATACTCAGGAAAAGATCAAGAAGGCGATCACAGAGCACAAACTCAACCGTGTGATCGTCGCCTCCTGTTCACCAAGGACCCACGAGCCCATGTTTCGTGAGACCATCCGGGAAGCGGGGTTGAACCGTTTCCTCTTTGAAATGGCCAATATTCGAGATCAATGTTCCTGGGTCCACATGCGCCAGAAGGGGGAAGCAACAGAAAAAGCCAAGGACCTTGTCAGAATGGCTGTGGCCAATGCCCGCTTGATTCGGTCCCTTGATCAGGTGACAGTGGACGTCATTCCGAGGGGATTGGTGATCGGGGGCGGCGTGACGGGAATGACCGCAAGCCTCAAGCTCGCAGAGCAAGGCTACCAAGTCTATCTGGTAGAAAAAGAGTCCCAGCTCGGAGGGAATTTGAGGAATCTTCATGACACGCTTGAGGGTGAGGACGTACAGGCCTATCTGAAGGATCTGATTGGTCGGGTGACGAGCCATCCCTCCATCGAGGTCATGACGAACGGCCAGGTTGCCAGTTTCAGCGGCTCGAAAGGAAACTTCTCAACAGGGCTGAAGATTGGTCCTTCCATGGAATATCGAAAGATTGAGCATGGGATCACCATTGTGGCCACAGGGGCTCAGGAGTGGAAACCTACGGAATATCACTACGGCGAAGATCCCCGCATTCTCACCCAGCTTGAGCTGGAGGAAAAGATCGCAACCCACCCGGAAGAGATAGCCCGCGCAAAGACGGTTGTGATGATTCAATGCGTGGGATCGAGGGATGAGACCCGGCCTTACTGCAGCCGAACCTGCTGCGCGTCCGCGGTGAAGAATGCTCTGAAAATCAAAGCACGCAATCCCGATGCCCGGATCTACGTGCTCTACAGGGACATGCGAACCTATGGACTGCTGGAGTCCTACTATGCCAAGGCACGTAAAGAAGGCATTCTATTCGTAAGATACACGCCGGAAGAGAAGCCCGAGGTGAAGAGGAACGGTAACCAACTCTCTGTCCATTTCACGGATCGAATCCTCAAGGAACGGATCGAGGTGGAGGCCGATCTTCTCATCCTTTCCGCCGCCACGGTGCCGCGGCAAAATGAGGAGCTGTCGATCCTGTTGAAAGTCCCGCGAACCGCAGAGGGTTTCTTTTTAGAAGCCCACATGAAGCTGAGGCCTGTCGATTTCGCAACGGACGGGATCTACCTGGCCGGTTCCGGGCATGGGCCCAAATTAATCCGTGAAAGCATCTCTCAGGCGAGCGCCGCGGTTGCTCGTGCCTGCACCATCCTTTCAAAGGAGAAGATGCTGGTGGGCGGTGTCGTGGCAATTGTCGACGGTGAAAGATGTGCCGCCTGCCTGACGTGTGTGAGGGTCTGTCCTTATGAGGTGCCGGTCATCAATGCCCGCGGAGAGGCTGAGATCGATGTATCCAAGTGCAAAGGCTGCGGCAGTTGCGTGGCGGAATGTCCGGCAAGAGCCATCGAGCTGATGCATTTTCGGAATGATCAGTTGGAGGCCAAGTCACAGGCCCTTGTTCTGGAGCTTACACAAAGCGCGTAGCGCATAGAGCAAATCCCCCCTCGCCCCCCTTTGCTAAAGGGGGGTAGTTCCTCCCTTTGGAAAAGGGAGGTTGGGAGGGATTTTCACAAAATGTCATTATTATTATAAGACTGTTAATAGGAGAGAAATGGCAGAAATGGATCAGGGAATTTCAGAGAGTCACGATTCACCAGTCACGGATCCCGGACACGTGACAGGCGTCACGGACACGTCCTTTGAGCCAGAGATCCTTGCCTTCTGTTGTGAGCATTGAGCTTACAGTGCTGCGGACCTGGCAGGTTCGATGAGGCTCAACTATCCCAGCAACGTGAAGATCGTAAAGGTCCCTTGCACAGGGAGGGTAGACAACCTGCTCATCCTCAAGGCCTTTGAATCAGGGGTCGACGGGGTCTATCTGGCAGGATGCTTGGAAGGAGAGTGTCATTTTCTGAAGGGGAACCTGAGGGCCAAGAAGAGGGTTCAGTATGTGAAGGGTTTACTGGAGGAGGTTGGACTGGGAGGGGGCCGTATCGAGATGTACAATATGAGCTCAGCGCAGGGGCAGAGGTTTGCTGAGGTAGCTCGCGAGATGACGGAGAAAATCAAGGCCCTGGGACCGTCGCCCGTGAAGAAGAAGGTTAAAGGTTAGAGGACCGCTTCGCTTAAGGTTCGAGGCAAAAGATTTTGCCTTAAGCCTCAAACCTCCAACCTCAAATAGTTATTATTTGGAGAGAGCCATGATCGTTGCGAATCGTAAATCACTTGAAGAGATATTGAATATGCTCAAACCCTATAAGAAGGTACTTCTTCTGGGTTGCAATGAGTGTGTGACGGTGTGTGCGACCGGAGGGGAAAGAGAGGTGGGGGTTTTGGCCTCGGAGCTCAAGCTATCCCGTTCCAAGGACGGTCAGGAGATCGAGATCAAGGAGCATACGTTAGAAAGACAATGCGACCATGAGTATATCGATAAGGTAAAGGAATTCGTAGGAGACTATGAGGCGATCCTATCGATGGCCTGCGGGGCCGGAATTCAGTATGTCGCTGAGAAATACCGGACCAAGCCGGTTTTGCCGGTGGTGAATACGACGTTTCTTGGGGTCACCGTTGAACAGGGGGTGTGGAGTGAGCGATGCCAGGGGTGCGGCGCCTGCATTTTGGACCAGACCGGAGGAGTCTGTCCCATTGCCAGATGTGCGAAGAGCTTGCTCAACGGTCCTTGCGGAGGATCCTCGAACGGCAAGTGTGAGGTGGATAAGGAGATCGACTGTGGATGGCAGTTGATCATCGACAGGTTGAAGGAGCTCAATCAGTTGGATCGTTATGAGGAAATCATCCCGGTGAAAGATTGGACGACCTCCCGGGATGGGGGACCGAGGAAGAGAATACGAGAAGACCTGAAGTTGTGAAATCGAGGGTAGAAGGCAAAATGCAGAAGGCAGTCGGTAAATAACCAAATTCCAAGCACCAAATAATGACCAAAATCTCAATGACCGAAACTCTAAGAACAAAATAAACCAATACAGATGCAGAAACAATTTTGACATTTGGCTCGATTCCCCCTCACCCCGCCCTCTCCCCTGAGGGGAGAGGGGAAGGGTAAGGGGAGTTTGAGGCATTTGGAAATTGGTGATTGGAAATTATTTGGAATTTGGGATTTGGAGCTTGGAATTTAATCATCGATATCGATTGAAGGGATGAAGGAAGATCAGAAATGAAAACGAAATCCAACATTGAGAAGATCTTGGAGAGCGGTGGCTTTGTAGTGACCTCCGAATGCGGGCCGCCCAGGGGGGCAGACCCTGAAGTGATCCGGAAGAAGGGGAACCTGCTTAAAGGGGTGGTGGATGCGGTCAATGTGACGGACAATCAAACCTCCGTGGTAAGGATGAGCTCTCTTTCTGCTTGCATCATTCTCAAAGAGATGGGGTTTGATCCGATCCTGCAGATGGTCTGTCGGGATCGGAATCGGATCGCGATTCAGAGTGATATCCTGGGAGCCGCAGCCCTCGGGATCAACAACATGCTCTGTCTAACAGGAGACCATCAGAAATTCGGAGATCATCCAAAGGCGAAGAATGTGTTTGACATGGATTCGATCCAACTCATTCAGACGGTAAGAGGGATGAGGGAGGAAGGAAGGTTTTTGGGAGGAGAAGAAGTCAAAGGGAAACCGGTCCTTTTTATCGGAGCGGCGGAGAATCCCTTTGCAGACCCCTTTGAAATCAGGGCGGCGAGGTTGGGGAAGAAGGTAAAGGCTGGCGTCGAGTTTATCCAGACGCAGTGTATTTACAATCTGGAGAGGTTTACGAAGTGGATGGAGATGGTAAGAGACAGGGGGCTGCACGAGAGGTGTGCGGTTCTTGGGGGGGTGACGCCGTTCAAGTCGGTTGGCATGGCCCGCTATATGAAGAATTCGGTGCCGGGCATGGACGTGCCGGATGAGATGATTGAAAGAATGAAAGGGGTGCCAAAGGAGAAACAGCCGGAAGAGGGAATCAAGATCTGTGTGGAAACGATACAGAAGTTGAAAGAGATCCCGGGAGTCCGAGGAATCCACATCATGGCGATTGAGTGGGAAGAGAAGGTAGCGGAGATTGCAAAGGCTGCCGGTCTTCTGCCGAGACCGATTCCTAATTCATGACAACGGAGATTATAGTTCCCCCCCCTCACGGAGACTGTGTCGTAAAAGCAGAAAAGTGGAAAATGTCATGCTTCTGAACTTGTTTCAGCATCTAAAAGAATCAAACACTTACGAGACCCTGAAATGAATTCAGGGTGACAAAACAGTAATTGCGACACAGCCTCACAATGGGGGGAGGGTAGGGTGGACAAAATTCGTTTGGTCTGTAATATTCCTGAATGTAAACCTTCTCGGTGAGGCCGGGAGGTATTTAACCACCTTTTTTATTCAACTGTCAACTTAAGTCCGTCTCCTCACATATATTACGCGTCTAACAAGCGCCTCTGCAACAGCGTCTGCATGTCACCACGGCCATCGGCAATCAGCAGAACGTAGACATTCTTACCCACGACTCGGTAAATGATGCGGTAGGGTTTGAAGAAAATCTCGCGGTATTCAAGAATCCCGAGCGCCAGTAGTTCTTTAGGATGGGCACCCCGCTCTGGGAATTTGGACAGTCTGGAGAAGGCTCTCTCGATCTGTCCCCAAACGTAGTCCGCTTTTTGAGGCGCATCGTGCAGAGCAATATGGTCATAAAGCTCATCGGGATCACGTGCCGCATCGTTGGTTAGGAGAACCGCGAACGGCATCAGCGAGGCTCCTGTCGCTCGCGCAGACGTTTGATCACATCCTCAGCAGGCTGGACCTTGCCTTCCCCGACCTGACGGGTCCCGAGCGCCAGGATCTTAAGGAGAGCCAAGGTTTCCTGGGTTTGCTCGTAGCTTTCGATGTCCTGTATGACCACTTTGGCTTCGCCGTTCTGGGTGATGACCAGCGGCTCCCCGTGTTCGTTCAGTTTTCTTACAATTTCGGCGGCATTGGCCTTCAGGTAGCTGACGGGCTTGATCTGGCTGGACAGTTTCATGGGAGTACCTCCATTTCTTAACCATGACTAAATATAGTCCGAAAACAGGTCAACTGCCAAGATTGAAGGTGGTTTGCTCGACGCGGTGTCCGGTGATTTTCGTTTTCGTGCCCGGCAGATACTTTCTGACTGTCCAACTCACGCCTGAGAACGTCACTGCTTGTCCATGCCGAACCAGCCTGTGGGGAAAGTCACTTTCTTAAAAACCTCTTCTTCTGCCGGATCAAAAATAGGAAATTATTTTCTGTCATCGAAAGGTTTTACGATCCCTAATGCAATGTCCGTCTTTTCATGATATTTCTCCTACCACAATTCCATATCACCCAATCTGCTTCCTTCACGCAAACTCCAGTCCGTATCGGTGCACTTTAAAGAGATTGTGCACCGACCAGTTGGATCGGGATTCACTATCCGGCTAAGGCCCGATGATTTCTGCGAACCGCCCATTGCGGACCCGCATGATGGGTGGTGTGGGGAGGGACGGCTAATTACCGTCCCTTACCCGATTGTGCCTTCTGTTGTTTCCTTATTTCAATACGGGCAGCTCCTCGGGTTGTATCAACAACCGGATCGATCGTGCCTGTCCTGGCACTCGGGTGATCAGTCCATTTCGTTCGAGTTTCAGAATCATCTGGTGAATGGTTGGAGGTGTCGTTTTAAAGTATCGTTCCAGGTCAGCTTCGGCTGGCGCGCGACCGTGGATCTTGGAGTAGTTGTAGATGAACGCAAGGTATTGCCCTTGTTTCTCCGTGAATCTCACTTCCATCTCATTATTCATCTTTTTGGCACAACAGATATTAGGCCTAAGAATAATATTACGATATAATAATTCGGCCTATTATTGCATGCCTTTCGCTTGCCTAACCTCTTAAAATAAAAAGGAATTCCATATCTAAACGCATGGATTTCCGTAACTCCTCGAAAGAGCCCTCCCGGTCCGGGTCATCCCGTTGGTATGCCAGAAGATTATCAAAAAAGGACGGACTCGTCAACTTACTTTCGTCGGTACTGAGATTGACGTATGCGGTTGAAGTGCTATTTCAAATCCAATTTGGCTGAGGGAATTACTCCCCCTTGATAAAATCAATCAATATCCTCAATTTTATTATGTGTAATGCTTTACATTGTCAAGTTTTTCTCTCCAGAAAGTCCTACACTCCAGTCATGAAGAAAAATTTACTTGACAATAACTATCATTATACGTAATATTTTTAAGTGTACCGTTCTTAATGGTCAACTAAGGCCGCTTTAACCCCGGCCTTAAAAGAAGTGTTAGCGCCACCGAATGGGGTTAATACCATGGCAACGAACCTACAAGAATTCC
The DNA here is from genome assembly GCA_963711845.1 of uncultured delta proteobacterium. GTDB lineage: Bacteria > Desulfobacterota > BSN033 > BSN033 > UBA1163 > CAVQFR01. The sequence goes on from CAVQFR010000020.1 coordinate 10,922, forward strand.
TCAACAAGAAACCTGTCTTCACCCGCGAGGAATTTACAGCCTTATTTAATTCCAAGGAATCCCACAGCATGAGAACAAAAGAGGCGCTTCTAGGGTATTACACCCGGAAGGGACGCCTTTTACACGTAAAGCGAGGGCTTTATGCTGTGGTCCCCCCAGGGGCAAATCTCAAATCATTTTCCGTCGATCCCTTTTTATTAGCTGCAAAGATGACTGGGGATGCAGCCCTTGCATACCACACTGCTCTCCAATTTTACGGAAAGGCCCACTCTGTTCATGAAAGCTTCTATTATTTGACAAACACGTTCCCCCGGCCTTTGACGTTTCGGGGATATCGTTTCCGAGGCGTGCGGTTTCCCAAAAAACTGGCGACTGAGAAGAGGTTGTTCGGCGTCAATGCCGAAGAGCGCAGCGGGGTAAGTGTGAGGGTAACCAGTTTGGAACGAACGATGGTCGATGTTCTGGATCGCCCGGACCTGGGCGGGGGTTGGGAAGAGATATGGAGGTCATTAGAGAGCGTTGAGTTCTTTAATCTCGATCAGGTTGTCGAATATGCCTTGCTCTTGAAGAACAGTACGACCGCGGCCAAAGTCGGTTTCTTCTTTGAGCAACACCGAAATGCCTTAATGGTGAATGACTCCCATCTCGACTCCCTCCGCAGTCTTCGTCCACAGAAGCCCCATTACATGATGAGGACATCAAGAAAACCCGGCCGCCTCGTTGCTAACTGGAATTTAGTCGTGCCTGTAGAGATACTTAATCGTTCCTGGCAGGAAGTGCCGTGAAGATCTCCAAAGAGAAACTACTTCAAGAATCAGAAGCCACAGGGTTCCGACTTGAAATTGTGGAAAAGGTTTTTCATCTGCTTCACCTCCTTGAAAGCCTCTTTAGCCATCCATTTCTGAAAGGGAGGCTTGCTCTCAAAGGTGGGACGGCTTTGAATCTCTTCCTCTTCGACCTACCGCGCCTCTCCATCGACATCGACCTGAATTACATCGGAGGCCCTCAACTGGAAGTAATGCTCGAAGAGCGTCCCAAGGTTGAAGAGGCTTTGCGGGCAGTTTTCGGACGCGAAGGATTCAATGTCCGTCGCTTCCCGGATGAACATGCTGGCGGAAAGTGGTCCCTCAGATACAAGAGCGCCATAGGAAAAGGCGGTGATTTGGAGATCGACCTCAACTTCATGTTTCGGATTCCGTTGTGGCCGGTTGTTGCGCAAGATTCCATGCCTGTTGGTTCATACCAAATTCAAAGGATTCCTGTGCTCGATATTCATGAGATTGCTGGCGGTAAATTGGCAGCCTTGTTTGCCCGACACGCTGGACGGGATCTTTTCGATACCCATCAGCTTCTTGCCCGGGGTTGTCTGGATAGCGAACGTCTCAGATTGGCATTTGTTCTTTATGGTGCGATGAATCGTAAAGACTGGAGAACGGTTTCCGTGGATGACCTCAAATTTGATGTCGGTGAGATCGAAAATCAAGTTATTCCACTTCTGAGGAAGGAATTTGCGTCAATGATTGGCAGACCCACTCGATTGGGCAAAGCAACTGTTTGAAGAATGTCGGGACTTCTTTAAGATTATTCTTCCCTTCTCCGAGAGAGAGTTGGAGTTTCTAGACCGGCTCCTGGATCACGGAGAAATTGAACCCTCATTGCTAACATCTGATGAAGAACTAGCGGAGCGTATCAAGAAGCACCCCTCGATGGAATGGAAAGCAATGAACGTCCGTCAATTCAAGAAAAAATAGTTAATCTAAGGGTCTAACCCAGATCCTCGCCATACCAACCAAGGTCGGCCTTCTTTTTACGCAGGTCTTTCAACTTGCTTCGTACGCTAAAAGGGGCTCCGAAGCGAAGTGATGGCAGGCAATTGAGGGAAAAGGGCTGAAGTTAAGCATGGATTTTCATGACCCTCAGGAAAGAACCCGGCGGTGTTTCTTCAGCTACTGTGGGTGCCCGGAGAAGAGCGGGGTCGGGTCAGGAGGTCTCCACGGTCCGGCTCATCCGTCGGTATGCCAGAGGATTATCAAAAAAGGACGGAATCGTCAACTTATCGAAGTAGAGTCCGTCCATAGGGTCTTTTAATCCGTCATGCCCGACTTGATCGGGCACCCAGAGAACCTCAAAAAACCTGGATTCCGGCTTTCGCCGGAATGACACCTTTTTATGAAAACCGCAAAGCATCGACAGACACTGAATATTTTTGGAGGCTCTTTTTCCCTTGACTGCGTGGAAAGTTTAGAATAAATATTGTATAAGTAAATAGTGTTTCCAACCTTAAATTGTCATTCAGACTCACCTAAATTTAAAGTACCCATGCCTTAGACCTCGGCGGAAGGATCAGGGAGGAGACGACGGCGCTTTTTAGAGCGCCTTTCGATATTGGAGACCGGGAGATCTTAAATGGAGAAGTTGAATCAGAAGCGTAAAGTACTTGTGATTGGCAGCATCCCCGAATTGCATCAGTTGATGGAAGAAACCCTTCGGGATCGATTCGAAGTGATCCATGCTTCGAGCGAAAGCGAGGGGCTGTCCAAGGCAAGAGGGGAACGGCCCGAGACACTCATTCTGGGATATCTTGACCCCAGGGGAAGCTCCTTCAGGCTCCACAAGAAACTTAGGGAAGGCTGGATCACAAAACATATCCCCCAGCTCATCGTCGATGCTCATTTCCCGGGGCAGCCGGAAAAGGCCTGGACCCCCGCAGAGGCAATGCAGATGGATGCGGAGGATTATCTTTCCGTCGAGCAAGGAGATGCGACCTCCGTTGCCCAAGCCGTCGAGGCCTTGAAGCTTACGGAAAAGATCGATGTTAAGCTGAGCGAGAAGGCTAATCCTCTCAAACAGGCCATCCTTGACCCGAATACCTTCTGTGTGACATGGGAGCAAATCCCCGGAAGAGGGGCTTTTGAAATGCAGCAGGAGACGGTGTTTGACAACGTTGCAAAGGCTGCCGCGATGGGAAGGATCCATGCGATCAGTGTCACGGACAACCCCGGTGGAAACCCCGCCATCTCAACGGAGATGCTGTGTGCCGAGGTCAAGAAAGTGGGCACAGAGCCCCTGGTTCATCTTGCCTGCCGGGATAAGAACAGGAGCCAGATCGAGAGCATGCTCTACGGACTGGCTGCCAGCGGGGTGAGAAACATCCTCGCCCTCTCAGGTGACTTTCCCTCGCCGGAGGGATTCGAGGGAAAACCCAAACCTGTCTTCGATATGGACCCGGTAAATGTGGTCCGGTTGGTTGAGGCGATGAACAGAGGGTTGGAACACTATGCGATGGGAAAGAAAGTGGTCCTCGCCCCGACGGACTTATTCGTCGGCGTCTGCGTCTCTCCGTTCAAACAGCTGGAATCGGAGCTGATGGCCCAGTATTACAAGCTGAAGAAGAAGACCGAGGCAGGGGCAAAATTCATTATCACTCAGATTGGCTATGACGCCAGGAAATATCATGAGCTTTTGCAGTGGTTGCGGGTGAATCATTTCGACGTGCCGGCGCTGGTGAATGTCTATGTTTTACCCTACGGCACTGCCAAGCTGATGAATAGCAATGGTATTCCCGGATGTGTCGTGACGGATAAGCTGGTGGCGGAACTGGCAGGGGAGGCAAAAGCCCCGGATAAGGGGAAGGCCGCACGGCTCTTGCGGTCGGCAAAACTCTATGCCCTTGCCAAGGGGATGGGGTATGCGGGAGCTCATATCGGAGGGCATGGCATCACCTCCGATATGGTGGAATATATCATCACCAAGGGGGAGGAACTTTCCAGAGATTGGGAGAAGCTGCTTCCCGAGTTCGATTATCCCCAGCCCGAAGGGTTCTATCTCTTTGAGAAAGACCCGAAGACCGGCTTGAACACAAGCGTATTGGCGAAGAGGCCTTCGAAGACCTCACCCCCTTTGATTTACAGGCTTTCGAGGATCGCTCACGTGACGCTGTTCGAAGAGAAGAGCTCGGTCTTTAAGATGCTGAGACCCGTTGCAAAGTGGGCGGACGTCTCGCCCAAAGCAAGAACCGTCCTGGAATTTCTTGAGCATCTGGCAAAGACGGTTCTCTTCCACTGCCTGAATTGCGGTGATTGCGCCCTCTTTGATGTCGGTTTTGTCTGTCCCATGTCGCAGTGTCCGAAGAGCCAAAGAAATGGCGCCTGCGGCGGAAGCTATAAAGGCTGGTGCGAAGTCTATCCGAACAAGCAGAAGTGTGTCTGGGTCCAGGCATACGATCGGCTCAAGGCCTACCGGCAGGAAAGCACTTTAGGAGACTATATCGTCCCTCCGTGCAATTGGGATTTGTGGCAGACCTCTTCCTGGCTCAATTTCTACCTGGGCAGGGATCATACGGCAAAGAGACTGGGGATCAAACCTCCTCAGAATGAGGCTCAGACAGAGAACCGCAAAGAAGACAAGAAACCCCCCAAGGATCCCACCCCGAGAAAAGAATAAATCACAACAAGCCTGTCCAAAATAGAATTTTCACCGCGGAGCCGCAGAGAACGCGGCCCACCCCACCCCCACCCTTCCCCTCCCCCTGAAGGGGAGGGAAACCGTTGTTTTCCTTTCCCTGAAGGAGACCATTGTGTTCCTCTCCCTGAAGAGGAGGGAGACCGTCGTTTCCTCCGAAGGTGTGAAAAAACACACTGTATTCGTCTCCCCGGTGAAAACCGGGGTCCAGGATATTTGTAATCTCATGAAAACACTGGATTCCGGCTTTCGCCGGAATGACATTAAACAGCCCCAAACTAATTTCTTCACACCTTCTCCCCCTTCAGAGGGGGAGGTTAGGAAGGGGATGGGTTCATTAGTAATTTGGACAGGAGTGAGGTTACAACAAGCCTATGGGACCCACGACTTCCTGGGGACTGATGATGAGTTTCTGAAGGCCGATCTCTTTAGGGAGGGCGCCAAAGGCGAGGCCCATCAATTGGGTAAAATAAAGGATGGGAATTCCATAACGGGTTTTATAAGCTTCCTCAATCTGCTTTTGGCGGCCGTCGAGGTTCGCCTGGCAAAGAGGGCAGGCGACCGCAATGGCATTGGCCCCGGCCTCCTTTGCCTCACGAAGAATATCGTTTGAGAGCTTGAGGACCATCTCGGACCGGGTGAGGGTCATCGCCGCGCCACAGCACTCTGTTTTAAAGGACCAGTCCATCGTTTCTGCGCCCAGGGTCCTGACAAGGGTATCCATGCTCTGGGGGTCCTCCGTATTATCAAACTGCGCTATTTTAGGGGGACGTGTGAGGAGGCATCCATAATAACAGGCCACCTTCAACCCCGTCAGCTTCTTTCGAATCCTCTCGCGGATTTTCTCGACGCCCATTTCAACGAAAACTTCTAAAGGGTGGTAAACTCTCACCTTCCTCCGGTACTTATAATCAAAAACCTCCCAGATCTTTTTCTTCAAACCGGCATTTCGCTCCAGCTCCACATGAGCTTCCTTGAATCTGGAGAGGCAAGCCGGACAGGGAGCGATCAATTTATCGAAACCGTCTTTTTCTGCATGAGAGAGGTTGAGAACGGGAAGCGCGATCGATAAGAGATGAGAGGTGGCATGGGCGGATGAGGCTCCGCAGCAAACCCAATCCTTAAGTTCAACGAGGTCCATCCCTAATGCCTTCGTGACATATTTCAGAGAGAGGTGATAATCATACCCCGAAGAACTGAGAGAGCACCCCGGGAAATAGCCATATATCATTATAGAGCTCCTTACAAGAAAAATTAATTAGCGTTTAGTAAAGCCCCGGCTCTGCCGGAGGCCCCGTATCGAGTACGGGGTTGCCAGTTTCAGGAATGTAGAATCGTCATTCCGGGCAACCCCGGCCTTGAGCCGGGGGCGACCCGGAATCCAGACGTCGTTCCGGCCCCGTATCAAGTACGGGGTAAACTCCAGCCTGGAGCCATTTTGAAAACTGGATCCCGGTTTTCACCGGGAACCCTGGATTCCTGCTTTCGCAGGAATGACGACAACAAGAATCTTTACGAAGAACCGAACAAAGGATGGTTCTCGGTTCTGAGCATTGACTCAGTGTCCTCCGTGCGCTTGTACGGGCACAGATTGCTCTTTCTCCAACTTTTTTATTCTCGCCATCACCCGACGCAATTCTTTTACGCCATGGCTTTTGTGAGGGAAGAGTTCAAGCTTTCCCTTCATCAGCATCGGAGAGGCCATGTCAATATCTTTAAGGGGTGTCAACATCCTCAAATGAACGAGCAAGGTAAGGCCCAGTTGATACACCTTTCCAAAACGTTCCACAAGGGCGATGAAGATCCGATGGAGAGCAGGAACGGCAGGGTAGGGGTTATAGTAATCGACCTCCTTCGACAACTCCCTCAATCCGTTGATGATGCGGAGAATGTGGATGCCTTGAGGGCAGCGCGTATTGCAGGTCTCGCAAGAAAGACAGACCCAAATGGTTCCCGACCAATAAATTTCTTCGGACAGGCCGAGTTGAACGGCTCGCATCAGTTCATGAGGTTTCATCCTCATGGCATAAGCAGAGGGGCAGCCGAGTGTACATTTCTTGCACTGGTGGCAGAGCAGGGCATTTTCACCCGTCAGGGCCCTCAGGTCTTGGGCAATTTTCAGATTCTCCTTTGAAAAAGCGATACTCATGAATTCTCCTTTTCCCGTCATTCGTTCAATTTGGGGCCGGACTCTTTCGGCAAGAGGATGGTAAAAGTGGTTCCGACCCCCACTTTGCTTTCAACGGAGATGGATCCCAAATGGGCGGCCACAATACTCTTAACAATCGAAAGTCCGAGGCCTGTCCCGACAATCTGGCGCGTCTCCTTTGTTTTCACACGATAGAACTTATCGAATATCCGTGGAAGGTTCTCCTCTTCAATGCCGATCCCCGTGTCGGAAACGGAAGCCTTCACAAATCCCCTCTCTTCACTCAGGGCGACCCAGACCTTCCCTTTCTCCGGGGTGTATTTAATCGCGTTGGAGATGAGATTCGTGAAGATTCCCTCCATACTATTTCGATCGGCATGGATTAAAGAAATCTTGGGAGGGGCGGTGAGTTGGAGATCGATCTTTTTGTTTTCAGCCTCAATCCTCATCAAATCCACCACTCTTTGGATCACCTCTTGCAGGGAAAGAGGTTCTTTGTATTGAACCATCTTTCCAGCTTCGATTTTGGAAAGATCCAATAGATCTTTGATCAAGTCGAGAAGCCCTTTTGTTCTTTCTTTGGCACGGGAAAGGAGCTGTTCCTGTTTTTCCGTCACCTCCCCGGCCAATTTATTCAAGATGACGGTTAATTGCTGTTCGACTGCAGCGATGGGCGCTCGAAGTTCATGGGTGACCATGGCGATAAATTCTGATTTCATCTTATCGAGTTCTTTGAGATGACTGATATCCTGGAGGACGGTGACCGCACCCATGATCTCTCCGACATCATTTCGCACGGGAGCGGTATGGGCTCGAAGATAGACTTCCTCCCGATCCTCCGAGGCTCAACTCCTGGGAGATGGAGGTGAAAGCACTCTCTCGCGTCTTCAGGCTTTCGTCGATGGCGGAGGCCAATTCCGGAAGAAGGTGAACTTCCGTCAGAAGTTTTCCCAAAAGGTCATCCTCGGAAAGCTGGAGCATACGGTTGGTAGCGGGGTTGGTGAGAACGATGGAACCGTCCTGGTCACACACCAGGACCCCGTCTCCCATGGAGTGAATGATGGTTTTGATCTTAGACTTCTCGGTGGCAATATCCCGGAGGGACTTTTCCCGCTCCTGCCGGAGAAATTCCGCTTCTTTTTGAAGGGACCTCCTCTCCAATGCCCTTTTTACGACGATGCGGAGCTGGTCTGGAGTGAAGGGTTTGGCAATGAAATCGTAAGCTCCCCGCTTCATTGCCTCGACCGCTGACTCCACCGTGGCGTAGCCCGTGATCACGATGACGAGAAGGTCGGGGACCATTCGAAGGCCCTGCTCCAAGACCTCCATCCCGCTCACCCCGGGCATCATCAGATCGAGGAGGACGACATCAATCTCTCTCTGAAGGGTTTGGATCTCATCCAGTCCTTTTTGACCATTCTCAGCGGTGAGGATTGTCCAACCGCTCTTGGAAAGGATACGTGAGCAGCCGTCCCGGATCGTCCGATCATCGTCGACAACAAGAATGTTTGTCTGGTTTGGCATTTAAACCCCTATTTGTAGCGCCCTCATTTACTGAGGGCGAGCAAAACCCGTCGGCAATAAATGCCGACGCTACTGATCTCTCACCGTTATTTGGCAAGGAGGGCCTCAATCCGCTTGACCAGCACTTCAGGTTCCACGGGCTTGTCGATGTAATCGTCCGCTTCCGTCTCCATCCCCATCTGTTGGGTGAAACGGGTCGTGGGAATCTTGGAGACCACTGCCGTCAGAAGAAGGATCGGTATCTTACCCAGATTGGGATCGGATTTCAATTCCTTACATACCGCGTACCCATCCTTGTCCGGCATCATGACATCAAGGACGATGAGGTCCGGTTTTTCGCTCTTGGCCTTCTGAAGACCCTCCATCCCACCATAAGCAGCCGCTACCGCATAATTCTTGGACTCTAAGATCATGGTTACCGCTTCCACCAAATCTGGATCATCATCAACGATCAAAATCTTTCTTGCCATGTTTCTTCCCTCCTTCTGACCATGAATTGATACGTTCGATGGCGCCAAACCCCGATTTTTAAATCGGGGCAAGAAGCGCCGCTCCCGTCGACAAGCTCAGGACACTGAGTTTATCGAAGTGCAGTATCAACCCCTGACGCATACCCCGGGCTTCAGACCGGGGAGTCGAATGGGTTGATTGAGCCGGATCATTCAGCTTCCTATTCTTTCCTCCCCTTCATCGATTGAGCGGAGGACGGGCTGCTTTTCCTCCGACCCGGCACTGTTCTCCAGGTAGATCGGGAGCTCAATCGTAAACGTCGTCCCTTCTCCCACTTTACTCTTGACAAAAATCTTACCTCCGTGGTCTTCGATGATGCCATAGGACGTCGCCAGGCCCAATCCCGTCCCTTTTCCGACATCCTTCGTGGTAAAGAAAGGTTCGAAGATACGAGAGAGATTCTCTTCACGAATGCCTTCTCCGGTGTCGGTGAACTCCATCAAGATCGCGTTTCGGTCCGAAGCGGGATAAGTTGCGATAGTGAGCTCTCCGTTCCCGTGTATGGCCTCTGCCGCATTGATAATGATGTTCATGAAGACCTGTTTCAATTGGCCCGCATTTCCTGTGGCCAAGGGCAGAGAGGGATCGAGGTTCTTGACGATCCGGATGTTATGAAAGAGGGCCTGGTTTTCCAGAAAGAAGAGGTCGTCCGTGATGGCCCGGTTGATATCGACAGGCTCCATTTTTGGCTCCGTCTGCCGGGCAAATTCCAGAAGGCTCCTGACAATCTCCTTGCAGCGTCCCGCTTCTTGAACGACCCGCGCCAGGTCCTGTCTCTTGGAATCCTCCTCGGGAAGATCTTCCATCAGCAAGCTGGAGTAGATCAAAATCCCGCCAAGAGGGTTATTGATTTCATGGGCAATCCCGGCGGCCAGCTTTCCGAGAGAAGCCATCTTTTCGGAGTTGACCAGTTGAAGATGGGTCTCCTGAAGTTTTCTCTCCATATTGAGCCGGGGCCTCAAGTCCGTGAAAATGCCGACACTGGCGATCTCTTTGTCCTTTCGGTCGAAAATCAAAGCGGCCGAGAGCTGGATGGGGATCTGTTCCCCGGCCTTATTCAGGACGGTCAACGGAACGGGGGAAAGTTTTCCCACGCCGCCGTGGTCCTGGCTTCGAAGTCCTTCCATGATTTGGTTGGCCATTCCCTCCGGATACAGCCCTGTGATATGGATCTTCCCGATCACCTCGTCAGCCGTATATCCCGTGATGGATTCAGCCCCCTTGTTGAAAATCAAGATGTTTCCTTTCATGTCGGTGACAATGATCCCATCCACCGAGCTTTCAATCAGGTTTCTGAAAAATTCGTTGGCTTCCCTGAGCTCCTCTTCGATGCGTTTCCGATCCGTAATATCGAGGTTGACCCCCTCGTAGCCGACAATCTCTCCCGTCTCGTTTCGGATCGGATAGGCTGTCAACAAAACAGTGATCTTATCCCCGTCCTTTTTCTTAAACTCGACTTCCATGTCTTTGACACAGCCTTCCCTTTCGACCCTCTCCATAAACATGTCCCGATCTTCCAGGTTGGCATAAACATCCTGCGGGAGATCTTTCCTGAGGAGATCCTTCTTGTTGGCATAGCCCAGCATATCGAGGAGGGCTTGATTGCACTCTATAAATCTGCCTTTCTTTGAACTGATGAACAGGCCGTGCCGGACCCTTTCAAAGAGGGTCCGTAGTTTTTCCCCAGAATCTTTAAGCTCCTTTTCGCATCTTAACCGTTCCGTGATGTCGCGGATGTAAGCATAGGTCTTCACATCCCCCTCGTCGGATCTTGCCGCGGCAATACAGACCTCTGCATTCTTGAGCTGGCCTTGGGGGGTCGTAATGCCCATTTCCATGCAAAGCTTCTGCCCGAAGCCGTCTTCCTGAGTGAAGGATTCCGTCAAAAAATCCTTGTTCTGTATTCCGATGATGCTGAAGAAATCTTTACCGATGAGATCTTCCTTGGGAATTCCGGTGATTTCAGAGGCCATCTGATTGGCAAACAGAATTTGGCACCGATCATCGAACACGAAGATCCCGTCGTTCCCCATTTCGACAATCTTCTCGAAATGCCGGCTCGCGTTTTGTTGAGGCTCCGCGGCCGGGCGGGAAGGCCTTCTTTTCTTCATGGGCACTCTCGTTTTGTTAGGTTTTCTTCTGTTGGCCACCCCGTCTCCAATGGCTCAGCGGGCTGCCGATTTACCCCGGCAGAAGAAAGCCACGGCCTTTGGCCGTGGATGAATGCGCCAACTTTTGGCCGGGATGTCGCCCCGCCTGGGCGTTAGTCAGGTGCCACGCCTGCGTGCCGAAACGCACTTCGGCGTGCAGGCACGGGGTTTGCCCGTGGGGCTTCACAAACCCGCCCGCTCGAGGACTGCAGGGATGAGTTGCTCCCACCCAATCGGAATAATCTGAATCCCCTGGCATAGGGGTTTTAACCGGTGGATCATCTCTTTTGCGATTTCAATACTGGCCCCCCGCTTATCCGGTGCTTTCATCAGATGGTCGATGGCGGTCTCGGGGATCAGCGCGCCTTCGACATGTTGATTGATATACCTGGCCATGCCGACCGATTTAAGCAGGGTGACGGCCGCAATGATCGGAACTTTTAGGGGGACCACTTTTTTTATGAAGGTTTCAAAAAGTCCTGCATCATAGACGGAGGAGGTGATAAAAAAATCAACCCCCAAGCCGATCTTCTTTTCCATCTCGATGACTTCGAGATCCATATCATGACTCGTCGCCCTTAAATGGATCTCAGCCCCTACACAAAATTGAGGCTTTCCCTCCAGCCCATTCCCTGCCAGGTCGTAACCCTCTTGGAGACGCTTCACGGCGCCCAGAAGCCCCAGGACGTCCAGGTCGAAGACGGGCTTTGTTTCATAATGGTCTCCGATGGAAGGGGAGTCTCCCTGAAGGATCAGGACGTTCTCCAGCCCCAAGGCAGAGGCGTTGAGAAGGTCCGATTGGAGCGCCAATCGGTTCCGATCGCTACAGGAGAGGCTGAAGATCGTCTCCGTCCCCCGGGCCTTCAGCAAGGTACAAACGGAAAGGGAACCCAACCGCATGATCGCATTCTGGAGGTCTGGGATATGGATGACGTCGACGCGGTCTCTCAGACGGTCCGCCTGTTCGAAGAGTTCAGAAAGACGGTTCCCCTTGGGTGGCTGGAGTTCCGCGGCGACAATGAATTTCCCGGATGCCAATCGTTCCTTAAGCGACATAGAATTCTCCCTTAATGGCTCTTCAATTTTACCCCGGCAGCAGAAAGCCCGTTCCGTTTTAAACGGGGGAGGATGAATGCGCCAACTTTTGGCCGGGATGTCGCCCCGCTCGGGGGTTGGTTAGGTGCCATCGGCTTTGCCCTGGGGCTCCACTTTTTCCCGGAAATGGCGATCTCCTCACCTCGCGTATCTTTTCTTATAGGCTTCCTGAACCAACGTCCCCTGGGTTTGATTTCGCCATTCTCGTGCGGGTTTGAACTTCAGAATGTTTTCGAGCCTGTTTTGTTCCTTCAGGCGCTTATGAATCTCGAACCAGGCACACGGAGTGTCTTTGCTCACCTCACACTTACCTTCTTGGGAGGTGCCGCCGCAGGGCCCGTTGAACAGACTCTTGGCACATCTTGTGATAGGGCAGATCCCCGCTGTGTCCGCCAGAACGCATTCTCGGCAGGTGCGGCAATTCTCCTCAAACCATCCGATATCCCGGTCCACCCCGACGAAAACGGTATTCAAAGCCGGAAAGACCGGTCTCTCGGGATATCGGTCGGCAAGAAACTGGACCCCGGCTCCGCAAGCCATGGACAGCAGGGCTTCATAGCCTTTGGCGATCTGATCCAGCTCCGAATAAAAATCACCATTGCACTGTCGCTCTACGGTAAACCCATCCGCCTGGAAAGAGGCACCCTGTTGCTTGAGAGCGCTTTGAAGCTCTTCGTTCAAGAGTCCGACTTCCCGTTGCCCGCCGGCCATGCAGATGGATGTACAGCCCCCGCAACCCACATTCAGGATCTTCTTGAAACCCTTCGTCATCTCTTTGATCTCGTCAAGAGGCTTTCTTTCCGCAACAATCATTTTCTCCCTCCAGGTTTCCAAGTGTTGAAGAGGTCTACAAATAAGGGTTCAGATGTTTGATGTTTAATCGTTCACCCCGTTAGAAATAATGCCCCGTTGCTCTACCGCGGGAGTTACATTTAAATAATTCCAGCGGGGCTTAACGCCCTGCTCGGTTTCGAGTCCCAACGACTGGAATTTCTAACGGGGTAAACCTGAATCCTTGGCCCCTTGACCACTTGAATCTACTTGTCGTTTCTATTTTTTACATGGCATCCCCCGCAAAAACGGGGACCTGTCTTCTTATTGTCTTTTAGGTCCTTCCTATGGCAACCGATGCACTGGTCGTGAAACGCCTGTTCCAGCTTGAGTCGGGAATTCGGGCGATGGCAGGCAGAACAGCGGATGCCCTCTTTTCCTTCCTCCAGGGCACCCTCCTCCAGGACGTTTTTCCCGTCTTTATAAATATGATGGCAGTCCTTGCAGGAGAGTCCGGTTTCGGCATGACGATTATGAGGAAAGGTCACCGAAGGTCGTGTCCTTCCTCCCAAGACCTTTGAATTGTCTAATACGATCTTATCCGGTTGTGCGGGGAGGTGTGGCGTCCAGATTAAGATCAGGACAGCAGCAACCGTGATGATCAAGACCTTGCGGCCTATCGTCTTCATACCCATTCTCCTTCAGAAACCCCGTTCCCGCGTTACAACCAACTCTCCGACGAAACCTCGTCAAGCTGAGGATAGACATCCTGAGACCTCAGGATGCTTCGAGCAAAGGCGATCATGCTGGGAATATGAATCCCGATGGGACAGTAGCAGCGGCCGCAAAGCACACAGTTTTTCCACACGATGCCCTTCATCTCCGTCAACAGCTTTCGGTCCACCTTGCCCTTTTTCTTATAGAGTTTTCCTAAGGAATAGATGGCTTTATAAGAGGGCATGTATTGAGGATCCTTATGATGCGCCATGTATAAAAAGCAGCTTTCGGCACAAAGACTGCAATGGGCGCAATGGGATAAATATCGTTTCATTTTTCCTTTTTTTCGATTGAGCATCTCTTTTATCTGCTTCGAATCAACCGGTTTCACTTCCTGATGGGACATCCGATTCTCCATGTCGCAAAATCCTTTCCGTTACCAGGTTCTCTCTCCCCGTGCGAAACTGTATTCATTTCCGATGAGGAAACGATAGAGGAAGAAGAAGAGCATGTGCCCGAGTTTCGTAAAGGGGATGGTTATGAGCATGACTTCTCCCGCGAGAACGTGGACCGTCATCACCGTGTCATAATGAAACCACTGATGGTAAGCGAGATACCCGGTCAGGAAAGGGGCCAGAGCAATGAGCAAAATCGTATAATCATACAGGGAGGTGATCACTCGAACCCGGGACAGAAACAGGCGGCGGCCAAGGAAGAAAGCCACACAGATCAAAACGACCAGGGTCAAGATATCCGTGATGGATTCGGGCAGACTCCATAGGCTAAGACCCCAAGATTGATTCAAAAGGATATTATGCCCAAGTAGAAATAAAGGGACCAGGATGAGAAAGACATGGAACACCGATGTCACAATCGTGATGAGGGGATCGGTTTTCCACAGGGTTCCGTTAAGGGAGGCAAGACAAAAGGTGACCCATTTCCCTGCCGTTTTCTTTTCACGTTTTACTTCCCCAGGGGGATAGATCCATTCCTTTTTCTTGGTCAATTTGAAAAACTGAAAGAATTGGAATATCAGCCCTAAGATAAATATGACAAAAGCAATCGACACCAGCTGTCCCTGAATAAAATCGTACATGAACCTCTCCTTACTACTTCAGAATCTCTCTTTTCTCCCCATCATCGATTATACCTGAGGTTATACCTGAGGTCTGGGATGAGCTTCGCCCGTTCGGCGATTTCCGGGACCCTGTGCTCCCATTCGATCGCCATGAGATGGATTCCGCGAACCCCTTTCATCTCTTTCAATTCCTCAATCTGCTCAACGCAGATCTTGATTCCTTCATCCGAGCCTTTTTTCGCCTGCACAATCCGATCGATGATCTCGTCAGGGATGATGATGCCGGAGACGTTCTTCGCCATGTATCGCGCCATACCGCCTGATTTCAGCGGAGTGACTCCCGCCAAAATGTGAACCTTTTCGGTCAGCCCCAACTCGCCGGCCTGCTTCATCCATTCCCGGAACCTTTTCATGTCATAAATGCATTGGGTTTGGATGAAATCCGCACCCGCACCGACCTTTTTTGCCAAACGATGAACTCGCCATTCGAAGGGTTCGGCAAATGGATTTGCAGCCGCACCGATGAAAATCTGGGGCGCTCCATCGATCGCATCGCCGTTAAGAAACTTTTTATCATCGCGCATTCCCTTGACCATGCTGAGCAGTTGAATGGAATCGATGTCGAAGACGCCCTTGGTTAAAGGATGGTTGCCAAACTGCTGGTGGTCACCCGACAGGCAGAGCATATTTCGGATACCATGCGCATAAGCTCCCAGGATATCGCTCTGCATGGCGATGCGATTGCGGTCTCGACAGACCATCTGGTAGTTGGGTTCTAACCCTTCCTGAATGGCGACCAAGGCAGCACCCCAGCTTGACATTCGCACGACAGCGGTCTGGTTATCCGTGATGTTCACCGCATCCGTGATCCCTTTTAAATAACTTGCTTTTTTCCGGATCGCCTCCACATTGGCTCCCTGGGGAGGGCCGAGCTCACCCGTAAAAGCAAAATGGCCGGCTTCCAACATCTTTTCCAGACGACTTCCTGATTTCATAGACATGGACTTCCCTTTCTTGACCGCTTGGAGCTTTCAGTCCCTGATTTTATTCTTCTCTATTCGACCTTGGGCCGGGGTGAGAGTCCTGCTCGATCCACAATCTGAGCAAACTTTTCCTCCAGATCCATCCCCATCAGATGGATTCCATGGATGCCTTTCATTTCTTTTAGCTCCTTGATCTGTTCGACGCAGATTCTGATTCCTTCTTCATCAGGGTCTTTAGACTTTGTGATGCGATCGATCAACACATCGGGAATGGGAACCTTGGGTAAGGTTTTCTCTTTGCATTGTAAAATGGTTCGCTCTGAATTTAAAGGACCGACCCCTGCAAGGATGTGGCATTTCTCATGAAGTCCTCGATCTTGTACGATCTTCATCCAGTCTTTGAACCGGTTCATATCGTAGATGCACTGGGTCTGGATGAAGTCCGCCCCTGCAGTGACTTTCTTACCTAATCGGATGGCTCGGAATTCGAACGGATCTCCGAAAGGATTTTCCACCGCACCGATGAAGAGTCTGATCTCCCCCTCGATCTTTTCCACCCCACCCAGAAGGGTGCCTTGATCCCGCATGGTCCGGACACAGTCGATCAATTGGATGGAGTCGAGATCGTGCACGTTCTTTGAATCGACTTGGTTTCCAAAGGAATGATGATCCCCGGTGAGACAAAGCACGTTCTGAATGCCCAGAGCCGTTGCCCCCATCAGATCACTTTGAATGGCGATACGGTTCCGGTCGCGGGTCGTCATCTGCATGACCGGTTCCAATCCCATTTGAATCAGAAGAGACGAAGCGGCGATGCTTGACATTCGAACAATCGCCGTCTGGTTATCTGTGACATTGACGGCATCGACGCAACCTTTCAGAAGCCCTGCTTTTCGTTTGACGACACTGACGTCGTTCCCCTTTGGCGGATGGAATTCCCCTGTGACCGCAAACATCCCCTTCTCCAAAACTTTTTCCAGATGACTCCCAGCTTTCATACCTTGAGATCCTCCCTCACCATCCTTCTCGGACCACGATCCCTTGACTCCACTCCCCATCGTTTGGCCGGGATGAATTCTTCAAGCTTATAAAGTTGGCCCAGACCTTTGAGCCGGTCATAAATGAGCTGCCAGGCACAGTCCGTCTCCTGGTTGATTTCGCATTTCCCATTTGACGGACCTCCGCAGGGTCCGTTGAGGAGTTGTTTAGCGCAGCGGGCGATGGGGCAGATCCCTCCGGTCTTTTCAAGAACACAGTTTCCACAAGCCTGACACCGCTCCTCCCAGACTCCGTGTGTGAAGGTTTCGCCCAAGAAAGCGGTATTGACGCCCGGGAAGACAGGAATCTTCGGGAAGTGGTGTACCAACGTCTGGACGCCCACTCCACAGGCGATCGAGAGAACAGCCTCCACCTTCTTAATCGTTTCAGACATTTCTAAGGCGAACTCCGGCTCACACTGACGGGCGGGTGTGAGCTCCAGAACCTCCATCCTTTTTCCTATTTTCTGCCTTGCCATTCTGAGGCCGGAGGCCAGCAGTTCCACTTCTTTCTCACCTCCTGCATGGCAAACGGTGACACAAGCCCCACAGCCTGAAAGCAGGATCTTATTGTACGGATCGAGGAACCTCAGGATTTCGTCCATAGGTTTCTGTTCTGCCTTGATCATTCATTCCTCCTTAACGAATTGATTAAATCCGCATGGAACATAGGGCAAAGCGCAGAGGGTTTTTAGACTATGCTCTATGCACTCTGCTCTCTGCCAATCATATTTTTCCTGGGTTCGGTCCCAGTTTTCTCAGTTGCTCTGATTTTCGATGAAGGGCTTCTGCCAACTTTACACCGCTATTTGTTGCGAGGGGGCAGATTTCGATCCTTTCTTTTTCCAATCCGATCTTCTCTAACATCCGGTGGGCGTAGGACAAACGGCCCCTGATGCGGATGTTTCCTTGGAGAAACTGACAGTTTTCCTCGTGGCAGGCAAATATGAGAACACCATCCGCACCTTTTTCCAAAGCCTTTATGAGATAGAGGGTGTCGATACGACCCGCGCAGGGAACCCGGACGATCTCAACATTTTTCGGAAGCTTTAGTTTCAAGGTTCCTGCCATGTCCGCAGCAGGATATCCAGATTGATCGCAGCAAAAAGCAATGATTTTAGGGTCGAAATCAGCCATGGGAATTCTCCATGGAATAGTGGAATACTGGAATGGTGGAATATTGGGTCAAAGACACATACAACAGCATAAGTCTTGTGCAGTTCGTCATTCCGGGCTTGACTAAGCTTGCCTCCGTTCTTCTTTCGGGGACAGGAATGTCTTATTCCTGCGATTTAAGTCGCTCTGTGTAAAAAACTCAACATTCCATCATTCCAACGTTCCATCGTTCCAGTTCATTATTCCATCAATCCCATCTGGGCATAGATCTGGGCATCGGTCAAGTGGTGAAGGGTGATGGCCTTCGCCGGGCACTCCGCCACACAGATGCCACACCCATAACAGGAAGCAGGGTCCACTTTGGCGGCTCCCCATTTTGTCTCCTCCCCTGTGTCAGAGACGGTATAGACGTTTCTCTCCCCGTATTTTTCCACGGTGATGGCAGAGTGAGGACAAAGTCTCGGGCAGGTATAGCAGACTGCACATTTCTTAGGATCCACTTCTGCCACGGCGAGGTCGTAAGTGTAACTCCCTTTCGAAAGGAGGGCCAGTACGTCTTGGGCGACTGCCCTGGCCTCGATCAACGATTCTGAAACCTCCTGGGGGAATCGGCAGGCCCCTGCCACAAAGATCCCCTTCCGGTTCGATCGAACACGAAGAAGCTGGGGATTGTCCTCCATGAGAAAGCCACGGTTCCCTAGATGGATTTTAAGAAACCGTGAGAGAGATTCTGTTTCCGGTGTGAGGACAAAGGCCTCACTCACGACAACGAGATCAGAGAGGATGGAGACTGGCCATTGTTCCTTTTTCTCAATGGCCGCGGTATCCCTGATATGGATCTGAATCTGGCCGTTGACGATCGAAAGCTTAGGAGGCTCTTCGTATTTGAAGAAGAATACACCCTTTTCTCTCGCCTTTCGATAAAGGCGCTCCATCCCATCTGCGGCAACCTTTACGTCTTTACAGAGGATGGCCACCTGGCACTGAAAAGCCTCCTGAAGGAGGAGAGCTTGTTTGACCGCATTGATCGAATCAATTTTGATATCCTCATTGACCCCATCGAGAAGATAGGTCACCATCTCCACTTTCTTCCCATCCCAGAGAAGAGAGGGACTTGGTTTTCCAGCCAGGAGTTTCTCCATCTCTGGAAAACCAACGATTCGTTTGTGACTGTAAATCCCCTTTCTCTCCATTTGTGTCGCATATCCTGTAGCCACGATGATGGCGGAAACGGAGAGGTCCGTTTCAGTCCGATCAGGGCCTTGAATTCTGGCTTGGAATCGACCCAGATGCCCATCCAGGTGTTTTAATTCTGCTTGGGTGAAAAGCGTAATTCGAGGGTCGTTTTTCACCCCGGAAATCTCTTCATCCATCCACTTTTGAACTTCTAAAGGGCGGTTATAAAATTTTCGCAGTTCTAAGGCCTTTCCACCCGGATGGGGTTCTTTCTCGATGAGGAAGACGTGGATCCCCGACTTGGCCAATTCCCGGGCGATAGAAATTCCTGTGATGCCCGCTCCTAGAATCAGTACATCGGGTTTCAATGGGAGAGATTGGACTTCAATGGGTTTGGAATTGGAGACAGTGCGAATGGTTTTGGAAATGATTGTTTTGGCTTTCTCCAGAGCTGCCCCTTCATCCGGCATCGTCCAGAGCGCCTGCTCGCGGATGTTGGCCACCGCGAAGAGGTAGAGATTGAAGGGCAGGGGAAGTCTCAATTTCTGGAACGAGGTCTCATATCGTTTTGGGCTCCCTCCGACAATGACAACCCCATCGAACCCTCCTGTCTCGAGACGCTTCCCCATTCTGCTCAAAGCATCGGATGAGACGAGGTTTTCCTCCTCGACGCAAAAAGCAATTTCCGGAAGTTTCTGGACATAATCAAATATTTTTTTTCGGAAAGAAGCAGGAATTGATTCTTGCAGGGCATCGATGAAAATCCCAATTCGAGGCATTTAAGACCTCTCTCTCAGATGTTGCTGGACGAGAAAGGCAGCAGACTTTGCATGAAGAATTGAACGATCGATGTCTTTCGGGCCACTGCAGGCGCCCGTGACGAAGACGCCACTTTCTAGCGGCGGGGGGGCAATAAAGCCATCCTCCGTCAAATTTAACCCGAAAAGCTCGGTAAGATGCCTGGCCTGTTTGCTCAACACCATCCCAACGGAGAGAACAATGAGATCGAAAGGATCTTCTACGACTTCTCCCCTCTCCGGATCTATGAATCGAACCCTCAGCGTATCAGAGAGAGGAGAGTGATAAACTTTGGAAGGGAGACTTCGAATGAGGCGGATCCCTTTGTCCTCACGACATGAATCAAGGAATTGCTGGAAGGATGCTCCCGCAGGCTGGATATCCATGTAGAGAAAAGCGGCCTTTACCTCAGGATAGGGGTGACGAATCGCTTTGATCAAGCGGAGCGCATAGGCGCAGCAGACCTGAGAGCAGTAAAGGTGTCCAATGGATTCATCCCGGCTGCCCACACATTGAAAAAAGGCTATGGTTTTTGGAAGTTTTCCATCAGAGGGGCGGGAAAGGGACCCACGAAACCGGAGCATTTCATCAAGATCTTTGGCAGTGATGACATTCTTGTATCGACCGTATCCATATTCCACTTTTTGGGAGGCATCAAAAGGATCGATTCCCGCAGCAATGACGACGGCCGGAACTTCCAAATCGATCCGTTCCTTTCCCCGCTTTAAAGTAACCTGATGCTTCCCACCGTTTCCCTTCACGCCGGTCACCTCGGTTTGGGTCAGGATCGAAAGGCCCTGGCGTTGATGAATTTCAGAAATCCTTTTATCCACCACACAAGCAAAACACTTATTGCATGACTCCGAAGCCTTACAGCAGAAGGAGGCAGAAAGTCCTCCCAAGGAACTTTCTCTTTCGATGAGCGTAAAAGGGATTCCTGACCGGGCTAATTCCAGAGCCACCGTCATTCCGGAGATTCCCCCACCGATGATCAGGACATCGCTCTCGGTCAATTTTTCACTCCTGCCAAATGTCAGAGGATTGAGGTCAGAGGTTGGAGGCTAATTCTTTTTACCTCAAACCTTAAACCTCCTACCTCAAACTGCCTACAGCTCCAGCCATGAATCAGAGTAAAGGGACTTGGCAATCAAGACTCGGGTTGTTTTTACATAATCCGCTTCTTCTTTGCTCAAGGATTTGAGATCTATCTCTTCTCCGTCCATAGCGCGGTAAACCAGTTTTCGGAGTTCCGGCCGTCCCCCCGATGCAAATTTTTTGAGATCGTCGTCAAAGGCATCTACGATGGCAGATGCCATGCCATATCTTTCAAGCATCATCAAATAGGTCTGGTTAAGGATGGGCCTGAGGTGTTCCGGGGCCCCGTTGGAGACGTTCGAGAGGCCACAGGTTGATCTCATCCCCGGGAGCACTTCTCGAAGGTCCTTAAACATTTTCATAAACTCGACACAGCTCGGGACCTGAACCTGGCTCTGGGGACTGGTCACCGGGGTGACAATGGGGTCCATCCAGACGTCTTCCCCCGGAATGCCGAATTCCAAGCATTTTTGCATTAATTCCGCAGCGAGGACTCCCCTTTCATCAGCGTCTCGGGGGAGACCCGAAGGGCCCCAGAGGAGAGCGACGAGCCCTGCATTATGTTTGGCTGCGATGGGAAATTTGGCATCCATGCTTTCAGGCCGGGCCATGATCGAATTGATCACAGCCTTTCCCTTCTTGTTTTTGTAGACCTTCAGCCCGGCTTCAATGGCTTCCGCATTGATGGTATCCAGGTAAAGAGGTGTATCGACTACCTCCTGGACGACCTTGACGATCCACTCCATCAACTCTCCCCCGCCCTTGCGGGCAGGTCCAAGGTTGATGTCAATAAAATCGACGCCTGCTTTGGCTTCAGCAATGGCCAGTTCCTGGATGGGCTTAGGATCTCTATCCTTCATGGCAGCTCCAATCTTCTTGACCATCACATTGAGATTTTCTCCAATGCGTAACATAATTCCCTCCTTCATAAGAAATACTATCAGGGTTCAAGGATTCGAGGGTCCAAGGGTTCGAGGATTTTTCACTTGATCACTTGAATCCTGAACCCCTTGAATCCTTTCCATTTCAGATTTTAGGCTCCCATTTTAAGAAAGGCAGGTATGTGAGCGGCCTCCCTCGGCCCGATTTTCACCTCCCAGCCCTTACCCAGTTCTTCTTCGAGGTCTCCGCTTACGGCTGCAACGGCTCCGGGGAGGACCACCCGGCGATGTTTGACTTTCTCTGTGATGCCACTCTTTTTGATAAAGGCACCGATCGCATCGCCGACGAATTTCCCCGCTGCCCAGGCTGTCAGAACAGAGAGGCCTTCGGTATCCATCACGAGAAGCCAGGTCGCCACCCGACTCGATTCAACCTCGCCGGAGACGATAAAATAGGTCAGGGAGAAGTTGGTCGTGATGAGAACGGGAGAATCCTCTGTCGGGTTGCCGATGGGGTAGATTCCTTGTTGCATCATCATGGGCCGCTGAGGGTCCGTATAAATATTCAGCCGTTCCACAAGGAGGGGAAAGATGCTTTCGCCCTGGAAGTCGGAAAGAACGATGATGCCTGCATATTTAGAGATAAAGGTTGCCGCAATCAAGGCCTCCTTCAGAGGATCTTTCGTCATCTCACAGGGGAAGGTGATCGTTGGAAATCCGAGGGAGCGGTTTTTTTGGTTGAGGGCTGCCCGGCGGATGTAGATTTGATCTTCAAAGGCTTTGCGAAGGGTCCTCGATCCAGAATCAATGACAAGGTCTTTTAAACCTGCAGAGGTCAGTTTATCGGAAAGCGCGATCAATGCATCAAGATTTTCGGCTTTGACCGCCAACGGGCATTTGTTCTCCTTTGCCAGGTTGGCCAAGGCATCGCTGTTGCCATCGGTTGCCGCATAAATCAACGGGACACGGTCCGCGCAGGCCTTCACCCCTGCGGTCAAGGCATCCACCTTATTGCTTATCAGGATGAGGGCAGCATCGGTTTCACTTTTCACCTTTTTGGTCAAGGCTTCAAATTTGCCAGGATCCCCCGATTCATTCTTGACGGCCACCAACTCCGGCCGCAAGGTGAGACCGACCCTTTCGTATTTCAATTCCTTGAACCGCTTCAAGCGGGCATTGACCTCAGCATCTGACATCGTATCACTGATCAGAACGGCAATGCCGGGTTTGTTGACAAAGGTTTTTTCGTGTCGGAACAAAACCGTTTCTCCACCGACCTTGACCACATTTTCACCCGAGCCAATGATGAGAGGTCGAATGGGCGGAGCCGCCGCCTCAGAGAGCATGGCCTTTGCCTCCTCCGACACATAGGGGCAGGAGGCCAATTCCGCTTTTCCAGCTGCCAAGTTCATGGCAAAAGCGAGGCAAGTTGGGACACCGCACTCCTTACAGTTGGTTTTGGGTAATAGCTTAAAGATTTGGATCCCCGTCAGTCCCATGATTTCTTCTCCTTTCCAATTCCAAAAATCTCCCCTCCCTTGGCGGGAGGGGATGAAGGGGAGGGGGGACTCTATCCTTGTCCACCCCCACCCTGTCCCTCCCCCGTCAAAGGGGGAGGGGATGTGTTGTGTTATCCAAGAATTGGGTCCATTGAGAGGGCCGGATGATTCTTCTCGGTCAGGAAGGGAAGAATCTCCTCTTCCGTCACCCCAATGGTTTCATCTGCAATCATATCGAGTAGGTTTGGAACGCCGAACTCCTCCGCTCGTTTCTTTAACCGTTCGCCAATTTCTTCTTTGAGCATCTTGGGCATCCAGACCAGTCTTTTGATACCGCCATCTCCGACCAGCCACTTCCTCTGGGTGATATTGTATTTGCTGTGACCGACAAAGCCCGGTGTCACCGCGCCGCCACCGACAGAACCTGCCAGAGTAGTGAACTTCATTCCGCAGGGGGTCATTCCCATAAAATCCCGATTGACGGTCATCAGACCATTGCACATCGGGAGAACGGCAGCAATGCATTCGCAACAGCCGCAAGTGGTCATCGGATCGTAAACAAGACTATAAAAGTTGTAGTGATCGATTTTCTGACGGGAGGCCTTGAACACAAAATCATTCACACCCTTCCATTGGCCCAGTTTTGTATCGATCATCTCACCCTTCTGAACCGGTTGGTTGGGTCCGGTAGGATTGATTTCAAAAGAGGCTTTGCAATCCATCCAGTTGTAAGCACCGCAGAGCCCGGTCCTTTCCGGACTGATGACACAGACATGGTTGGGCGCAAAGGATTGGCAAAGAGTACAGGAGTAGAAAAGGTCCGTGGTCTCATCGGTCATTCCTTCAATACGGGCATCCCTTTTACGGTAGACCGCTCTGGCCTGTTCAAGCATCTGATCAACTTTTTCTTTTTCCGTATAGACTTTGACCTGGACTTTATCGAAGATGGCCCCAAAGTCCTGATGGAACTTTGCATGGAGGATCTTGCCGAGATGGGAGAGACGGAATCCCTTCTCCATCGCTCCCTTACCGACTCTTAACCAGGCGATATCTCTTTGACCGATATGCATGATCCCCTGGGCATAGTTGATCAGATGGTGAATCTGGCGCTCCAAGATCGGCTCGAAATCCTCTTGCATCTGTCGGCCTGCTACTTCCGCGACAATGGCAAGGGGGAGTTGACCGGGTGGCTTTATCTTATCCAGGTCGGGACCGATGACATCTACCTTTCCATCCTCGACCTCATCCATGTTCTTAGAAGTCACCCATTCGACAGCATGGGTTCTTCCTCCACCACACTCCAAATAGATATCCTCACCCCGCACCCTCTCGCCTTCGAAGGCAGGACCATAAGAGACCGGGATGGGAACAGAGGCGACGGTCACCTTCAACCCTCTGACCTCAACCGCCCTCTGAACGATCTGATCGTGGGGGATGTTGGAGACCACGTGTTCGTAAGTACAGATGCCGGAAGGTAGAACCTCCGGAATAGGGGTATCTGCGATCGTCGGGAACCCCCAGTTGATGGCGCCGGCGGCATTGGCATACCACTCATCCGACACAAACCCAAGGGGCATTACAAAGGCAAAGGTACGGTCCTTGTTGTAAATTAAATTCTTTCGAAAATCGCCGGGCTTGATTCCTCCAAAGGCCATGGCGACACGGCAGGCAAACCCCATGGCAAACACGGCAGCGCTGATATCCGGCCCGAAGGAGACGAGACGGGTGGGCCATCCGATCTGAACGCCCGCCTCCACCAGCTGTTCGGAGAAACGCTTGCCTTCGTTCTCCGCGCACATGAAGATATAAAGGTTCTTCTCTTGAAGTTCGATGGCAATCTTTTTTGCAACCTCCGGCGAGGGCGCGGCACCTGCGATCGCAGCAAATCCAGGGGCTGTTCCATCCACAAATTCAACGCCCCGTTTGCGGAAGATCACGTCGTCGGCAGCACCCAGCCAGATATTGTCGGGCAGAGGGTCTTCCTGCTTCGTGTAAAAATTCGGGGTTTCCTGGTACCGGATGGACTCGATGATCTCCTCGGCAAAGAAGGTGGCCATTCCCGCATCGAGAGCAGGTGCCAGGTAAGGGAGAGAGACCTTCTCTTTCACGAGGGGCGGCAGCAAGATCCGGCAACGATCTAACACCGGCTTCATATCCGATATCTTCTGGACGGGGATTCCGAGCATCGCATAGATCACCGGGAGGTAGTAAGCCGTGTTTGGAAAACCCACCTCCTGATTCGGTCCCCATTTTTCAAGGGCCTCCCGATATTTCTTTTCAGCCCTTTCCACAATCTTGTGAGCGCCTCTGATGGCAGCGGATGCAATAATTTTTGACACGTTCGATTCCTCCTTTGGTTAAGAAATTCCAATAACCAAATCCCAAATCACAAATAAATTCCAATTACCGAATATCCAATTAACCAAACAACTTCTTTTGAGTTTCGGTCATTGAGATTTTGGTCATTATTTGATTATTGGTGCTTGAAAATTGGTTATTATTAGTATCCATCAGGCCGCATCCAGTTCACGGCGTTTGGCCATATCGAAGAGGACACGGTCTCGGGTCTTGTCGATACCCAGGGTCTTCCTCTTTTTGTCGATGTGTTCGATCATCAACTTAGCGGCCTTGATAGGATCGGGTTCGAAACCCCATTTGCCCTTCACGGTATTCTCGAACTCTTCGAAGAGAAGCTTGGTTACCTCTTCGCTGCCTGTGGTCGGCCACGTCGTTCCGAATACGGTGAAGACTCCTGATGCGACAAAGTAATGACCGATGGCAACGGCCTTCTCGCTCATCCACTCCATGGCCGCGCCGGCTGCCGGAAGGTCACTGATGTCATCGCCTAAACCGCCGTCCTTGACGACGGCAGTAGCGGCCATGAGGATTCGGCTATTGTCCACACAGGAACCCATGTGAAGAACGGGTGGAATGCCGACAGCCTCACAGACCGAGGCGAGACCGTCGCCTGCATATTGGCGGGCTGCCTCTGGGGTGAGGAGCCCTGCTTTGCCGCAGGCCATGGCGCTGCACCCGGTGACCAGAACGATCACGTCATTCTTAATCAATTCCTTGATCAAGGTGAGGTTGGGATCGTCATGGGTCACTCGTGCATTGTTGCAGCCGACCACGCCGGCGATTCCTCGGATTCGACCGTTGATAATATTGTCGTTGAGAGGCCGGTAGGAGGCACGGAAGACCCCTCCCAGCAGGTAGTTGATCGTCTCGTGGCTGAACCCCACGACCTGATCTGCGGTGTCGGAGGGGATCTCCACATTGGGTTTTCGGTTCTTAAAGTTTTGGATGCCCTCCATCAAAATCTTACGGGCCACATTCAAAGCATCATGTTCCACAAACTCGATGTGGGTGGCCCCATCGATCTTGGCCTTGGGGGAGGTGGTGATCAGCTTGGTATGGTAACACTTGGCCACCTGGGCCAGGGACTGCATCTCGCACTGGACATCGACCACCATGGCATCGACAGCCCCTGTAACGATGGCCAGCTCCTGCTGGAGAAAGTTACCGGCCACAGGGATGCCGTGACGCATCAAGATCTCATTGGCGGAGCAGCACATGCCGGCCAGATTGACTCCCTTCGCCCCGACGGCCTTGGCCGCCTCCTGAATTTCAGGCTCGTTCACTACGTCGGCAAGGATCTCCGGAAGCAGAGGTTCGTGACCGTGAACGACGACGTTCACCTCATCCTTTTTCAGCACCCCGAGATTGATCTGGCCAAAGACGGGGACAGGGTTTCCAAAAAGGATGTCCTGGAGCTCCGTGGAGATCATCGACCCTCCCCACCCATCGGCCAAGGCACAGCGAGCGGAGGCCATCAAGAGGCTTCTATAATCTTGATCCACGCCCATGTGCGTCCGGTGCATGAGTTCGACGACCTCTCGGTCGATCCCCCGGGGGGTGATTCCCAAGTTTCTCCAGATCTCCTGCCTTTTGAGAGGCGCCCTTTTGATGAAGAGGGGCTCCCCTTCTTGCCGTCCAAACTCGGCAATGGCCTTATGACCTACGTCGATGGCGATCTCTTTTACCGACCGGTCGCCGATCTCAACACCGAAATCCATGGCAACCTGGTAGAGTTTCTGCTCGTCTTTAAGCTGAAATCCAGGGACCTCTCCCTTCGCAGTCGCCAGGAAGACCTCGGATATACCGCGGGCATGGTCGGAGTGGGCCGCCGTTCCAGCTGCCACCATTCGAGCGAAATTGCGTGCTGAAATCGTCTCTGCTGTGGCGCCGCAGAGACCCATTCGTTTGGCCTTTTCTGTCGCGGTCTCACCCTTCTTTTTAGGAGCGGGAACACGGCAGGGTCCCATGGCGCAGTTTTTACAACAGCTTCCTTCGGCCCCAATGGGGCAGGGTTTCATGGTTTCGGCCCGGTCGAAAATCGTCTCACACCCATCGGCCTGAGCCTTCTTCAACATCTTTATCGTTGCTGGATCAATACTCTTCTTTTCCAATTCTGCCATTTTATCCTCCTTTAAAGTTGTCCCCCTCCTTAAGTTTCTATTTTGCCATAAAATCAGCAATCATTTCCCGGACCAGCTTGATGGCCTCAGGATGTCTCATCACTAAAACATCAGCCCCTGCCAAAAGAAGGACGACCGCGGTGACCGCTTCCATGAGGATCCCTCTCTTCTTAACATCACCCAAAGCGGGGGCGTCTTCCGTCTTTGTCTTGGCCTCCTTCGTCTTCCAGACCTCCCTGGCCATATTACAGACGATAGGAAATTGAAGTCTCTCATCCTGCTGGGTGAGGGCAGCCATCCGGTCTCGTTCCATGACCGAATAAGTATACTCAATGCCGTATCCCAGTCCGCCCGTGGTCGGATCGACAATGATCTGTCCGTCCGGGACGCCGAGGTTTCCCAAGAGAATATTGAGCTGTTTGGCCAGGTTGATATCGATGGGACTGGAGGCGATCGCTGTGTGTTTGTAAGCAATTGCCCCAGCGCCCACTTGTTTATAGTTTCCTTCTGCCACCGGCCCGATCACGAGGTTCATCCCATCACAGGCTTCAGCGACCTTTCGAAGGACGTCAGCATCTTTCTCGGTATTTCCACTTCCCCACACGATTACCGGGACATCCACCGCGCCGGCCACTTTTTTGACCGTTTGAGCTGCCTCTTCGCCCGAACGATTGAGGCCGTTGGGGTCCGTGCTGACGAGTTGCAGAGTGATCAACTCCGCCCCATAACTCTGTACGCATTTTTTGGCCCAGGCTACAGGATCATTGACGACCTCCTTGAAGGGCTCCAAGGCCGCTTCAGGCCATTCTTCTGGGGGCGTATCATAGACCTCCATGGCAATCCGAGGAGGATTCGGCATCGCGCCCTCGAAGAGGTGAAAGGGATAAGCCGTCTCTCCACCTATGGTAACAGCCTTGGGTCCCTTTCCCAGCGTGACTTCTTTTATCTTTCCTGTGTAAGTTGTTTTAGGTATTTCGAATGCCATGATCTTTCCTCCCTCCGGTTATCTTATTTAGGCCTTGGTCTTTCGCTTTTCGCTACCGAACCATTCGTCACTGAACCAGTAGCGCTCGCCGGTCTTGAGATAGGCGAGCATCTCATCCCGGTTCCTCATCTTCAGTCTCCAGTTGATGGGTGTCTCGGGTTTTCCCTCGTCAAAAGTGGGGCCTAATACTTTTACCTTTTTCCCGTCAAAAGTCACTTTTTCTTCCATTTGGTCAGACACGCGGAACCCTCCTTTCTATAGGTAATTTCATTAACTCATAATTCATAATTCATAACTTATAACTCTTAACTGACTCCTGCCGCCAATTTGGCAGCCTTCACTGTATTCATCATTAGCATCGTAATGGTCATCGGCCCTACTCCCCCTGGGACGGGAGTAATGGCACTTGCTTTTTCCTTGACCCCGTCAAAATCGACATCGCCGCACAGTTTCGCCTTTCCCTCGGGGGTCATTCCAATCCGATTGACGCCCACATCAATGACCACGGCCCCTTCTTTCACCATATCCGCCGTAATTGCCTTGGGCTTTCCAGCAGCGACGATGAGGATGTCAGCCCTCTTCGTATGGAAAGCCATATCCTTTGAACCGGTGTGGCAGATCGTCACCGTTGCATTGGCCCCTTTCTGTTTTTGTAGCAGGATGTTGGCGATAGGTTTTCCGACGATGTTGGACCTTCCCACGACCACGACCTCTGCGCCATCAATTTTTGCACCCGTTCGAATCAGGAGTTGCTGGATCCCGGCTGGGGTGCAGGGAAGATAATCCGCTTCGCCGATCATCAATTTCCCCACATTGACCGGGTGAAACCCATCCACATCCTTCTTGGGATCGATCGCAAAAAGGACTTTTGTCTCATTGATGTGCTTGGGCAGAGGAAGCTGGACCAGGATTCCGTGGATCTTGGGATCCTTATTGTATCGGTCGATCAATTTAAGCAATTCCTCTTCCTGAATCGTAGCAGGCTGGCTATCCTGAATGGAGTAAAAACCCAACTCCTTGGAGGTCTTCTGTTTTGCGGTGACATAACTCACCGAGGCAGGATTTTCGCCCACGAGAATGGTGACCAGGCCTGGTACGACATTGATTTTTTCTTTTAATCGAGCCGTTTCCTGTTTTAACTCTTCACGAATCTGTTGAGCGATCTCATTGCCATTGATCAATTTTGCCGTCATCTTTTTACCTCCCCCCTTTAGTTAGTGTCAGTGCATCGTGTCAGTGATTGGAAGAGTCGTAAGTCGCAAGGCGCAACTCGCGAGAGGGTTTAACCCCTTGCCACTAACGTCTTAGGCCTGACGTAATAACTTGCTGACACTGACCACTGACACTCGTCACTGTATGTATTTTTCAAAGATATGCCGGGCGGCTTGAACCGCCTTTGACTCCAGGGGCAGTTGAAAAGTCGGCTTGCCCTCGGAATCGTACCGGTAAACTTCTTCGTCGGCAGGGAGGACTCCTCCCAATTCGAGATTCTGCTTTCTCACTTCCTCAAAGATTTCAGGGCCCGGTTCTCCCTGAACCCGATTGATGATCAATACCTCATGAACGATGCGGAGATCCAGCTCGTGGATGAGGTCTCGAATCCGCGATGCGGTTAAGATACCCCGTTGGCTGGAATCCGAGACGATGAAGAGAAGATCCACATCTCGAGTCGTCAGCCGGCTGAAATGCTCCATCCCCGCTTCGTTATCGATCACGATGTATGGATAATTCCCGGTCAGAAGATCCAGGCACTTTCTTGCTAGCGTATTCGCCGCACAATAACAACCCGGTCCCTCTGGACGTCCCATCGCGACGAGGTCAAATCCCTTTGCCTCGGTGAGTGACTCCTGGACCTTTAGTTCAAACCAGATGTCCTTGGTCATCCCGACGGGGACCTCTTTCTTCATCATCTCACGGGCATCTCCGATGGTAGACCGGATCCCGACGCCCAAGACCTCGTTGAGGTTCGAATTAGAATCTGCATCCACCGCCAGAATCGGGCCTCTTCCTTTATCCAGGAGAAAGCGAATGATCATTCCGGCCAGAGTGGTTTTGCCCGTTCCTCCCTTTCCTGAAACTGCAATCGTAAAACTCAAAGTTGTCCTTCAACCATCCTCTCCGATCGAATTTCCCTTCTCATCTGATAGAGCCTTTCCATCACCCGGGGGAAGGCAGAAACATCCGTGTGGGGGAGAAACGTCGCTGCAATGAATTCACTCATAAACGTGGAGTGATTACTCAACTCGAGATTCGTCATCATCAGTGCGATTCGTTCGGTTTCCTTCAGCAGGTTCTTAGAGAAGGAGAGAAGCCTTGCCCCCAACAAGGAGCCATTTCCGACAAAGATAAATTTTTCGATATCCATCTCCGGAAGAAGACCGATGAAGATCGCCTTTTCCAAGTCGAGATGGCGGCCAAATCCACCGGCGATAATGACCTGCTCAAGATCCTTAAAACTTAACCCGACGCTTTCCAGCAAGACTTTACAGCCTGCATAGATGGCGGCTTTGGTGCGGATCAAATTTTCGATGTCGATCTCGGTAAGAACGATGTCCTCGTGGATGAGGGTTTCTTCCTTTTTCGCAAGGATATACTCATAACCATCCGGCCCGCTTCGGACACGATCTGTGGGAAGGTCCCTCCGGAACTTCCCATTCTGGTCAATCATCCCGGTCTCCAAAAACTCAGCCACGGAATCGATCAGGCCCGACCCGCAGATTCCGATGGGTTTCGACCGTCCAATCGTGAGGATCATCGGTTCGAAAGTTCGAGAATTGATGCTGACCTCTTCAATGGCCCCGCGAGTTGCCCTCATCCCGAATCTGATTCCTGCGCCTTCAAAGGCAGGGCCAGCAGAGCAAGAGACGCTGGCCAGCCAATCTTTATTTCCGAGAACCATCTCTCCGTTGGTGCCGATGTCCATATAGAGGGTGAGGGCCTCCCTTTGAAAAACTCCGGAGCCCAAGATTCCAGCCACAATGTCTCCGCCCACGTAGCTGGCTACCATCGGAAAGATATAGACATGGACATGATCGCCGACGTCGATTCCCAGGTGGACGGCCCGCACCGGAGGGATGAAGTTGGCCGTCGGGACATACGGGGATTCTCGGATGTATTTTGGATCAAGCCCCAAAAGAAGTTGGGTCATTGTGGTATTGCCGGCAATGACCAGATGAGAAATCAGGGACCGATCGATCTTGCTCATTTGGAACAATTCCTGGATGATCTTGTTGATGGTGGAGACCACGACCTCCTGTAATTTTTTCAGTCCTCCAGGCTTCTGGGAATAGACAATCCGTGTGATGACATCCTCTCCATAACTGATCTGGGCATTGTAATCCGAGGCTTCAGCCAAAGCGAAGAGAGTGGACCCGTCACAGATACCACCCGGACACGCATAGACCACGCATCCATTGAGGTCGAGAAGTTGGCCAAAGATGGTCGTCGTTCCGATGTCTATAACAATTGAATAGTTCTGGTGGGTGTTGTCTCCAGGTTCCACATTGACCAGTTTATAGCCTTTTTTCGTCAGAACCAGTGTGGTGGTGACCTTCCAATCCGATTCACGAAGGATGCGACTCAACTTCATGATCACACGGAAATCTGCAGAAATCCCTTCGATGCCATGCTGGCGATCCAACGCATTGATCAGTCGGGTGAGGTCGCTCACATTATCCTTAAGCGTGGGAGGATCGAGTTGGACACATCTTTTGAATACGGCAGGGTCTACATCCCAATCCTTAACGAGCTGGTAGATATCCTGAGGGGAGAGAAGGTATTTGTGAACCGCCCGGTCGTCTTTGAGCTTGAGAACCGATCTATCCACCTGGGATTCGAGAGGTATTTCAACCTCAATATCACTCTGGATCGAAGTCAAACAGGCCAACCGATATCCTTGGTCAACCTCCCACTGGGTGAGTTTTGGATGTTTTGGGGAATCAACGACTCCCTTCAGGATTTTGATCTTACACTTTCCGCAGGTTGCACTTCCACCGCAAGAGGCATTGATATGAATCCCTGCCTCCATGGCTGCTTGAAGGAGGTTCTCTCCCTCATCCACCAAAATCTTTCTTTCACTGGGGAGAAAAATTACATTATGCTTCGGCATTTTACAAACTTAATTGTAACCCAGTCCCGCCTCGATTTCGATAGAGGCGGGACTGGGAAATGGTTTTAAAGGATGCAATCGGAAATGATCTCCCTTCTGCTAGAAAAGTCCACTCACTTTCCCGGTATTCACATCCACATCGACCCTTCTGTAGGCAGGATCTGAACCCGTTCCTGGCATCAGACTGATCATTCCCGTCATCGGGCAGAGGAACTTCGCACCGCCGAAAAGCAAGACGTCACGAACCGGGAGTATCCAACCCTTGGGTACCCCTTTGAGGGTTGGATCGTACGTCAGGCTCAAATGGGTCTTGACCATCATGGTATTAAAATCCTTCAAGTTAGGATCGGCTTCAAACCGTTTGGCCTTGGCTTCGGCGTCAGGAGTCCATGAGACACCGGCAGCTCCATAAACCTCCTTTGCAACGGTTTCAACCCTTTGCCGGAGGGGCATTTCAAGAGGATAGAGGAATTTGAAATTGGGTTTCTCTTTACAGGCCTCCATGACCACATCGGCAAGCTCCAAGGCTCCATCCCCACCTTTGAGCCAATGTTCAGAAAGGGCACAACGGGCTCCTGCCTGCTCGGCATACTTGCGGACCATTGCGATTTCATCTTTGGTGTCGGTGTGGAAAGCGTTAATGCAGACGACTGGGTTAATTCCTGATTTCCTGATCACGCCAATGAGGTGGGTCATATTTTCAACCCCTTTCTCAAGGAGTCCGAGGTTTTCCTTGGAATATTCCTCGGGAAGAGGACGACCCGGGACGACTTTGGGCCCGCCGCCGTGCATCTTCAGGGCCCGAATCGTAGACGTGAGGATTGAGACATGAGGCGTAAGGCCACTTAACCGGCATTTTACATTCCAGAATTTTTCAAAGCCGATATCCGCGGCAAAACCGCTCTCGGTGACATGGTAATCAAACATCTTCAGGCCAATGCGGTCACCAATGATGGAGGATTGACCGACTGCGATATTGGCAAAAGGTCCGGCGTGGACAAAACAAGGCTGGTATTCCGTTGTCCACATCAATGTGGGATTGATCGTATTCCTCATCCATGCACACATCGCCCCTGCCACTTCGAGGTCTGTCGTCGTGACAGGCTTGCCATTTTTATCATAGGCCACGACAATCTTACCCAATCGCTCACGCAGGTCTTTCAAATCCCGGACAATGGCAAGGATGGCCATGAGCTCTGAGCTTACGGCAATGCCGAATCTGGATTGCATCGCATACCCATCCATTTTGCCTCCCAGCCCAATCACGATGTTCCGTAAAGCTTGGGCGCAAAAATCCATGATCCAGCCCATCTCGATATTCGTGGGATCAATATCGAGACGTTTGAGCTTCCGCTTGGCTAACTCCGCATCGTCATAATTTCGCTCGTGCTGCATTCGGGAAGTCAAAGCGACCATGGCCAGGTTGTGGGCGTTCATAATATCGTTGATATCGCCTGTAAGACCGAGGGAGAATTCAGTCATGGGAATGAGGAGCGATTTGCCCCCTCCGGCAGCCGTTCCCTTAACATTCATGGTTGGACCACCTGAAGGTTGACGGATACAACCACCCACATTTTTGCCTCTTTTCCCCAACCCCTCTATTAAACCCATTGAGGTTGTTGTTTTCCCCTCTCCCAAAGGAGTGGGTGTAATGGCTGTGACCTCGATATACTTTCCATCTGGCTTATTCTTGAGTCGGTCTATTATTTTCATGAAATCGACTCTGCATAGCTTGCCCATAGGAATGATTTCTTCCTTTTTAAGTCCCAACATCTCCTGGGCCTGGTCAACCGTGGGCATATCTTCTTCGGCTATCTCTGCAATCTGCCAATCTGCTAATTTTCTTGGATCAGCATCCATATACTTTTTTGAAATTTTCGGCATGTTCTTTGCTCCCCCTTTCTTTTTCAAAGTGTTTCAAGTTTTTTATTTGCTCCAACTCGCAAAAGCTCAACAGACGATTCTAGGTCTGGACTCAAGAATCCCCCCTTTCCAATACGCGAATTGTAGTAAAGATGATTGTCAGTGGTTATCAGTAGCCAGATTTCTAATCAAATTCTTGTAAACTAATAGGTTTTTTTTGTCAAGTGAAATTTTATACAATTTGAACAAATATTCTATAATGGATAAAATGCTTTAAGTAATTAAATTCCATCCCTTTACAAGAGACTTTCTTTTTCCAAGAGAGGTCAAAGACGGATTTACTTTCTTCCCTCAAGAAGAAACCTTTTCAACCCTTTCTTGTCCAATTTGGAGAGGCCGAGTTGTTTGATTCCTCTACCGGTCTTCCAGTAATCGGTCCGATTGATGATAGACGCCAGTTGAATCACGGCGTCATGAGTTGGGGTGGGAACTCCAAGAAGGTCTCCCAAGGTGGAGAGGAGAACCATTCCGTAGGGAACATCTTCGGTCACATAGCGGTCTTTTAAATGCTCGGGACCTTTCATCTTGATCCCCGCATAAATTCCATCCTTTCCGAAAGCGGCATCCATGCTGGTGTTGAGGATCCGGTATCGGCATTGCTCTTCCGTCTCGCCCAGATTGTAATTTTTGAATTCCAGGTTGTCCCAATGATAAAGCTTATAGCCCAGGGCTTTGCAAATAGAGAGCCTTTCCTGATTGAGAGATTCATAGGCTCTTGCCACGGCAGGGGTCATTCCCTCGGCATAGAGATGGAATTCCCCTCTTGAATGTTCAATTCGTGCCGCACTGAGCAGAGTAGCGACCGGATGGACGATGGGATTCGGGTTATTGATGGCTGCTTCCAAAACATCCCGAGCAGGATGAATTACCGGGTAATATCGCGTCAGCCTTGGAATGGTCTCTGCGGTTTTTCTCGATGGGAAGACGCCTGTGGGGAGCATGACTGCATTGAGGAGCACCGAGACATGGCCAGGACCTTTGAGCCGGGCACCATGCGGGAGGGTACAGCTTTCGGCGAAGGTAATTTCTTTCTTCACTTTTTTCTGCTTGAAAATGTTTATGAATTCAAGGCTCCCTCCTGAACCGGGCATGAGCACGATGATTTGTCCGTCCCGGACAAAAGGGGCACAGAGTTCGGCGATGGGTTTATGGCCGAACGCAGGGGTGATCACAAAGATGACCTCCGCCTCTTTAATGGCCTGTTGAATATCGGTCGTTGCGAGGTTCAATTTGGCGACTCCGTCCACCGATACCCCGTCGATCTGAATCTCTTTTGTCCGTAAAACTTTTTCAAGAGATTTGGCGAACCGGGGAAGTTCGAAGAAATTGACTTTAAATCCGGTCAGGGTAAGGTTGGCTGCCACGGCATGACCGCCATTCCCTCCACCCAATATCGCTACCAGGTCTTTCTCCATTCAAAGAACCTCCAATCTTTCCATGTTATAGTTTTGGTTAAAATTACTCCATCTCCGACAAAAAAACAAGAATGTCATTACTCAGTTTTTTCTTGAGGAGGTCGAATAGGTTGAAAATCAATGATTGAGATGTTATAAAACGAAATCAATGGTCCTACCGAGGGTCCCAAAAAGAGGCGGATAAGAACAAAAGATAATTCATTCAGGCAAAGGAGGAGAATTTATGAAGATGAAACGTTTCTTCGCGATCTCTTTGGTGTTTGGCGTGGTTTTGGGAGCGAGCGCCTGGGGATGGCGGCAGAGGTCAGTCTCAAAGAATACAATGCAGTGGCGGTTCAGGATCTTGAAGTTCCCTCTGGTTCGCCGGCGCCTGGGTCAGCAGGTACGCAGATGGCCGAGAAGGCGGTTTACCAGATTAAAAGGTATAACGACAAATATAAGCTCTTCGATACAGTCGTTAAAGAGGGTGGAAAGGCAAGTAAAGAAAGCCCTTCCGGCAAAAAAGTGCTCATCATAAACGGAGAAGTCAAGGAGTGGACACCTCCGACGGTAGGGAGGCGTATAGGGCGGTCCTTTATTCCAGTTGGGGAACATATCGGTACGGCTTATTTTACTGCCCACTACAAGTTCATCGACAAGGAAAGCGGCAAGGTCATCTATGAGACCGATCTGAGGACCTCTTCGACCGGTGCTAATGATACGGTAGAGTACGCCATGGACAGAAACGGCGAGGCCTTGGCCAAGATTATTACCAAGAGCAAAGGGAAGTAAACGTCACGCGTTACAGAGCGGAACCCAGTCCAATTCGCTAATGATTTCGGGGCAGAAATGCCCCCTTTTTTTCCTATCGTCTTTCCCGTTTTGTTACTTCGCCGACTTCCTTGATTTGGTCCTCTCCCTGCATTGTGATCCACCGCGTTTTCAAGGGTTTCACATTTCCGGATTGGGGAATTGGTTTATTTCCATCAAATGGTGAAATTTCTGCTGGGGGGTGAAACATGAGC
Source organism: uncultured delta proteobacterium (assembly GCA_963711845.1). Lineage (GTDB taxonomy): Bacteria > Desulfobacterota > BSN033 > BSN033 > UBA1163 > CAVQFR01. The sequence goes on from CAVQFR010000020.1 coordinate 47,875, forward strand.
ATAAAGGGTTTATGGTTTTTTCGCCTCGTTTTTCTCGGGTTGTTTTGTTCTTCTATTACTTTCACCGGGTGTTCTTTCTCTGGCGGGGTGCCTCAATGGAGCGGAAGCGGTTTTAGCAGGGGAGAAATATTAGAATACAAGAGGGCCGCTGTTTTCCCTTTTAAAGGTGACACAAGAGGCGAAGCTTCGGATGCCTTCGCTGAATCGTTCCACGAAAAATTTCCGCAGATCGAGTTGGTAAGGCGGGATCAGGTTTTGGAGGCTTTTCAAGAGCAAGACTTGTATTCGGACCGGATAGATGAAGCAACCAGAAGGAAGATTGGCCAGGTTCTCGGTGTCCAGGCCCTCATCGTAGGGGATGTCTACTATCCGAGTATCTTCCGTTGGTTGTTACAGATTCAAGTGATAGACGTTGAAAGCGGAGAGGTCATGGGACGCTCATTCGTCGAAATAAATTATGTGGGAGCGGAAGGGGTGAAGCAAGGTTGCAGAATCGCCGCCCAGAATCTGACCCGGCGATGAATCTTCGGTAAGAATTTACTGAATTCTTGCCCGGGCACCTCTTCCCTATCAGTATCAACAACTGCAAACCCCACCACAGCAAAGATTGTCGCAGGAGGGTTCATACCAGCAGCAATCATACAAATCAGAAGCTGTGGTTTTGGGTTTTTTGGTTTTGGTTTTCTCAGCGCTTTTCTTCATGAGACACACCTCTTGTTTAAATTTAACAACCAAACTTATAAATTCAAGCTTAAAAAGTGTCGTGGCCTATGGGGTAAATTGCCCCGGAGACTGAGGATGGGTTGGGTCAGTGGACCTGGGCGGGTCCCTCGGGAGAGGCTTCATCCCGGCCGATGAGCCGTTTAGTGACCGGATTTTCCCGACGGACGAGAGCCGTTATCGAATTACTCCGAAATTTCCTTCCGGGGGATGGAGAACGGAGTCGGTCGGAAAACTCTACCGGTCGCGTCGTCTATCATTACCTGAATAAAGAAGATATCTTTGGCATTCAGGTCCTTACTAAAAAATTTGTCTCCCCAGTGCGTAATCGATTCTTTGGTTAACCGTTCAGTGTGCTTTCTCCTCTCGGGCAGAACGCCAATGATTTCGCACCCCCCTTTTGAGTCAAGCCAGTAGAATTCATAGGCTATCATGATCTGATCCTCCAGGCGATTTTTTGAACTTTCTCCAGAGACCAGAAATCTCCTTAAGCTGAAACCATTGATCCTCAAGGATTTCTCGGCGTCAATAAACGATTAACAAAACCTGGAATAAAATCACAGTGATATAGACGGCACTGATCCCCAAAAGAACAGGCATCACCAGTCGGAATTTACTATGAAGGCACAATAAAATGAGGGGGACAGAGACCGTAACAAATTTCCAGACCCAAAATCCATCCCCATAGAGTTGAATGGCAAAGCCAACCACGGGGTTCATCTCCCATCCGCCATCCTCCAAAATCATCATGGTCAGAAATGCGTCCAGAACATTCAAGCCTAAAATCAAGACGAGGAGGAAGAGTAATCCCGGACCGTAACGGTCTACATACCCACCCGCCCCTCGATCTTCATCCCTTCGGAAGCTTGTCCTTTGACCTCGAAGGATGAACTTGCTCAACCCTTGGGTGGGACGCCTTCTACGATCTTTAAAGATTCGTCTATCAGAATTTCTCAAGCAGAGGCTCCGCTGTTGTTGATCCGGGTTGGAGCTTCTTCCACACTGGAAAGCCGGCAGAGGAGCCGTTTTAATTTCAGATAGTGGCCGTTTAATATCTCAACAAATTTCAATGCGTACTGGTACTCCTCCCAACCCTCACAGAAATAAACATCTTTCCAACCGATCTCCGCCTCCACTCTAAAGCTCTCATACTCAGCGCCTTTTGGAAAAAAGACTTTCATATTTATTTTCTTGCGAAGGGGAACGTTATTGAAAGTTTGAAGGCGAATGCCCGCCGCGCTTGAATGGATGACTAACCTTGAGTAAGCATTCGGCTTATCACTCGTATCGAAATCAACAGGCAAACCGATTAAAATGATTGGATATCTCCTTTTCTCTTCGTAGTCAAAAAGTCTATGGAATTTCTCCTCCCCATCAGCGTCTGCTCACAGACCGATTCGAATCTCAAGTCAGTCTCCCCATGAATGTCTATCTTATCAAATGAGTAGAGTTTATAAGCTTCCATATCAGAATACTTTTCTTAATACTGAGTATGAGCTTCAATTGCTTGGCTTTCTTATAAATGCTTACTCTTCCGTGCGGTATCCGTTCCCTCCCAAAAATGAGGATAACCTTCTCGATCGCATTTGCCACCCGGAAAGCAATTGCCTTCCCGATTCTCCTTCGAAGCCAATAATATAGGGACATGTTTTTGTTAATTAGGAAACTTCTCATCTGTCTCTCCGTTGAGTTATAAACATTTATTTACTGTCCGGGTCCTATGTTTGATCTTGTGAGAAAAGTCATGTTTCCTCTTCTCGTTAAAGAGCAAGACCTGTACCAAATGGCGCCAAACGTTCCTTTGATGTCAACTGCTACAGGCGGATGATAAATCACGACAATTCAAATAAAACTCTTTTTGAATTCCAATGATTATTGAGAAAAGCCGAGGCAGAAAAGATTTTCACAAAATTCCCGAACTCCTTCCACAAAAGGCGAAATCGTTTTCTCGCTTTTATCCGGCCTGAAGATTAGTTTTGTCGAAATGAGGGAATGAACCCTACTTGTCAAAAATTGTTTGACTCCATCCGTCTGCACAGAATGCCGGTCCTGCGTGGCGGGTGACCTCCGTGCGCGAAGCCGCTCCGGCAGAGGCAGCACTTGGACCCGTAAGCGCGGGCGTGGACGTGGAGTTCCATCCATCAAGACGGAAAATTGTAGGAAGACGCTTTGGCCACGAGGAGAAGTTAGGAAACCACTCTCCCCCTAATTCGCTGGAAGTGAGTGCTTTTCTTCCTGAAGGAAACCCTTAAGCTAAGCGCCAAAGCGCTGGGCAAAAGAAGCTATTTCATATCATGGACTTGAAATTGAAGAAAGGGATGACTAAATATAAACTGTGAGTTTGACTGGCTGCCGCACTGGCGCCAGGAGTTTAGAAGGAAAGGAGGAACGAAAAATGAACAAAACGGAAAAAGTTCTTGTTGTACTGGGTTCCGTTTTCTGCTTTGTCCTTCTCGGCAGTAGCGCTTTTTCCCAGGGATATCGTGGAGAATTTCCGACGGGAACCGTCGGGGGACCCTATCAACCGATGGGGTGGAGTCCCTACGAAGCCAGTCGGTTGATCGGTTATCATGTGACGACTACGACCGGTGGAACTTTAGGGCAAATCAGCAGTCTTGTGATCGACAAGACAAACGGACGTGTTGCTTTGGTTGTCCTCTCAGATGTCCCAAATATGGGTGGGGAGGTACTGGCCATTCCGTATCGTTCGATCACAAACGTGGGTCCGGGTACCTGGGAATTCAACCCTGGCAGTATGGATATCGGCGTGGCTTTCGGTTCGGGTTATCTCGGGGGGGATCCTTACCGTTTACTCACTGACGCGATACCCGAGTTATTCTGAGTTCTACGGTCTTCCGCCTGCAATAGACGTTGCTTGGCTTAGTGGGATCTACGCACACTATGGCCAGGTTCCCTATTGGACAGAAGGAGCGGGACAACCGCCGACAGCAATGGAGCTTTTTGAAAGCAATAGACTGATGGGCGCTGAGGTCCAGCTGCCAGGTGGAAACGCAGCAGGCCGGATCAATGATTTTGTGATTGACTCATCCGATGGGCGTATTGTCTTCTTGGTCCTTTCCGATGTCTCTGGGAGGCCTACCACTTTAGTGGCTGTTCCGTTCAGTACCCTATCCGTCCATGGTGAAAATGTTTTTATGGTCAACACCACGGAAGAGCAGCTGGCATTAGCCCCCGGCTTTGATGAGTCTAGCGACGTGGGCAGTTCCAGATGGGCTGGAGATGTTTACAGATATTTTGGCCAGCAACCTTACTGGACAGAACAAACCGAAATGGCACCTTTCTCCGGAAGACCTGAAAGGATGGAGCCAAAACCGTATACGTTGGAATGGCATGAAAGGTACGGTTATTGAGAAAGAAGGTGGCAACACCCCCTGAGGACAGCGAGAGAAAATATTCCTCGCTGTCTTTTTTTAATCCCGAATTTATCCCAGGTTTTCATCTAGGGACTCACACGGTTGGGTTGCCCCTCTTGTTGGTGCTGGAGACCACGGATGCAGTTCAACTGATATCGGATCCTGAAGAATCTAACTCATTAAGGAGACCCGACATCGTCTGAAGTGGATTCTTAAAGATGAAATAATTACTCCGCCTTCTTCCAGGTTTTGTCCGGGTCGAACTTCTTCATGGCGGTCGCAATTTTCTCAGTCTCTTTCCCCAGATCCTTTTCGTATACCACACCGTCATGGTTTACGATAAAGGTCATGACTCCGGAATTACCGTATTCCGCAGGGTATGCAACCGAGGCAAATCCACCAATCATCTTTTCCTTAACGATATAATCATATTCCCCACCCGGTGCATTCTTACCCTGAGCCTTCAGAATCTTATAGTAATATCCATGATAAGGGGTATGCTTGCCAACAGGTTTTCTCCCGATGTATCCCTCCTTAGCCGCTTTAGCAACGAGAGGGCCAAGAGGACTTAGTTTTTCACCCTCCTTCACCTCCCAGTAGAGACCATTTTTCTTTCCCTTACTACTGATGAACTTCTGGGCGTATTCGAGTAACCTGTTGCCATCCCGGTCCTTCAGGACGTATTCACGCTGGGCATCCACATAGGCCAGGCACACCTGGATGGCATTGAGTTCGTTGCGACCGATTCTGCGGTTGAGGATCTCTTCCTTCCCTGCCATTGTATCGAAGAACCAGTTTTCACCCTTCTTAACGAGAGGAATTGGAAAAGGCCAATCCTCACTTCCCACATGAAATATGATCTTCTCGTCATTCTCATTCACCAGTTTGTTCATTTCTTCATAAGCCTTAACAAAACGGCCTCTCCCTGCCTGATCGGCAACCTCATCTCCGGATGAAATTAATTCCTTCCCTGCAGGACCAAAGATTGTCAGTAATCCCTTTTCATCATTTCCCTTGACCGCATCGCTTAATGCCTTGACAGCCTCCCCGGGAGATTTGAAGGTTTTTTGATTCGCCTCTGCTGCAAAAGCACTCTGATAAAATCCAGCTAACATCACTGCCGCTATGATTGCAAAACCAAAACGGCAAATCGAAAGCTTCTTTTGATTCCATGTATTGATAAACATCGCTTTTTCCTCCATCGAACTATGATGTTTAAATACTTTGTTCAACCCTTACCGGGGACGGCCAACATTGCCCTTGCCAACATCGCCTTTGCCGACATTGCCTTGGCCAACATTGCCTTTGCTTACACCGCTTGTCCCTTTTGAAGACATGCTCTGGCGGCTTTGAATACCGCGGTTGCTCTGCATTCGAACATCGCTTCCTCGCGTCATGCCTCCAAAGGCACTTCTATCTTTGCTAAGATCAGAACCCTGGCGAGTAGCTACTGGAGCCTGTTGGCTTTTGTCTCCAAGACCCTGGCGAGTAGCTACTGGAGCCTGTTGGCTTTTTGTCTCCACAGGACCCTGGCGAGTAGCTACCGGAGCCTGTTGGCTTTTTGTCTCCACAGGACCCTGGCGAGTAGCTACCGGAGCCTGTTGGCTTTTTGTCTCCTGTCCAAAACCTCGAAAATCCCGGCGGGTCTCCACTCCCCTTGCCAACTGGCCATAACGCTGCCGCGTTGTCTCATTCCTATAGGAAACACCCTTTCGGTGACTCACATCGTGCTGCCACCGAGTCGTCTGGATATTTGAACGAGTTACGCTGATGTTACGGTTGATGTTTATATGGCGGTTGATATTTACGTTGATGGAATGATGGCGCCAATCCCAGTGACCCCAGGCATGACCCCAGGCTCTGCCCACGACGATCCTGGGCCAGAACCCGAATCCTCTAACGATAACCACCCCGCGAGGAGGGGGAAAGAAAAAGGGAGGAAAAGCCGGATACCACCAGGGTCCGTAGATTACGAAAGGGTCATAGACCGGGACATAAACCACCTCTGGTTGCACAGGCTCGATCACAATGTCTCCGTCCTCCACAATCACCCTCTGTTGTTCGGTGTCCCCCAAGTTACCCGCAGCTTCCGCCCTGGCCCTCAATTTTTGAACTGTATCCATCACTTGGTCTTCTTGGTCCAGAAAGGCATCGCCCAACTTCTGGGTCCACTCCAGCCTTTCACTCATCATCGCCAAGACCTGCGGAAAGGGCACCAGGGCTTTTACACTGGGGTCCCAGTTTTTGTTATCCAGGGCATCGTTGAGCTGATCACCCGCAAGATTTGTATTTGCCTTTGCCCACCGGTCTGCCTGCACCACCTCAAGAGGATAGGTGGCTGCCATCAAAATCTGGGCGAGGAGTGAATCCGGATAAAGCGCAATGGGCGCCAGCATTTGATCCAACTCTTCCTGCAAGAATCTTCTTGAAGTCGGCTGATCCTGGGCGAATACCAGCAGGGGCGACAAAGTTAGCAGGAGGAGAAGCCAAATCAGTGTGTGCATTAAGATTCCTTTTGTTTTCATGGCAATCCCTTTCTCTTCGTTGACGCAAAGCGATTCATCTTATATCGCTCTTTGCTATTATACAATAAATTAGACGGCCAGCAGAAGAAAATATTCAAATTGGCTTCAACGGAGAGATGGGCTGGCAGATGCCCTGTAAAGGTCACTCCATAAACAAAGTTGGAGGCACCGTATGGATCAAGTTTCATTTCTGAAATTTCACTCTAAATTTCCGATTGCTTCAATCCTGTCAATCTGGTAAGCTTCTGTTGAAACGGAGGGTCCTCAGTCGGCAGATTGATTCTTTATGGAAACTCCAAGCATGGACGAGAATATCATCCTAGACCAGCTTGAGGAACTCATAGAAAGATTTGGCGTGCAAATCCGCCATGAAGCCATAAGGCAAGATGAGGATTCAGTCCATGTCATAGGGGGTTTGTGTTTGTTAAGAGGAGAGTACGTTCTCATCATCAATTCCAAGGCTACGATCAGAGACCAAATTTGGACTTTAGGAATAGCACTAAAACAGTTCGACCATGATCAGATTTATATCCGACCCGTTCTCAGGGAGTTATTGGAAAAGATCCCCGAACAAAGATGGCTCAGCGTGAACGGTAAGGTCGGACTGAAAATCTGATTCCAAAATGTGATGACCTTTGCCTCATGCTTACCTCCTCCCTTAACTCCCTTAAGAAGTTTTCAAGGATTCATTTCATGTTATAATTATTATTTAACCGTCATCCACGGTTACTTCCGCGTAAATCGGTCAGTTTCAGACATCTTAAGTCATTTTAAACACAGGACAGTTACTGGAAAAGGGGCTACAGTTCGAGCATTATGGCCGGTAGGTTAAGGGGTCATCATTTAACCATCGCTTTCTCTCCTTCTTTCTCTATTTTGTCCGCCTGTCTTCGTTTGACGATTTTCGAGAATCACCTGATCTATGATCTCTCCACATAAGACGCATCTCCACCCCAAAAAATGCTCAGCAGGACCGTAGAATCTTTCGTAGACCATGACGCTACCACAACGATGGCATTTCATACGCGACTCCCAAAATAACTTTCCTCCTTCATTCAAATCCGGAATTTGTAATATTTTGCGGTTTTTTTGTCAAATTTATTTTATGGACAGGCCACTGCATCCTCTTTCCCAATTCTTATGTCCCAATTCTCATTGACAGGCCGTCCCTAATCTAATACACTCCTGTTAAAGTCAAAGCCTCCGTTATCCAATCCTAACTGGCAAGGTAAGTATATGATCTGAAGATAAATTTAGACCCCATTTCTGAAAAGGGAGTGGGTTTTCCGTATTTACCAGAGGGGAGGTGCAGAAGGGATTTTTCCTTTGAACTGATATGATAGAAGATCAAGAGCGTTGCTTAAATTGCGGAAAGGAGGAAGGATTACAGGGTGTTGCTGTAACGATTGGGAGAAAAACATTTCATCTCTTTTATCTCTGTGCGAAATGTGGAAATGTAGGCCTTGAGCAATTGCTACAGATCATTGGTTCCCATAAAGGGAAAAAGCCTGATTCAAACGATGATCCTTGAAGGGACACAAAGGCCGATGACCTTAAAAGTAAGTGAAGAGAGTTCCGGGAAGATAGAGAGATCAAGATGGCAAAACTGAAAGTGGGGCCCATGGAGAAGGTCAAGATCTTAGCGATTGTATTCAGTATCTTTTTGATGGGTTGTTTTGCTTCCACTCGGTCTTCTAATCCTCGCTCAGACCCGGATGGCTTCAGGGATATCAAGTGGGGAACCGAGATTTCGACGCTAAAAGACATGGAGAAAGTGGAGCAAGACGTATCATCCAATAGTGATTTAGTCTGGTATACAAGAAAAGGAGATCCATTAACAATAGGTAAGGCAATACTTGAAAACATATTCTACTCATTTTGGATGGGAAACTTCGAGAGTGTGTGGATTGGTTTTAGGGGTGACGAGAATTTTCAGACTCTCAAAAAAGAGTTATTTGAACGATTCGGAAAAGTCCTTGAGTCTGCGGAACTTATGAAAAAAGTGGATAGCGAGGCAGGGAGAGAACCAGCTACGATAAGACACGGGGAAGAATTTTATGCTTGGTGGGGCAAAAACACAGAGACGACGTTGTCCTATTCCAGAGATCGCCATAAGGGAACCCTCAATATCAATTCCAAGAGGATGAGCGAGGAAAGAAGAGCCTATGAAAAACAAAGGAGAAAATAGGAAAGTTCGAAGACAGGGATTCTTGACGTGAAGATGGCCTTTCTGCGCCGAGGTTTCTAAATCAAACTCTCTTGACCGGTAACCTGCTGATAAGTCCCCTCTCTCCCCCTCCCTTGAAATCATTGGGTAAAAACAAGGCGGCCCTCCTCAGAAGATCTTCTTCCTTCGCCATTGCTTCGGCCGGTCGCTCGGGAAAGCAAGCCCGCTGGCATCCACTCCCAGATCGACAAACAGCTTGGCTAAAACGATGGCGCAGCTATACCCCTCCAGGACAGGGATCTCCCAGCCCATCTCATTCAACCGCTTCTGAAGAAACGACTGCATCCAGAAGACGTCGGAGCACCCGAAGGTAATCACCTCCGCCCCATCCTCCTCGATGGCGGCAATCGCCTCCCTGACAGCCCGCTCTAAGGCCTCGGAGGGTTCGCCCCTCAGCGCCTTCTCCCGTTCTTCCGCGATGGACGTTTCGTTCTCGTGTCCGGGTCTGGCGTGGTAGTAGTTGATGTTCCTGATGGAAGCGCAGCGCTCGGTGAAACGGTGGCGGACCACCAGGTCGTAATAAAACATGTTATGCGTCTCGGTGAAATCGATGACGCTGAATTTATTGCCCAGCATGGAGGCAATGTGCATCTGGGAAAAGGCGCAGGAGGTTACGGGTATGCCATACTTTCGGGCGATTTCCCTGGACTCCAGGAAACCCGGTTCTCCGCCGCCGAGCAGGACAATCGCGTTATATTTACCGCTTTCACAGGCCTCACGGACGATGGGCAACCGGGCTGCTGCAACATAACAAAACTCTTCACGGGTCTCAACCGCCCAATCCCCGTACGGAGCAGGCGGGCCCCCGTGAAAATCCCATTCCACGTCCTCCAGCAGATGCCTGATGTTCAGGTAATTCATCCGCATACGGTGCTCTTTGGACAATCCGGGAACATGATACTTGTCCGCGAACCTGCTGCCCGCGGGCAACTGAAAAGGCTGTATGAATAAGAACCTATACTTCTTCTTTTCTTCAGCCATCCATTCTCCTCCTTCTTTGCGATAGGGATTGATGAACCACGCCGTCTCGTTTAGCAGTTTGCTGAAAAGCCCATTTTTCTAGGGCTGCTCAAAAATGCCCAGATGCAAGGCGCCCGAAATCCTGAGGAGTGAGGCGTACTTGGATGTACGCTGCAACGACGAAGGACTAGGGCAACGCCGCAAATGGGCGTTTTTCAGCGGCCTGTTAGAGCCTTATATAGCATAGGGCGCCACCTAAAGTAAATCGCTGCATGGGCAACGAGGTCCGTCCCTATCTCAAGAAAATCGTATCAAGAGGAGAACAAAGATGGAAGGGGTGTGTGACTGGAAAATTTGGAGTGGAGCCCACGGACGGATTTGAACCGCCGACCCGCTGATTACGATCCTGAGCCCTGAACATGGAATCGACTCGAGGATCTTGATTTATTCGAAAGAAATGTGACAGATTTTTAGACATCACGCTTTGTAAGAAAGGAGACCCATATGACGGAATACTTTTATCCCCTTGACGGTCGGAAGCATTACAAAGACCTTGAGAAAGCCCAGAAGGACATGTTCCAGGCTTTCAAACATTTTAACAACGAAATCTTTGAGAAGGAGAGCGCTCTTTCCAGGAAGATGAAGGAACTCATCGCTATTGGCGTAGCTCACACGACTCAATGCCCGTACTGTATCGAGGGCCATGTCAGGGCTGCTAAAAAAGCAGGGGCGAGTGACCAGGAAATTGCGGAGGCCATTTTCGTCGCTGCTGCTCTCAGGGCAGGGGGCGCTTTTGCTCATTCGACGATCGCGATGAGCGTGCTGAATGAAATGGACAAGAAATAAAGTGCCTAGAATGCCTAGAGTGAGCTAAAGTGACTAAAGTTAGATCTCCAGATTCAGGCGCTTAGGATGCCTTGGAAAGGCAGAAATAGAAATCTCTCATGTAGGGAAAGAACGGAAGCGGGTTATTCCGCAATGAGAAGAAGGAGGATGTTTCAATGAAATCAGTGGAGTCCTTCTGCAAGAGAGCAATGGAGATGGGGGTCGAGGGAGCAAAGATCATTGACCCTGGCTCCATTGTAACCGCCGAGTGGGTGAGAATGAAATGCCAATATGGGTGCCCCGGTTTCGGGATGAGCCTTTGCTGTCCTCCCCGCACGCCTACCCCGGACATGACTCGTAAGGTGATCGACTCCTACCAGAAGGCCATCCTGCTCCATCAAAGATTAGTGAAGGGGGAGAAGAGGGGGGAAGGGGGAAGGACTTTCAGCAAAGCCATCGTTCGCCTTGAAATCGAGATCTTTCTCGACGGGTATTACAAGGCCTGGAGCATGGGATCGGGTCCTTGTGATCTTTGCAAGGAATGTAACCTGTCGGGCTCGTGTAAACACGGACTTGAGGCGAGACCTTCGATGGAGGCATGTGGCATTGACGTCTTCAAGACCGCAAGAGACAATGGGTTTCCCATTGAAGTTGTGCGCACCCGTGATGAGGAAAGAAATATTTTCGGGTTGGTTTTAGTGGAATGAGAATGATGGGGGATGTCTATTTCTTCGAAATGAACGGATTTCCTTTGATGTAGAAACGCAAGAGCCTCCTTCGCCAATGTTTGGCATAGTCCACACCGACCCGCGGCCGATTGACAATGGTCAAAGGTTCGTCTTTCGGCGGAGCGGCGATATAGAAGTCGTCGCTGACCAGGTCGTGTCCGTTGAGGCGCCTGTCGATGTGCATCGCTTTACAGAGCAGTCCCGGGCCCTGGGTTCGGCCATCGACATTTTTCACCGGCTCGATGGCCCGCAACAACACAGCGGACCCGTGCCCTTCGTGCTCGGTTACGACATTCATGCAGTCGTACATGCCGTAGATCATATAGACGTACGCATGCCCGGGTGGACCGAACATGACTTTCGTTCGCTTAGTTAGCCCCTTTGCGGAATGCGCGGCGAGATCATGGGGTCCAAGGTATGCCTCATCTTCCACAATCCTGCCGATGCGTTCCAGGCCGTCCGATATATGAACAAGGTATTTCCCGAGCAACTCTCGGGCAACGATGACCGTATTCCGATCATAAAATGCACGTTCCAGTCTTTGACGATGTGCTCCAATCAATCTCATTTATCTATCTTCGAAATGACAAGTTGCCGATCACATCAGGGTGAATTTACTTCAGACAGCAGACCCCCCAATTACCCCCCGAAGGTAAATCAGGAAAAACATGCATGCATACCTGACCCCGCGTTCCCGATTCAGCGCTTGCGGGGCTTGGCCTGTCTTGTGGGGACCGCTTTCCACGGGTCATCCGGCCAGGGATGTTTCGGGTAGCGGCCTTTCAACTCCTTCTTCACCTGCTGGTACCCGCTGTCCCAGAAGCCCTTCAGGTCTTGGGTCACCTGAACCGGCTTGCGGGCCGGAGACAGGAGATGGAGGAGCACCTTTACCCGTCCACCGGCAATTTTCGGAGTGTCCGCCAGGCCGAACATCTCCTGCAGCTTTACGGCCAGGATCGGGATATCTCCGGAGCCGTAATCCAGCGTTACCCGGTGGCCGCTCGGCACGGGGAGGGATGCGGGTGCGTGCTCGTTCAGCAGCCGCCGCTGCTCCCATGACAGTCGGGCGCGCAGGGGCGGCAGGAGGTCCAGGGCTGCCAGTTGTTCCCGGGTACGGATTCCCTTCAGCCAGGTCATGAGCCATTCTTCGGGGACCGAGAGGAGACGTGTTTCCGACAGGTCCGGCCAGTTCTCCGCAGGGAAGGTCCTTTTCATCAGGCTCACCCGGCCCTGGAGCTGCCGGGCCTCCTCGCTGAAGACGATCCTGGCGGAGCCCGACCGGACGGCTTCGCAGAGGAGGGGGGCCACTTCCTCCTCTTTGGGTGCAAAAGGCCTGGCCGATAATTGCAGGGCCCCCAGCTTCTCCTCAAGGGTAGCGATGATCCTCCCTTCCCTTTTGTCCCATTCCACCCGCCTTATGCTCTCGATGCTCTCGCTCAGTTCCTCCCGGAGGAGATCTTCGGCTACCGGCTCGGCCAGGTGCACCATGCCTTCGACTTTCTCCCCTGCATCCACATGCGCCGCGATGATAAAGGGGCTCTTCGTAAGGAGGCTCGTGGAAGGAAGCCGCACGCCCCTTCCCTGGCAGAGGATGAAACGCCCGGTTCCTTCCTCTCGCCTCTTCGCGATCCGGTCGGGAAAGGCGCGCAGGAGGAGACGGGGGATGGTCGTGCCCTGCTTTTCCCTGCATGCTCTGGAATCCCCAGCCATAAGGCTCAGGAGCTGCTGCGACGCCCGGTCCACGGCCCGCAGCGCCCAGGGATCGATTCCACCCGGGGCTTCTTTTTGCTTTCGCCACTGCCGCAGAAGGTCGAGTCTTCCGCCGAGGTCGGATCCTTCGCCGTGCGCCATGAAGCCGGATGCCTCACGGCGGAGGATGTCCCGCTCCGAAAGGAGGGCCGCCAGGTCAGCACCGAGTCGAGGGCACCCGAGTTCGGAAGCCCTCTGCGACAGCCGCCCGAGCCGGGGATGGAGCGGCAGCCGGGCCATCGACCGGCCGACCGGAGTTGCCGAGCCCTCAGGGTCAAGGGCGCCTAAATCCATGAGAAGACGCCGGCCCGATTCCCATGCGGCCTTCGGCGGGGGGGACAGCCAGGAGAGTTCGCTCGGGTCCTTCACTCCCCACACCGCCAGTTCGAGAATCAGTGGGGAGAGGTCGGCTAAGAGCATTTCCGGCGGGGTAAAAGGAATCATTCCTTGAAAGGCATGGCGGCTGTAAAGACGGTAGCAGACGCCCGGACCGAGACGGCCGGCCCGGCCTTTCCGCTGGTCCGCCGCCGCCTTGGAAACCGCGACCGTAACCAGACGGTTCATGCCGGTGGCCGGGTCATGCTGGAGCCTCCGGGTCAGGCCGCTGTCGATCACCACCTTCACCCCTTCGATGGTCAGGCTCGTTTCGGCGATGTTCGTCGCCAGAACGATCTTTCGTTTTGCCGAAGGGAGAATCGCCCGCTCCTGCTCTTCAAAGGGGAGGTCTCCGTAAAGAGGATGAATGGAGATGCCGGCCGCTTTGCCTTCCAGAGTGGCCCGCAAGGATTCGCAGCAGGCGCGGATCTCACCCCCGCCGGGCAGGAAGGCGAGAATGTCGCCGGAGGTCTCCCGCAGGGCGGTGATGACCGTTGCCGTAATCCTCGCGTGAAGGGGCCTATCCTGCTCGTCCGGGAGGTAGCGCTCTTCCACCGGAAAGGCTTCGCCCGCTGAGGAGATCACCGGCGCCCCGTCCAGTAGCGACGCTACCGGCCCGCAGTCCAGGGTCGCCGACATGACTAGAATCTTGAGGTCTTTCCTGAGGGCGCGGCGGATGTCGAGACAGAGCGCCAGCGCGAGGTCGGCCTGGAGGCTCCGCTCATGGAACTCGTCGAAGATGACCATGGCCACACCTTCCAGACCGGGATCCATCTGGATGCGCCGGGTGAGGATTCCCTCGGTGACCACTTCAATCCGGGTCTTCTCCGAAACCCGGCTTTCGAACCGGATGGAATAGCCCATGGTCCCCCCGATCTCCTCGCCGAGGGTTTTGGCCATCCACCGGGCCGCGGAGACCGCCGCGATCCGGCGCGGTTCGAGCATCAGGATCCGTCCCTTTTCCGGGGGTATCACTTCGAGCAGCGCCAGGGGGGTGCGCGTCGTCTTCCCGGAACCGGGCGGGGCCTGCAGAACCGCTGAAGAGCCGGCCAGCACCGTTTCCTTTATCCTGGGAAGGATTTCGTCGATGGGGAAAGATTTCCCCTCCAGGACCTTCTTCATATGATTCATTAAAGCCCACTTGCAGATGCCGGGTCAAGTGCTCAAAAAGTAATTGGTATCAAGCAATCGTAATTTGACAGTTCCGGGAACGTAGGATCGTCATTCCGGGCAAGTGAAACGCGACCCGGAATCCAAGGCCATTAGAACCCAACCCACCAGGGCAATTAATGGAGGGGCGAGATAATAGGTGAGGAGGTATGACAGGGCAACAACGCGGCAAAACATGAGGTTGACAATGAAAGGCGCATCGCTTATATTGCATAAAAAAGGTGTGTAATCCGGAGGTATAAAAATGGTAAGGATCAATGCTGTCTTCGATGAGGACATGATTGAGGAAATCGATCGAATGGGAAAGGAAAACAGAAAAAGCAGGAGCGCCTTATTGAGAGAGGCGGCTGAGAAGTTAATCGAAGAATACCGGCGTGAGAAGGACGAGGCAATGAGAAAGGGGAAAGTGGCGCAAGCGATCAGAGTACAGGACCGATTAAGAAAAAAGTCAAAAAAATGGGATGGTGTCTCGGAATTGAGGCGATGGAGAGAGTCGCGATCATGATGGAATTTGTCTTAGATACCTCCGTCGTCCTCAAGTGGTTTAGCAAATCCGGTGAAAATGATCTTCCTCAAGCCATCCTATTGAGGCAAGAGCTGTTAGCCGGGTCAGTCGCTTTCACCGTTCCCGAATTATTGTTCTATGAACTGTCCAATGCACTTCGATATAACCCGAGCCTTTCTTCAAAGGATGTGCAGGAGGCTGTCGATTCGGTGTTAGATATGGGTCTCGCTGTGAAAGGAGTTGACAAAAGGGTAATGGCGGAAGCCATCCGCATCGCCTTTAGATATGGGGTCACGGTCTATGATGCTTATTTTCTTGCATTGTCGAGGATGGAGAGAAAACCCCTCATCATTGCCGATTATAAGTTCGCCGAAAGGGTAAAATTTTCCAAGGAAATCGTAAAGCTTTCGGATCTCACCCCCGAGATTCTAAAAGAGCCAAGCCTATAAAATCGGAAGGAATGCAGATAACCTGGTAAATTTCAAGAATATGAAGCGGGTAGAGCGAGAATGGGGAGAATCCGGCAGGCATTGCCGTTCTACCAAAGGGAGTGTATGAGTATCCTCGCTTCTTGAATCTATGGGCAGGCCTTTCAGGCCGACAGAAGAAAAGGGGGAAATGGAGCCCACGGACGGTGATTCATCGACTTTCCTTATCCATCTCCCGAATCAATCTTTCCAGTAAATCCAGAATCTCCAATTCTTTTGCCCACTTTTCAAGATAGGTCCGATCCAGATTGTCCCTCTGGAGTTTCGCCACGTTCAAAGCATCGTTGAATTGACGTTCCGAACCCGACGTCTTTGACCATTCCAGCTTGGCCAGGATGGTGTCCTCGGCTGTTGCAAACCATCGGTTTGCTCCAAGATAAAAAGCGGGCTGGCGTCTTGAGAACTCCATTCTGCTAAAAGGCCTTGATTTTCGGACGATCAGGTCGACTTTGAACCCTGTTGGCAGATGGATAACGTTGAACATTTGCTCCCTGCCAAGGGCATCCATCGCTGCTTCCGGGCTCCGGTAGAACGCTGAACCAAGACTTTCAAGAAATCTTTCCAAAGTTTTCTGCTCAACTTCAATGACTATGTCCGCATCCTGAGTGGCCCTGGGGAGGCCGTGGATATTGCTCGCAAAGGATCCTGTAATCATATAGGGGATCCCGCATTCATCCAGTTTAGACAAAAGGAGTTTCAGGCCATCTTCAGAGGTCATGGCAGAATATCGCGAGCACTGGGATAGGCTCGAAGAAAAAGGTCTTCAGGAAGCAGGCACCGGATGACTGCCAGCCTGACCTGCTCTTCATCGTAGTTTGGATGGCGTTTCCGGATTCCTTCCGCCAGTAGGGTGCGGCAGGTTTCAGATAGGAGGGCAGCGGCCCGGAGACGCTTCTGGGGTTCCATACGTCGAAAGATTTCGATCTGGACTTTTTCAGCGTCGGAACTCGTGTCGAGGGGTCTCATGGGGTGATGATTCTATTCATTTTCAGTGCCCACTGGGCGACTAGAATTTTGGAGCCCACGGACGGATTTGAACCGCCGACCCGCTGATTACAAATCAGCAGCTCTACCACTGAGCTACGTGGGCCCGCCGAGGCTATCGCCTCGGAGTTCGGAGTGATGAGTTCGGAGTTAGGAGTAACGACCAGACCATCCTCGGGCCGTACCCAGGCCGAGTAAACATCAGCTCTGCTTAAGACGTCATTGTAGCTTTTTATCATATTTCTAAAAGGTTATCAAATCTCCGGGCACAGCGCATAGACGACAGTACAAAAAGAAGATAAGATTTCTCCTCAAAATTCAAACCTCACAACTCATCATTTCTTTTTTCCTTCGATCGCTTTTTCTAAAATCTTAATTCCCTCTTGAGAGGCGTCGATGGATCGTGCTAAAGACTCCCGTGCCTGTTGGGGATTGTGGAATCCATCGCTGTTCTCGGCCGTCCACCACTCCCAGAGGATATGAGCCTTGTCATGAAAGGGACGCACTTCCTTCAGGATTTCCTCCCCGACGCCAAGGTCTTTTGCCAGGGTATACGTATCGATCAATTGTCCCAGCCAGAATTCCGCCTTTCTGATTTTCCCGCGGATATAATTCTGGATGGCATCCACCTGATACTCGGCCTCATCCTGGGACCAGTAAGAGTGACAGCGGACACAGGTGTCTTTGAGCATGTACCGTGCACTTCGCTGGCCGTGGAAAGTAAAAGTCTTTCCTTTCTTATCCTTCACCTTGGGCATATGACAATCTTTGCATTCCACTCCGGATCGTTCGTGTCTGCTCCCCCAGAAGGTTTCCGTCTCCGGGTGTTGAAGTTTTGTCAGCGGTGCTCCGGTGACAGCGTGTTTAAAGTCCTTGAAGCCTATGTCTGCATATCGCTTTTGAACATCGAACACGTTCACCCAAGGAAAGTAGTTGGTTCTTCGATCGTCCATCGTGATGGATGCGCCGGTCTTCGGGTCGAATCCTGGATTGCAATTGTATTCCACATGACACTGGGCACAAAGAAGATTGGAATCAAATTTGTTGAGGAGCCCGATCGCTCGGAAGGGTTTGCCATCCCGTTGGAATTCGATCTTCGTCATGGTCACTTTTTTGCTCTTCTCTTTATCATACGGATAAGTTCCTTCTCCCCGGTCCACAACCGCCTCGATCAAGGCATCGCGGACCACCCTTGCTTTGGCCGCATGGGGATCGTGGCAATGAATGCAGCCCATAGGATTCTGAATATACTTCTTCGCCATCTCCATGGCTGCCGGATTCCCCCCTCTCTTCAAATCGGTTGCAGGATGGGGGTCACCGAGGTAAGGCCATTTCAATACGGTGTCGGTCGTCTTACAGGTGAAACAGACTGTATTTGCCGCTTTGGCTGTTTGAGGGAGTTCCTTCCCCGTATCCACCAGGATATCCCAGGCTTTTCCGGTCTTTGTAATATCCTTCCAGTTTTTTAACTGGACCCTTCCTCCATAGGCTCGATCCACCAGGAGATGGTCCGTGACCATAAAGACATGGGATCTGGGCTCATCGTGTTCCTTTGTAAAGCCGTGAGGCATCAAGAGCTTATCGGAGGCAGGAGATCGGCTTGTCGTGGTGGCTTTCTCTACCTTGGCCTTTGATTTCAGGTTGACCGACATCAAGGTCTCATACTGGGAAGGATGGCATTTGCCGCAGAGACTTAACTCCAGGTTCGTCCCCGGGAGTTTTTCGGGATCTTTCACATGCTCGGTGAGTTGGCTATGACACCTTGAACAGGAAAGGGGAGCATGTTTGCTTCCCACCTTGAGGGATTTGATCTCTTCATGACACCCGTAGCACGTAGCATCCTCCTTCGGGATCGCTTCCTTTGCAGAAGGGGCATAGGAAAAATAAAAAATCAGAGAAAGAAAGCAAAGGGTCGAAATGAAAACCATTTTTTTTAGCATTGAGGCACCTCCTTTCAAAACAAGGGAACCCATCCTGTGTCTGGACCTCAACATTTTATTATTGCAGCGACGGGAATAATCAAAAACAAATTATTTCCATCCAATGAGCAAAGCGACGGCGGTCCATCCAAAAAGGATAACCAAAAAAATAATAAATTGTTTGACCAATTTGGGGTCCATGAGTCCTCCTTTTTTCTCAAAAGCTGGAGATGATTTGTATTTTTTTAAAAAATAGTATATTGAAAATATAACTTTTTGATCAAAGGCCATTATGAAAAATTTTGGAAATTATTTCAAGAAAGAAAAATGGACGGAAGCCCTGCTCTTTTTCGGGGTCGTTCTTCTTATCTCCTTCCCTTCTTATGCAGGGTCGATCAGAGACGTCAGCCAGAATATTGAGAAGGTTAGGTCGATTGAACCTCCATTCCAGTTTGCCCTCATCGGAGATAGCAGGGATGGAGAAAAGGTATAATTCTGGATGGCGTCCACCTGATACTCGGCCTCATCCTGGGACCAGTAAGAGTGACACCGGACACAGGTATCTTTGAGCATGTACCGTGCGCTTCGCTGGCCGTGGAAAGTAAAAGTCTTTCCTTTCTTATCCTTCACCTTGGGCATATGACAATCTTTGCATTCCACTCCGGATCGTTCGTGTCTGCTCCCCCAGAAGGTTTCCGTCTCCGGGTGTTGAAGTTTTGTCAGCGGTGCTCCGGTGACAGCGTGTTTAAAATCCTTGAAGCCTATGTCTGCATATCGCTTTTGAACATCGAACACGTTCACCCAGGGAAAGTAGTTGGTTCTTCGATCGTCCATCGTGATGGATGCGCCGGTCTTCGGGTCGAATCCTGGATTGCAATTGTATTCGACATGACACTGGGCACAAAGAAGATTGGAATCAAATTTGTTGAGGAGCCCGATCGCTCGGAAGGGTTTGCCATCCCGTTGGAATTCGATCTTCGTCATCGTCACTTTTTTGCTCTTCTCTTTATCATACGGGATAAGTTCCTTCTCCCCGGTCCACAACCGCCTCGATCAAGGCATCGCGGACCACCCTTGCTTTGGCCGCATGGGGATCGTGGCAATGAATGCAGCCCATAGGATTCTGAATATACTTCTTCGCCATCTCCATGGCTGCCGGGTTCCCCCCTCTCTTCAAATCGGTTGCAGGATGGGGGTCACCGAGGTAAGGCCATTTCAATACGGTGTCGGTCGTCTTACAGGTGAAACAGACTGTATTTGCCGCTTTGGCTGTTTGAGGGAGTTCCTTCCCCGTATCCACCAGGATATCCCAGGCTTTTCCGGTCTTTGTAATATCCTTCCAGTTTTTTAACTGGACCCTTCCTCCATAGGCTCGATCCACCAGGAGATGGTCCGTGACCATAAAGACATGGGATCTGGGCTCATCGTGTTCCTTTGTAAAGCCGTGAGGCATCAAGAGCTTATCGGAGGCAGGAGATCGGCTTGTCGTGGTGGCTTTCTCAACCTTGGCCTTTGATTTCAGGTTGACCGACATCAAGGTCTCATACTGGGAAGGATGGCATTTGCCGCAGAGACTTAACTCCAGGTTCGTCCCCGGGAGTTTTTCAGGATCTTTCACATGCTCGGTGAGTTGGCTATGACACCTTGAACAGGAAAGGGGAGCATGTTTGCTTCCCACCTTGAGGGATTTGATCTCTTCATGACACCCGTAGCACGTAGCATCCTCCTTCGGGATGGCTTCCTTTGCAGAAGGGGCATAGGAAAAATAAAAAATCAGAGAAAGAAAGCAAAGGGTCGAAATGAAAACCATTTTTTTTAGCATTGAGGCACCTCCTTTCAAAACAAGGGAACCCATCCTGTGTCTGGACCTCAACATTTTATTATTGCAGCGACGGGAATAATCAAAAACAAATTATTTCCATCCAATGAGCAAAGCGACGGCGGTCCATCCAAAAAGGATAACCAAAAAAATAATAAATTGTTTGACCAATTTGGGGTCCATGAGTCCTCCTTTTTTCTCAAAAGCTGGAGATGATTTGTATTTTTTTTAAAAAATAGTATATTGAAAATATAACTTTTTGATCAAAGGCCATTATGAAAAATTTTGGAAATTATTTCAAGAAAGAAAAATGGACGGAAGCCCTGCTCTTTTTCGGGGTCGTTCTTCTCATCTCCTTCCCTTCTTATGCAGGGTCGATCAGAGACGTCAGCCAGAATATTGAGAAGGTTAAGTCGATTGAACCTCCATTCCAGTTTGCCCTCATCGGAGATAGCAGGGATGGAGAAAAGGTTTATGCTCGATTGGTGGGAAGAGCCCTTGAAGGAAAGCCTCATTTCCTCATCCATTTAGGAGACATGATTCCCCATCCCGGCGAGAAAGAGTGGCAGTACATTTTTTGAGATTTCAAAGCCAATAGACATTCCTTTCTTTCCTGTAGTAGGGAATCATGAGGTATTTGCTAACGGCCGGGGAGAGAAGGTTTATCGAGACCAGTTCCTTCTTCCGAATGAAAAGACCTATTATGACTTTCGGGCGGGGGGCATCCTTTTTGTTATCCTGGATTCGGAAATGGGGAGGGGAAGAATCACCAATGAACAGTTATCATGGTTGGAGGATATTTTGTCGTCTTCTAAAGAGAGATTTAAGCTGATATTTATTCATCGTCCCCTTTTCCTCCCGATCGATAGTCTGAAGAAGGGGCGGGCTATGGATAGATATCCAGTCGAACGGGATGCCCTCCATCAGCTCTTTTTAAAGACGAACGTGAAGGCCGTCTTCGAAGCCGATGATCACCGTTATGACCGAATGGAGAAAGATCACATTCTCTACCTCATCACTGGAGGCGGGGGCGCACCTCTTACGTCCTTCAAAGAAAGAGGACGCTTTTTCCATTATGTCTGGATTTCTGTTCAGCAGGAGAGAATCGAAGGGGAAGTGGTGGATCTGGAAGGCCGGATTCGAGATCGATTTATGATCGAGTGAACCACCCCGCAGCAAGCTGCGGGGCATCTAATTCTTCAAAACATTCTCCTCCCCCTTGATGGGGGAGGATTAAGGTGGGGGTGATGATAAGATCATTTCCCCCTCACCCTAACCCTCTCCCGCCAGGGGAGAGGGGAAGCCATTCATCCCCCCAGCAGAGCTGGGGGGTATTCCGGCATATTTTTATAAAAGGAAAGGAGCAAGGAGATGAGGTTAGGGTTGGCTCTGGTTGCAATAGGGGTGTTGATCCTCTTGGATCGAACGGGTGCGGGGTACGGATTAAGGGAAGGATGGCCATGGATCGTCGTCGCCCTTGGCATAGGCGGCATTTTCAGCGATAGAAAAAGTGTGGCTGCCTGGGTTACGATGATCATCGGGATCTTCATCCTTGGAGCAAAATATTACTCTCTCCATTTTTCGATCCCGGGAGTCATCCGGACTTATTTTTTGCCTATTCTTCTGATCGTGATCGGGCTCCTCTGGCTGTGGAAGTATCAAAAAGATTGAGAGGACTATGAACAATGGACGATGAACTATGAACAGAAGAATTAAAATTTTGAGTTATGAATTTTGAATTTAATTCAAAACTCAAAGTCTAAAACTAAGTTCTTTTGGCTCATTGTTCATCGTTTAACGTTCATCGTTGCATTCATTGGCCTGGAATAAGACCAGCGACTACCAATACGGTCATCGCTTCCTTTCCTGTATTGGTCAATTCGTGAAATTGTCCGATGGGGATATGGACCGCATCTCCGGGTTCCACCTCGCAGACCTCATCACCGACCTGCATACGGCCTTGACCGCTTTGGATGTAGTAAATCTCCTCCATGGGGTCCACATGGCCGATGAGAATTTCACCAGGGGGGACATAGGCATGGGCGAGAAACATCAGGGTTTGAAGATGCCGGGTGTCCAGAATCATGTGAGCGATGCCGCCCCCATGGGCCCGGTAACGAGTGGCTTTCACCTCAGGGTGTTCTAAGTTGCGTCGTATCATCGGTTTGTCCTTTCCGAAAACTTGTCTTTCATTTACAATATTCTAACAGGTTGCTGAAAAATCGCTATCTGCTGCGTTTCCCTCATCCTTCGTCGTTGCGGCGTACCGCCAAGTACGCCTCACTTCTCAGGATTTCGGGGGCCTTGCATCTGGCCCTTTTTGAGCAACCTGGAAAATATGACTTCTTCAGCAGCCTGTTAATTAAGAAAAGGTGTGGAAATCAAAACAAAATTAATCAATGCGGGAAAAAGGGGACGCTTGAATACAGGAGCCTATTGGGTTATGTAAACCCCGTTAGAAAGAACGGGACGTTGACCCCGCTCTTTCTGTAAAGAATTGTCGAAGCCCCGATTCTGCGAGAAATTTCTTGTATCATTCACGCTATGAATGGTGGGGCTTTCTAACGGGGTAAACAAAGTTAAAACTTTCTTCAGGGGTGACCTATGCCAAAGATAACCGAAGATGTCTATCACATTCCGGGACAGGATGAGTTTATGCCTGATTCTCACGCGTATGTTTTGGGTAAGCCATCGTCTCAAAATCTTTCCCTCGTCGATGCTGGCTTGACAGGTAAGGGAAGTTACAAGATCCAGGCTATCCAGAAAGCAGGGATCGAATTGTCGTCTATAAAAAGGGTCATCATGACTCATACGCACCTGGATCACATCGGGTGCTTCGCTGAAATCCTGAAGCAGCTCCCTTCAGCTGAACTCTGGGTCCATCGGTCAGAAGCCGATCTCCTGGAGAAGGGAGATGAGAGGGCTGTTTACGGGATGGACATGTTCCGAGGGTTCTGCGAGGGACAGCTTGGTCTCAAGCCAGGTGCATTTAAGTGCCAAGTTCATCGGAAACTGCAAGGAGGCGAAACCCTGGATCTTGGCGACATGACCTGGGAGGTCATCCATATCCCAGGTCACTCCATGGGCAGCATCGGCCTTTATCATCGCCCCACGAAAATCCTCATCCCGGGCGATGTAATCTATGCCGATTATGCGATTGGTCGTTTTGACCTCTACGGAGCCGACCCCGCTGGGCTGAAAGATTCTCTGATGCGTTTGGCTGAATTAGAGGTGGATATTCTTCTACCCGGTCACAACGAGATTGTCAAAGGCCTTCCGAAGGGCTATATCCTCAAGACGGCCAAGCAGTGGGAATCCTATCTTAGGTGATGGAATCCCTTTCCAAGACATCCTGGAGGTTCGAGAAAATGGCAGGGGCAGAAGAGTTGCGTTGTGCCCTTGTATAAAGTCCTTTCATTAAGATCGACTTTATGATTTATTTGCGCCAAACAAACTCCTCATACGCATCAAAAGACTCATATCTCCAGTCGCTGTGTATTTGCCTTCCATAAAAGTCTGCTGTCCGTCCATCTCTCCATTGGCAATGGCAAGCCAAACCTCCGAAGGGGTTTTGATTGTAACGTTTGAAGAATTCGCTTTCCCTTCGTGACACGCGCATTTTCCATTTTCAATGGAGAGAAACCAATCGCCGGTCTGGTTTCCAGTTACCTCAAATTGGATGGTTGCCTTGAGGTCTCCGGCGGCTTGGGAATTGAAAGACGCTGCCATTCCCCTGAGCAGGAGCCTCATATCTTCGATCTTCCCCTGTACAGGCGTTCCCCGGGTGATCCCTTCTAGGTGGCTGTCCCACCAAAGATTGGCCATTTCGGCCAACGCATCGGGTGAGACAAGAGGCTTCTGGATTTCCATCTCGGTCTCTTTTGAAACCCGTCCATCTCTTATCACCTCAATCCCCGCTCGATAGGCTGTCTGGAGAACACCTTGAACATTCTCTTTCATCCCGTGTTGTTTCAAAAGCTCCCCTCCGGGCATCAAGAGTTCACCGACAAGGGGGGTCTGGCCGTTCCCTTCAATATGACGGAAGACGTGTCGCAGAGCATCAAAATGGGAAACTTCGGGGAATCCGCACGTGGAGATGAGGACCATCTTCCGGTTCATTTCATATCTCTGAGGATGTCGATAAGTCTCTCCCGTTTTGATCAGATGAGGATCAAGAAGAGGGAGAAGTCTTTCTTGAAACGCCTTTAGAAGGGAGGTCATATTGTAATTGTAAAGAGGCGTCGCATAGACAAGGATGTCACAACCCTTAACTTTCTCTAAGAGTTCCGGCGCGTCATCCTTGAATATACATACTCCCGGAGTCTTTGCCCAGCAGGTATAACATCCTATGCAAGAATGAATCTCCTTTTCCTTCAGGTAAATAGTTTCGGTTTCAGCCCCCTGGCTCCGGGCACCCTTCAGGAATTCCTGAAGAAGGATATCGGTATTGCTGGCTTTTGGTCGTGGGCTTCCCTGTATGGCCAATATCTTCATCTTTTTCTCTCCTTTCTGGGTCAAGTCTTCCTCCTTTGCCTTTGTAGGAGGACGAAAAAGGTCTCCCATCTTCAATAGTAAGTTCATATCTCCCTCGACTTCATAAAGCCCATCCATCAGAGCCTGTGCCCGGTTGATCTCTTGACGGGCGATCTTCATCCAGACATGGGCCGGAGACCGGATCGTTAGGGTGGGAGAGGAGGAATCTCCCTCCCGGAATGAACACTTTCCTTCTGAAATGGAAAGGACTCCTTTTACTCCTCCCTCACCGGAGAGGTCGAATTGGATCTGCGCCTTGAGATCGCGGGCAGCCTCGGGATGGAAACCCATGGGCATCCTCAAGACGAGTTCTTTGGCGCTGTCCGGAATAAGAGACGGGTCAATGGGTTGAGAGGCAAACTGCCGTTTTAGGTAGTGCTTTGGGTAGATCCTCACAACGGGAAGGCCAATCCCTAAAATAATGATTAATGGAATTAGGATTGAAAATAGTGGTTTTCCATGTCCCAGCCAGCTTGAAAGAAAATTGACAAAGAAGATAACACTCCAGAAATAGGTGAGGTGAAGATTGATCCTTCGAAAATGAGGGGTATTCCAAACCGTCTCCGGGGTCATTTGTTTGGCGATGGCGTAGGTGAAAGGATCATAGTCGAACAATTGAGGGATGAATGTCGTCAAGAAAAGAGCAAAATAGAGAAGCGTCGTAGAATGATCGACAAATAAGGAAGAGACATGAACAGGCGTTAAATAAACCCATATCGTCCCAAACCCAAGGAACCCGAGAAAGGTTTTCTCTAAATAGGTTGTGTGCTTGATCAACCTTTTTGAAAGAATAAACTGAGTCCCCGCAAGGATCAGGCCTGCCACGGTAGCCATTTTCGCTTGCGACAAAGTGGCATCCCCGACCCGGGCGATGACCTTGAAAACAATGACCGGGACGAAGGATGTTATAAATAGGATGGTTTTCAGCTTCGGTTTCATGCTTCTTACCTCCTTGGTCGTTTCATTCCACTATCTCAATAGAAATTTCAGGATCCTCTTGATCTTTTTCAATTCCACTTGATAGGGTGGATATTTCATTCTTGCGTCGAATGAGAAGCTCCTTCTCAGAACACTTTTATAATGAGTAAATGAGTCAAAGCTTGCTTTTCCATGATAGCTTCCGAACCCACTCTCTCCGACTCCTCCAAACGGCAAATCGCTTCCGACGATGTGACTTACGGTGTCGTTAATGCATACTCCTCCTGAAGACGTATTTCTCAAAATAACATCCTGTACACTTTTGTCATCCGTGAACAAATAGAGCGAGAGAGGCTTAGGTTTGGATCTAATCCGATCGATCACATCTTCCATCGTTTGAAATTCAATGATGGGTAAAATGGGCCCGAAGATCTCATCTTGCATCACTGGAGAGGATTCTTTGACATTTGAGAGTAACGTTGGGGAGAAATAGAGATCTTTCTTATCATACTCTCCCCCGAAGATCACTGTTCCGTCTTTTAAGTATCTTTTCAGTCTTTCAAAATGGTTTTCATTGATAATCCGGGAATAATCCTTGCTTTGTTGCGGCGATGGGCCATAAAATTTACGGATGCCATTGATCAAGGCTTCTACTAATCTCTTGCCGATATCCTTATGGACCAAAAGATAATCCGGAGCAACGCAAGTCTGTCCTGCATTTAAGAATTTTCCCCATAGAATTCTTCTGGAAGCCACCTCTATATTTGCATCTTTCCATACAATGCAGGGGCTTTTTCCGCCGAGTTCTAAGGTGACGGGGGTTAAATGTTGGGACGCTGCCCCCATTACCATTCTACCGACCTCTGTACTCCCAGTGAAAAAGATGTGATCAAATTTTTCTTGAAGCAATGCCTTCGATACCTCTACCCCTCCTTCCACCACCGTGATGTAGTCTTCTTCAAAGTTATGGCGAATGATTTCAGCCATGGCTGCGGACATATGTGGGGCATATTCCGATGGCTTCAGAATGGTGCAGTTTCCAGCCGCGATGGCTCCGATCAAAGGCACAAAAGTCAATTGAAAGGGATAATTCCAGGGAGAAAGAATTAATACGACTCCTGCCGGTTCGGGGTAGACCAGGCTTTTAGCAGGCAGATGCATCAAGGGAGTTCTCACTTTCCTCGGTCTCAGCCATTTCTTAATTCTTCTTAGAACATAATCAACATCCGCTGTAACGACCAAGACTTCCGAATTATATGCCTCGATTTCTGACTTTCTAAGGTCTGTGTACAATGCATCAAGGATTATTTTTTCGTTACGCTCGATGCTGTCTTTTAGTCTTTTGAGCTGGTCGATTCTAAATTCCAGAGGCAACGTCTTCCCACTGTTAAAAAAATCTCTTTGTTTCTCGATCATCGTCCTCATCATGCTTCCCCTCCATTTTCACTCGTTTATAAAAGACACCTGTTGAATACCGCCCAGCTCTGCTGGGCGGATGAAAACAGGTTCGCCGAAGACGAAATGTTTTAGAGTTTTAAATTGATAATTCCATGTAGCTTGGTACAAGGTTACCTCATCTGTCATTCCCACGAAAGTGGGAATCCAGGCTTGTTCCTTGGAAAACAGGGGACCAACATAAACTGGATTCCTGCTTGCGCAGGAATGACGACATGGAAATAGGTTTTGAATCTTAATGCCCCGCAGCTCTGCTGCGGGGTAATTTACTTTCTCGATAAAGATTTTGAACCGGATTTAGATTACGCCTCCTTGCTACTTTTCTCTCCCAGGATGAGAAGCCGTCCTGTTTCTTTGATGGTTTCCAGGATATAATTTTCGTCATCCGCGAATGCATTGTTATTCACTAAAAAGGCAAGGCCATGGACAAAAATCCACAGTCTTGTGAGAACGTCTTTTAACTTCTGCTCGCCCAGACCTTCAAGAATTGGATCCGCTTTCATATTTTGAGTGAGATTTTTGAAAGCAGATTCTCTTATTTTTTTCTCAATCTCTTGGTATCTTTCTTCTCCTTCCTTTCTTTGATACAAGAAACGAAAAAGATTTTTTTCTTGCTTAGCGAACAAAATATATCCAATGCCCATATCAAAGAATATCTGTCCGGTTCTTGGAGTTGTCTGGTAAGTGATTAATAGGTCTACAGCCTTTTTTCTCAGTTCTTCGTACAGGCTTTTCATTGATTTCAGGTAAGAATATATTGGCATGGTAGAGCAGTTCAATTCTTTGGCGAGGGAGCGTGCTGAAAGATTATCCCATCCCTTTGTACGAACGATCTTAAAAGCCGCATCAACGAAGGCATCTTTCGTAAACGAACTTCTTAAAGGCATTTTATCAGCCTCCTTTATTGTATAACGTATGTTATATAACATACGTTATTTAACGTGTCAAGGACTTTATTGAAAGACTTTATTGAAAGGTCAGGAAAGTTAGCCAGACGAGAACAAGGAGACTACAAATGGACCATTCAATTGAAGATAAGGACTTATTTTCCAATCATGGCATTTATTTCTTGAAGGAAAGATTGAGCCCCTCGAATGAAGTCAGCGGCCACCTCTTTCACGACTTTTATTCAGTCGATCAAACGTTGTGGTCCTTAAGAAGTGATTTTTTCCCTTACAGCCTCCACCAATTCCTGAGCTTCTGCAACGGTTCGCTCAATCACCTCTTTGCAGGTGGGTATATCTTTCATCAACCCGATGGCCTGGCTCATGGGCAAAACTCCCGTTTCTAAATCGCCGTTGTCAATTGCAACCTGCAGTCCTTTAAGACTAAGTGCCTGGCGGGCAAGGTCCTGAACGCCTCGCTGTTTGAGACCTCCTAAGAAAAGCTTGAAAAGGGGGACATCGATCATGCGTCTCATACGGAGGCCGCTGGAGAGGGCCTGCAAGAGGGACGGTCTCCCTTTTGCCATCTTTAGGGCAGCCGGATTTTTGAGCCATCTTCCCGGCAAACCATCGATCTTCTCGGAACAAATCGTATCCTCCACCGTGGCTTTAAGGGAAAGTTCTTTTGCCTTCTGGTGCATATCGCATTCCTGAGTCAACATGAACCGGGTGCCCATGGAAATTCCTTCTGCCCCCAAAACCAAGGCGGCCGCTAATCCACGACCATCGGAGAAACCACCTGCCGCGATAATCGGAAGTTTGGATTGACGAGCGATCGAAGGGATCAATACCAACGTGCCTACCTCTGCTCCATGGGCTGCCGCCTCATGGCCCGTCACCACAAGAGCATCCACTCCGTCCATTTCAGCTCGACGTGCGTGTCTCTCTATGGCCACTGTTGCTAAAACCTTGCCGCCATATTCATGGACTGCCTTAATGATCCAATCCCCTTTTCCCAAAGCAAAATTTATAATCGGAACTTTTTCTTCAAGAGCGACCTCCAGATTTTCTCTGGCGTTGGGGAATACCAGGGTGGCGTTTACCCCGAAGGGCTTATCCGTAAGAGATTTCACCTGTCTGATAATATCCTTTATTTGATCGGGAGTATAGGCAACGGAGTTCAACATACCAATTCCCCCGGCATTCGAAACTGCGGCTACAAGTTTTGGTAAACTTACGAAGGCCATTCCTGCGAGCATAATGGGGTGCTTGATTCCCAGGAGTTCAGTCATTCTCGTTTTCATTTGATTCTCCTCTTATGTCATTCTTCTTTGATTCAAAAGTGAAAGGTTGACGGGGGGATTATCGCAGATTTGGAATAATTTTACAATCTTAAGTGAGCTTCTTCACCATGATAAAAGAGAAAAGATTGAAGTCCAAAGAAATTGCAGCTGTAAAAGATTGATGGAGCAATAGCTCACAGACCGATCCGCACTCTTTAATGAAGGGTCAGCCTTCTCGTGCCCTGACTCTTGCGAACGAATGGGCTGTAAGGAGCCCAACCTCCATATCTCCATCAGCCTGGTGGACCTTGTCGCTCTCTCTCTGATCTCAGGTCAAAGAGCAACGGAACTTTTCAGGAGAGACGTCAAAATTGGGTTTGACCCCATCCATGAAAACGAACCCTGGATCGGCCAGGTCTCTCTAGAATTGAAGAAACCTTGCCGCTTCCTTGGTGGGAAGAAATGTTCTATTTACCCCGGCAGCAGAAAGCCACGGCCTTTGGCCGTGGATGAATGCGCCAACTTTTGGCCGGGATGTCGCCCCACTCGGGCGTTAGTCAGGTGCCACGGGCTTTGCCCGTGGGGCTCCACTCTGGCAGGCCGATCACTTGTGCTCTCTTTCCAGAATATTGCTTTGTTGTGGAACATCCGGAACCGATTGTTCGAAAACACATATTCCAAGGCTTTCCTTGTATCCAAAAACCCTGTTCCATTTCCCCTCGGAGAAGGACAGCTCTTCAACAGCTTTCGGAAATGTTTGCCAAAGAGATTTTCCTCTCGAGCTTCACCCTATTCGGTATCTCACTTTTCGTCATCGATCTCAAGGACATCGCCGGAGAAGCGTTGGAGAGAATTCCTGTTTCGGAGAATGGAAAGACGACCTTCCCTCATCATCGGTTGAAGAAATCATTTCTCTAAGATTGGAAAAAGGGGGACATCTGGATGATGGGCAGGCCAGGATCAGGAAGTTAGATCAAGCCGATGGTTTGGAGGATTTGATAAAGATGAAGCCCTGGACCGACCAGATCGCAATGGCTTCAGGCGGGTTTTCTCTGAGTATTGTCTATCCATTTGACACAAATCGACTTCACCCCATTCGTCTTCGTAAATAATTCTTGTAGTTTAATAATGAGTATGATAAGTATTTTCAAATCCTTAGTGGTTTCAAAAAGGAGGTGGGGAAGTGGCTTCCTACAAAGTAATTTTTTTAGGCCTCTCGGTGATCGAACCCGAAGAGGAGGGGCGTTTGCTCAGTGGCCTCCAGAAAAGATTTAATCTTGCTCCTGAAAAGGCTGAAAACTTGCTCCAGAAGGTTCCCGTTGTGGTAAAAAAAGGCCTTTCGAAAGAGGAGGCGGAAAGGTTTGTGAAAGTCTTTGATGAGATTGGGGGAAGAGTTAAAGTGGAGGAGGAGGAGATTCCTGCTCTGGAAATTACTCAGGAGTATGAACCTAAACCTCGGCCTGAACCTAAGCCCGTTCCCAGGCCTGAGCCGACGCCCACTCCGCACAGCCCTCAGCCTGAAAGGAGGACTTACAAAGGGGGAATGGTGACTTGTCCCCAATGTGGATTTGAACAACCTGAAACAGACGAGTGTGTCAAATGTGGCATCATCATTTCTAAATATGTTCAATTTCAGGAGATGGCTCGTTCGGTTGAGGGCCAGGTTCGAGAAATTTCAACAGAGGAGTATACCCCCTGGGAGAGTGGAGGAGGATTTATCGGGGCCTTTATCAAAACAACCCAAGAGGTCCTTTTCTCACCCACAAAATTTTTCAAGAAAGCTGCTGCGGGTAAGGGATACTGGTCTCCCTTTATCTTTGCCATGATTTCGGGAATCATCGGATCAGGGGTAGGCCTCCTTTGGCAATGGCTTTTCCTTTCTGGAGTCGTTCCATCTCAACTCCTCTCGGTGGCCACCTACAGCGTTTTCCTTACCTTCGCCATTATTTCAATACCCTTTACGATTGCCCTCTCTATTATAATAGGAAGCGGAGTGACACATCTCTGCCTCATGATTGTGGGGGGGAACCGGAGAGGATTTGAAGCGACCTTTCGCGCCATCTCCTATTCCCATAGCGCCCTACTGTTTCACATCGTTCCAATTGTAGGGACCTTTGTAGGGGGTATTTATCTTTTCATCCTGGCCATCCTTGGAGTGAGGGAAGGGCATGAGATCTCGACGGGTAAGGCAGTTCTAGCCGTTCTCCTTCCTCTCATTATTGTCTTTGGACTTGGCATCCTACTTGCTATCTCCATCCCGTTTCTTATCGGATCCCTGGGGTTCTACCGCGGAGTGGGAGTGTAAATTTAAAGAGAGAAGGTTTTTGAATTTCACAAAAAGGGGTCGTCGAATGCCCCTTTTTTTGTTTTTGATTAAACACCTAACGACGAGTCCTGAATTCCTGAGCTGGGTGAGGAGAGGTGTTGGGTAAGAGACGGAAAGAATATTCAAAAAAGGAAAGGGGAAATCAGCGGGAGAAGCACGTCGATCTCTCACCGCCGCAGATTCTCGATTTGATGGCAAAAGAAGATCGGCCTCTTCTTTTGAAAGAAATTCTCCGTCGTTTGGGTCTTGAAAAGGAGCAAAGGCATCAGGCCAGAGAAACCCTGAAGGATCTGGCGGATGCGGGAAAGGTTGTTCGGATTCGAGGGAACCGTTACGGCCTTCCTTCAAAGATGAATCTGATCGTGGGCAGGGTCAAAGCGCATCCGGATGGATATGGATTCGTCATTCCTGAAGCAGAGGGAGAAGAAGACATTTTCGTCAGCTCCAGAAATCTCAAAGAGGCGATGCACGGGGATCGTGTTGTCGCAAGAATAGAGTCCATCCGGAAGAAGGGAAAAGAGGGCAGTGTCATCCGGATCCTGGAAAGAAAGACGCGTAAGGTCGTGGGTAAATTTATGAGGGCGAAAAATTATTCCTACGTTCTCCCGGAGGACGAGCGGATCGTCCAAGAAGTCTTCATCCCGGAAGGAGAGACAAAGAGAGCGAGGCCGAGTCAGATTGTGGTGGCGGAGATCACCCAGTATCCGACGGAAAGAACAAGACCGGTGGGGAAAGTGACTCACATTTTGGGATACCCTGATGATCCGGAGATTGAGCCCCAGATCATCATTCACAAATACGACCTTCCTGATCGATTTACTTCCGCCGCTTTGAAAGAGGCGCTCGACCTCCCTCCGATCCCCTCGCCGCATGAATGCCGAGGCCGAGTTGACTTGAGAGGGATTCCGACCTTCACCATCGATGGAGAAAACGCAAGAGATTTCGATGACGCTGTTTCCATTGAAAGAGAAAGTGATGGAGGCGTCAAACTCTATGTTTCGATCTCTGATGTCAGTCACTATGCCGGGGAAGAAACGGCCCTGGACAACGAAGCGTATCTCCGGGGGACGAGCGTCTATTTTCCAGACCGCGCGATTCCTATGTTCCCGCCCGAACTCTCCAATGAAATTTGTTGTCTCCGCCCCAGATTAGACCGGCTGACTCTTACAGCCGAGTTGAGATATGACGGAGAGGGAGAGCGAAGGGAAGTTCGGTTCTATCCCAGTGTGATCCGAAGCAATGAGAGGCTGACCTACACATGGGTTAGAAAAATCCTGGTGGATGGGGAGATGGAACTCAGAGAGAAATTCAGCCCTCTCCTCCCCTCCCTGGACCTTATGGCGGATCTCTGCCGAAAACTTCGCCGGAAAAGAATAGAAAGAGGAGCCATGGATTTCGATCTTCCAGAACCCGAGATCATCCTCAATCTCCAAGGGGAGACAGAGGATATCATACGGGCAGAGAGAAGCCTCGCTCACCAGATCATTGAAGAGTTCATGATTGCTGCCAATGAGGCCGTCGCTCGGTTTATGGAGGAAAAAGGGGTTCCGTTCATCTATCGAATCCATGAACCTCCGAAACAAGAGGCGATGGATGAGTTCCGAAGGTTTATTTCCCATTTCGGATACAAGATAAGAAAAGAGCCGGGCCATTCTCCAAAAGAAATCCAGAAAGTCCTTTCGGGTGTCAAGGGAAGGCCTGAAGAAAGGGTTGTGAACGAAATTCTTCTTCGATCGATGAAGTGGGCCAAATATTCAGCCAAAAACTTAGGACACTTCGGCCTGGCCTCCGACGGCTACACCCATTTTACTTCTCCCATCCGAAGGTATCCTGATCTGATGGTTCACCGGTTTTTGAAAAAGGTGCTTTCCGGGGAAGCGATGAGGATCCAGGAGGAGGTTTTGGCGAACAAGGCTGCCCATCTTTCCAATAGAGAAAGGGTGGCCATGGAGGCGGAGCGGGAGATTCTGGATCGATACAGGGTTCGCTTCATGAAGGACAAGATCGGCGAGGAATTTGAAGGGGTGATCAGCGGCGTGACCGCTTTCGGCTTTTTTGTAGAACTGAAAGATATTTTTGTAGAAGGTTTGGTGAGGGTGACCAGCCTACGCGACGATTATTACCAGTATCATGAGAAAAAATACTGTCTTGTCGGTGAGAGGACTCACAAGGCCTTCAGAATCGGGGATGAAGTCAGGGTAAGGGTGGATCGGGTGGATGTGGAGAGACGGCATATTGATTTTGGAATGATCGAAAAGACAGATAGGGTGAAAGAGAGATAGGGTGACTCGGTGATCGGCGGGAAACATTCTCCCTGTCACCTTATCCCCGTGTCTCCCCATCAATCACTTGAGCGATTCTTCGATGGATTCTGGACATCGGAAAGAGATGGAGATTTTGAATGGGAACCCATTTACCCCTTGCTTTTCCGTTGAGATACTGGCAGTGAAAAACATGGAGGGTCAGTTTGAAGTGGGAGAAAGTTTGGTGGAAAGAGCCGATGGGCTCTTCACTTTTAACCCTTAACCCAATTTCACTTTTGACCTGATGCCTTAAATACCCC
Source organism: uncultured delta proteobacterium (assembly GCA_963711845.1). Classification (GTDB taxonomy): domain Bacteria; phylum Desulfobacterota; class BSN033; order BSN033; family UBA1163; genus CAVQFR01. The sequence goes on from CAVQFR010000020.1 coordinate 82,205, forward strand.
TTAAAATCTTTTTTCTCCTCAGTCGGCCAGTTTGGAAACTCCCACAGTCCCCCCAAGAGACCTTTTGGAGGCCTTTGACAAAGGAGGACTTGTCCATTTTTTTTAATCACTACTGATACAGCTGTTATATGAGGAATTGTTTTCTTAATAGTACGAGGGGGATAGCTCTCAGGTTTTCCTGAAAGATATCCTTTGCAATATTGATGGAGGGGACACTGTTCACATCCTGGCCCTTTGGGTGTGCAGAGCATCGAGCCCAGGTCCATGAGGGCCTGGTTAAAAGGGTTTGAAAATCCTTTTGGGATCAGGGATTCTGAAATTTTCCACAGAAGATCTTCGGTCTTGCCTTTCGCCGGATTATCTGAAACAGCAAAGAGCCTTGAAATGACTCTCTTTGCATTTCCATCGAGGATGGGGGCCTCTTTTTGAAAGGCAAAGGAGAGAATGGCACCTGCCGTGGACCGCCCGATTCCAGGCAGGCTAAGGAGGTCGTTCAGATTATTAGGAATGATTCCATGAAAACGATTTAGGACAACCTGAGAAGCACGGTGAAGGTTTCTCGCCCTCGAATAATAACCCAACCCTTCCCAAACCTTCAGGACTTTTGAGAGGTCGGCCTTTGCCAGATGGTTCCGTGTTGGAAAGGCCTTCAAGAAATTCCGGTAGTAGGGAATGACTGTATTGACCTGGGTTTGCTGAAGCATGATTTCCGAAACCCAGATGGCATAAGGGTCCCTGGTTCTTCTCCAAGGGAGATCTCTTCCGTTTTTCTTAAACCATCGAAGCAGTTTTTTCTGGATTTTTCCTGTTTCAGGAAGGAACAAAGCTTTCATTTAGATCAAGCTGCAGCACATCTGTATGAATTTCGTATCAAGACCCATTTCTCTTGCGTAATCAATCGTTCCTTGAAGCGGATAGGCGATGGTATTGATCCCGGAGTCGATCGCTCCTCTCTCCATCGCTGCCTTCCAGGGATGGGCCGGCCGGATACAGCCCATTCGAATGGGGATGTCAGGATTCAGAATGCGGGCGATAGCTGAAATCTTCGATATTTCCTCCGGTTTGGGAACCTTGAAATGATTTTCTCCATCAGGCTGGAGGTTTTTGAGGATGACCAACACAATGGTTTCAACAGCGACGCGAGTCACCATCTCTAAAGCCCGCCATTCTCCCCTGATCTCTCCAAAGTGATGTCCGATGATGATGTGGGGAGCCAGGTGATGCCCCATCTCTTTTAACATCCAAAGCGTCTCTTCATAATCTTCCACTCTTTTGTTCGAGATGGTAGACTTCATGAATCGTATCCTCGTCACCGATGACATCGATCAGAATCTGGTCAACCCCTGCCTCTTTGAGTTCTTCAGCTATTTCCCTTCGAATGAGACCGGTATGAACGATGACCTTAAATTGTGGGTTCTTCTCTTTCAGGACTTTCAATCGATGGGATGAATCTTTCCAGGGGAACCTCTCCATTCAAAGTTTGCTCCACCGCTCACCAAAATACCATGAGCCCCCTTGAGCCGGAGTTGATCAACGGCATCGGAAAAGGTTTCAAGGTCTGCCGCAGGGATCATCGATTCAAGAAGTTTTCCTTTGCAGTGTGCACATCGAAGATCACAATGACCTCCCGTCACACTGATCGCTGCAAAGCGGTCTTTTTGAAAGGGATGAGTGTCGTCATGGTAAGAGACTGTGCCGGGTATGGAGAAAGTAAGCTCGTTGCCGAAACGGTTTTTCCGAATCCTGAAGGCCTCGGATTGGAGGTCTTTTAAGGGAAGTTGAATAAGGCTGTCTATCGTCATTTTCAATTCGATTCTGTCATTCCCGTGAAGACGGGAATCTAGCCAGGATGAAAAAGATCTGGATTCCTGCTTTCGCAGGAATGACATGCTATCGTAAAATTCCTATCTTTTCTAAATCCCCATCTGTCTCTTAATCTCTTCAATATCTTCTGCTTCCGGCATAAAGGGGAAATTTCGAATCGGGCCCGAAGGTCGCTCATTCCCATAAGGTCGATTACAGGCCACTTTCCCATCCCTGCCAGGACACCCAGAGGTCATAAAGGGTTCTCCGATCTGAATAAGGGACTCGATATCCATTCCGAAATCGATCAATCTTCCGTTCTCGTCAAACTTCATCTGGCTGGCTGATCCCAGGGATTCATTGATGATCCAGCGGGCAAGCTGGATTCTCCGGTACTGGCCAAGAGGAGGGGAGGAATGTTTCTCCATGGGACTTCCCATCTCGGGAAAGAAGGAAAAGAGATGAGTATAAGCCCCCATATTTTGCCCCTGCTGAATGGCATCGACCATCTCCTTTTCTGTTTCACCCAGGCCGACAATGAGATGGATTCCAACATAAAATCTTCCGAAGACAGAAACGGCCATGTGTGTTACATCCCAGTAATGATTCCACTGATGAGGGCCTCCCACCCCTTTCCCCCTCAATTGATCGAAAAGTTGAGGCGTGGCGGCGTCAATGGCAATTCCAACCCGGTCTGCTCCGGCCTTCTTCATGGCCACGAGAGAATCTTTGTGGCGGATCAATGTCGGAGAAATGAGAACGCTTATGAACAGATCCGTCTCTTCTCTCAATCTTTCAATCACATAAAGGGTATCTTCCAGTGCCTTTGGATGGGTGATCATTGAGATGCAAACGCGATGGATCTGGTCTTTGCCCTTTGTCTTTTCGATGATTTCTTCCAGCGGGTAGAGAGGCCAGTCCACTCTGATGAAAGTTTTCCCCTTTGGACCTTCTTGCCTTGACTTCGAAAGTCCACAGAAATGGCATCTTCCCAGACAACCCTCGTCATAATGAAGGAGAAGGTTCAATCCCTTCAGCTTGGCATTCCGGTGAAAAGACCCGTTTTGGAAACCCAATGTCAATGAGGCTGCCAAACTGGTCTGAATGAATTTAGGGCTAACTTTTTGTTCCATGGTCTTCCCTTCTTTTTAAAATCTCCCGTATTGTCAGAAGCTATCTTCCCTCGCGGAGCACAAGTACTGACTTGACATGCTGGCGATTCTTTTAACTCGTCATTCCGGCAGACCCAGGATCAAGTCAGGGGCAGGCGTCGGAATCGTTCTTATGGCATTTCTGTGGATCCTGTGCTTATCCCTTGCCTTTATCCCCCCTTGAGGTAAGGGGGGAAAGAGGGGGGTTATGAAGGGCTGCCTTCAACGCCAATCCGGCCAGTACGCTTTGTATATCATGCAATACTTCATTATCCCAAAACCGCGTTACTTCAATCCCCTGCGCTTCCAGATATTCGGAACGGGCTGAATCATATTCCCTATTCTCGAGCTGGTTGTGCTGTCCACCGTCCAATTCTATTGCGAGCTTCAAGGTCGGACAGTAGAAGTCTAAAATATAATGGCTAATGCTATACTGACGAAAAAATTTCATTCCATGTAACTGTTTATTCCGTAGGTGCGCCCAGAGGGCCTTCTCTGCCTCAGTCTGATTGCGTCTCAGCTCTCGTCGCCTTGGCTTTAATGCGGGATCATTCCGCAAGAATTTCATAACTGCCTTACTCCCCCTTGGTCACCCCTTAAATTAAGGGGGGAACCTTACCTCTCCTTCATCTCCCAATCTAACGCCCTCTCCTTTCCCCCCTCTTAACCCCACCTCGCCTCCCCTTAATCTAAGGGGAGGTAGGGAGGGGTTAAGGAGCTTCTTCGTCCCGCATGGTATTCTTTAAATCCAACCCAGGTTTTGCGAATTAATTCTTCAAAATCAATTTCGGATCTATTCCAATTCTTCTCGAGGAATTCTCTTTTTAAAGCACCGTAGGAGAGAGATTTTCCAAAAGTTTCGCGCCACTCCGTTTCATAATTTTCCAAATGTCGAAGGTCTCCCCTCTCAATCGCTTCTGCAGCAATCCTTCCTGCGATCTCGCCGCCCAGGACGGCATTAAGAATCCCTGCACCTGTGATGGGATGGGCATGCCCTGCTGCATCCCCAATGAGGAGGACATTCTTAAAGAGATCCTTTTGATATGATTCACACGGAATGAATCCCCCTGTCTTAGAAACGATTTGAATCTCCTGCAATTTCTTGGACCCTTTCAGGAAATCCAGAAAATTTCCCAATAAGTCTGGCAATCGGGACGCTTTTGAACATACGACGCCAACCCCCACGTTGGCCGTTTTCCCTTTTGGGAAGAACCATGCATATCCTCCCTCATAGTCTTTATGAAAATAGACATCCACATGATTCCGGGGTTCTGAGATGACGACTTCAACCTGTAGAGCCGTGATGGTCTTCAAAGGAGGTTGCCCAACAAAGCGCGCAATGGATGAAGAAGCTCCGTCCGCCCCGATGAAAACTTTTGAGGGAAGGGTCTCCTTCTTCGAGCCTCGCTCCACGACCAGTCCCTCGGGAGAGAGGTCCACAGCCCTGGTTCCAATGGAGATTCTTGCTCCTGATAATATGGCGGAAGCTGCCAGCTCTTTATCGAAGAGGGACCGATCCAGCATGTATCCGGGACTTTTCATCTCGTAAGCGATGCGGTCAGGGAGATGAGTGACCATTTTCTCAACCCTTTGCATGATGCAGGTTGAAGAGAAAGAAGCATGACGGGAAATCCATTGAGGCACGAACTCGGCACACTGGACTGGAATTCCAAGGCGCTGTCTCCGGTCGATCAAAAGGACCTTTGCGCCCCGTTGAGCTGCAGCCTGTGCTGCACAAGAGCCTGCTGGACCCGCCCCGACGACCACAATATCGTAGGATGAATTCAGGTCAACGTCACCCAAAAGAATACCCTATGCCTCTTCCGGAAATTCGCCCGGAATCCCGCTCACAGCGAGATTTCGGGGCAGTCGTGAATGAACATTTAATCTTTCGTAGCGTCAGCTTTTACTGCGGACGTAAAGCTGCGCCCCCGGTAAACGAGGGCGCTACAAATTGGCTATCGATGTGGTTTCCTTAAAACCAATAGAGCCCTTACCCATGGCAATACTCAAGGACCCTTTTGAGAAGGGGGAGATTGAGATGAGTCTGGTTCTCAAAACGGCCTGTTAATGCCTCTTTTTCCTGCCCAAGATCATAACAGGTGCTTCTCTCTACATCGATAAGAATTCCAGATAATCCGATTCGTTCAAAGTCTGGCCGATGTTTACCATAAAAAGGCTCGCAACAGGAGCCGATAAATTCCTTCACCCCGGAATGTTTGAGGTTGCTGAGAGTTGATTCGAGCTCTTCATAATTCTGGATGGTGATGGGATCCATCCCAAAGGACCTCCCCATTTGTGCGGCTTCCCCTACGGAACACCGACCACATTCTTCGCAACCCTGTAAGCTCCGATAGACGCATTCCAACTCTTTGGCGCAATAGGGAAGGAGAAGGACTTCAGGCTTTCTCACCTCCTTAAAGGGCTTCAAAATTGGGAAAAGGTGGTGGGTCTCTTCTTCGCTGAATCCCTCCGGGAGAAGGTCTATCTTTTGCAGGGCCTCTTCAATGGCCTGGATGAGATGGGCTTCGCTGATTCCAGGAATCTTCGGTTTTTCATTGGAGAAAAAGGAATGAATGATCGCCTCGATATGAGAAGGAGTGGCCTTTGAGTTTTTAAGAAGGCTTTCGAGGTCGAAAATCGCCCTTTTGGGATAAGCAAAGAAATCACCCGTGATCAGAATTTGGTTGATCACATGAGCCTTACTATCCATGGCGATCGAAATTCGGATCAATCCGCCCGGAGCCTTCATCAGGGAGCCTACGGTTTTCCTCCTGGGCAAGGCATTCCTCGTTTTGAAAATATAATCCTGGGAAGAGAAGGTAGCCAGTTTTGTCTCTAACGAATTCTCTTCTTCAATCGTCAGAGGTTTGTTTTCGAACCTTACTCCAAAGGTCTCTTCAAACCCTTTCGTCAAGGAGGCCTTGACGGCCTGAATCGATGGGGTTCGGCCTAATTCCCATTTTAAGCAGGTCACCCTTTCTTTGACGGATTCGATTTCTTTATCTTGGAGTTTTTCGGTGGGAATTCTGAGACTTCTCAACATCTCATCGACATCGAAATCAACCAGAAGGGTCCCCTGAAAGAGGATCGCACCAGAAAGCTCTGTTCCTCCCGTTCCTGAAATCTTATGGCCTCGAATTTCAATATCGTTTCTTGGACGAAAATAAGCGCGAACTCCGAGATGGCGAAGCCCCAGGGCGGCCGCCTCCCCCATCTTTCTATAAAGATCCTCAATCCTTGAGGGAATCCTTGGATCTTTCTTGGAGATATAAATCTCCCAGCCTAATTCATTTCTCCCCCAATAGAGCGCGCCTCCTCCTGTGAGCCTTCGGTTAATTTCGATCCCATGCGATCGGCAGTAGTCGAGCCTTACTTCCTCCTCCACAGATTGATGATGTCCGACCAATACCGTGGGGTTTAAGAACTGGAGAAACCGGAGGGTGTGGGGGATTCTTCCCGCGGCCTTGCATTCGAGAAGCGCCTCGTCAATCGCCATGTTTTCAGCTGCCGAACGAGCACCGGTATCTAAGAGTCTCCAGGTTTCCATTGAGACCCTTTATAACTAATTTCTCTGCCGTCTTCAATTTGAAAATAATAGATTTTAAGATGGAGGTGATTGATCTGAAAAGAATAAGGGAGTTCGAAGGATGAAGTCAGAATGGAAAAAAGACAAATCTGCAGAGGGGGAAAAGAAGTGCAGAAGTGCGACCGGAAAGAGCCCTCTCCCGCCAAAGCGGGAGAGGCGGGGTCCCTGGCCGTAGCCGGAGTTCTTCAAGTGTCCAGCTCTATTTCAATACAGCGATCCGGCTGACCGCATTCCTCTTGATCGAATCCTTTATATATTCGACCTTTACTCTGTCGCCGATGAGCGGGGGTCTTGAATCCAAAAAGGTCTTATACCCGCACCAGAATACTGAAACTCTGCCGTCCTCTCCCCTGACCTGGAGCAAAGAAAATTCTATTCCAACCACCTGGCCATAATAGACGTTTGGCCTCGCTCCGACGGAGTTGATAAAAAGAAGGACGATGATCAAATTTACAAAAAATCCGACGAGAATAATTCTTTTTCTCTTTTCCATTTCAAATAGTACCTCCTTTTCAGCCACCCAAGACACAAAACAGCGGCATAAAAATCAATCCCTGCTCTAAATCTGAGTACGAAATCCATATCTGCCCTCTCTACGGATGGGCGGGTGCCATCTGCAATTGTGTTCCAATCGGTAAAGATGGATCCAATAGGGGTGCTGACTTTGGAGGGAGGGTAAACACAAAGTTTGACCCGTTTTCTTTTGCCTCATACCAGATCTCCCCGCCCAATTTCTGGATAACGTTGTTGATGAGATAGAGGCCCAAGCCCGTGCCGCCCGCTCCCTCTTTTCCATTTTGGCCATTCAGGCTACCCATCAATTTTGTGAAAAGCCTTTTCCGGTATTCTTCAGGGATGGGTCTTCCGCTGTTATAGACATTCAATCGGTAGCACGAACCCCGATCTTCAAAACCGATGGTGATCATCCCCTCCTTGTCGCCGTACTTGACGGCATTCCTGAGAAGATTCCTGAAGACCATCTTCAGCCAGATTCCATTTGTCCTGATGGAGACGGGTTTGTTCGACATGGCATGAAGGCGATGATCAATCATGAGGTGGTGGCCCTTTAACTCGGATGAGAGTTCCTTGAGGACCGGAACCAAGACATCTTTCATCAAATCCAAAGACTCGACTTCTGCGTTTAAATCATTGTTTACCGAGAAGCTCCTGCCCAGATACTCTTCCGTCATCCCGATTAACCCCGAGGTTTTTGAAAAGAGTTCTTTTATTCTATGGACCACAGCCTCATCCATTTTCCCATAATACCCACGGCTCAACAATTTCAGAGTGGCGGATATGGAGAGGAGAGATCCTCGGACATCATGAGACAGGGCCTTCACCATGTTCAGCATCTTCTCGTTGAGACTAAGATCGAAGGATTCGGGTTGTCGGTCCCTTTGTTGGGCCTCGAGTTTTTCAATGCAATGGGAGACCCGCATTTCCATCTCCGCCAATCCAAAGGGTCTAAACAAGTAATCATCGGCGGAAGATCGAATAGCATGGACAGTGGGAATCGATTTGCTGCTGGTGGCCAATACGAGAATGGCCATGATTCCTGGATTCAATTCCTTGGCCTTCTCCAGAACAGTCAAGAGATCCGTGACCACCAGGTCGAACTCATTGGTCGGTATCCTCTCTGGGGTGGACTTATCCCTTCTTTCTCTCGTGACTCGATAGCCCTTTTCTTCAAGGGTTGATTGGATGACCATGAGACTGTGTGGATCTTCGTCTGCAAGCGCAAGCAATATCTCAAACTTTCTCATGGGTTCACCTCCTTGCAGTGATTTATAAAAGACACCTGTTGAATACCGCCCAGCTCTGCTGGGCGGATGAAAACAGGTTCGCCGAAGACGAAATGTTTTAGAGTTTTAAATTGATAATTCCATGTAGCTTGGTACAGGGTTATCTCATCTGTCATTCCCATGAAAGTGGGAATCCAGGCTTGTTCCTTGGAAAACAGGGGACCAACATAAACTGGATTCCTGCTTGCGCAGGAATGACGACATGGAAATAGGTTTTGAATCTTAATGCCCCGCAGCTCTGCTGCGGGGTAATTTACTAAGATTGCACCTGAAAGCCCCGCCCTGTGCCTGCCTGCCGGTAGGCAGGGGCGGGGTTCTTTATAAAATCGCTATCCAGCCTGCGGTCTCACATATCGGGTTCTTTGACCTCAGGAGGGAGAACTCCTTGCCTCCCGGATGAAGGCCACTCTGGAAATTCTGCCGCCCAGCGAAGGGGAAATCACCAGGAAAAACTCGGCATTCATTGGGCCACAATGGGGAAAAGGTTTCAGTTTCTTCTCCCTCGCGAATATTTCGGAGAATCATATGATTCGCCGGGTCCGTGTGCGTGAACCCCTCCGTTTTGGCTTCATTCATTTTTTCCCTCCTCACCTCATTTCCAGCCATATCTCTGTAAACGAGTTCATCCGTTTCCAGGTCATATTCAGGAATATGAGGGTTATTCCACCTTCCCAAGAAATATTGGTAAAAGGGGAAGTAAAGACTGCCGATATTTGGGTCGTGCTTAAACACGTATCTTGGCATCCTTTGAACATCCAAACCGGGCTGGTAGTGCTGCAGCCAGATGAAGTCGCCAAGGATCGTCATTTTCAGGAAGGGAGGATCGGGGTAGAGTTTGAGTCTGACATTTTTCTGGGCGCCCTTAAGAAGCTTCAGGAAATCAATGCTCTTTCGGATCTGTTCTCCAAAAGTCTCTGGAGTGACACCCGGATCGGGGATCCCTTTCGCCCGGACAATTGCTCCTTCACTGTTTGGATTGAGGAGCATGATTTTTGCTTCCCGGCAATTCTGGATGACTTGATGGAGTTCTCCCTTTGGGTCTACAAAGGTACGAAAACCCGTTGAACTGATCACCATGACATCCCTTGCGATCCCTTGACTTTCCTTCAATTTCTTGATTCTTCTCTTTATAAAGAAGCCCTTGGCAGGGGTGACAAACACCATGCCGGCAGCCCTTGCCATATTGGAAAGTTTCCGATCTTTCCAGCTCTTCCGTAGGGTGGCGGAGAGAAGGATAAAACATACTGTTAGAATGATTTCCACGGATAGGAAGAATATTTTATCGTTTCCAATCCGAGACCAGTAGAACAGAAGTTGTTTTGCCAAAAACCTGACCGCCATGGGTAAAGACAGGGCAAGGGCCGCGCTGAAGCCCACCATCACAAGGTGATAGAGCATGGGCGTTGAACCCTTTATGAAGTCATCCCAAAATCTCTTTTTAATCAAAATGGCCTCTTTTAAGAAACTGTCCGTCATTCCGTGTTCTCAGTTACATCTCAGGGAAGATTATGAAGCTCCACGCCCTAAAGGGCGGGGCTTCCCGGTGAGGTAGTTTCCGATTATATTGTGTCCCAAGGCCCCACCCTAAATGGCGGGGCTTGCGAGGCACATACCGGTCAAATCAGGGTAATTAAAGCCGTCATTAATAAAAAGGCAATATCTGAACCTGTTGTGTTCCCCTCCTTGGCGACTCGATCAGAGAGGGAAGCGATCAATCGTATTTGTCTTTGATCCAAAGTCAATAGTTTATCCTTTGTTCTTTCGAGCAATTGTGGGTCTTCTATCCTATTTTCGAAAACCGAAAGAATCTTAGACACATCGGCCGAGAAACTCAGTACATAGCGGGCGTGGGAATCGTCAGCCTTTTTTCCGGTTGCAGCAAGGGTTGTAACCGGGAGAAGGATTAACCCTTGAACAAGGGCAAGCCCTGTGGCGACCGTTTTCACGAATCTCTTTGCCTTTGTTTTCATGTTCGTTCTTTTTTGTCTTGTTTAGGATCGAGAAAGCAGGCTGATCAATTCATGCCTGGAAAAAGGCTTTTCCAGAACCCCTACGTGGTATTTCTCTTTTTCCTCTTCCAGGGGGGACCCGTATTGGCTAAGATCACCGCTCATATAGATTGTCCTTACACCCGGGTTATGACACCTTATTTCTTTTATTAATTCCAAGCCATTTTTCTCGGGCATTTGAATATCCGTAAGGACAAGGTCGGGGTTAAATAAAAGATAGGTCGAATATCCATCGCTACCATCCTTGGCTGATTTTACTTCATACCCTTCATCCTCTAGCATCCACTTGATGAGAAAAGCCAAATCTTGGTTATCGTCTACAATGAGTATCTTCATCTCTCTCCTCCTCTCTTTGTGAAGTAAGATAGTGTCTTTAGAAGGAACTAAAGCAAAGGGGGTGCCAAATTCAGAGATTGGAAGTATTGTGCTGAAATTAAAGGATTTTTTCCGCTGGGAGGTCTTTAAGAAATATGCTTCCTGTATGGATATTCCTACAGAAAGAACTTGGGACAGTAGGTTATTTCCTTCACCCCGTTAGAAATGATGCCCCGCTGCTCTGCAGCGGGCTTAGGTCCCAGAATAATTCCGGCGGGGTTGGATGCCCTGCTGGAATTTCTAACGGGGTTCACCCATTCGGGGGAGCGATGCCTCGCCTTTGAAGGCGGGGGTGAAGGAGCGCGGCTTAAACCTCGAGCCCCTCGGCCTGAAGGGCTCGACTGAGCTCGCCGATGTCTCGGGTCGAAGACAAGCCCTAGCCTTTGGTTCGGCATGCTCACCATCCCGAATGAAGTCGAGGGAAAGGCCGGGGAATCGAAAGGTTCACTTCATGAGGGTTTCTTGAAATCTTCGCTTTTCAGATTATGTTTTCTGAGGAGATCATAGAAATCGGCCCGATACTTTCCTGCTAGCTTTGCAGCCTTGGTTACGTTCCCTTCACAGATTTCGAGAAGGTGGATAAGGTAGCCCTTCTCGTAAGCATCTCTGGCCTCTTTTAATGGCTTTAATGGCTCTTCAGATATGACTCCCTTGGTCTGGAGTATAAAATCTTCTGTAATCATATTTTGCTGAGTCATGACGACTGCATATTCCACTGTGTTTTCTAACTCTCGGACATTCCCTGGCCATTCATAGAGCATCAGTTTTTGCATGGCTTGGGGCATGAGACCCTTGACCTCTTTTTTCATTTGCTGGATGAATTTATGGAGGAAATGCTCTACCAATGGGGGAATGTCTTCCTTTCTTTCTCTCAAGGGGGGCAGTTGTATGGGAATCACGTGAATCCTGTAGAAGAGATCTTCGCGGAAGAGGCCTTGCTTGACAAGACTTTCAAGGTCCTTCTGGGTGGCTACGATCACCCTCACATCGATCTCCACAGGTTTTTCACTGCCAATGGGGTAGAATTGTCGCTCCTGGAGGGCTCGCAAGAGCTTGGCCTGAATGGAAAGCGGCATATCTCCAATTTCATCCAAGAAGAGGGTCCCGGCATGGGCCTGGGTGAACAAACCCTTTGTAGTTCGAACCGCTCCGGTAAAGGCTCCCTTTTCATGCCCGAAAAGCTCGCTCTCCATCAGGGCTTCAGGGAGGGCAGCGCAGTTGATGGCGATAAAGGGTCTGTTTTTCCTGTCGCTGGCAAGATGAATGGCTTTGGCTATGAGTTCTTTCCCCGTTCCACTTTCCCCGTGGATGTAAACCGTTGATTCCGTTTTGGCGATCTGGGATACCATCTCCAGAACCCTCTTCATCTTTTCACTTCTGGCCACAATGTTGACAAAATTGTATCTTTCCTCCAACAGCCCTTTAAGTCTTTTGATCTCAACGTTGAGCCTTCGATTCTCGATGGCCCTGTCGATTTGGTGAAGGAGATCCTGGGGCTCAAAAGGTTTGGTCAGATAGCTGTAGGCTCCTCTTTTCATGGCCTCCACGGCACTTTCGATGCTTCCATAGGCTGTGAGGATGATCACAGGCATCTCAGGGAGGATGAGGTGAAGCTCTTCCATCAAGGAAATCCCATCCTGACGGACAAGCTGCAGGTCAACGACAGACAGGTCAAAGACCTGGGTCTTAACAGCTTCGATGGCATCCTCTTCCCTAAGTGCTGTGGTCACTTCATAATCTGCGGACTCCAATCTCATCTTTACAAGCTCCAAGAGATTTCTATCATCGTCCACCACTAAGATCTTTCCTTTAGACATCGTTCCTCTTATCTCACTTTCTTTTTGTTAAATGCCGGCAGCACATGGCACGCAGCACCCTTTCATTTCGCCTTCTCTCTCTTCTTTTCTTCGATCTCGATATCCACCTGCTTCGATTTTTCAAGCACCTGGCTTAGTTCCTCAATCGAGCGACTCAATCTCTCATTGTCCTGAAGAATCCCAACCCAGATTTTTGCCTGCTCGAAACAAGGGCTTTGCGGGTACTCTTTGATTAGTCTTCTAAAAAAAGTGAGAGACTTTCCATAATCTTTTTTAGTATTTCCCGGGTGAGCATGGATTAACCCTATGTTAAATAGGGCCTCATCTCCTGGAGGATTTTGCCCCGAGAGGGATAAGATCCTTTGGTTTTCCTTTAAGGCACCCTCGTAATTTCCCTCAGCAAGAAGCTTTTGAGAAAGGAGGAAGGGTTCACGGGCTTGTTCCCATTCTTCAATCTTCTTATCTATTTCTTTTGATTTCTCATTCATTCGGTTGAATGCTTCAATCGTCTGGTTTAGTTTCTCATTCTCCTCAAGGATGCCAACCCAGATTTTGGTTCGTTCGCCCCAAGCGCTTTGAGGGAATTCCTTCAATAGTTTCTTGAAAAAGAAGATAGATTTCTTATAATCCTTTTTGGGATTTCCAGGATGAGCAGAGATCCACCCCATGTTGAAAAGAGCTTCGTCCTCCGGAGGTCTGTGAATGGCAAGGGATAGAATTCTTATGTTTTCATTAAAGGCACCCTCGTAGTCTCCTTGAGCAAGAAGTCGTTTGCTGCGTTGGAGATATCGGGAGGCCTCCACCTGTGCCTTTATTTTAACTCTTGTGTTTTCTAGAGCAGCACACCCTTGAAGGGCAAAGACGATCAGACCTGCAATATAAAAATAAACGAACTTCCTTGCCCGGGTTCGCTTTCTGCCCATACCCTACCTCCATGAGCGGTAATCACATGTTTGACAATAGCCAGACCCAATCCCGTGCCCTTGATGTGGTTCGAATGTTTGAAGGGCGCCTGATGAAACTTCTCAAAGATGGTGGTAAGATTTTCTTTTGTTATACCGGGACCCGTATCCGATACCGAAACCTCCACCCCTCGATTCATGAGGCGGGCAACGACCCTCACCTGACCCCCCTCCGGAGTGAACTTCACCGCATTTCCGATCAGATTTCGTAACACTTGTAGAATTTTCTCCCGATCGATCTTTGTCATAGGAAGCTTCTCGTCAATCTTTGTCTTGAGGGTGATCTTCCTGGCTTCGATCAGGGGGATCACCTCCGTGGTCGCCCTTTCAATCAACGGGGCGAGGTTTCCCGGTTGAAAGGTATAGGTCATCATCCCCGCTTCCATTTTGGATAGGTCTAATAAGGAATTGACCAGGTCGATCAAACGTTTGCTTTCTTCGGAGAGAATGGCCAAAAGTCGCTTTTGTTTCTCCGGGACCGCTCCTCCTACCCCCTCCCGTAAGAGGCTTATCCCCTCTTTTATGGAAGTGAGGGGGGTGCGCAATTCGTGGGACATCGAGGAGAAAAAGTCAGACTTCATTTTATCCACCATCTTCAGCTTACCGCACATCGAATTGAACGCTTTCGTCAACTCCGATATCTCCGGGGGAGAGGGGATATTCAAGTTGTCATCGAAAACACCTTTAGAAATTTCCTTGGTCCTTTCCATCAAAATCGTGAGGGGTTGGGTGATGCTTCGGGTGATCAAAAAGGATGTGACGACGACAAAAACAATGGCGATGGCAGACATCGTGATCACCAGTTTCCGAGCCGAGGCTGAGGATTCTCCCAACATTTTCATTCTTTGCTGAATGTCATGCCGAGAATAGGCCTCCAGTTTTTTCAGTTCTTCCAAGATTCCATCTGAGGCTTTTTCCATCTCCTGATCGTACCATCTCTTCGGGTAGTTTTGATTCCCTTGAACATATTCAATCTCTTTGTCAATCAATGATTGGAAACGTTGGTAGTGGGTTTTTGCCTTGTTCAGCGAATCTTTTTTCTGGGAGGTATCTACGATGAGGAGAAGTTCAGAAAGAAATTTAGTGAAGTCCCCTTTCGCCGACTGAAACTGCTCATAAAGGGGGATGTCCTTTGTAAGGACATATTTCTTTTCGTATCGTAACTGTGATAGGATGGAGTCTGCTAATTTTTCCTTGTAATCTAGAATACGATTGTCGATGTTTAGAATATGGCGGGTCCCCGTGTTCAGTTGGTGTAATCTTAAAATGGCATAGACACTCACCAAAATGACCAGAAAGAATATGGCGAAGTAACCAATCATCAATCTGGAAAATATGGTTAATCTCATCTGTGACTTAACTCCATTCTGCCCAATGCAGGATTGCCGAGGAGCTAAAATACTTCGACGATGATCAACAAAAGATGAACAGAAGCCGCCGATGAAAAAGGTTATCTCCCCACCTCGGGGAGATGGCAAGCTTCAGAAAATTTAACACATCTTCCCGGGTCAGGCAATTTTGATCGACTTTTTTAACTCCTGTATTGGCCTCTCCATCGGTTAGGGGTGCGTAGGTTTCAAATTCCCTTCTTAATCACTTTCGACTGGGGGAAGTTTGATATTTTATCTTTGAAATGCTAAATTTGACTTCATCCCCCTCTAGAATGAATGGGGAAATAGAAAGCAGATGGAGCGTAGAGCCTCTTGCATCAAACTTTCAGGAAAACGATGATTGAGGCGATGGTTGGGCAGAAATGAGGGCGGTCGATGGCAAAGAAAGATGATGCGAAATGGATATCGGAGAAGGCGAAAGGCTATTTCAACCAGGGGTTTAACTGAGCGGAATCAATCTCCTTGAGTTTCAAGGACTATTTGGGGATAAAGGATTCCCTTATCCCGCGATTGGCCACAGGGTTTGGTGGAGGGATCGGGCGGAAAGGGTCACTTTGTGGAGCATTCATCGGTTCGATCATGGCGATTGGGATGAAAATAGGAAGAACCGATCCTAAGGATAAGGAGGCCGTGGCAAGGGTCTATGGAAAGTGCCGAGAATTCTGGAACCAATTCGAAAAAGAGTTTGGAAGCAATGTCTGTTACAACATCATAGGGTTCCATTTGGATAACGAGGAAGAACGGCAGAAATGGTTGGCTTCGGGGGGAATGGAAAAGTGTGCGGCCGTCGTTGAAAAAACCGCCAGAATGCTCTGCGGTTTTCTCAATGAAATCAATTGAAGATATTGATTTTTTGGTGAAATTAGGATAAGTTATTCCATCATTATTCAGGGTTGAAGGGAATGAATTTAGTCTGGATATGGCGTAAAGGTACTAGAAGCGAATATTGCCTCGGACCTCTGCATTTATAGATTAACAAAATTGAGTGGACGAGAGGCCATGGGCAATACTCATGGCCTTTTTGTTATCCCCCTCTTGCCCCTCTTTGCTGAAGGGGAGGGATTGGAATGGAGGAATGGATGGATCGTATTTTCAGCGGGATTCAGCCGTCAGGTGAAATTCATATCGGTAATTATGTAGGCGCTATTCGTAATTGGGTCCAATTGGTCAACCGGTATGACTGTGTCTATTCTGTGGTGGACTATCACGCCATTACGATCGAATACGAAGTGGCTTCGATGCAGCAAAGGATTTTGGAAACAGCCACCGTCCTCGTGGCCTGCGGTTTAACCCCTGACCGATGCAAGCTTTTTGTCCAATCTCATGTGCCCGAGCATACGGAACTGGCGTGGATCTTCAACTGCGTCACCCCGGTGGGCGAATTGGAAAGGATGACTCAGTTTAAAGAGAAGGGAAGGCAGCACCGGCAAAATGTTAACGTGGGGCTTCTGGACTATCCGGTGCTCCAGGCTGCAGATATCCTTATCTATAAGGCTGGGTATGTGCCGGTGGGGGAGGATCAGATACAGCATGTTGAATTTTCAAGAGAGATTGCCAGAAAGTTCAATGCCCGCTTCGGGGATACTTTTCCAGAGCCCAAAGTGATTCTCTCCGATGCCCCGAAAATTCTTGGCACAGACGGAAACGCAAAGATGTCCAAATCGTTGAATAACGCCATCGGTCTCCTTGATTCTCCTGAGATAATCCGGGAGAAGCTGAGAACCGCGGCAACGTGTGAACATAGACAGCGTCGAAGCGATCCGGGACATCCGGAACACTGCAATATTTTTACCATGCACCAGGCCTTTTCAAAGCCGGATCAGATTGCCTTCGTCGATCATAATTGTCGGACGGCAGGGTTCGGATGCATCGAGTGTAAAGAGATCCTTTTTGAAAATATGAGAGAGGAGATCGGCCCGATTCAGACCCGTGTCAAGGAAATCAATCAAAACCCCCAATATATGGTCGATGTATTAAAATCCGGCGCCGCTCGATGTAAAGCCATTGTCGAAGACGTGATGGATGAGGTGAGGACCAAAATCGGCGTCAAATCAGAGTGGATGAGTCAGGGATGAGCCTTAGTCTTCTGAAGGAGGAAGTTTAACCGTTATTTTTTTCTCCGTTCCTTCCCGTATGATCGTAAAGGTGATGTCGTTTCCCCAGCCTTTTTCTTCGAGAGCATGATGAATGTCTTTTATCTTTGTAATTTCTTTTCCTTCAACCGAAACCAATTGGTCTCCAGGGTACAGGCCAGCCTTTTCTGCCGGGCTTTCTGGAATCACCTTTTCAACCTGTAACCCCTTTTGATCTTCTTTTTGTTGTTTTAGAATAACGCCGATTCGGGGTCTCTTTTTTTCAGGAGGATTCGGTTGAGTGATCCAGAGGAAATTGGCAAGGGGGGAAGAGGCTCCGGTGAACGTGAGATCCCCATTCACTTTTTCACTCCACGTCTTTAAAACGATGGTTTGATAAGGAATGGAAGTCCTTCGATAAAGCCGATTCGGGATTCCGAAGCCAAAGACGATGTGCCCACTGCCGGCAAATACGAATACGGTTTTTCCTTGTGCCTGGGAGGATTTGAGAAATTCAGACAGAGATTCTGCCATGCCCTCATCCCAGAGGCATTGAGCCTCATAAAAGTTTTCGAAATCTTTTGCCGAGCCTTTCTCGTGGCCTTTATAGACAGTGGCGATATAGGCACGATGTTGTCGATTCGTTAAATCCATCTCTGGAAGCATTTTTCTATCTTCCGGGGAAAGACCCTGCATTCCATTCCCAGCCACCTTCTTCACCAAATCCCTTGGAGCGTTAAGACAGAGAACCTTAAGATGGTGAATTTTTGCTGCATCGAGAATGCCTTTGTAAAGCTCATAATCCATATCCCAAGTGGTATCCCAGTCGACTTCTTTTAGAAATTCTTCTTCGGTCAGGAGGCCTTGGCTCCAACGATCCAACGTGGGCTGTTGAGACCTCTCAAACATCTCCATGCCTATGACGACATCCTTCCCGTTGGCGACAAGGTCCTGGATCATTCTCACTTGAATCTGATGATGTTCTATTTGGTCATGGGATTCGCCTATAAAGATAACCCTTGTCGTATCGAGATCGTATAAAAGCTGTGCGAAGGTGATCGGGTCTCCCTCAGGGAGACTGAGAATCTTCTCCGGGCCGACGGGAGCTTTTATCGTGGATATTTTTGAAATCCAAGAGGGGTGAGGTGCTTTCGCTGCGCAGCCGGGGAAGAGAACCCCACAAACCAGAATGGGCAACATCCGTGCGAAGAGGCTTTTCATTAAATCAAGTATACCACTCCATCTTTAAGAATTGAAGGGGAAACCGGTGCTTGCATCTGGAGGGGAGATTATGCTAATGAGAAAAGGAGGCATCTTTTATTTTTTTAGGGGAAAGAAATGAAAACGGCAAACAGGATCGTTTCCATTTTATGGGTGGGTTTCCTCCTCAGCTGCGCCACGGGTCCATCCGTACAAAAGGAACCCGATCCGATAACGGTACAGAGTGGATCCCCGGAGAAATACGAAGCTAAATATGATGTCTTGTTGGAGAGGTTGAAGACATTGGAACAATCTGTTTCCACCCTTCGCTCGGAGGTGGCGAATATGGGAACCCGGTTGAACCATGTTCAAACCCATCCTTCTCTCGCCGCTTATAAACTTCCCAAAGAGGTATTTCTTTGTGAAGAGCGCTTTCCGTTAGAAGACAGGAATGTCTGGGAAAATTTGGATCGCGAATTTCTCGTGGCTTTGTCCAACGAAGTCCAGGTCCTTTTATGGATGAAACGAGCGAGGCGATATTTTCCTTTTATCGAGAAGAGGCTGAAGGAGATGGGACTTCCGGATGATTTGAAGTATGTGACCATCACGGAGAGCGGCCTTCGACCTGAAGCCGTCTCTTCGTCAGGGGCAGGAGGGATCTGGCAGTTCATTCCCTCCACCGGCGAGAGATATGGGATGAGGAAGAACCGAAGCGTTGACGAACGGTTTGATTTTTTCAAAGCCACGGAAGGCGCTCTTTCTTATCTGAGAGGCCTCTATGAAGAATTCAAAAGTTGGACACTTTCGATGGCCGCCTATAATGCAGGAGAGAATAAAGTTCGGAAAGAGATCGATCTTCAAAAGACGAGGAATTATTTTTATCTTGATCTCCCTTGGGAGACAGAGCGGTATGTCTATAAGATCGCCGTGGCCAAGATCATCCTTTCCGATCCGGGGAGATATGGATTTACCTTAGGGGAAAAAGAGTTTTATCATCCCCTCCAAATGGAGAGAGTTCAAATTGAATTAACTCAGCCTCTCCCCGTTATGGAGATCGCCAGGGCCACCGGCTTGTTTTACAAGGAAATTAAAGAGATGAACCCGCACCTCTTTGAGGAAACGATTCCACCCGGAATTCATTTTCTCAATCTCCCCCCCGGGACCTCTGAGAGGTTCCTGGTCTTCTTCGCTGCCTGGAAAAAGGAGGTGGAGGGCAAATAGTCGTAACCCTCGCCGGCCACCCCGTCAGGGCGGGACAGCCACGCCGGGGGCTTCCCGGCAATGTAATATTTTAGATTCTGCCCCCTCACCCCGCCCATCCTGCTTTAGCGAGACGGGGCACGCTCCGGTCAAGTGGCTGAGAGCTTTCCCCTGGCATCCGAAAGCCCCGGGTTCCGTCGGGAGAATGAACCAGCATCTTTTGGCCGGTCTGTCCCGATACAAGCGGGGGATGTCGCCCCACAGGGGCGTTTATCGGGAACCACGGCCTTTGCCTATGGGGGTTCCACAATTTTGTTGAAATTGTTAGGGAAAAAGAATATTCTTTTTCTAAATGCCTCCTCGTCCTCCTCCCACCTATTGAGGGCAGGTACGAAGGGGGGGGAGAGGATCAAATCTTGCCCAAAAAGGATACCTTTTGTGGATCAAGAAAAAATTTTAGTGGTGGATGATGAAGCGAACGTTCGGGAGATGGTCTCTAAAATCATCAACCTGATGGGCCATGAGGCGGTCACCGCTGTCAATGGGAAAGAAGCCTTACAGATTTTAAAGAATAAGCCTTGCAGCATCATGATCACGGATGTCAAGATGCCGGAGATGGATGGGTTCGAATTGATGAAGTCGGTGCGGGATCAATTCCCGGGTACCTATATCATCTGTATGACCGCCCATGGAGCTTCCTATTCTTATACGGATGTGGTTGGTGTGGGGGGAACGGACTACATTACCAAGCCCTTCAGCATCGACGAGATGATGGCAAGATTGAACCGGGTGATCCGTGAGAAGGAACTCATCACGGATCTGACTCAGAAATCGACGGAGCTGGAGAAGGCCAATCAAGAGTTGAAGCGGCTCGACCAGTTGAAGTCCACCTTTATTTCGAGTGTTTCCCATGAACTTCGAACCCCTCTGACCGTCATTAAGGAATTTATCTCCCTGATGCTGGAAGGACATGTGGGAACGCTCACCGAGGATCAGGCAGAATACTTAGGCATTGCTAAAAAGAATATTATACGCCTGACGAACCTGATCGAGACCCTCCTCGATTTCTCTCGAATCGAATCCGGAAAGGGTTTGAGACTGAGGTTTGAGCCGATTCGTCTGATGGAGGCAGTGGAGGATGCGACGATGACTTTTTCTCAGCAGTTGGAGGAAAAGAGGATCACCTTTGAAAATCGGCTCGATCCGGATACCCCCCTAGTTCTGATCGATCGTAATCGATTGGTGGAGGTCTTCATGAATCTCATCGGCAACGGGATCAAGTTCACCCCCCCGGGAGGGAAGATCACCGTTGATTCAAGAGGACTCACCGAGAAGAGGGATTATCTAAAGATTGTGGTGACGGATACAGGGGTGGGCATTTCCCCGGAAGACTTGCCCAAAGTATTTGACCGTTTCTATCAAGGAGGGAGAACCCAGACAGGGCTCATCACAGGGACAGGGTTGGGACTGGCCATTGTTAAAGAAATCGTCGAAGCTCATCAGGGTTCGATTCAGGCGGAGAACAAGTCCGAAAGTGGCGCCTCCTTTGTCCTGACCCTTCCCATATTTGGGATAGAGACCCTCTACAATCTCATTCTCAATCCGATGCTCGAAGAAGCGGAAAGAGATAAGGTCCCGTTCTCTATAATTCGAGTGGACTTTTGGGAACAAAGGACCAAACGGGAATCTGTCCTCAGCCATGAATCCTGGGAAGGGGTGATGTATGCCCTTCAAAAGATGGTTCGTTCGGTTGACACCGTCATCCCTTTCCAAGGCAGCGCAGTTTATATTTTTTCATTTAACGATAAGAAGCTGGCCAAGGAGATTGGGGAGAGAATCCAAGTGAAATTGACCCAGGGAAGCTATACTCCAAAGGGGATAAACGTTCAGTTCAGGAGTTATTCTTATCCCAAAGAAGCCCGTTCCAAAGAAGAATTTCTGAAAGGATGCCGGCTGTTCCTAAAAGAAGATTGATCCCTTCCAAGAAGGGACTGACAGCGTATGAAGAAAATATCCATTGTCGTGATGGTATTGATCTTTGTCCTCATCGCCTGCGGGAAAGATTCCCCTCCGCCCCAAGGCAAATCAGAGAATCCACCCGTTCCGAAGGTCATCGTGGAAAAAGAAAAGGTTGGAAAAGAGCAACCTCTTCCTCCGGAGGTAAAGATCAAACTGAAGAAAGATGGCAAGGACAGTTATTCCTGGGAACTGACCGGCTCCGATGTGGATCAAGTGTTAAAGGTGAACGAAAAACTGAGGAAGCAGTTGGGAGGAGAGAAAGCCAGATAGGTACAACATAGCGCATAGAGCATAAAGCATGGCGTTAAAACCCTTTGTGCTCTGCGCTCTGTAATTCATACCTGTGAGGAATGGCTAAAGGAGGTATAGACGGGGATGGAAGGGTATATTGAGCAGATATTTAAAGAACTTCCTTTCGGGATCGCCATTGCAATCGTTGTCTTTTTGGGCATCCTCTTGATTCTTTGGCTTCTTCTTCCCCTCTGGGTTTTATTTATTCAGTGGAACACAGCTAAGATCAAGGATGAAATTCGGAACCTGATCGAGCTTGAAAAAGGGGGTTGGGATGAAAAAGGGGAGGAGACGGCAGACCCGAAGGATTGAGTGGATCCTCTCCATCCTGTTTTTACTCTGGGTTCCCACCACATATTCCGAGAGTATTCTGAGAATTCCTCTTTACATCCATGACAGGGAAATCTGGGTGGAGGTTGCCCAAACTCCAGAAGAGCAGAGCTATGGGTTGAAGGGCAGAAAACATTTGGGGAAAGACGAAGGGATGCTCTTTATCTTTGACATAGAGGACTACCACGCATTCTGGATGAAAGACACCCTCCTTCCCCTGAGCATTGCCTTCATCGGCAAGGATGGGCGGATTGTTTGGATTACAGATATGAAACCCCTGACTTCAGATTCCCATGTCCCCCCCAAACCCATCCGCTATGCTTTGGAAATGAACAAAGGTTGGTTTTCTTCTCATGGGGTCAAGGTGGGGGATGTGGTGCGGTTCTCCAAATAGAAAATGCGGAATTCGGATTGCGGAGTGTGGAATTCTAATTTTAAGTTCGGAATTGTTTTTATTACTCCGCACTACGAACTCATCACTCCGAACTAGGGAACGTCACAGTTTTCGATCCGGCAGCAGAGGCAGCGTTATTCCCTTTCACTTTTGCCGAGAAGGGTGGGGGGAGAATCGGCAGGAGCCCATTGGACGATCAGGGCATCTTCATTTCCATAATAGTTCGGAACCCACCCTGTCATTTGAAACCCCATCTTAGTATAAAAGGCTTGAGCTCCCTGATTGCCTCTTCTCACCTCTGCCCATACCTTTTTAAGATGGGAGGTCTTCAGCGCCCTCAGGAGGAGTTCCCTCGCGATCCCTTTTCTCCGATGATGACGCTGGACGGCGATCGAGATAATATGGCCATCCTGGGAGAAGATGATATAGCCTAAAATCTTCTCTCCCTTTTGTCCATGGTTTGTATTGACATAAACCAAAAATGTTTCCGGAAAGAGGGCGTGAAGGTTGAGGAAGGTTGTCCCATCATAGGGCGATTTTGGAAAAGATTGGTTTTCGATTTGAAGAATGGATTCCAAATCGGGGAGAGAGAAAGGCCGGATCATTGGCACTTTTTTGTTCCTGAGATAACGGAGGCCACCCCACCCGTTAATGATTGGGAGCCGACATTTACCAAACCGACGTTTCGCATGATCTGCTCATATTTTTCTGCGGATGCAAAATGGAAAACCGATTCCGGGAGATAGGCGTAGGCCCCTCGATCTCCGGAGATAAAGCCTCCCACCCGAGGAAGGACTCTTTGAAAATAGATCGGATAGAGTCTTCTCATCCATCCATTTTTTGGAAAAGTGAATTCTAAGATGATCACTTTTCCATCCTTTTTGACGACCCGTACCATCTCGGAAAGGGCCTGTTCTTTATTCACAATATTCCTCAGACCAAAGGCAATCATCGAAGCGTCAAAAGTATTGTTCCGGAAAGGAAGGGAGAGGGCGTCTCCAAGGGCTAAAGTGATCGTTTGGGACAGACTTTTTTCAAAGACCTTTTGCCGGGCTCTTTTGATCATGGGTTCGGAGAAGTCCAACCCGAAGACCCTCCTTTGATGGTCATTCTGGCGGATGATCTCGATAGCGACATCTCCGGTTCCTGTTGCCATATCTAATATCCGGCCTTCGAGCCCTTTCAGCTCCTGGACCGCCTTTCTCCTCCAATAAAAATCTCTACCCAGACTGAGGAGATGATTGAGGAAATCGTAGGTGGGGGCAATATTGTCGAAGAGGCTTCGAATCGATTTAGGATGGAGAAAGTAGGTTTTCATCAACTCCGCTTTCCCCTCCCCTGACGCCTGCCTGCGCGAAGTCCCGCTTTGCGGGACGAAGGCAGGGGAGGGGACGAAGAAGAGGGGGGATTAAGCTCCATTTGTCCACCCCCTCCCTCGCCCTCTCCCATCGAAGGAAGAGGGAATGTTGAAAGGTCTTAATTTTTTGTTTGTATGGAAATAAGATTAGGCAATTTTCATGAAATTTTTGCCCGGAGCGCCGCAGATCGGGCAATTTTCCGGTGGTGCCTTTTCAACGGTATTACCGCAAACAGGACAGACATAATAATCCACGGCATCATTCTTCCCAAGTTTCTCCAGGGCTTTTGAGTACAGAGCGGCATGGATCTTCTCTACCTCGTTGGCGAAATTAAATGTCTGGAAAGCTGCGTCATCCTTCTCTGCCTTTGCAGCTTCCTTCATCCCGGGGTACATGGTCTTGAACTCATGGGTTTCACCACCGATCGCCTCCTGAAGATTTTCCTTTGTCGATTTGACGCCTTTCAAAACGCGAAGATGGTTATGGGCATGGACGGTTTCGGCTTCAGCGGCCGCCCTGAAAAGTTTGGCCACTTGGGAGTATCCCTCCTGATCTGCCTTCTTAGCGAAAGCGAGATATTTTCGATTGGCCTGAGATTCTCCCGCAAATGCTTCCTTCAGATTTCCTTCTGATTTCGTTCCCATAAAGCCCTCCTTTCTATTTTTGAATAAGAAAAATTATAACAGAGTGGATTGGAAACAGCAATTGACATTCTAGTGCAGAATGAGTAGAATCTCTGCATGTTGGGGACCTGGGAAATGAGGTCACTCTTTCTTCTCGTCATTATTCTGGGAGTCTTGGCCGCTCCCTGTTACGGAGAGATGTATAAGTGGGTGGATGAGAAAGGGACAGTTCATTTTACGGATGATCTTTCGACGATCCCGGAGAAATATCGTGAACAGGCAGAGACTCGAAAACCTCCCAAAGAGACCGATACTCCGAAACTCCAAGAAAAATCCAAGCCCTCTCTCCCTGAAAAAATGTCTGAACCCGAAGGCATTACCGTTGACCTTGTGCGAAGCGGGGAGGTGTCATTCGCAGAGGTCGTTCTGAATGAAAGGATAAAGCAGTATTTCATCGTGGATACAGGAGCAAGTTTTACGGTCATCAGTCGGGAGGCAGCAAAGGAGTTAGGAATTACGATTGATGAAAATACCCCTTTTATCCCGATCACTACGGCCAGTTCCGTCATCTTTAATCCTCTGGTAACACTGAGATCCATACGTGTGGGGGGAGCGGAGATTGAAAATGTAGATGTCCTGGTCCACAATCTACCGGGTAGCTCCGCAGGGCTATTGGGTAATTCTTTCCTCAGTAAATTTAAGGTGGTGCTGGATTCCGTCAATGGAAAGATGACACTCTATTCCTGGCAAGGAGCTCCCTCCCCCGATCGACCTGGCGGATATGGAAGGGATTTTTGGGCGGGCCAGTTTCGTTTCTATAACCGAGTGCTGCAAGAGCTGAAAAAGGCAAAACAGAAGTATGAAGGAAAAGGAGGGTCAAGTTCTGAATTGGTTCGGATCAACAATGCAATCCGCCATTTTGAAAATCAACTGAGTGAGCTTGAACGAAAGGCCTCTTTTGCTGGAGTCCCCCGGAACTGGAGACAATAAAGGACTGGAATATTGGAACATTGAAATGTTAGATAGGATGATAAGAAGGAAAAGGTGAATTATGGACTTTGTCAGACCCAGTATTCCATCTTTCCACTGTTCCATTATTCCAGAAGCGGTTACGGTGTATAAATCACCACCAGGAGTTTGGCCTCTTCTTCGCTGACATTACGAAGTTTGTGTGTGGTGCCTGAATTGAAGTGAAGCGTTTCCCCTTTTTTGAGAAGATTTTGACTTTCTCCTACCATCACCTCGATGTGACCTTTCAAGATATAAAGAAATTCCTCTCCCTCATGCTTGTAATCTACCATCTTATGATCTCGTTTGGGATCGATGGTGACCAGGAAGGCCTTCATATGTTTTGTCTCTGCCTCCGGAGTGAGGGTCTTATAGGAATAGGCCTGAGTCCGTTTGTAAAAACTTTCTCTCCTCTTTTTCTCTGAAGCTTCCTTTTCTTCAGCAGAGAGGAAGGAACCTGAGTCAATGGCAAGAGCCTTTGCGATCTGGATCACCGCAGAGACTGGAGGGATGGCAATCCCTTCCTCAATTTCTTTTAGATACCGGTGGGATAATCCTGTTTTGTTGGCCAGCTGTTCGAAGGATATCTTTCTCAGTTCTCGAAGTTGTTTCATCTTGGCTCCGAAAGACTTTTCATCGACCTTTTTGGTTACCATGCTCCCTCCTCATGCAAGACCTTTTGTAGCGACACTTCATTATATTCTCAATTTTTTATATTTCAACTTAATTTTTCAGCGGGATGATGAAAGTGCGTTTCTTCCCCCGGCTGGAATTCCTTTTTTCCTGCTGCGTGAGGCGGCAGGGAAGGTTATCCGCCACCGCTGAAAACCACGGGCTTTGCCCGCGGATGAATGCGTAGACTATGACGGAATTATTCATGGCCTCAAGTATTGCTGCTTCGGCGGATTTCGCTTAAGGCGGATAACCCTCCGAAGCCTTGCGTAGGAGGGTATTCTATGGAGGTACCACGGGCTTTGCCCGTGGAGCCCCATTTTCTAACCGAAATTTGTTCTTTGGGTTATGGCGAATTCATTATATAATAAGATTGATGGAAGCGATGGAGCAATGGGTAAAAGCGGGAACGGTTGAGAACCGATTTGAGGGCGACAGGATCTCTCAAGTTCTTCATGAAGCCGGGATTCCATTTCTCATCAAATCGTTTCTTGATACGGCCTACGATGGGCTTTACATCCCTCAGAAAGGATGGGGGATCGTGATGGTTTCTAAAAAGGATAAGGAAGAGGCAGAAAGGCTTATCTCCGAAGTCAAAAAAACGTTTGTGAAGGAGGGAGAAGATGAAACTGGATAGCCTGGATGAGATTTTGAGATTTGCTATTCGGAAAGAGGCTGATGCAGCAGCTTTCTACAAAATGGCAGCGGATCGTTCGACCCCCGGCGTCAAAAAGACATTTGAAGAATTAGCCAAAATGGAGGAAGGGCACAAGAAAAAACTGGAAGGATTTGATCTGAAGAAGATCGGCCAGATGAAATTGAAGGAAGCGAAAGGGCTGGGAATGAGTGAGATGATGGAGGATGTGCCTTTTAGCTCGGATATGAGTTATGCGGACCTTATTCGAATGGCGATCAAAAATGAAGAAAAATCCCAACGCCTTTATTTAACCACAGAAAAGATGGTCACAGAGCCGAATTTAAAAAAATTGCTTTTAATTCTCGCCCAAGAAGAATCAACTCATAAAGAGAAACTGGAGAAGATTTATGACGAAGATATTCTGAAAGAATTTTAGGAAAGATCAAATGTCAAAGCTCAAATGGGAAGCTCCCCGCCCACAGGGCGGGGCTTCCCGGCAAGGTATTATCATTCATATTGTGCCCCTTGATCCCGCCTATCCCTCTTTGGCGGGACGGGGCACGTTCCGGTCCGATGAAATCCAAACCTCAAAGATTGAAAATGATCGGACTTTGAACTTCGACATTCATTGGGGACCTGGGTTTTGACATTTGTTATTCTTATGAGGACGGCTCGCCGAAGAACGGACTCGGAAAGAGGTCGGGAGATATGATACCCGGATTGACAGGAAAATCTGAGATGGTCGTCAAAGAAGAAGATCTGGTCAGCCGACTGGGGGATGTCCCGTTAGATGTCCTCTCCACGCCAAGGCTGATTCAGCTTTTGGAGACCGCTGCCGTTGAGGCGATCCGTGACCATATTCCCGGGGATCAAGTGAGTCTTGGGACAGAGGTGAGGATCAGGCACCTATCGGCAACGCCCCTTGGCATGAAAGTCACTGCCAATGCCCTTCTTAAAGGAGTGGAAAAAAACCGGCTATTATTCCTGGTGGATGCCTATGATGAAAGGGAAAAGGTGGCAGAAGGAGAACACGAAAGGATTCTCGTGTCCAAGGAGCGGTTTCTTCAGAAGGTGGAGAAGAAGAGGGCGGGATGATTCCGATTTCGTTATGCCGGGATACTCGAAAAAGATCGGTCTTGCTTAAATGAAACGGGCTTATCTCCTCGGGATGGCAGAGAAGGCGGTCAATATCGTTAAGGGAAAGAAAAAGACTGAGTGACCTGCAATGAGAGACGGAACTGGGGATGATGAAGCGCTTTGAGATCTTGGATCACACAGCCGACATCGGTATCATCGTTCATGGTGAAAATCTCAAGGCGCTTTTTGAAAATGCCGGGGAGGCCTTCTTCCATCTTATCACCGATTTGAGAAAGGTAAAGCGTCGGATCGAGAGGCAGGTCAATATTGGGGGAGAGAGTTTGGATCGTTTGATGGTGGATTGGTTGAGCGAACTTCTTTACCTTCATGATGTAGAGAATCTTCTCTTTAAAGGGTTCAAAGTCGACTCTGTGGGTGAGGATGGTTTGAAGGCCATGGTGAAGGGGGAGCCATTTCAGGAGGGGGTCCATGTGATCAAGACAGAAGTGAAAGCCGTGACCTACCATCAGATAGAGGTTCGACACGAGAATGGGCGCTGGAGGGCCCAGGTCATCCTGGATCTTTGATGATTAAATCTTGCGAATAACACCGAAACTGACGAATTCGATTGGAGTCCATAAACGGGTGTGAAGTTATATTCCGATCAAAGGGGTGAGTATCGTGACGGATGAAAAAATCAAGATACAGAAGATGGATGACTATCGGTGGAGAATTCCCCGAGAAGGAAAGATGAGGACCGATGGAGTCATCTATGCCGATGAGCGATTGTTCAACGACATTCGAAAGGATCAGAGTCTGGTTCAGGTAGCCAATGTTGCGTGGCTTCCGGGCATTGTGGGCCATTCTTTGGCCATGCCGGATATCCATTGGGGGTATGGTTTTCCTATCGGAGGCGTGGCAGGCTTCGACATGGATGAAGGAATCGTGTCACCCGGAGGAGTGGGTTACGATATCAACTGAGGTGTCCGATTGATGCGCTCAGGTTTGAGCCGCACGGACATTCAGGGAAGAATAAAGGAACTCGTGGAGGTCCTCTTTGTCAACATCCCTTCGGGTGTAGGCTCCCACCGGAAAGACCTCAAACTGAGCCGGGAGGAGGAACGGCGAGTTTTAAAAAAGGGAGCCAGGTGGGCCGTAGAAAAAGGGTTCGGTTCAGCAGAAGATCTTGACCACATTGAGGAGCATGGGTGCATCGAGGGAGGCGATCCTGACCGCGTCTCTGAAAGGGCGATAGAAAGAGGCAGACCCCAGTTGGGGACATTGGGCTCCGGAAATCATTTCGTTGAGGTCGGGTATGTGGCTGAGGTCTTTGATGAGACCATCGCTCAAGCGTTGGGCCTGTGGAAGGATCAGGCCACTGTCATCGTTCATACGGGCTCGAGAGGTTTGGGTCATCAGGTTTGTGATGATTACATCCGAGTCATGCTGGATGCGGCCAGGAAATATCAAATCGAACTGCCAGACCCCCAACTCTGTTGTGCCCCTGTTTCTTCGCCGGAAGGGAAGCGGTATCTCGAGGCAATGGCCTGTGCAGCCAATTTCGCTTTCACCAATCGGCAGATGATCACCCATTGGGTGAGGGAGACCTTTGAGCAAGTTTTTAAAAAGGGTCCGAGAGATTTGAAATTGGATTTGATCTACGATGTCTGCCACAATATTGCAAAGATTGAAACGCATACAGTGAATGGAAAGAAAAAGAAGCTCTGCATCCACAGGAAAGGGGCAACGAGAGCCTTTCCTCCAAACCATCCGGATATTCCATCGGATTACCAATCCACTGGCCAGCCCGTCCTCATCCCGGGGGATATGGGCAGATGTTCCTATGTTTTAGTGGGGACAGAGAGAGCTATGGGAGAGACCTTTGGGAGCACCTGTCATGGCGCAGGCCGGGTGATGAGCCGGCACCAGGCCATTAAAGCAGCAAGGGGGAGGGCAATTGTAAGGGAATTGGCAGATAAAGGCATCATCGTAAAAGGTGCAAGTCAAGGAACCATTGTGGAAGAGATCCCCGAAGCCTATAAGGATGTCAATGATGTCGTGAATGTGGTCCATCAGGCCGGCATCAGCCGAAAAGTGGTAAAGCTCGTCCCTATGGGAGTCATCAAAGGATAGTAAACAGCAGATAGCCAATAGCTGATGGCGAATAGTCAAGGTAAGTACAATAAGCTATATGCTATAAGCTATATGCCATGAGCCGTCATGAGAATTCTTGCCATTGATATTGGTGCTGGCACTCAGGATATTCTCCTTTTCGATCCGAGACAAAGGACCGAAAATTGTACCAGCCTCGTCCTTCCTACGCCGTCCAAATTTTTTGCAGAAAAGCTAAAGACGATCGAGGGCCATGTCTATATCCATGGCGATACGATCGGAGGAGGGTCCCTAGGCAGGGCCATCGTTCACCACCTTCAAAAGGGATATCGTGTGGTGATGGAGGAGTCTGCTGCTTATTCCATTCGCAATGATCTGGATGAGGTCAAGTCAATGGGGATTGAAGTAGGGAAGAAGCCTGAGATCGATCATTTTCAGGAATTGGAGATCCGAGAAGTCGATCTACGCCTGCTTGAAAAATTTCTTTCAAATTTCGGAGAGGGCATTAAGGTGGATGTTATTGCGATTGCCGTTCAGGATCATGGCGTTTCCCCCAAAGGGGTTTCAGACCGAGCCTTCCGTTTTGAGAATATGGAGAGGATGCTCCGAAAGGATAACCGACCTGAGACGTTTCATTTTTTAGAAGACTCGATTCCGGACCATTACCTCCGGATGAAATCAGCCGTAGCCGCAGTGAAGAGATTTTCCTCGGTTCGAGTACTGGTCATGGATACAGCCTTCTCAGCCATTTTAGGCTGCCTCGAAGAGACCAGCGGCCCCTCTCTGGTCGTCAATGTGGGGAACGGTCATACGATCGCCGCTTTGCTCATTGAGAAAAGAATTGAAGGACTCTATGAGCAGCATACCCATGAACTGACCCCTGAAAAAATGGAGCATGATCTGCGGCTCTTCGTTCGAGGAGAACTGGAGGGGAAAAAAGTCTTTAAGGAGAACGGCCACGGGGCCGTCACCCTGAAGCCTCTCCCCGGGGTATTTCCAGTGATCGTCACCGGTCCCCACCGCGATCTCTTTAGAAAGACATCATTCAAATTCATCTATGCTGCCCCGGGCGGGAATACGATGATGACAGGACCGATGGGCTTGGTCAGGGCAGCCCAATATCGGTTTGGGAAGATGGCAGATAGCATATAGCATATGGCAGATAGCAGACAGAATCTGCTTACCGCAGGCAGGAATTGAGAAATCTAAAATTGCCTTACCCATCCTTCTCCCCTGGAGGGAGAGGGGAAGGGTGAGGGGTCATTGGAAATTGGATTTTGTAATTTGAAGAAATTTAGAAATCCTGGGAGGAAAAATGGAAACAATTTATTATTCTTGCTTCAATTCGCCTTTTTTGAAAAAAGTTTTTGTCGCCTCTACGGAGAAAGGCGTCTGTTTTGTGGATTTTGTCAGAACAGAGAAGGCCTTTTTGAAAAGACTGAAGGAGAGGTTTCCCGGAAAGATCGTGAGGGATGATCGAAAGAATAGGAATGTCGTGAATCAACTTAAAAAATACTTGAAAGGTGAACTCCATCGTTTTGATTGCAAGTTGGATTTCAGAGGGACACCGTTTCAGAAAAAGGTTTGGTCAGCACTGGCAAAAATTCCCTATGGCCGAACCCGATCCTACGGGGACATTGCCCAGGCGATCGGCCATCCCAAAGCCTTTCGAGCCGTTGGGAATGCCAATGGCCGAAATTCCATTCCATTGATTCTACCCTGCCACAGAGTGATCGAGAGTAATGGCGGGCTGGGCGGATTTGGTCATGGGGTAAAGGTAAAAAAACAGCTATTAGATTTCGAAAAGACCCATGGAATTTGAGCCATTCATCAAAGAAGCCGCTTCCCTCCTCGATCTACAATGGCGGCGATTCAAAAGAGGAGGGATCAAGCGAAAAGTTGAACGCCGGATTGTTGAACTTAGCCTCCCTACTTTTGAAGATTACCTGTTAAAAATCAAGAAAGATCCTGAAGAAAAAAGCTGCCTCTCTCAAATCCTTACGGTTACCATTACGAGATTCTTCAGAGATAAGAAAGTTTTCGACATCCTTGAGAATTCCATCATCCCATCAATGGTTGACCGCAAAGACGCAGGGGATTTCGAAGTATGGTCGATTGGCTGCGCCAATGGTGAAGAACCTTATAGCCTCTCCATGTTGTGGAAGGAGAGTTTTGAAAAAAAATTCCCCCCAATGCGCCTTACCATCTTAGCCACAGATATCAATGAGACCCTTCTTAAAAGGGCAGGGGAAGGGAGATACAAAAAAAGCAGTTTAAAAGAGGTCCCGGAGGAAATCCTTCGAAGATGTTTTAAGATTGACAATGGATTTTATATTCTTGATCGATCCGTACGGGAAAGCGTGGAGTTAAAAAAGCATGATATCATCCATGAAGAACCATTTTCTGGAATGGATATCGTCTTCTGTCGAAACTTAGCCTTCACCTACTTTTCAAAGGAATGCCAGATGAACGTGTTAAAAAAGATAGCCGCCAGCTTAAAGAAGGACGGGTATCTTGTTATTGGAAGGGATGAATCCCTTCCTCTCACTTATCCTACGTTGTTTGTCCCGACTTTTCCGACAGAGAAGATATATCAGAAATTCAGTCCAAAATCCGCAAGGTGATTGTAATCATCAGACTCGATCTTAAAAGCCTCCCTCTCCCCAGCGGGGAGAGGGCAAGGGTGAGGGGGCTGCATGCCGATTTTCCGCCATTTCTCCCTTGACAAACGTAGCCCTCGATAACTAATTTTAAACTGAAAGGTTTTTGATTTCGTAGGGTTGACCCGGTAATGCTTAAGATTGACAAGGGTTGGGTAAAGAAAGGAGGAAAAGACGATGGAAACAAATGGGAGAAATAATTTCGGTCTGTGGAAGGGACTTATGGTTGGTAGCTTTTTGGGTGCGGCAGCAGGCTTTCTATTTGCCCCCAAATCTGGAAAAGAACTGAGGTCAGAGATCGAAGAGAAAACAAATAAGGCATTGGATGAGACAAAGCGGTTTTGCTCCGATAGTCGCACGAAGTTTAAAGACACCTTGACCCGTGTTGCTGGAAGGGGAGAAAAGGCTTCAGTGAGCCACATTGAGTCACCTGAAGAAATGGGAGCGGATGCATAAGAAAAGCAAGAAGTGAGGGGGACAGGAAACCTAGCGGGGACGCAAAATACGTTATGAAACCCGGGGCTTCAAAAACGGCAATTATGTTCAGTCGAGAAGTCCCGGGTTGGAAGTCCCAAATAAAATACAGTTCTTTCCATATTAAAATACTAAATTTACCTTATTTACTTCACTTGCTGTTTTTGATAAATTTACAGAAAGTGGTTTTGTGTGCACCAACAGATATTCTTTTGGCTAAGGGCAGGGTAGGCAGTTGTCTGAATAGTTGAATGATAACCGAAATAACTGAAAGGAGGGTTCATTCTATGGCAGAAAATGACAATGTTCGTGGAGGGTTCTTTGGAGGATTTCTTATAGGAGGCCTCATTGGAGCGCTGGCAGGGCTTCTGTTTGCTCCTAAATCCGGGAAGGAGCTGAGATCTGAACTTAAGCAAAAGGGAAGTGAAGTCCTCGACGAGGCAAGTGAATTTTATTCAGAAGCACAGGCCCGGGCGAAGATTATCCTCGAAGAGGCCCATCGTCGGGCTGAAGAGCTTAAGAAAGAAGCCAATCTTCAGCTTGGCGAAGCACGCCTGAAGGCAAAGGAAGTCATAGAGGAGGCAAAAGCAGGGGCGAAAAAAGTGAAGGGAGCGGTGGAGGTAGGTTTGGAAGCGGCAAAGCAGGAGTTAACTAAGGGGTCGAAGAAAAACGAGACCAAGGCTTAAGCTGAAGGGAGATTACCACTTATGTTACAGACTATCAGTGTCACCGTTATTGCAGCCTCTATAGTCGTTGTCGCGATTGTTCTCATTCCTGTTATTTTGCAGATCCGTCGAACAGCTCGTGAGGCTGAGAAATTTTTAGAAATAGCCCGCATGCAGATTGTTCCCCTGAGTCATGACCTGACTGTCATTTCCAGGGAAGTCAGTAGTATCCTGCAATCCGTTCATCGGCAAGTGGATAGGGTCGAAGAAGGAATTGCCACTGTTCAGGGGGCTGCCGAGCGCCTGCGGGAGTTCGAGGAAGCAGTATTAACCATGGTTGAAGAACCCCTGATCGAGCTTGCGACGCTGGTCAGGGCAGTGAGCCGAGGGATCGGGGCTTTCCTGCGTTTTTTCCGCGGTTGAACTGCAAAATCCCTCTAAATCCCCCCTTTTTGAAAGGGGGAACCCGCCCGGCGTCATTTCCTCCCTTTATCAAAAGGGAGGAATTCCCCTCTTTGGCAAAGAGGGGTTAGGGGAGATTTCCAGTAGAATATGTCTTCTCAATTATGGACTCCTTAGTAAATCCGTTCATTACGGTCCTCCAATGTTTTTCTTACGAAAAGATAGAAATAGGCCAAACCGATCAGGCCCGTGAGGGCCAGGCAGAGGAACATGGTAGGAAAGCTGGTCAACCGAAGGATGACGCCCATGATCATCGGTCCGAGCCCTAACCCTAAATCCCCCATGGCCGTTAACCATCCGATCGCTGGTCCACGTGAAGATCCTACGAGGTCAAGGATATAAGCAAATAAAGAGGGTACGAGAAAAGCGTGCCCCGCGGCTGCGATGACAGCCACAAGAATAAACATTTCAAGAGTTTTAGAAAAAGCGAGAAGGGTCATGGCGAGGATAAAGGCGATGATACAAGGTAAGATTACTTTTTCTCTCTCCTGAACATCAAATACCCTTCCCCCAAAAACACGACCAGCAATCATCACAGAGGCATAGGCTGTAAAGAAGAGACCGGGATTGGTCACACCATGGTTGATGGCATGTAGAGGGAAAAAGGCCATTAAGGCTCCAAAGATCATGTGAACCATGAAGTATAAGAGGATCGGGGAAAAGGTTTTGAAACCGAAAGAGGAACTGACTTCCGTGGGTAAATCGTCAATGGGGTTTGACTCTTTCTGGCTTAGCTTGCCGGCAATCAATAAGGAGCATAGAGAAAGAGCCGTACAGACCGAGAAGAGAATATCAAAGCTGAATTGGTTAATCAGAAACATTCCGATGATAGGGGCTAACGCCATGGAAATATTGAAGGAGAGAAAGAAATAACCGAGGCTTTGTCCCCGATAGGCCTCCGGGGTGATGTTGGTGATATATGCAATGGAGGCCGTAAAAAAGAAAGCCGTTCCGATTCCCTGAAAGATTCTTACGAGGAGAAAAGGCCAAAAAGGGGGGGCAAAGACATAGGCGATGGAGGTTACGGCAAAGAGGATGGCGCCGCCAAGCATAAATTTTTTTTCGGAGATCTTTGAAAGGGTCTTACCAACCATCGGCCTGAGGAGAAGGGAAGAGATACCGAGGGCTCCAATAAGAATGCCAATCTCCACCTCGGTCGAGCCTGATCTCGAAAGATAGATCGGAATGGTTGGGACCAAGATGTGGAAAACAGAGGTGAAGGCAAATTGCGCAAAGAAACAGAGAATGAATTCACGGGACAATATTTTTTGAAGTGTCATATGAGATTTAGCAGTCTTAAAACCGATGGTCGACGGATTTTACAGATGGAGGATTTCTCCGGGTGATTTCATTTCTGAGTCTTTCTCCGACGATTTGACTGTTGATATATTCCTTCTCGAATGGCCGCTGTCCTCATAGGTATCCCTGTCTCTTCAGGTTGACCATCAGGATGGAGATGGCGGCAGGAGTGACACCGGAAATTCTTGAAGCCTGGCCGAGGGAATAAGGTTTAATCTTCTTCAGTTTCTCCATCGACCTCTGTGGTGAGTCCGATGATAGAGCTGAAATCAAATCCCTCTGGAAAGGCCACTTCCTCCAACCTTTTAAACCTTTCAATCTGTTCCATCTGTCTCTTGATATAACCGTCATACTTCACCTGAATCTCGACCTGCTCTTGTATCGACTGCGGAAGGCATTCAAGGCTTCGATCAAAGTCAAAGAGGTGCTTGAAATGAATTTCAGGTCTCCTCAATATATCCTGGAGGGAGGAGTCTTTCTTCAGAGTGGCGGTCCCCCATCGATGAAGGATTTCGCTATTCCCCTTTGTAGGATTGACTCTCACCGTTGAGATTCTGGAGAGTGTTTCTTGAATCGCCGTTTTTTTCTTCAGAAAGATCTGATAGTCCTCCTCTCTCACTAGTCCCGCTTCATAGCCCTTTTCTCTCAATCTCAAATCGGCATTGTCTTCTCTCAAGTGGAGACGGTATTCCGCCCTGGAGGTAAACATGCGGTAGGGTTCGGCTGTCCCTTTGGTGACCAGGTCATCGATCAAAACGCCGATATAAGCATCGGAACGTTTCAAGATAAGGGGTTCCTCCCCTCGAATATAAAGCGAGGCATTGATCCCGGCCATTAATCCTTGTGCGGCTGCCTCTTCATAGCCGGACGTTCCGTTGATCTGTCCGCCGTGGAAGAGCCCTCTGATCTTTTTTGTTTCAAGGGAAGGCTTCAGCTCCGTGGGATCGACAAAGTCATATTCAATGGCATAACCGGGCCGGATCATCTCCACTTCTTCAAGCCCTTGGATCGACCTCAGCATTCGGACTTGAATATCCAGAGGAAGGCTCGTGGAAATCCCATTCGGATAGATCTCATTCGTATTGCGGCCATCGGGTTCTAAGAAGATCTGATGCCTTTTCTTATCCGCAAAACGGACCACTTTGTCTTCGATCGAAGGACAATAACGCGGTCCGACGCCTTTGATAATCCCGCAGTAGAGAGGGGATCGGTCGAGGCCGCTCCGGATAATTTCGTGGGTCGTGAGATTCGTATAAGTCATGTAGCAGGGAACCTGTTCAACATCGATCTTGTCCGTTGTGAAGGAGAAAGGAAGAGGTGGGGTGTCTCCGTATTGAGGTGTGAGCTGAGAGAAGTCAATGGTATCGCCGTCAAGCCTTGGAGTGGTACCGGTTTTGAGCCTTCCCATCCGAAATCCTAAATGTTTAAGTGACTCTGATAAACCAATAGAGGGTGGATCACCCATCCTCCCCGAAGGGAAATGTTCAAGACCGATATGAATAAGACCGTTCAGAAAAGTCCCTGGGGCAAGGACCAAGGCCTTTGTCTGAATGGTTTCTTTTAAATCCGTCTTCACACCGACCACCTGATTTCCATCTATCAGAATTTCCTCTACAGTGGCCTCTTTAATCGTGAGATTTTTTTGACCTTCAACCGTTCTTTTCATTCGAAGCCGGTATCCTTGGCGGTCCACTTGAGCTCGTGAAGAACGAACCGCAGGACCCCTCGTATCATTGAGCTGGCGGAACTGTATTCCTGTTTCGTCAGTGGCTTTAGCCATCTCTCCACCCAGTGCATCGATCTCTTTCACCAGATGGCCTTTGGCCAGCCCGCCGACGGCGGGGTTGCAGGACATATAACCGATCTGTTCGACTTTTTGGGTGACGAGAAGGGTAGGGTGTCCCAGGCGGGCGCAGGCCAAGGAGGCTTCAATTCCAGCGTGTCCCCCGCCCACCACGATCACATCGTATTCTTCCATAGAATTGTTAATTAGGGTTCAAGGATTCGAGGAGTCAAGGGTTCAAGCTTTTTTATCCCCTGATCACTGGAATCCTGGACCCCTTGAACCCTTCGATTCGTTAGCGTTTGCCCCGGCAGGCCTTCACACAAACACCACAGATATTATGGCTGAAATGGAGGGTTTTGGCAAAAGTTCTCAGCTGATCATAACATCGAAGATGATCGAAATCTTTTTGCTGTTCCTTAATGGCTCCCGCAGGGCAGACCGGCAGGCAATCCAGACAGGAACCGCAGTCCTTTATTGAAGGAGAGTTAATCACAAGGGGGATCTCGGTGAGGATCGTAACAAGACGAATACGAGATCCAAATTGTTCATTAACGAGGAGATTGTTCCGACCCATCCATCCCAATCCTGCAGCGCGGGCCACATGTTTGTGGGAAAGATGACCTTTTTGGTTTTTCCAATCCACAATTTGAGAAGCAGCGATGGCCATGGCCTGATACCCAAGTTCTTGAATCGTTGAGGTCACGATCAGGCCGGTGGTGTCCAGAAGAATATTGACTCTCTGATAGTGATGGAAATAAAGCGGGGTGGGTTGGTTTTCAACCTCTTCTAAGATAGCATCCGAAAGGTGAAATCCCACCGAGATAGCGTAAGGAAGTTGATCTATTAAGGAAGGAGAGAGAAGGATTTCCTCTTTCTTGAAAGAACGAAGATCCGCCACTCCAAACAGGGAGCCTCCCCATTGGTGACAAAGCGCTTTGAGCTTTTCAACGTTTTCTTGAGGATTTGTCACAGATTAAATTGTGACTTCTGAATAGAATTAATGCAAGGGGCCCCCTCACCCTCCCCCTCTCCCCGGTGGGGAGAGGGGGAGGGGAAGCCTTAGCGCGCTTTAATTTTCAGCTCTTTCATCTTTTTGCGAAGAGTGTTCCGATTGATCCCTAGGAATTGGGCGGCGGCAATTTGAACATGGTCCACTCTCTCTAAAGCAGACTTGATTAAAATCCTTTCTACCACTCTAATAATATCGTCAAAGATTCCCATTTTGGTCTTCGTCTCCACATAAGGATCGATCTTATTCAGAACTTCAACCAGCTTCTGCTCTAAGATCTCATCCAGTAGATGAGACCTTGCTTTGAGTTTGGTTTCCTTCGCAAGAGACTCGCTCTTTTTAAAGTGATAATGTTTGATCGCAGGAGAGAGGATCGCTGAGAGCACGGAGAGGAACTGGAAGTCCTCGACAAATTCGTGCTCTGGGTCCATAGAGGGAATTCATATTGATTACACCCATCGGCTCATCACCCGTTATAAGAGGGATACAGAGGAGAGGGGCTTCGATCTTCTCGATACGCTTCTGGCTCTTCATCATCTCCTCATAGAGCGGCTCTTGATTTAAATTCTGGATCACCATGGGCTGTCGCGACTCGAGAACTTTACCGATCGTCCCTTTTTGGCTGGGGCAAGTAAAAGGATGAGTGTCTTTTTCGATTCCATAAAGGGCTTCTACATGGAGGGAATCCTTTTGGGGGTCTTGGAGGAAGAGGGCCGAATACCTGATTGAAAAATATTCAGACAAAATGGCCATCACTCCAAGAAAATAATCCTGGAGATGGTTCTGCTGAGGAAGGAGGATGATCTCATGAAGGCTCCTCAATTCAGGATTTGACCGGGGATTGATGAAGAATGTGGAAGGCATACCAAGCTCCTATCGGTTAAAACTTCAATAAAGCGATGGTTTCGGGAAAACCGGAGATATTTGAGGTCTCAGCACGGACTCTTGTTTTTCGGTCCTTTCTCATATGCGACAGGGTTAATCCTATATAAAATAAATCACAATTTCAAGAGAATTTTATCCGCCTTCCCCTGTTTCCACTTTACACTTGAAGTCTCATTATGAATTCATTAAAATCCACTCCATATGGTTGCAGAGATTGAGCATGACCGGCCTCGGATAGTGATTCTCCTCGGTCCGACGGGAATAGGGAAATCCAAATTGGCTATTGAATGGGCGAAAGCATCCGGGGGTGAAATCATCAGTGCTGACTCGGTGCAGGTTTATCAGTATATGGATATCGGGACAGGCAAGCCCACGCGCGATGACCAAGAAAGGGTTCGACACCACCTGATTGACTTGGTGCCCCCTGATCAACCTTTTCACGCTGCCCTCTATCGGACGCTAGGTCGGAAGACGATCGATCAATTATTCCAGGAGAGGAAACCCATTTGGGTCGTCGGAGGAACCGGACTTTATATCAAAACCCTCACCCAGGGACTCTTTAACAGTCCTAAAATAGATCCCCAGGCGAGGGAGAGTCTAAAACAGGAAGCCAAGGAAAAGGGGTCGGGTGCCCTTTATGAGCGTTTGAAAAAAATCGATTCCCAAACAGCCTCTCATCTCCATCCCAATGACCTCTTTCGAATGATACGAGCTCTGGAAGTCTTTGATTCGACGGGAGTCCCTATCTCTTTCTATCGGGAACAGCATCGTTTTGGTGAAAGGCCTTATCTGACTTTGAAAATTGGACTGGAGATGAGCCGGGATAAGCTCTTTCGCCGTATCGACGAGAGAGTCGATCAAATGTTAGAAAAGGGGTTCCTTCAGGAGGTCGAGAGGCTGATGGAGATGGGCTATGGACCTGAATTGAAGCCGATGCAGAGTTTGGGTTATAAACAGATGGTTCAATTTCTCTTGAAAGAGATCGGATGGAATGAGGCCGTCAGACAGATGAAAAGGGATACCCGCCATTATGCCAAGCGGCAATGGGCATGGTTTAAGGCAGATCCAGAGGTTCGTTGGTGGGACGAGTCAACGGATCGCCAAAGAATATTTTCCAACATCAAATCCTTTTGGGGAAAAGGGGGGCCCATGGCATGATGAAGAGTCAGATTAATATCCAAGATCAATTTCTCAATCGTGTCCGGCGGGATCGGAAACATGTCGTGATTGAATTGACCACGGGTCATAAGATCGAAGGGATGATTCTCAGTTTTGATAATTTCTGTATCGTCCTTCGAACAGAGGCGGATCAGCTGGTCTACAAACATGCCATCTGCTCTATTTCCCCTGGTGAAAGAATAGAGTTTCTTGAGACAAGATAATATAAATTCCAATAACCAAATCACTATTTCCAAATAAATTCCCCTGCCTGTCCCGCCTTCGGTCGGGACCGAGGGCGGGACAGGCAGGAGTGACCAGTGTCCCGGAAAATGTTTGGATAATGAAATTTGGTTATGATTTGATGATGAGTGCTTGGAACTTGATATTTACTGAGTTAATTAAAATATAGGTTAGAGGACAGGATGATGGATGATTTCGATGTCAAGCCAATATTAGAAAGCCTCTTTTTCGTTTCAGATTCCCCGATCCGGCTTGAAACCCTTGTCGAGATCCTGCCCGAATCGAACAAAGAGGCTATTTTAGAAGGGATTCGTCAGATTCAAGCAGAATACGGCGATCCTTCCAAGGGGATAGAACTGACGGAAATCGCCGGGGGATATCAATTCCGGACCAAACCGGGTTGGGCCGAATGGGTTAATCGGCTGAAAAAGGCGAAGGCAGTTAAGCTGAGCCAAGCCGCTTTAGAGACACTCGCCATTGTTGCCTATCGCCAGCCTGTCATACGACCTGCGATCGAAGAGATTCGAGGAGTCGATACGGGATCCGTTCTTCACACCCTTTTGGAAAAGGGATTGATCAAGATAATGGGCCGAAAGGATCTGCCCGGACGGCCGATCGTCTATGGAACCACCCGGGCCTTTCTCGAACTCTTCAGCCTTAACTCGGTTTCTGATCTCCCCAAACTCCAGGAAATCCAGCCTCCTCCAGCGCCTGAAGAGGTATCCCGCGAAGAAAAATCCCCCCAAGAAATATCCCCCGAAAAAATATCCGAAGAAGAGATTCTGAAAACCGAGACAGAGGAAGTTACCCCTCATCAAGATCTCCCGATGGATAAAGGAGAGGAATAGGGAATTCGATTGGCATTGGAACGGATTCAAAAGATTTTAGCCAAGGCTGGGATCGCTTCGAGGCGGGAAGCTGAGAGGATGGTGGTCGAGGGGAGGGTGTCGGTCAACGGGAAAATCGTTGAGGCCTTGGGTTTCAAAGCCGATCCTTCCAGAGATCACATCAAAGTGGATGGGAAGAGACTCGCTCCCTTTGAACCTAAAGTCATTCTTCTCCTCAATAAACCGAGAGGCTATCTCTCCACGGTCAAAGACCCAAAGGGAAGACCGACCATCATCGATCTCCTCAAAAACGTGAAATGGAGAATCTATCCGGTAGGTCGCCTCGATTTCGATGCCGAGGGACTTCTCCTTCTCACGAATGATGGTGACCTAGCCCATCTCCTCTCCCATCCCAGATTCTCCATTCCAAAGACCTATCTGGTGAAGGTGGCGGGGGTTCCGGAGGAGAAAAAGCTGATACGGCTCAGGAGGGGCGTGATGCTCGAAGATGGGGAGGCCAGGGCTGTCTCATGCAGTCTTATCCGTCAGAAGGAGAAAAACAGCTGGGTTCGGGTCGTGGTAACAGAAGGGAGAAACCATCTGGTCAAGAGGATGTTCTCAGCCATTGGCCACACCGTTCTCAAACTGAAACGCATCGAATACGGACCGGTTCAATTGAGGGACCTTCCTTTCGGACAATTCCGCTATCTGACCCCGGAAGAAATGGAAAAATTAAGAAGGCTGATGGCCGATAGCCAACAGCCAATAGCTGATAGCCAATGGCAAATAGCTGATAGCAAACAGCAAATAGGAAAGAAGTAAAAGCTAATACCCATAAGCCATAAGCTAAAAGGTTCTTAGATGCTGACCGGCGTTGAGATCAAGAGAAAAATTGTCCACTTAGCCACCTTAATCGTTCCTGTCGGATATGCGTTGACTTCTGAAGAAACGGTCATCCTCTTCCTCGTTCCCTTCTTTTTAGCCCTTCTACTGGTGGATCTCCTTCGCCACTTCCACCCCGGGATGGCTTCCCTTTTTCGAAAATATTTTTTTGGAAGAGTTCTCAGAGAAGAAGAGAAACCAGCCTTTATGGGAGCAACCTATTTCAT
Source organism: uncultured delta proteobacterium (assembly GCA_963711845.1). GTDB lineage: Bacteria > Desulfobacterota > BSN033 > BSN033 > UBA1163 > CAVQFR01. The sequence continues at coordinate 124,674 of CAVQFR010000020.1, forward strand.
CTTCTCAACCATCCTGACCATTCTCCTCTATCCCAAACCCATTGCCATTGCCAGCATCTTCATCCTGATCGTTTCCGATACAGCGGCGGCCTTGGTAGGGAAAGGGATTGGAAGAGTTAAGATCTTTGGAAAGACCCTTGAAGGAAGCCTGGCTTTCCTGATCACTTCCCTGGTGATCGTGTGGATCTATCCTCATCTGGACCGATTTTCAGGAAGTTTCGCAGCGCTTGGGGCAACATTGATTGAGCTCCTTCCAATTAAGTTGAACGACAATCTCAGTATTCCCCTGGTGGCAGGAGCGATCATGTTTTTCGTGGCGGGATGAGGGAAGGAAATTTCATCAGGGCCTCGACGATTGTTTTGGCTTCTCCTTGTGAGGCAATCTTAGGAATCGCCGCATAAATCTTCAATTCATCAAAGAGAAAAGAAAAGGCCCCTCCGGATTCTTTCAAGAGTGTCCCGTCGGCAAGAGGGTTCAGGCTGATCACGGGTTTCTCAAACTTCTTGATCAGATCAGAGGCACGCTGCAAATCAAAGAGGCTCCATTTTTTATTGATGGGAACGGCATAGGCCGCAACATCGAGCGGTCTTGCCTTCGGAAGGACAAAGGTCGCCCACTGACCCGAAAAGATGGGAATGAATCCTTTTCCCCTGACATTGGACACCATTTCGCGGAGGAGATCGATCCGGCCCAGCGCCAAGAGCCAGTCCCCATATCTCTCTCCGATGAGGAGGAAGGGAGACTCTTCGGGGTCGAAGAGGGAAAGGGCCTCCTCGAAGCGAAGAGGATCGAAGGTGATCCGGTCAATCTCTTTTTGTGTAAACACCTCCGAGGAAGAAGAGGGGGGCAGAATATTTCGAGTCAGATTCGAAGGGAGGAGACCTTTCCTGATCGTTGAGACGACTTTGGATTCAAATCGATGGAGAGGTTTTCCTAAAAGGGAGACCCCTGTTTCCACCTCTATATGGCAGAGACCTATCAGCGCTTCATCAGTGATAAGATGTTTTAATTCTTTAAAGGATTTTAGATGATTCGCTGAAGGCAGATCAAAACACCAGGCCCCCATTTCGTAAGCTTCTTTCATGAGGGATAACATCTGAGGTAAATCAAAATGGGGTTGGGGGTGGATGGAGAGAATAATCCTCGGAATCTTTTTCCGTTCTAAGAACGTTGTCGGAAGCCTCATGCTATCATCATTCTATGATCTTCCCGTTCCATTTTCAATCAAAAGCTCCAACTTTTGTGATTGCTGTCAAAATTAAACCTGTTATTGGAAAAAACTGAAACTTTTCCTCAGATTTTCCAAAGGTTCTTAAGCTCTTAAAATTCAGGTTGACGGTCTTCGAGTTTGTCATTCCTGCCCCGCACTTGATGCGGGGAATCCAGGTTTTTCTAGCGGTTCCCTGTTTTCACAAGGACAAGCCTGGATTCCCGTTCCCCGCTTTCGCGAGGACAAGTTTCGCGGGAATGACACCCTGATGCCTTGAATCAAATGATCGGCCAAATTCCTATCAGGACAGGAGTGAACTTTTATCAAATTGGCAATCATTATATTTTATTGGACCCCAGAGTGTGTTAATAAAAATGGGTATGAACGTTCCGTCTGAAGGAAGGCGCTTTTTTGGTCGCATAATACGAGCACGTTTTCTCAAACGGCCCAACCGTTTTTTGATTCAATGCGAATGGAAAGGGAGAATTCTCTCCGCTTTTCTCCCAAACCCCGGAAGGCTCCAGGAGCTTCTTTTTCCAGGCCGCATCATTCATTTGGTGAGAGAAGAAAAATGTTCAAATCGTAAGACACGCTACACAGCCGTGGCAGTGGACCGGGAAGATCATCCCATCATGCTCCACACTCATCGTACAAGTGAAGTGGCCCGATATCTTCTTCAGGAAAGAAAGATACCAGGGTTGGAGAATGCAAGAATTGTGAGATCCGAGATTCGGGTGGGGAGGAGCCGATTTGATTTTCTTTTGGAGGAAAGGAACAAAGACATTCTTCTGGAAGTGAAGTCTTGCACCCTGGTCGGGGAAAGAATAGCCATGTTCCCTGACGCCGTAACAGAGAGAGGGGCTCGCCACCTAAGAGAGCTGGCCGGGATTTCAGAAGAAGGGGTCAGAGCGATCTTCCTCTTCATTGTCCACTGGCCCTTTGCCAGGATCTTTATGCCTGATTTTCACACAGACCTGAATTTCTCACAGACTCTTCTTCGTGTCCGGGATAGGGTAGAGGTGATTCCGGTTTCTGTCCACTGGGATCAGGATCTTTCACTTTCTCCCAATGTCAAGGTTCTCAAGGTCCCGTGGGATACCATTGAAAAGGAGGCCAAGGACCGAGGGAGCTATCTTTTGATTTTGAACCTGAAGAGAAATCGGAAGATTAACGTTGGAAAATTGGGCAAGGTTCATTTTAGAAAAGGATTCTATATCTATGTGGGTTCTGCGATGGCGAACCTATCCAAGAGAATGGAGCGGCACCGGCATTTAAGGAAGCGGCACCACTGGCATATCGATGAACTGAGAGCGGTCGCTGAATTTCATTCTGTTTTAGCCATCCGCTCTTCAGAGCGGCTCGAGTGCGAGGTGGCAAAAGGGATGTCAGAAATTGCTGAAGGGTGTGTTCCCCGATTCGGTTCTACAGACTGTTCGTGTGATACCCACCTTTTCGGACCTTCGAGCGATCCAATTCAATCAGAAGATTTTCAAAAACTGCTTCAGTATTTTAGAATGGACCGACCCATCTCAGGCATGCCTCTAATATAACGAAAATTTCTGAGGCTTTGATTTCTCCAGCACGCTGATTGTGGTATGATAAAGGGAACTGTTTCGAAAGGAGCTACCGATGAGAGAACTATTTCAATTGCTGGCGGAGTATAACAAGCAGACGAACCAGGAAGTCCTTGGCATCCTTGAAGGTCTACCTCAAGAGCAGCTCTCTAAGGATCTTGGTTCTTATTACAGTTCGATACTCGGCATTATGAATCATATCCTGGTCACCGATACGACGTGGATCCGGCGGTTTGCAAATAACCTACCAGAGCTGAATGTGGTGACACCCCAACTGCCCATGTTCGAGCTGAAGACGTGGAAGGATATTGTCTGGAATAGCCTAAGCGTCTTTAAGCCGGTAAGAACCAGAGTCGATGAAGTCATCGGCCAAGTCTTTCGACTGGTATCCGAGGATAAGTACAACCGTAAGATAAGGTACCAGGATTATAAGGGTCAAGAACAACATAAAACTGTCTGGTACGCCTTTCTCCATTTCTTTAACCACCAAACCCATCATCGTGGCCAGGTGGCAGTGCTTCTTGACCAATTGTCCGTGGAAAACGATTTCTCCAACCTGATCTGGAAGTTCTAAAATTAGCCATTGTCACCTGGTCAATCCTAGCGGGCTTGTAGCAGCTTCCTTGCCAACGCTCGCTTCGCTCGGGACGTGTTATGAGAGCTCACCGTTTTCTCTTGCCAAAAATATTTCTTTTTGATAAAAGATTTCTATGCCGGTGAAAGAGAAGGAATTGAAGAAAGCGATCAAAATGGGGATCAAAACTCTGATCCTCCAGGAGGTTAGACTTTTACGTTTGGAGCACTCCTTCACCCCTCACCTTATTGTTGATGAGATATCCCATTCGATCCAGGATACCAAGAAAGAAATAGTCAAGCTGACAAAGGCGATGGCTCAAAAGGAAAGGGCGATCCTCCTGAAGAGAATGATCCGTCAAACCATGGACGAGGAAATCGATCGGGCCATTGAAATGAGGAAGACCCGGTGCGTTCGCTGCCTCCACGGGAGGTTTTATGATGAAGCAGGCACGGCTCACGCGAACTTACCCGTCACAACCAGGGCAGAGGCCATCGGATGCGATAAGCTTCGGCCGAGCCTCAGGAAAAGTTGCAGGAGATTTGTGGAGATGTCAACGGCAACCTCCTTGGATCAATACCTCAACGAGATGACCCTTCTGTATGAATTCAGGGACGTGATCAGCCGAATCGAAGAAGTTTGGAGGGACTATTTCTTAAGTAGATAGCTGACGGCTTATAGCCGATAGCTTATAGCTATAAAAAAGCTGCTCTTAAAACCATCAGCCATAGACCATTCGCCATTAGCTGTGTTTTTAGGCTAAGGCTTCCGCTACCAGTTCCGTAATATCCATTACCTTTATTTTGCCCTTTTTCTCTTTTCGAAGTCTTGCTGCAGCCAGTTGTAGGTTGGACTTACAGGCCGGACAGGCTGAGACAATGGCATCAGCTCCTAGGGTGGAAGCCTGTTGAACGCGTTTGTAAGCTATCTCTAAGCTCATTTCAGTGTCATAAGCCTTAAGGCCCCCGCCGCCTCCGCAGCATTTAGCGAGGTTTCTGTTCTGAGGAAATTCGATCAATTCCACCGATGGAATCGCCCGGATGACAGTGCGGGGTGGATCATAGACATTCATATGCCGCCCGAGATCGCAGGGGTCGTGGTATGCCACTTTCATTTTAGCCCCATTCTTAAAAATGAGCTTGCCGTTAGCGATGAGCTTTTCCAGATATTCTACTGTATGGTAAACCTGAACGTTAGGAAACCCATTATGTTTTGGGTAAAGATCTTTAAAGGTTCGGTAACATCCGGCACAGGTGGTAACAATCTCTTTGAGACCCTTCCGTTCGAAATGACTTATATTATTTTTAATACATCTCTCAAATTCTTTTTGATCCCCTACCAGATAAGAGATATATCCGCAGCAAGACTCCTCATTCCCCAAAGTCGTATAGTCAATATTTGCCTTATCCATGATCTTCAATGTACTTGGAATAAGATTGATGTCCTGATAGGAAGCGACACACCCGAAAAAAAGGAGGGTGGACGCTTTTTCTTTAGGCTTAAACTCACTGGGATAGATGTCCGCCCTTTTTCCCGTGGCTTCTCCAAAGGGGTTTCCTTTTTCCTCGATCGATTGCATCAGCGTCCGGTGGATGGACGGGAGATACCCTGCCTCTACCAGTCTTTTACGGGCGGCCTGGACAATATCGGAAACCTTGACACCTGCGGGACAGACGGCATTGCAGTTAAGGCATGTGGTACACGGATAAAATCTTTCAGCCAGTTCTTTCGATGGTTTTAATCTTCCGGTGAGGAGGTGATAGGCCAAGATTACCCTTCCGCGCGCATTGATGGATTCGAGGGAAGTCTCCCCATAGGTAGGACACCCGGCTCGACAGAATCCGCACATGATACAGGCCATAATCTCATTATCCAGTGCCTCGCTAAAGGGTTGAATCTCGTCGGGCCTTTCGACAAGGGGGAGAAAGGCAAAATTGTCATAGATGTCTTTTATGGAATCATCAAATCCCATCTTCCCTGGGTTGAGGATATTGTTGGGGTCAAGGGCTTTTTTGATCTCCCTCATGACCTCGAGAGTTTCCCCCAACTCCCTTTTAATATAAGGCGATTTGGCCATTCCTGTTCCATGCTCTGCGGTGAGCGTCCCCCTGAGCCGTATCGTGAGGTCAATTAAGTCTTTGGCTACTTCTCTGATGGTATTCCATTGTTCCTTATTTCTGGGGTCCGAGATGATGATGGGATGGATATTCCCATCACCGATATGGCCAAAGGTATTGATGGGGATACGATGTTTCTCCGAGATTTTCTTGATTTCCATAATGGCTTCCGGGATTTTGGTGATAGGTATTCCCGGGTCATCCATAATGGATTGCATCCTTGATCCTCTCTTGACTTTTGACAAGGAGGCAACAATCCCTTGACGGGCGGCCCACATCTTAAGACGTTTCGCAGGATCATCCTCCCATTTATTTTCAATACCGTTATTGGCTTCACAAATTTTATTGATTTTTGCTATGTTTTCCTGAACAGCCTTTTTATTTCCATCGATTTCAATGAAGAGGAGGCATCCCACGAGATCGGGGATGTTGAGTCCCATGGCTTTATTCACCACATCAATCGTCACTTTGTCCAAAATCTCACAGGAAGAGAGAGCAATGCCTGAGGTCAAGATCTCCCGAACGGCCTTTCCAGCCTCCAGAGTAGAGGAAAATCGCGCCTCTGCAAAAGCAACATATTCGGGAACGGGGAGGATTCTTAGAATGATCCTTGTGATAACCCCCAGCGTCCCCTCGGCCTGGGTGAAGAGCTGGGTGAGGTCGTATCCGGAAGAAGTTTTGCCTAAGACAGAACCTGTGTTAATCGTTCGGCCATCGGCCAGCACGACCTCCAGTCCCAAGACATAATTCTTCGTTGTCCCGTACTTCAGCGCTCGATTTCCGCTGGCATTGGTTGAAACCATTCCTCCCAGGGAGGCAAGATTGGCACTCCCGGGATCCGGAGGGAAAAAATGGGTGGGGGCAATGGCTGCATTGAGCTGGTTGCATATGACGCCGGGTTCAACCAAAACGTATCCGTTCTCCTTGTCTACCTCTAAAATATGATTCATCCGGCTCAGGTCGAGGAGAATCCCTCCTTTGGCAGCCAAGGCGCTCCCTACTGCGCTTGTCCCCGATCCTCTTGGGGTCACAGGGATTTTTTCCTTGGTGGCCAAAGACATTATTTTTGAAACTTCTTCTGTTGTTTTGACGAAGACAACGACATCCGGAACGGCCTCGTGGACCGATAGATCCCTGGAGTAACAGAGTCGTTCTATTTCATCGGTTCTCACATTCTTTTCACCAACGATTCCAATCAATTCGTTGACATAGTTCATCGCCGTCTCTCCATTAGAATAGCAAAATTTTGTGTGATTTTGATGGGAGTTTTTGAAGTTTCGAAGTATTCATTAGAATCCTTGACCCTTTGAATCCTCGAATCCTTATCGAATGACCGGTTTCCTTAAGATATTTTTGGTATTATTATAAAACAAATTACCGGAATCTACACACTCATCATTCTTCTGAGATGAAATAGAATTTCCTGACAGGAGAAGTGAATTGAAATCCTCATTTTCTCGACGGAAGGAATATCACATGGATTGAACGACCAGTTCACTCAGATCGTAGGCGGCCATCGTTTCTGACTTCCCCTTTTCTTTGATTCCGTCAAAGAGCATGGTCAGACAATAAGGGCAGGCCGTTCCGATGAACTCGGCCTTTGTGGCAATGGCCTGATCGGTTCGCATCTGATTGATCCGCGTCCCGATATGCTCCTCCATCCACATTCTTCCCCCACCCGCCCCACAGCAGAAACTCCGCTTGTGATGTTTCTCCATCTCGACCAGCTTCAGGCCGGGGATGGCGTTTAAAATCTTGCGGGGAGCTTCGAAGATCTGATTCGCCCTTCCCAGGTAACAGGAATCGTGGTAGGTGATCACTTTGTCGATGGGTTTGGTCAGTTTCAGCTTTCCCCTTGAGATCAGGTCTGCTAAGAATGGGACATGATGAATGACTTCAAACTCGCCGCCAAATGGGGAGTACTCATTTTTCAAGGTATGGAAACAATGGGGACAGATCGTGAGGATCTTCTTGACGCCGTGCTTTTTCATGATCCCGATATTTGCCTCTGCCATGGTCTGGAAAAGGTATTCGTTTCCGATTCTTCGGGCCGGATCTCCACAGCATCCTTCCTCATTGCCCAAGATTCCAAACCGGATGTTGTTCGCCTGGAGGATTTTCACCATCGACGTGGCGACCTTCTGATTTCGGGCATCGAAGCTTCCCACACATCCTACCCAGAAGAGGTACTCCGGGTTTTCTACTTCAGCAAAGTTTTTCACTCCTAACCCTTGGGCCCATTCTGCCCGCGTCCCCCGAGCCGCCCCCCAGGGGTTGTTGCTCTTCTCCAGATTCTTTAACGTCAATCGGACTTCGGAGGAGTACTTTGTCTCTACCAGAACCAGATAACGGCGAAGATCCATGTTCCGGATGACCTGTTCGACGTAGACCGGGCAGGCCTCCTCGCAGGCCATACAGGCAGTGCAGGCCCAAAGCTCGTCTTCGCCCACGGTGGCTTCCATGATCGCTTCCGGCTTACGCTGATCCAGAGGCGTGGCAAGAAGTTTCGGCCCTTCCCGCCTCAGGTGGTCCTTCAGGTTCTGGGTCATTCGTCTCGGAGAAAGGGGCTTGCCCGTAAGATGGGCCGGGCAGACATCCTGGCATCGGCCGCAGTTGGTGCAACCCTCAAGATCTAACAACTGTTTCCAGGTCAGTTCGGAGATCTCTCTTACCCCAAAGGTTTCTGCTTCTTCAAAGTTAGGGATCGGGAGTAAAACACCCTTGGGTTTGAGGTTACGGAAGTAGATATTGATGGGCGATAAGAAGAAGTGCTGAAGCGGGGTACGGGTAATAAAGACATAGGCAAAGAATAAGAAGGCGGGCAGCGCATGGATCAGGACCCGGTGCCAAACCAGAAGCTCGTTCAGAGCATCGGTGGGCAGGATCAGAAAGAAACGAGAGATAGGATAGCTGAAGGGAGCCCAAGAAAGCCAGTCGGGAACAATTCCGCCGATCACGGCAATCCGGTAGCCCTTGATGAAAAAACCGGTGATGAGTAGGACACACCCCCAAAGATAGATTAATGTATTGGTGGGTTTTGTTTCCAGGCGTGAAGGTTTGAGAATATATCGGCGGTAAACGGCCAGAAACCCTCCGATCACCACCCAAAGACCCCCGATTTCTGACACAAAGGAAGCAGACTCGAAGATGTTCTGAGGAGGGTTGGTCAGGCCCACAGGGTACGAAAAAAGCCTCACAAATTTACCCAGAAAGATGAGAATGGCCCCCCAGAAGATCAAAAAGTGCATGGAGCCGGGGTAGAGCTCCTTCCAGAACCGGACGTGGCCGAAGGTAACGGCCAATAAGAGTCTTAAGCCGGGTGGCTCCTTGATCGGAACGATTCTCCTCTTTCCCGAGATGCCAAAGCCGGTAGTGCCGCCACCAGAAGGCGAGGGCAGACACCGCCAGAAGCCCGATGAAAAGAACGAGAAAGCCAAGGATGATAGGCAAAAAGACTTTCAGGATATAAACTTCTTGACTTGTCCAGAAACGGGTTAAAGGATTCATTTTACCTTTCCGAGTGGTTCTTCACCCCTCTCCCCAGTGCCTGCCTGCCGGTAGGCAGGGGAAGAGGGGTGAAGGAATATTAAATTGACGAACGAGGATAGAAGGTAACCAAATGGGCAATAAAGAAGACCAACGCTAAGCAGCCCATGATCATAAAGACCCAACAGATAAACCTTTTGTACTTTTCTTCCACTCCAAAGTCGAAGGCTGTCAGTTTCACCCCAAGGAAGAGGGACCCAATCACGCCCATGAGAACAATGATTTCCACAATCATCACGACTGGTCTTAAGGAGCTTCCCATAATTTGTTCCTCAAAATAAAATCATTTGTTGAAGCACTCTGAGAGAAGACCGATTTCTTACGAATTCATCATGTCTTGAATTCTCGCCGGCTCATCCTGTCTTTAGATCCTGAAGTTCGCAATGTCATGCCTTCTTTGCCGTATCGGCGGTTTGCTGCGCACTTTCAACAACCGGTAACAACTCCAAATTTTTCAAACCCACAAGAAATAAGAGTCCCATCAGGGTAAATATCCCCAGGGACATAAAGGTCTCGATCGGAGTAATGGGAAAGGAGCCTGCCATCCCCCAGATCCCCTCAATTTTCCCGGGATAGAGAGGCAGGGGATAGGCTGTCCCGGGGATCACCAACGAAAATCTTTCTCCAAAGATGCCGATGACCACTAAAAATGCAGCCACCATCACCCCTTTAAAGTTCTTAGAATATTTTGGATGAACTAAGATCAGGAGGGGTAAAATGTAGGCGCATCCGACTTGTAAGATCCAGAAGATCCAGGAATAGGGACCCGTCAGCAGCCAAATCGTGGGTTCCCGGTGGGGTGAGTAAAGATGGGTCAATTTATCCACCAAGACCATCACCGCCAGAACAACAATTAGAATTCGGAGCAATCGACTCAAGGAAAAGATCAGGTCTTTATTTAAATTCCTTTTCGTAAATTTAAAGACGGCGACCACGGCAATCATCAGCAGGGCCAGCCCGGAGACCATGGCCGCCGTCAGAAATTCAAAAGGCTTGATGGGCGAAAAGAAGATCGGCCGGGTGGCTATGAATCCGAAGATGGCCCCTGTGCCCATATGAACCAGAGCGGCCCAGCAGATAGCAATCATCCCCATCATCTTGATGAATTTGTACTTCTCGGCAAAGATGGCTCCGAGGTAGACCACACCGATCAGGAAATACCCTCCGTAGAGAATCCCGTTGACGGCAAACATCGAGCGCATGTTGTTTAAGACGAAGAACATGAAAAGGCGCCAGGATTTCTCGGGTCTTCCCAGGTCCAGGGCAATTCCGATCATGGCGCCAAAGATAAGAATAATGGCGAGAAAGACCGCGAGCCTGGCAATGGGTCGATACTCTTCTTTCCCAAACACATAGGTCAAGGAAGAAAGGATGAGAGAGCCGGCACTCAAACCGATTAAGTAAATCGTAATCGTAATCGGCATTCCCCAGGGGATGATACTGCTCGACCCGAGGACATGGTGGCCTGAGATATAGCTCACCATAAAGCAGATAAAGCCGATGAGCGAAAAGATCGCAAGAAGGACAAAGAGAGTATAAAACTCTTTCGATTTACCCTCTATTTTTGAGAATACGAGTCCCATTTGAAATCCCTCATTTAAAACCATTTAGACATTGGACTTCAGACTTCGGACACCGGACTTTGACCCTTTCCCTCATTCAGTCTAATGTCTGGAGTCCATGGTCTAATGTCTGACTCACCTCATTTTAGGAGATAGTAGACTTTAGGTTTTGTATCCAGCTCCTCCCGAAGTCTGATCCATCCCCTTGAGGAGAGTAGGGTGGATACCTCACTCTGGGTATCGTCCAAATCTCCAAATTTTCTGGCCTCTGCAGGGCAATCTTCGACACAGGCCGGTACCACTTCCGTTCCTATCTTCTTGCCCTCCTTGATTGCTTTGTCGATCCGATGAAAACAGAAGGTGCATTTCTCGACCACTCCGTGGGTCCGGGTCGGGAATGGCCATTGGCCCCAGACACTTCGATCCGGCGGCAAATCGGGACGGTGATATTCTTTTTCTTCCTGCTCTATGCTGTTGAAGCTTCGCGCTCCATAAGGGCAGGCGACGATACAGTATTTACATCCGAGACATCTCCTAAAATCCTGCACCACAATCCCGTCTTCGCGACGATACGTCGCCTTGGCCGGACAGACGGTGACGCAGGGAGCGTGATCACAATGCATACACGGCATCGAGATGAGTTCGGTATTGACCTTAGGATATTTTCCGTTGGTCACGGCAATAACCTTGTTCCAAAAGATATCTCTTCTCGATCTTTGTTCATCCGGCGATCCATGCGGGACGTTGTTCTCCGCCTTACAGGCCGTTGAGCATGCCTGGCAGCCAACACATTTATCCAGATCAATCACCATTCCCCATCGTGGCATGTTACCCCTCTACAGTTCAGACATCGGACTCCAGACACTAGACTTTTATTAATTACCAATTTGTCACTCCCGCGCAGGCGGGAGTCCAGTATTGTCAAAGACTTCTGGATTCCTGCTTTCGCAGGAATGACATTTTTAGAGATAGCCTAATGTCTGAGGTCTATGGTCTGATGTCTGACTCACATCTTAGGCTTTATAAACCTTAACTCTTGTGTTAAAAAAAGCGGCTTGCCCACTGAGGGCGTCGTAATCCACCCCGATGATCTCGTTTGGATTCACCCCAATTCCCTTTTGCCATTTTCCATAGGAGGTATGTCCTTGCCCGGAAGGAAGTGCGACCACCTCCGGATGCACCCCTTCAGAAAACTTGACTTTCGCCTTGATTTTTTGAAACGGCGACTCGACCCATACCCCCTGGCCATCCCGAAGCTTCAGGGATTTAGCGGTTTCGCTATTGATCTCTACCAGGGTTTCCCAGCCCACGCCGTCCATGGGCAGAAATATCTCTTGAGCCCAAGGATAGTTCTGGCTTCCGTTCTCGATGACCATCAAAGGTTGATAGGGAAGCAGGATAAAAGGATATTTCCCTTTATCCCCTAAGAATTTTGCCTCGTTATAGTGGGGCAGATATTCCAGACCTTCCTCTTTCCCCTTTTTCGTTTTGGCAAGCAGGTGTTTTAGATTTCCTGAGGAGAATTCAAATTTCTTGGAAGGAGTTTGGAAAATCCGGTTATACTTATGGTATTCATAATCTTTTCCTGCCCCAACACCTTTCTTGAGAAACTCGTTCCACGAGACGAGCGTTTCAGTCCGAAACCTGACAAATCCTTCCGCAGAATCGCCCATATTGGCAAAGGAGCCGGCTACTGCTCCATTCTGTTTCTTCGCCATTTGAAACAGGATATCCACTATGGAGCGTGCGCTGCCCCGGGGTGAAACCACGGGTTGTTTTATTTTTACTTCTGCGAACCCCGACCCTGGAGGGGAGTGATCGTAACCCCATTCCTCCAAGAATGTAGTGGAGGGCAAGATCAGGTCAGCATAGAGCGCCATCTCGCTGACAAAGGGAGAGATATGGACATAGTAAGGGAGTTTCTTCAAAGCTTTATCCCATCGATCCGGTCCTGGAGAGAGCATATTGAAGTTGCTATTGAAACCGATGGCCATCTCAATCGGATAAGGAGCGTTTTCTAATAAGGATTCAGGGATCTGGTTCGTCACGACCTTTGCCGCAGGAAATTTATCTGTTCCACGGAGGTCTAGGATGGGTTTTGCCTTGCCTTTTTTCGCAGTTTCATCCTCTACCAGTCGTGGCATGTCATTATATTTGACGCTTTCTTGATAAAGGACTCCTCCGGGCACATCGATGCTTCCCACCAATGCGTTCAAACAGAAGATGGCGTAACTCGCGAATGATCCTTCAGGCCAGTTGATCGATTCCTGGCCTCTGAGGGCAAGGGCGGGCTGTGTTTGGGCAAATTCTCTTGCAATTCGTCGGATGGTTTCGGGTGGAATGCCGGTGATTTTTGAAACATCCTCCGGACTGTATTGACGAAGGGCCAATTCTTTGTAGGAATCAAATCCCACGGTCCAGTCTTTGATAAAGGTCTTGTTGAAAAGGCCTTCGCTCATGATGACATGGGCAACCGCCATCGCCAAAGCCCCATCCGTGCCCGGGCGAAGGGGTATCCACTCATCCGCTTTCGCTGCCGTAACGGAGTACCTTGGATTGATGACTACAATCTTCGTACGATTGGGCTTTTCTCGGCGTATTTTTCCCCACTTTCTTAAGAATCGAGACAAAGGCTTGGAGGATTCCAGCATGTCAGCGCCAAAGGCAAGGATGTAGTTGGTGTGATCAAGATCATAAGCCGTCTGGGCATAGTGCCCATCCGCCATCCAGTTACCCGATTTCTCTGTCTCACTATCCAGTCCATCTCCCGAGATAAGGTTTGGCGTTCCAAAGGCTTCTGCAAATCGAAAGATCATATCCTGACTGCTGATGGTGTTTAACCCGTAAAAAAGGAGTACTTTATTGGGCTCCCCCTTCTCTCTCAGTTTGTTTAACCGATTTGTGATCTCTCCCAACGCTTCTTCCCAGGTAATGGGAACCCATTGGGGATCGATCCCGTTTCCTTTTTCTTTATTTGTTCTTTTTAAAGGAGTATGGATCCGGCCCGGGTCGTACAGTACCTGAACGCCCATGTGTCCCCGAGGGCAGATCTTCCCATCAGACACTTTGGAAAGAGGATTCCCGGTGATCTTCACTGCTTTGCCATTGACCACCCTTACCCGGATGGCGCAACGGGCCTGGCAGTTCAAGCAAGAAGTGACCATCCATTTTTCTTCGGGAACACCCGGGTTTTTTTGGGGAAGGGGTTGAGCCGAAGGGGTATCCAATGGACCCAGTATCTTACCCGCTCCCACGGCTGCCCCGGTGAAGGCTGACCACTTAAGAAATGTCCTTCTGTTTATTTTCAACTTGTTTTGCTTGTTTTGATCTTTTCCCTTTGATCCCAACCTACCGCTTTTTTTCATTGCGTCTACCCCAAAAACT